>CAUUCP010000016.1:0-44901 GCA_963543925.1 uncultured Bacteroidia bacterium | reverse complement strand
GCGGTGAGCGCCTTGAGCTCGTACCCCTTGGCTTCGTCAGGAGTTGCGGTTACCGTGAGCTCCGTCCCGTAGGGCACTGCTTTCAGATTGGTAGCCCCAGCAATGTCGAGCTTCCCCTCGCCCTCTTTCGTCTGTTCTACCTTAAAGGTCTTTAGAGTAAAGGTCGCCTTTACCGTAACGTTCCCCTTTACTACAAACCTATTGTCCTGTTTCAAGAGGTCTACCTCGCCCGCAGTGAGCGCCGTGAGCGCGTACCCCTCATGGGGAGTATCTTTAACCGTGAGCTCGGTATCTTCCTCTACGGCAGCTAACATCCCTGTGGTGTAGCCCTCGATGGCAATTTTCCCGTGTGTGGGCGTAGTGAGGGTTACGGAAAACTTCGGTTTTATTACGCGAATGTTACACGTTCCTTTTACACTACTCCCAGACTCCTTGGTCTTGGCGGTAATGGTGCACTCCCCCTCCTTATGGGGCGTTACTACACCGTTCTGATCTACCGTAGCGATTGTACCATCCGAGCTACTCCAAGTGAGCCCTTTCTCACTTGCATTACTCGGGGCGATTGTCGCGGTCAGGGTCACTTGTTGATTCCTCTCTACGGTCTCAGAGGAGGGCGAGAAAGAGATAGCGTTTACTTTTTCAAATATCACCTTTACAGGACGGGTGTGCTTAAGCTCTTCATGCTTCCCATTCCGAGCAATGGTGACCGTGAGCTCGCACTCGTCCTCTTTCAGCCCTCTGATCACTATCCCTTTCCCATCCGCTGAAAGAGTACAAGAGATAACCCCACCCTTGCTATACGAGAATTTTACCTCCTCCGAGTCCTCTACACCCCATTTCTCTAGCGGATATAGAGATTCGTTGTGTAAGGAAACTTGTAGCGAAGCCCCTAGAATCAATATCCCCGCAGCCTGATAGATATCTCCCCCAAATTGCCACCCCCTATCTATAAGTTTCTGACGCGCCACCTTACCTCTGTCACTGTAAGTGAGTCCAGCAACTTCGTAATCGAAGCGTATTCCACGGAGGTCGGTTTGCGCAGCCCACCCAACCAGCGTCTCGGAATAGTGGAAGAGATCCATCGCTGTCTCTCCCAGCCTGCCTATTGACACTTTTATTTTCCAGGTGCCGAGCGATTGGTTAAAAGAAGTACAACCTCTGAACATCGCGTACATATGTTCTACCTTGCTTACATCCCACGTATCTAACGGCTGGTTAAAGGCGGCGCAATTTTCGAACATATAATTCATGGCGGTCACCTTGCCCACATTCCACGTATTCAGGGGTTGGTTAAAAACGGCGCAGCGACAGAACATCCCAATCATCTTGGTCACGTTGCCTACTGTCCACTTATCCAGCGGCTGGTTAAACTTCGCGCAGCCATAGAACATGTTATTCATGTTGGTCACCTCGCCCACGTTCCACGTATTGAGCGATTGGTTAAAGGCGGCGCAATTTTGAAACATGCTGCTCATATCGGTCACCTTGCCCACCGTCCACTTATCCAGCGGCTGGTTAAACTTGGTGCAGTTATAGAACATGTCACTCATATCGGTCACCTTGCTTACATCCCACTTATTCAGTGGCTGGTCAAACTTGGTGCAGCCATAGAACATGCAGCTCATATTGGTCACGTTGCCTACCTTCCACTTATCCAGTGGCTGGTCAAACTTGGCGCAGCCAGAGAACATGCAGCTCATGTCGGTCACCTTGCTTACATCCCATTCATTGAGTGGCTGGTTAAAGACGGCACAGTCATAGAACATGTCGCTCATGTCGGTCACCTCCGAGAGGTCGGGCTTGTCGATAGTCGAGGCAAAGGTCATTTTCTTGCACCCTCCGAAGGCTTTTTGCATACTCTTCCATTTCACATCACCAAACTGAACCACCTCTTTCAGTGCATCAGTAGAACCATAATACTCCATTCTCTCCTTCATCATCTGTATAGAACGGACACCCTTCGGACCAGCCTTTACTGTGTACACGCCGTCCTTTGGGGGAGTAAAAGTGTAGGCATATTTGAGGTTTTCTATAGAGAGGAACTCTCTTATTTTCACTACCTCGCCAGCCTCGTTCTCTATGATAAGCGTATAATTATTCCCTACAATTGGGATTTTGAGCGCCTGATTTTTCCTCCCCTGCCACTTCGTAATAAACGGGCGTCCCGTTCCCGATTGGGCGAAGGCTACGTCCAATGCCAAGAGCAGCACCAGCAGTGCCGCTCCGATAAATACCCACGTTCTTTTCATTTATGTTTACTAGTTAAATCTTAGGCACCAACAACCAACTCTTCCTTGAAAAGAAGAAGGGACGAATCCCCCCCTTTCGGAAAGAGCGAAATGAGCTGTCTTAGGTTTTTGTAAAGAGCACACTCGGTTCTCAACAAAGGTATAAAATGCTACGGGATCGTTTCCTAAGTTACTCTCCTCGCCAAGGTGACTCCCCCCGCCTCCGCCTTTACCCGATAACACTGGACTGGTAAAAGCATTGATATCATTGATATAAAGGGCTTTTACCGTGCAACATCTTCCTAGGAACGCGATGGGAAGAAGATTAACAACAAACCGAAGATCTCCAGACGCCCCAACAACATCAATAGTGTGCACAGCAGACGCCCCACGTGAGAAAGAAAAGAATAGGAGCTATAGGCACTCATCGTCCCCACTGCGGGCCCTATGTTACTCATCATAGTAAGCGCAGTTGTGAGGCTTTCCTCCAACGAATCGAACGTGAGTGAAAAATACCCCATCGCGACAAAGATAATCCCCAAGTAGAATACAAAGAAGGTGATGGCGCGTTGCGAGACTTCGTTGTCTATGTGCAACTTACCGATGTGGACGGGGATCACTGCCTGCGGGTGACGTTGCTTGAGAAAGATCGAACGTACTGTTGCTCCGATAATCGCCACGCGATCGACCTTCATACCCCCAGACGTAGAACCAGAACATCCACCAGAAAAGGAGAGGAAGATAAGAATCAGGGACGTGATAAGAGGCCACCCTAGCGTCTCCGTCGCAGCAAAGCCCGTCGTGGAGACGATCGTCGTCACTTGGAAAACCGCCTTGCGTAGCGACGTCATTACGCCGAGATCTGTCTTTATAGCCAAGGCTAGGAAAATGCAGAAGCTCGATATCAGGACGATGATGCCAAAAAGGTGCACTATGGGCGAACGGACAATCGCACGCCAACGTCCCGTAAACAAAGAGAATAATAACCCAAAGTGAAGGCTAGAAACAAACATCCCCAACGAGAGTATCCACTCCGCCGCGGGATTCTCATACGCCGCGATGCTTAGATTCTTGACTGCAAACCCCCCAGTGGCGACAGTCGACATCGCAAGGTTCACAGCATCGAAGGTCGGAATATTGACCCCCACCAGTGCCAGCGATAAGAGAAGAACTATCGAAAGATAGGTCGTCGCCATCACACGCAACATCTTCTTGCTACGGTACTTAAAGTCTTGTCTAGAGAGGGGAGATACCTCACTCCGCGACAGGGTCATCTGCGCATTCCCCATACTGGGCAAAACCACTAGCGTGAAGACCACAACGCCCATACCGCCGAAAAGGTGCGTAAAGCTGCGCCACAGAAGTAGGCTGGGCGGAAGTGCCTCTACGTCGTCAAGGATCGTTGCGCCCGTAGTCGAGAAACCAGAAACCGATTCGAACCAGGCGGCGGAAAGATTAAACTCCCCACCCCACAGTACATAGGGGATCATCCCAAAAAAGCAGACCGCTAACCAGCTAAAGACCACGATCGAGTACCCCTCGCGACTCGAAATCGACGGCTCGGATTTTACGAAAAGGAAAGGAAAGACCCCCACGAGCGTCGTGATAAGCATACTGAACAGCAGGGGAATAAGACCAGAGTCCTCTGCGTAGAAAGCATAGACAAGACTCAGCAGCATGAAGAACGCTGTGACCAAGACGATCAACCCCACATAGCGGAGCACCACGTAGGGACGAAAAGTGTAAATCCCACCACGCATCGGCTACTGTTCGCGATTTCGTTCCTGAATCAAACGGTCAACGGCGCGACGAAGTTCAAGTATCTCGTCCTCCGAAGAGATGGAAACCGAATGGTAGGTGTGGAATTTCTGGTAACGACGGATGCTCTCCGTGATTTGCTTAATCGGGGCGACAAAAAAATGGTTGACTAAGTACGAAAACATCATCATGAAGAGCAAACCTACGATGATCACTATCACCCCCGGGCGCAAAGCACGGTAGGGGGCATCCTTGAGGAAGGCAAGCGCCTGATAGAGACCCTTTTCATTCAATTCGCGTACGCGAGAAAGCTTTTTCAGTAAACGAGGGTGAAGTTTGTCAATGGACTCTCGGATAGGGGACTGATGACGTTCGTAGTACTCCAAACGTTGCGTCAGCGCCTCACAGTACTCAGTATACACCAAGTACAGGGTATCAAGCGCCTCTTTTTCATGGGGATGACGCACGTTCGCCAGAGCAAGGGTATAGTTCTTCTCAAACTCCTGTTTCGCACGAGAAAGCAGAGCGTGTTCGTACGAAAAATCCTCGCGCGCGGAATTTGCAGAGAACTCCGCCACTCGGTTCAAATCCCCCAAGGCTAGCTCCATATTCTGACAATAGACGACACTGCGATAGCTGCCATCTAGCAGTTGATTGATGTTTTGCGCCAAGAGGGCGATCTCATGACTCTCCAAAAAAGCGTAAATGATAGATACCGCGGCTAGGATGATGAAGCCAGAGGTCAGTTTACCGCGTAGCCCTAGGTGCAGAGAGCTCTTTAATCTAGTGATGAATCTCATGAATTTCCTCGATCGTGCACACAAAGGTAGTGAATGGCGGGGTTTTCCTACTTTTGTACAAAGGTTTAGATAAGAATGGTAACGATAGTACTTCTGATATTGATGTTCCTCAGTGGAGCGTTCGGCTTCCTGATGCGAAAGCACAAGAGGCTGATCCGACTAGCTGGACGCACGATTACCTATGTGGTGTACTTCCTACTCCTTGTCATGGGTATCGTCTTGGGAAAGAATGACGAGCTCTTTGCCAAGCTACCGAGTGTGGGATTACAGAGCCTTGTTATCACGATTTTTGCCCTACTAGGAACCATCCTTTTGGCGTGGATCTTCGGACGCTTTGTCATGAAAACGCCCACCACAGGGAAGGTCGCGCCTACCACGACCACCCTCGAAACACCCACACAACCCCGCGGCAGTGGCATGAAAAAGATTCTCGAAAGCCTATCTTTCCTGGGTATCTTCCTCGTGGGCGTCGCCTTGGGGCATTACCTCGCAGCACAGGTCGCCTTCGTAACGGGCGACATCATCGAGTGGGTTCTCTATGCCCTCATGATTTGCGTCGGAACAAGCACGGGAGGCGAAGAAGAAACCCTCCGTTCACTCAAGGGGATGGGCATACGTCCCCTACTCTTGCCCCTATTTACCGTCGTGGGGACGGGGCTGGGCGTCTTGCTCGCATTACCCTTCTTCTCAGATTTGGGCGTCAAGGACGTCGAACTCGTAGGCGCTGGTTACGCCTACTACAGCCTTTCAAGTGTCATTATCAGCGCAGAGTATAGCGAACTCATTGCTGCCATTGCGCTTGTCTCCAATATCATTCGCGAGCTCTCTACCATTATGCTCGCACCCCTCTACGTACATCTCGGAGGTCCCTACGCCCCTATCTGTACCGCCGGGGCTACGAGTATGGATACCGTCCTACCGTTCATCCTACAAGCCACCTCGCCACAGTATGCCGTCGTGTCCGTCTATCACGGCATTGTCCTCACTTTCTTTGTACCCTTCGCGGTCGGGCTCGCACTACTCTTACCCTAACGGTCTAGGGGATGTGTTCGGAGGGTTTCTTTCTCGGGCTAGGGGCTTTTCTCATGGTCGGACTCTGTCACCCATTGGTCATCTACCTAGAGTATCACGTCGGGCGGCGTGTCTGGTGGGTACTCCTCTTGCTCGGGATGGCGAGCTTCCTCTCCTCCCTGTGGGTAGAGGGATGGTGGTCGCTCCTATTGGGCGTATTAGGAGCTTGTTGTAGTTGGAGTGCTCTGGAGTTGATATGGCAGCACGAACGCGTTGCCAAGGGACGTGCCAAGCGGAATCCACGGCGCCCAGATTCGTATTATCAACCCCCTCTTTCTAAAAAAATCTTGTAGTACAATGTCGTGGGACGGAGTGCTCCTAGGCGGAGCCACCGTGGCGATCATCGCCCTCTCCCGTTGGGGATGTATCAAGGGCGAATATTACTTCGGAAAGACCCTCTGGGTCGCCTTCCTCTTCCTAGGGGTGTGTTGCATTATCGCCGCCCTCTGGGTAGAACACAGGATGGTCTCGGCTATACTCAGTATCACTGGGTTTTGCCTGTTGTGGGGAATTGGAGAGATTATCCAACAAGAAAAACGTGTCGCAAAAGGGTGGTTTCCTGCTAATCCCAGACGCAAGCACGCTGCACAGAAACAAATTAAAACACTATAAACGATGATAGGCTATCGCGTCTCTCGTGGGGCTATGAAAGGCGAGCTCCGTGTGTTACTACTCACGGCCATGCCAAAAGAGTATGATCTCGTATTGTCGTGGCTAGAGGGCGCACACGCCCTAGCCTCTTTCGATACCCCTGCCTACGTGGGCTCGCTAGGCTCGGTAGAGTGCTTACTCATACAGACGGGAATAGGAAAGGTAAATGCCGCCCTGCGTTCCTACCAAGGGCAGTTGCAGTTTCAACCCAACTTGGTCATCAATGTCGGCGTTTGTGGGGCGCTCAATCCCAACCTCTCCGTCGGTAGTACCGTGCTCAGTAGCGCATTTGTATACCACGACGTCTGGTGCGGGGAAGGAAACGTCTACGGACAAGTGCAGAATCTACCAGCTGTATACGAGGTACCCGAAGACATCCTCGAAACCTTCGTACATACCAACCCTGATCTGCGACAAGGACTCTTTACCAGCGGCGACTTCTTTATGCCCGAAGGATGGCAACTCGAAAGACTCTTCGAACACTTCCCCGAGGCTTGTGCTGTCGACATGGAATCCACGGCCATCGCACAGGTGTGTTATCTCCACGGATTGCCTTATTTCTCCTTGCGCGTAGTAAGCGATTGTCCCGTAGAGGGATTAAAACAAGCTGGGCGACAAGTAGACATCGCACGCCAGTACTCCGATTTCTGGGATAACCCACGCCCCGCCTTTGAAAAAATGGGCGGACAGCTACGTGCCTTCTTTGCCGAGTACGTAAAACGAGCCTAGTGCGCTCAACACGCCAGAATAAGGAACTCTTTTCCGATACTCTGCCCGATACTCTGCCCGATACTGTGCCTGATAATTGTGCCTGATAATTGTGTATAAGGAGAGTAGGGCAGATTCCCAGACACGCCTCCCATGATGAGCTGTCTGGGATTTTTTATCCCCCAAATTCATCCCCCTCCCTCCACCCCCCGAGCAGGAGTAGGGGAGTAAGGGGTACTGTGCTCCTACTGACGATACCGTCCTAGAAGAGTGTGTAAATGTCGCAGCAATTGGGAAGAAAAACAGCGAAATGTCGCTTTATGTTTTCATCAATCCCTTATCCCCAAAAAAGGCATACTAGGAGTACACCAATGCTACACGTACGCTACACGTGCTCTACACGTACTCTACACGCACTAAATTAGGTAAAATTACCTACCAAAAAATAGCCTATTTTATATACCTATCTCGTTATTCCGTTATACTATTATTTAGTTTATCGTGTAAAAATAGAGCTTTAGAATTCCCTAAAGTAGTGGTCTACACTATGCGCATAAAAAACAGTCGCAAACCAGTAGATAGGTAGCTTCTTCCCACACTGTGTAGGACAGTATCTACTGAACCTACACGACCACACTGTAACTTTCTCACACCTCTTTCGTCTTACTGGCGAATTGAGAATAGACAACAATACATCCAGCATTATGAAACGCTATGTGCCCCTCCTCTTATTCCCCATCTTATCGTTTATGTGGCTGTTTACAACCTCTTGCCAGTCCATCGCGGCACGCTGGGAAAAGCTCCCAAACCCAGAAGAACGAAACTATCCCCTGAGCGGATTTCACCGCGTCGAACTCTCACTCCCCGTCGATGTGAAAATCCGTCAGAGTAAGAGCTTCTCGGTACGCGGTACCTCCAAGTATAGGGGAGTCCTCGACCTCATCGACCTCTCGGTGCGAGATTCTACCCTCTACCTCACATGGAAAAAAGAAACGGAGCCGTGGCGAGGAAGCAACTTCCCAAATGTAGACTTCTACGTCTCTGTACCCTACCTGCGCGGAGTCTCGCTCCGTGGATCAGGGGATATCGATCTGAAAGATACCTTTACGGGAACCGATTTCACCGCCTATCTTCATGGATCGGGAGACATAAAGATGGATAACATGACCCTCACGGGAGGTATAGAGATGGATCTAGAAGGATCGGGGGATATCTCCTTCAAGTACGTGCGCGCCGCTGCCGCAAAGATAGCACTCCGTGGTTCGGGAGAGGTGAGTGGAAAAAAACTAGAGTGTACCGACGAACTACAAGCCACATTGCAAGGATCTGGGTCAGTGGAGATCCACGATAATAGGGCGCGTTCACTACACTATGCATTGCAAGGGTCTGGGGATTTCAAACTCGCCGACATTACCGCAAAGGAAGAGGCTTTGATGGAGGTCGTGGGAAGTGGAGATCTCATTGTCAAGAACTGCAAGGGAGACCGAAAGGTTGCACTCCGCCTGAGTGGGAGTGGAGACATCCGAATAGCCCATCTCATGGCAGAGTACCTAGAAACCGAGCTCGTGATGTCAGGAGATATCCGCGTAACAGAAGGGAACGTAGGACAATTGTCGGTCTCACAAACAGGGTCGGGAGATATCTCCCTCAAGGGTGTTCATACCCGACAAGCACGCGTATGGCGCAAAGGATCGGGGGATATCGATATCCACGTAGCGGAAGACCTCTTCATCGACGAAAACGAGGGATCGGGCTCTATTCGCTACATCGGGTCGCCCAACGTCCGAGTAAAACGCTAGAGAATTTTTGACGAACGTCAACGCCAGCAGGGTAGACGACTACTTTGCTGGCGTTTTTATATATACTAGCTATAAATTAGATAAATACCCTATTTTCCCTCGCAACTTTGTAGACACGTTAACGTTTATACGGTATAATAAATTAAACGGTTCATTAAATGAAAAGCTGGTATGATTGGTCTCTAAAGGCCAAGCTATTGACTTGTTTTGGGGCTATCCTAACCCTGTTTGCGGGGACGGGACTCTATCTTGCTCGTGCCTCAAAGATACGGAACGATATCGGGGTTATACTCCTGCACTCGAGCGAGGTCGAGCGCTCCTTCCTCCGTGCTCGTTTCCATCTCACCAATTACATGACCATGGGTGAGAGCAAGGAGTGGGACAAAGCCGATGAACTGATCCGAAACATTCGCAAGGAAGTGGCAGTCTTGGAAGGATGGCAATCCTCATCAAGCGTCGACCATGACATGTTATCCTACTTCCAAGTCCTAAAAAATGCATGGGAGAAGTACGACAGTAAATTGCAAATAGCGCACAACGCAAAAGCTGTCGAGGCAAAAGCCAAGGATGAACTACGGGTACAGTACGACCGATACTACGAGATGCTCAAAACGCTCGACGGTATCGACCGTTCGGCCATAGTACTGCTGCTACAGATGGGAGGCGAACTAGGCTCCTATTTCGACCATCGAGAAGCTAAGTATTTGGCGCTCGTGCAAAAACAGCTCGTAGCAATACAGGAGCGAGACGCCTACCCAGAGGCAATCGTTGCCATGCTAAAAGATCTCTCTGCAATCGTGAACACTACCTACACTGCTGCCGTGCACAAGGAACAACTCATCGCCGAGTTCGGGGGGATATCCGATGCCCTCTCCGATGCCATCATTGCGCACGACGATGCTTTTGTACAGAACCGAGCTGCATTCGCGAGAAAGACCTCGATAGTCGCATTCTCTTTACTCTTTATCGCGTTGGTATTTTCATGGGTTTCTGTGATCCTGATTAGTCGTTTCATTGCGCGCACGATGAAGATTTTAATTGTCAAACTCGAGGAGTGTGCCAAGGGGCGCTTTATCAACGATGTCCCTGCATTCTATCTCAAACGTAAGGAGGAGTTTGGCGCTGCATCACGGGCGGTAGAATCGCTAGTCATCCAGATGCAGCACACCATTCAGGAGATTCAGAAGAGCGTAGAGGAGCTCAATACAGCCAGCAACTCTCTGTCCACAGGATCGCAGTCGGTGGCGCAGGGCGCAAATACACAAGCCGCAAATGCCGAAGAGGTAAGCTCGGCCATGGAAGAAATGTCTGCCAATGTAGACAGCAATGCCGAACGCGTACGCAATAGCCAAGAGCTCTCGCAACGGCTCTCTGAGCGCCTGAGCGAGCTCGGAAAACAATCAAGAGACTCCCTCGACTCGGTAGAGACCATCAGCAGTAAGATCCTCATCATTCGAGAGATCGCGACGCAGACCAATATCCTTGCCCTGAATGCCGCCGTAGAGGCTGCGCGCGCGGGAGAGCACGGGCGGGGCTTCTCTGTGGTCGCTGCCGAGGTGCGGAAGTTGGCGGAACGGAGTAATGAAGCGGCCAACGAGATCGTCGCTCTCTCCGCACAGTCCCGAGAGGCTACCAAGAAATCCCATACGACCCTCGACGTCATCCTACCAGACATGGAGCGGACGCATGTGATCATGGATGAGATCACCTCCGCTTCCGACGAACAGAGGACGGGAATCGCTCAAATCAATTCCGCAGTCTTCCAACTCAACGAAGTGATCCAACACAACGCCTCCGCGAGCCAAGAAATGTCCGCCAGTGCTGAGAAGCTCGCCAGTGAAGCGAACCGTCTCAAAGACGTCATCGCTTTCTTCTCGATCGACTAGCAGCCTCCCGAGCCTACTACTACTTGGAAAATAGAACTAACTTTGTTGTGCTTAGCTTCTAAATAGTAAAGACTGTAATGGCACAAGAGGAATTCTATACGCGACACATCGGAAACAGGACGGAGGAAGTCCAACAGATGCTCGCTACCATGGGCATACAATCGCTCAACGAGCTCATAGAACAAGTCGTGCCCTACGACATCAGACTCCCAAAGGCGCTGCGACTCCCAGAGCCGCTGAGCGAGTGGCAGCTCACAGAAGAGCTACGGCGCAAGGCGCGAAAAAACAAGATCGTACGATCCCTGATCGGTTGTGGATACTACGGGACGAACACCCCGGCGGTTATCCTGCGCAACATTTTTGAGAACCCTGACTGGTACACCTCATACACCCCGTACCAAGCCGAGATCAGTCAAGGCCGTCTCGAGGCGCTCCTCAATTTCCAAACCATGGTCACCAGCCTGACAGGCATGGAGATCGCCAATGCTTCCTTGCTAGACGAGGGTACCGCTGCAGCGGAGGCGATGATCATGATGTTTAACCTCCGAAGTCGCGCAGCGATAAAGGCGGGAAAAAATCGTTTCTTCGTAGACCAGAGCGTTTTCCCGCAGACCTATGCCGTCCTTGAAACCCGCTCTGCCCCGTTGGGCATAGAGCTCGTACGTGGTAACTATCTAGACTATTCCTTCGATGGCACCGAGTTCGGTGCGCTGATCCAGTACCCCAATGCCGAGGGTGTGGTCTGCGACTACCGAGCGTTTGTGGAAAAAGCTCACAGTGCGGAGGTCTTGGTGAGTGTAGCTGCGGATCTGTTGAGTTTAGTACTATTAGAAGCCCCTGGCGTATGGGGAGCCGACGTCGTGCTAGGAAGTACGCAACGTTTTGGTATACCGATGGGGTTAGGAGGGCCACACGCTGGATTCTTTGCCACCCGCGAGGCTTACAAGCGCAGTATGCCGGGGCGTATCATTGGTATCTCCGTAGATCGTCATGGAAACCGCGCATTGCGAATGGCGCTACAGACCCGCGAGCAACATATCAAACGGGAAAAAGCTACGTCGAACATCTGTACGGCACAGGCGCTCTTGGCAACCATGGCGGGGATGTTTGCCGTCTATCACGGACCGACGGGCTTGCGGCGTATCGCACGCAATGCACACGGAGCGGCGCACCTCGCTGCCAAGGCATTGCGAGAGTTGGGATACAACCTTCTGGGGGAACGATTCTTCGACACGCTAGTACTTGACGTTCCTTCTGACACCGTGCTTGCAAAGATAAAACAAGGCGCAAAGGAAGCAGAATACAACTTCTGCTACCGTCGCGATGGACGCATCTCTCTCTCCTTTGACGAGCTTTCTACGACAGAGGAGGTGGCGCGCGTGGTACAGATCTTTGCGACTGCCGTGGGAAAACCCACCATACCAGTGACCTCTATCGAGGTCTTCGACTCCATTGGGGGACTCGGACGTTCCACTCCGTTTATGACAGAGCGGGTTTTCAATACCTACCACTCCGAGACGGAAATGATGCGTTATATCCATAACCTCGTACGTAAAGATATTTCGCTTACAAACAGCATGATCTCCTTGGGGAGTTGTACGATGAAGCTCAACTCCGCCACTTCCATGTTACCGTTGACATGGGCAGAGTTCGCTGCGCCACACCCCTTTGCGCCAGCAGAGCAGGTGGCAGGCTATCTGGAAATGATTGAGGAACTCGGCGGGTACATCTCCGAGATCACAGGGTTTGCTGCCACCACATTCCAACCCAATTCCGGAGCAGCGGGTGAGTATACGGGATTGATGATCATACGCCAATACCACATCGCGCGAGGAGAGGGATTCCGCAAGACGATCCTCATACCCGCCTCGGCACACGGCACAAACCCCGCCTCCGCTGCCATGGCAGGGGCTGAGATCGTGACCGTCGCGTGTGACGAAAGAGGGAATATCGACGTCGAGGACTTGCGTACCAAGGCCAAAGAGCACGCTGCAACGCTCTCTGCCTTCATGGTCACCTATCCGTCGACCCACGGGATCTTTGAGAGCCGTATTCGAGAAATGGTGGAGATAATCCACGCCGCAGGCGGGCAAGTCTACATGGATGGCGCAAATATGAACGCGCAGTGTGGACTCACGAGTCCCGGATACATCGGAGCGGATGTCTGCCACCTCAATCTGCATAAGACCTTTGCCATCCCTCACGGGGGCGGAGGACCGGGTGTAGGTTCGGTTTCCGTGGCGGCGCACTTAGTCGATTTTCTGCCCACGCACCCCGTCGTAGAGGTCGGAGGACGCAAGGGGATTACCGCCGTCTCCTCAGGACCGTGGGGGAGTGCCAGTGTGCTCCCTATCACCTATGCTTACATCCGGATGCTCGGGGCGGATGGGCTGCGGAGAGCGTCGGAAAATGCAATTTTGAATGCTAATTACATGGTGGCGCGTCTCAAGGACACGTACGGTATTGTCTACTCCGGGGAGACGGGACGTGTCGGGCACGAGGTCATCGTCGACTGTCGCAACTGTAAGGCCGACTACGACGTAGAGACCGCTGACATCGCACGTCGTCTCATGGACTACGGATTCCATGCGCCAACTCTCTCTTTCCCAGTGCATGAAACCCTGATGGTAGAACCTACTGAGAGTGAGTCGAAGGCAGAGATCGATCGTTTCTGCGAAGCGCTCCTACAAATCCTCGTAGAGATGAAGGACATCGCTGCAGGCCGCGCTGACCGTAACGATAACCTATTGAAAAATGCTCCACATACGGCTGCCGAGTTGGTGGCTGATACATGGACACACCCCTATTCCCGCGAGGCGGCTGCCTACCCATTGCCTTGGATTCGAGAGGCGAAGTTCTGGCCTACCGTCAGCCGCATCGACTCAGGATACGGAGATCGAAATCTCGTTTGTACCTGCGAGCAGTAGCGACTAACTACGCGCAGCTTCTCAGAAAAGAACCAAGAAAAGAACCACGGTGTATAGCAGTGTCTGTGCACCGTGGTTTATTTTTCACTATAAGGTTTATTCTTAACGCGTGGTTTACTTTTCACTAAAGGTTTATTTCAACTATAGGGTGTCGCCTCCCCTCCGTCCGTCTTTCCAACCGTTTGTCGGTAGATAATTCCTCCGATAGGCAAGCGACGATTATAGGACTTTTTCCCTATATTTGTTAACAATTCGAACCACATAAAGAGGGGAAATGCAATACAGTATAGACCAGTTCGACTTCCGTGGGAAGCGCGTACTCCTGCGGGTAGACTTCAACGTACCATTTGACAAGCATACAGGGCTCATTAGTGACGATAGCCGCATCCGGCGGGCACTACCTACCATCCAAGAGATCGTGAGCAAGGGAGGGCGGCTGGTACTCCTCTCGCACATGGGACGTCCAGGTGGGAAGCGAGTTGAGGAGCTCTCTTTGCGGCGCATCCTTCACGCAGTCGAGACCTTAATCGGTAAACACGTGGCTTTTTGCGATGACTGTATTGGAGAGGATGCCGTCCGCGCCTCGCAACAACTTCTGGACGGAGAGATACTCCTGCTCGAGAACGTTCGTTTTCACGCAGAGGACGAAGGCAAGGTGAAGCAGAAAGAAGACGAAAGCGAGGAGAGTTACAAGGCGCGCAAGGCTGCGATGAAGGAGGCACAGAAAGCCTTTGCTGGAGAGCTGGCTCGTTGTGGTGACTGCTTTATCAATGATGCTTTTGGTGCCGCACACCGTGCGAATGCCTCCACGACACACATCGCAAGCTTCTTCCCAAAAGCTCGAGGCTTCGGGCGATTGATGGAGCAAGAGATCGCTGCGCTCAACTACGTAATGCAGCAACCCAAACGTCCGCTCTGCGCAATTATGGGGGGCGCAAAGGTTTCTGACAAAATCGTCCTCATCTCCTCATTGCTTGAACGAGTGGACAAGATTATTATCGGCGGGGGGATGGCCTACACCTTCGTCAAGGCACAGGGGGGGCAAATCGGTAACTCGCTCTGCGAAGAGGAGCACCTAGAAACCGCACGCGAGCTGCTTGAAAAAGCAAAACAACGAGGAGTGCAACTCCTACTACCCATTGATGCCGTAAATGCCGACAAATTTGCCGACGATGCCCATACCAACTGCTCACCCATAGAGAAAACCCCGGACGGGTGGATGGGATTGGATATAGGAGAAAAATCCGCCGAGCGTTTCCGACAAGCGATTTTAGAGAGCAACACAGTCTTCTGGAATGGTCCGATGGGGGTCTTCGAAATGTCGAACTTTGCCAAAGGAACGTTTATGATTGCCGAGGCGCTCGCGACCACCACGCAGAACGGAGCATATACCCTGGTGGGTGGTGGAGATAGCGTATCTGCTTTGAAAGCCAGTGGACTAGAGAGCAAGGTGAGCTATGTCTCCACGGGAGGGGGAGCTATGCTTGAGTATCTCGAGGGGAAGAATCTGCCAGGGATTGCCGCCATCCTCGAAGACAAGTAATCTTAGCACGGGGAACGGTGGCGAATGAATAGAGAACCCGTCGTACAGCTGCTGGGGGCGTCTATTGCGCAAGGGGATAACATCCTGCTCCACAGTGTGAATTTCGAACTGTGTGCTGGCGACTTCTTTTATCTAGTCGGGCGTGTCGGCTCGGGGAAGTCTAGCTTCTTGTCGACGCTCACAGGAGAAATACCATTGCGTGTCGGACAGGGGTGCGTATGTGGTTACGACCTCAGAAGCCTCTGCGAACGGGAGATCCCCTATTTACGTCGAAATATCGGGGTTGTCTTCCAAGACTTTAAACTCTTGCCAGACAGAACCGTAGAGCGTAATCTCCACTTCGTACTCCGGGCTACGGGATGGTCATCGCGTCGCGCAATCCGAGAACGCATCGCCGAGGTCCTCGCGCTCGTCGGATTGGAACATAAAGCCTATAAGCAACCCAACCAACTCTCTGGTGGCGAGCAGCAGCGTGTCGCCATTGCGCGTGCTTTGTTAAACGACCCGCCGCTCATCCTTGCTGACGAACCTACAGGAAACTTAGATCCCACTACCTCAGAGGGTATTATGCAGCTCCTTTTCGACCTCGTCGAACGCAAAAAGGCCGTTGTCATGGCAACCCACAACTACGGTATCGTACGACGATTTGAATCTCGAATCTTCCGATGCGAGGCGGGAGCAATGCAAGAGGTCGCTGCACAAAGTAATTGGGAACGGAGCGAAGAGTGGTAGGAGGAAAAAATCCTTGTTACGAAAAATGGAAGCTTGCAAGGGCTTCCATTTTTTATTGGGCTACAATCCCGAGTTACTAAAAAACGGGGCGCATACACTCTACTTTTTACCACACTACCAGAAGTAGCTCCCAAGTGTGGAGTGTGGCTAGGACTTAAAAATATTGTACCTTCGTCTCACTAAAAAGAACTTTACACGCAATGTCATTACACGACCTTGTCACAAAGACGCGCACCGTGCGGAGATATCAGGAAGAGAAAGCCCTCTCTTTGGACACGCTCCGCTCCTTGGTCGATCTAGCACGTCTTGCACAGTGCGGTGCCAATCGGCAGGCCATTCGTTACTATCTGGTTACCAAGCCAGAGTTGCGAGAACAGATTTTTCCCACCCTCGGCTGGGCTGCCTATCTGACCGATTGGGAGGGTCCCGCCAAGGGGGAGCGACCCGCAGCGTATATCATCCAAGTCGAGGATAGCAATTTCCCCTGTCTGCGACCCGTAGATCCGGGGTTTGCTGCCCAGAATCTGGTGCTCGGAGCTGCCGAGAAGGGGATCGGCACCTGCCTGATCGACAACGTAAAGAGAGACGCATTGGCAAAGGTGCTCCAACTCCCAGAGGGGTGGCGTGTCCTCTATGTGATCGCACTGGGGATACCTGCCGAAAACGTAGAGATCCGTCCCGTGACACCAGAACACGATATCAAGTATTGGAGAGAGGGGAGTACCCATTGCGTCCCGAAACGCACGCTAGACGACATCATTTACGCCGAAGTTTAGATATGGAAGAACAAGGTGCTACACTCCGACAACAGAAGGTGGCAAGGCTACTACAGAGAGACCTCAGTGAGATGTTCCAGAAGGAGCTCGCACCTCTCGCTGCGGGTGTCTTGGTCTCGGTCACCGAGGTCTGGATCTCCCAAGACCTAGAACAGGTAAAGGTCTATCTGAGCCTCTTTCCGAAGGAGAAAGAAAAAGAGGTTTTTGAAAATATACAGAGTAATGCCAAGGAGATTCGTTTCCAGCTCGGAAAGCGGGTTCGTCACCAGCTGCGGGTAGTGCCAGAGTTGCTCTTTCGCCTAGACAACTCTTTTGATGAGGCGGAGAAGATCGAAGCCATTTTGCAGCAAATCCACAAAAACGATCCCGAACCGCAGGCATAGGGGGAGGCGGGGATGGGACTTCTTTCTTTTGTTACCCGTTTTGTACCGAGACCTATTCTCCACCACTTTGCACACTGTGGGGGGCGTATCCTGAGCCTCTTTCTTCGAGGGAATCGTTTCGAAGATCCGATCGATGGGTATCGCTATCGACGCTTGCTGACCTACGGGAGACTACGTCCACGCCCCAATGCCCTTGCGCCCCATGCCCTCTCACTCGAGCGCCATCGTCTCATCTGGCTCTATTTGACCAGAGAGCTTGACATCCAACACGCGGCACTGCGAGTCCTCCATATTGCCCCAGAGCCCTGTCTACAAAAACGTCTGCGAGCGCTGCCAGCACTCAGGTATGTATCGGCAGATTTAGAGTCCCCTTGGGCTGAGATCCATTGCGATATACAAGCCTTGCCCTTTGAGGAGGACGCCTTCGACCTCATTCTTTGCAACCACGTCCTCGAGCACATTCCTGACGATCGGCTTGCAATGCGTGAGCTCCGACGTGTCCTCGCACCAAAGGGAAAAGCTCTGTTACTTGTCCCGATGGATACGCAACGAGCGACAACGTTCGAAGATCCTGCTATCAACACCGATGCGCTCCGCGAGCAATATTATTGGCAGAGAGACCACCTCAGGCTCTACGGCAGAGACTATCCCGATCGTCTCCGAGAGCAGGGATTCCAAGTCGAAGAACTCGACTACGTAGCACAACTCCCCATTGAGTGGAGAGAGCGTTATGCATTGCGGGAAGAAGATAAGCTCTTTATAGCCACCAAATAACGACCTATCGTGCAGTGGATTTTCTTCGTCGCGAGGCGTTACCTTTTTGCAAAAAAAAGCAGAGCCGCTATCCACATCATCTCATTGATTGCTATGGTGGGGATCGGGGTCGCGACCATGGCACTGGTCGTAGTGCTGTCGGTTTTCAATGGCATTTCCAGTTTGGTCAGCGGCATGTACTCCGCGCTCGATACCGATCTGCGGCTCGTACCGCGCACGGGCAAGGTCTTTGTCTGCAATACGGAAGACGTGGCATGGTTGAACGCACAACCTGAGATAGAACAGTTCGGACGAATCCTGGAGGAAAATGCCCTCTTCGGATACCAAGAACGACAGCACCTAGGGCGATTGCTAGGCGTGGACGAAAATTATGTACAGATGGTACACCTCCCCGAGCATGCCAGAGAGGGAACCTTCCGCCTCATGCGGGGCACGCAACCGCTTCTTGTCCCAGCCATCGGTATCTGTTATGCATTAGGGGCTTACTTGTCACAGTTTGACCCGTTGGAGGTCTATATCCCCAACCGCACCGCATCGCATTGGTTAGACCCTACGACTGCCTTTCGTAAAAAAAAGGTCGCTTGGGAGGGAATCGTTAGCCTGAACGGAGAGTTTGATGCGAGTACCGTGCTCGCACCACTCCCGCTCGTGCAAAACCTCCTGCTCTATGACACCACCGTCGTGTCCGCCCTTGCGATCAATTTGAGAAAAGAAGCCCTCTTGACCAAGGAGCTCAAGGAGCGTATCCAAACGCATTTTGAAAACCGATGCGACGTGCAGGGGAGAGAACTCCAGAACCTCTCCCTCTATCGTACCATACGCAGCGAGAGGCTCATTATCGTTATCATCCTCTCCCTGATTCTCGTCTTAGCAGCCTTCAACGTCATGAGTTCCTTGGCGATGCTCGTGATCGACAAAAAGAACGACATACAGACGTTGGCTTGCCTGGGAGCGACGAATGACTCCGTGCGTCGTATCTTTTGGGTAGAGGGGGTGCTGATCGCCAGCGTGGGCGGAGGGATTGGACTCGTGTTAGGAGTGATTCTCTGTTTGTTACAACAACATTTCGGGATTATCTCACTCGGCGGCGCGACCTCCTTTGTGGTCAATGCATACCCTGTCGAGTTGCGGATCTCCGATCTCCTTTTTGTGCTTTTTTTAGTTCTGGGACTCGGATTTGCTGCCAGTGTCGTCACTGTGCGGCGTTCATGAAAAAAACTGCGCCTCTAAAGGGAAAAATGTTTAGCTTTGTAGCGAAAAAGATGCGTAGCGCCGATGAGACGCCTTGGCGCGTAGTGATTCGAATTTATTAACAGTACACAAGAAATGGATTTTTCACTATCTAAGACGGAGGAACTCTTTCTCCAGATGATCCGTTCGTTTGCTCGTGAGGAAATAAAGCCCCTAGCTGCACAGGTCGACGAACAGGAGCGATTCCCCGCAGAGTCGATAGCCAAGCTTGGGAAAATCGGCGCCTTCGGTATCCCGTTCCCTAAGGAATATGGCGGAGCGGGAGGTACGAACGTCATGTACTCCATGGCCGTAGAAGAGCTCTCGCGCGTGTGCGCTACCACCGGGGTCGTCGTATCGGCACATACCTCACTCTGTGTCAACCCTATTTATGAGTTCGGTACAGAGGAACAGAAGCAGAAATATATGCCCAAACTCTGCTCTGGAGAGTGGATTGGTGCCTTCGGGCTTACTGAGCCAAACGCGGGAACCGATGCTGCGGGACAGCAGTCCACCGCGGTGTTGGATGGAGATCACTACGTACTCAACGGGTCGAAGATCTTTATCACCAATGCCGCTTTTGCGCACGTCTTTATTGTGATCGCTGTTACCGATCGCGCACAGGGAACCCACGGAACGTCCGCATTCATCGTAGAAAAGGGGATGAAGGGATTCTCCGTAGGAAAGGAAGAAAAGAAGCTCGGTATCCGCGGATCGGCTACCTGTGAGTTGATTTTCGAAGATTGCATCGTCCCCAAGGAAAACCTATTAGGACGTGAGGGACAAGGGTTTGCCATTGCCATGAAGACACTCGAGGGCGGACGTATGGGGATTGCATCCCAAGCCCTTGGTATCGCGCAGGGCGCTATGGATGAAACCATCGCATATACCAAGGAACGCAAGCAGTTCGGACGCTCGCTCAGCCAGTTCCAAAATACCCAGTTCCAGATGGCGGACATGCAGACGCGTGTCATGGCATCACGTTATCTCGTGCGTGCGGCTGCATGGAAAAAGGATCAGAAGCTACCCTACGGGATTGATTCCTCCTATGCAAAGCTCTTTGCTGCTGAAACCGCTATGGAGGTGACCACCAAGGCCGTACAGCTACACGGAGGATACGGTTATACGAGGGACTATCCGATCGAACGTATGATGCGCGACGCTAAGATTACCGAGATCTACGAAGGTACATCCGAGGTACAAAGAATGGTGATCGCCGGAAGCCTCTTCAAAAAGTAGTACTGGGTTACACGCAATAGAATTTACAAAGAACATGAATATCGTAGTTTGTATAAAGCAGGTGCCGGATACCACCGAGGTGCGTATTGACCCCGTCAAGGGGACTATCATCCGAGAAGGGGTTCCCAGCATTATGAACCCAGACGATAAGGGAGGGTTGGAACTCGCGCTGCGTCTCAAAGATCTCTACGGGGCTAAGGTGACCGTCATCACCATGGGACCTCCACAGGCCGATGCCATCCTACGAGAGGCATTTGCTATGGGAGCCGACGAGGCCATACACCTCAGCGACCGTAAGTTCGCAGGTGCTGACACTCTGGCTACGTCCAACGCGCTGGCAGGGGCTATCCGCACATTGCCGTTCGATATTGTGATGACGGGACGACAAGCCATTGACGGAGATACCGCACAGGTGGGTCCACAGATTGCCGAGCACCTAGGCATACCGCAGGTGAGTTACGTCGAAAGTGTCGAGTTCGATGGAAAGTCCACCCTCAAGGTGAGAAAGGCCACCGAGGAAGGATACCAGATCGTAGAGCTACCCACCCCATGTCTACTCACTTCGGTAGTCCCAGTAAAGGAAACCCGATATATGACCGTAGGCGGGATCGTAGACGCGTATACCAAGGAGGTGAAGATCTGGAGTGCCGACAACATCGACGTCGATGAGAATAAGCTCGGGATGAAGGGATCGCCAACCAAGGTGCACAAATCCTTCTCCAAAGGTGCAAAGCCTGCTGGTGAGCTCCATGAGTTGACTCCTGAAGAAGCGGTAGACCTGATTGTTTCCAAGTTGCAAGAAAAATTCATAATCTAGGTGGGTGAGATGGATAAGTCGCAGTTCAAAGGTATTTTCGTATTTGCCGAGCAACGCCACGGCAAGATCCAGAATGTGGCGTACGAGCTCCTTGGGAAAGCGCGCGATTTGGCGGACCCCACAGGACAAAAAGTATACGCTATCCTTCTGGGGGATAAGATCGCTGCCGAGGCGAAGAATCTTATCGCCGCAGGAGCAGACGAGGTCTTGGTCGTAGAGGACGCGGCGCTCGCTACCTATACCACCGAGCCATATGCACAGTCGATGGCGTATCTTATGGATAAGTATAAACCTGAGGTCGTGCTTATCGGCGCTACCACTATCGGGCGTGACCTCGGTCCACGTCTCTCGGCGCGTACCGTTACGGGATTGACCGCAGACTGTACCAAGCTTGAGATCGGAGAAACGGGAGATCTCCTCATGACGCGCCCTGCCTTCGGAGGTAACCTCATGGCAACCATCATCTGTACCGAGCATCGTCCCCAGATGGCCACCGTCCGCCCAGGGGTCATGAAGCGTCGGGAAAAGGATGAAAAGCGTGCTGGAAATGTCGTGAATGAGACCGTGCCTTTCGATCGCTCCAAATTCTTGGTTAAGGTCGTAAAGGAAGAAATTACCGCTAACGACAAGGTGGATATCACCGAGGCGCGCATCCTCGTCTCCGGAGGACGTGGCGTGGGTAGTAAGGAAGGGTTCAAGAAATTGGAAGCGCTGGCAAATGTCATCGGTGCACAAGTCTCCTCTTCCCGTGCAATGGTCGACGCTGGGGTGATGTCCCACGATCGTCAAGTGGGACAAACGGGAAAGACCGTACGGCCTGCTTGTTACTTTGCTTGTGGTATCTCGGGGGCTATCCAGCACTTGGCGGGGATGGAAGAATCCGAATTTATCATTGCGATTAATAAGGACAAAGCTGCTCCTATCTTCGGAACTGCAGATCTGGGGATTGTAGGGGATTTGCACAAGATTCTTCCCTTGTTGACGGAACGTCTAGAAAAGCTCCGTAAGGACAAGTAAAAGAGGAAAGATTTTTTCTCATGGTTGAGGGGTGCGTACAGCGAAAGGTGTACGTACCCTTTTTTTTTGACTCGTATCCCCCATATCCATAGGGGAGGAACGTTCTCCGATTTGTTTATTTCTAAAAAAGTAGTACCTTTGCACCGTTACAAAAATACAATGCATGTGGGGGGGGATATACCGCAAGGTGTTCCTCCCCTTTTTTTGTGGGGACTCGTATCCCCCATATCTATGGGGGAGGAACGTTCTCCGATTTGTTTATTTCTAAAAAAGTAGTACCTTTGCATCGTTACAAAAATACAATGCATGTGGGGGGGGATATACCGCAAGGTGTTCCTCCCCTTTTGATTTGTTCGTAACAAATAGTACCTTTGTCCGTCCTATACGTGCTCCATACCACGAGTAAATAGGGGTACATCAGGGGTAAAAAATATAATTGAAAGATCTGAGATCTATGAAGGGCATTAGTGTTTTAGGGGCAGTGGCATTGGGTTGGGTTGCATTGTTCTCTAGTTGTGCAAAGGATTCTATGCAGTTCCAAGGGAAGGGCTTCCCGCAGACCGTGGATATGGTGTATCTCTACGATGCTGAGAACCCAAGCAACAAGCCTGTGGACTCCACCAAAATGGTGGATGGCAACTTCCTATTCAAGAATGAAAAGTTGAAGACGGGGGTCTATTTCATTGCATTGGGAGAGAACGACCGTTACATGGTCGACTTTGCCGATAACAAGTGCGAGATCCTCTATGACCAAGCCACAAAGGGGGTGACGGTAAAGGGCTCAAAGTTTGACAACTTCCTAAATACCTACTTCTCTCTCAGAACGGCAAACCGCACCGTCCTACAACAGTGCAAGGAGGAGCTGAAGCAGTTCCCTGAAAACCAAGAGGAGATGACCGAGGAACAAAAGGGGCAGTATAAGGCGGTCATCGAGCGCTTGTACGAATCAAGCGATAAGTTTGTCGCTGGGCTTAAGAATCTCGTCTTTAGCAATCCCGCAGAACCCATCTCCTTCGTCTTCCTGCACTCCCTTCTCAATAATATTGAAGATGAGGATCTGCCAAAGATGCGCGAACTCATCAATGCCTACAGCGGTCCTGAAACCACTGTGGTAAAGCGCTGCAAGGAATTTATTCAGGCAAAGGATGCCATCGCCGTCGGCATGAAATTCACAGACTTTGAAGTCCTAAAACAAGATGGTGAGCGAGCAAAGCTTAGCGACGTCGCTGGGCAGGGTAAAGTGATCTTGGTCGATTTCTGGGCATCGTGGTGTGGTTACTGCAAGCGAGCATTCCCAGAACTCAAGGAACTCTATAAGGAGTTTGCACCCAAGGGATTTGAGATCTTTGGCTATTCCATTGACAGGGATAAGAGCAAATGGAAGGCGCAGATTGAGACCGACCAACTCCCGTGGTTGCAGTTCGTGACGGACGAATCGATTGCGAACAAGGGGGAAAATCTCTATGGGGTACGGGCGATTCCATTTACGGTGCTTATTGATAAGGACGGCACTATCTTGGGAACCAGCCTTACGATGGATGCTTTGCGTGCAAAACTCGCAGAAAAGTTGCAATAGCGACCCTACGGACGAGGTCGTCTTGGTCGGTGCCGGGCGCGTCGCCACACACTTGGGATTAGCGCTCGCACGATCCAGAGTCTCCATCCGAGGGGTTTATAGTAGAGATGAGGGAAAAGCCAGTCTGCTTGCGAGCAGATTGGCTTCTTCTATCTATACAGGGGGATGGAAAGAACTCAGAACAAGAATCCCACATGGGATTATCTATCTCTTTTGTGTCTCGGACGATAGCATTCTACAGCTCGCAGAGCAGTGGGACGAGCTCGGCGGCACCATCCTTCACACCTCGGGCAGTGTACCGATGCCACAACTACCACATAGCCGCTCGGGGGTCTTCTATCCCCTGCAAACGTTTTCTATTGACCGCGAGGTGGATCTCGCACACACCCCATTCTTTATCGAGGGCTCTGATCCTCAAGTCATTGACCTACTCTCGCGTTGGGCAAAAAGGATATCGAATGCCGAGGTACGCGAGCTCTCTTCCGAGCAGCGTAGTTGGGTGCACCTCTTGGGGGTCTTGAGTAACAATTTTACCAACGCCCTGCTCGTAGAGGTCGAACGTCTGGCACGCGAACACGATTTGCCATTTCTGGCGTTGCAACCGATTTTGGATGAGACGATTGCCAAAGCCTTTGCGCTCTCCCCATTACTCGCACAGACAGGTCCTGCACGACGCGCAGACTATAAAACCATCGAACACCAGCGAACGCTACTCGAGAACTCGCCACGACTCCTGACGCTTTATGACCTATTTACCCAGATGATACGAGCACAGCAGTACGAGACCAGAGAAACACAAGAGGTTTCCCCAGCACAAGACCTAAAACATTGACCAGTAAAGAGGTATACAGAGAGAGAAAGAGAGGTATCTCTATCTCGCTACAACCTTATCCATCTTATAGCACACCATGATTGACCGCCAAACCATAGACCTGATTCTGAGTCGTGCCGACATCGAGGACGTGGTCGGCGAGTACGTCACCCTTCGCCCACGGGGGGCAAATCGTGTCGGTCTGTGCCCCTTTCACTCGGAGAAGACCCCTTCTTTTTCCGTCAATCCTTCGCGTGGGATCTACAAGTGTTTCGGTTGTGGAAAGGGTGGGAATGCCCTCAACTTCATTATGGAGATCGAGCACCTCAATTTTGTAGAGGCTGTAAGATTCCTAGGAAAAAAGGTCGGGGTGGAGGTCGAGGAGGAACAACAAACCAGAGAGCAGATCGAGGCTCTTGCCGAGGAGGCGCGTCTCCTCTCTCTCAACGAGTGGGCACAGAAGTATTTCCACCGAATCTTGACAGACGACGAGCAAGGACAACTCGTGGGGCGTTCCTATTTTACGGAACGAGGACTCACCCTGGAGACCATCAATTCCTTCGGTTTGGGATTTTGCCCAGACTCGGGGGCGAAGATGACAGAGGACGCTTTGGCTTACGGTTGGTCGCTCCCCGATCTCGTGAAGTTAGGGCTCACCGTGACACGCGACAATTGGAAGGGGGACCGATTCCGAGGACGCGTGATCTTTCCCATCCATTCGGTGAGTGGACGTCCCATAGCGTTCGGGGGACGTGCCTTGCGTACCGAGGCGCATACGGCTAAGTATGTCAATTCGCCAGAAAGCTCAATCTATCACAAGAGTAATGAGCTCTTCGGGCTATCGATGTCGAGGAAAGGAATCGCGAGGCGCGACAAGTGTCTCCTAGTGGAGGGATATATGGATGTCCTCTCCTTGTGGCAACGCGGGGTGGACTATGTGGTCGCCTCCTCGGGCACCGCGCTCACGGTAGAGCAGGTGCGCCTCATACATCGCTTCACGCAGAACATTACCGTGCTCTACGATGGGGATGCTGCCGGGATCAAGGCTGCCGAGCGTGGGGCTGGCATCTTGTTAGAGGAAGGACTCGCGGTGAGGATCGTCCTACTACCAGACGGGCAGGATCCCGACGATTTTGCCAAGACCCATGCACTAGAGGAGATTGAGGAGTATATCAACCAACACGAGCAAGATTTTATCCAGTTCATCACAGCCCTCGCGCTTGACGAAGCGAAAGATGACCCCAACAGTCTGGTGCGTCTCGCCGAGTCGGTGCTCGCGAAGATCGCCCTTGTGCCCAATCCCCTTACTCGGAGTATGTACATCCGACAAACGAGCGAGCTTTTTAAGCTCAGTGAGCAGCTCTTGACCGACGCCGTAAACGATTTGCGCACCAAGCGAGGTATCACCTTGCAGCGAGAGGCCGCCAGAGAACTGAAGCGTGTCCAAGAAAACGCAACTCCAGACGAAGAAAAAGCGCAAGAGCCCGTAATCGCATCTACCTCTGACACCGAGCTACGTCTAGAGGCTTCCGAACGAGAGATCGTCGAGTTCTTGTTGCGTTACGGCACTTCCTATCCGTGGGAGCAGGTCGATAACGATTCGGGGGAAATTGTCATGGGTCCCTCTGTAGCGGACTTCTTTTTTGAACAATTGGACATCGACGAGATTACATTCGTCAATGCACTGTATCGCGATTTCCTCGCAGAGTATCGCGAGGTCTATAAAGAACACCCAGAGGTTGATCTACAGGAGCATTTCTCCTTGCACCCCTCGCCAGAGTTCTCGCAGTTGGCCGTTGAGCTCTTGGTAGACAAATATGCCCTCAGTCGTCGTTGGACAAAAGACGTCTCCGAAAAGATACAAGAGGTCACCGAGCAGGCCAATCGTGCGATTGCCACCGAGAGGATAATCTATGCCTACAAGGCGCGAGTGGTCATGAGCCGATTGCACGACCTCGAACAGGAGTTGATAAAAACCGAGGACGAGGCGCTACAATTACAGATCCTACTCTCTATGAACCATTTGAATTATCATCGTCAACAGCTCGCAGAGTTACTACGGCGCACACAGTTGTAGAGGTGTGTGCTAGCCTTTTGCTACGGAGAGAGTGTGTACTCCCATGTCACTCTTTTGGCGTAGTTTTTGTACCTTTGCGTTTAGGTTATGTGCCTGTTGCGGCAGTACCCGTGCGTTTGGGCTTGTAAACACAAAACACAGTTAACGAATATGCGAAGACTACTATCAAAGATGACACACGCCCTGTGGGTCGTGGCGTTGCTCTCCTTCTTCCTTGCTGGTGCGGGAAATGTCTGGGGGGCAAAAATAAAGTATAAAAAGCAGCTTGACCATGGAACAGTGAATTTCCAAAGTAAGAAGTTCTCTAGTTTTGTAGACGTCGCAGAAAATCTGGCTGGACAAACGTTACCAGGGCGTCAATGTAAATTCCAAGTGAAACCAAATGATGGTTATAAAGTCAAGAGTTGGAAAATTACTAAGCTGAAGGACAATACGATTGCTCATGAAAAGTCTACAGGTCTCCCAAGCGGAGATTATGAGTCTGAGGTTTTTGAGCTAAACGGTAGCTCTGATATTATCTTTGAGTTGGAGGTACTCCTTGAAGAAACGAGTGGACCACTTCCTAATTTCAAGATTACCTATCAGAATCCTGCTGATGCGCATGGCAAGATCGTTATCAAAAAGAAAGATGGCGGTGAAAAAGTGCCAGAAAAGGCAGAGGGTGCTGAATATGTTCAGAACACAGAATTCCTTTTCGAGGTGGAGCCTAAAGAAGGATATGGGCTAGAAAAGTTAGAAGCGAAAGAGGGGAACAATTCTCCAAAGGTTATAGATCCTACCTCGGTGTATACACTTAAATCTGATGTTACTTTTTCTGCTTCGTTCAAGGAGGTGGTGACCGTAAATTACGATTCGGAACTGTGGGGCGGGGAGTTTAGCGTAAAGGCTGGAAGCAAGAATGTCTTGCCTGGTGCTAAGGTCTTTAAGGGAACAGAGCTTACGCTTTCGTGTAAGGAGTTTGCTGGCTATGAAATAGAGAAGGTGACCAAAAAGGAAGAGGGAGAGACAGATCCTGTAGAGATTTCTGATTTGGTGAACTATAAATTGAAAGTGACCAAAGACGTTACCTTTGCGGCCTCTTTTAGAAGTAAGAATTATAAGGTAACCAATGCGTCTCCTGATGTTCTAGAAGTCTTGCAGGGCGGAGTAGCGGTTTCCAATGGGACTAGTTTCACCTACGGGACAGTACTGACCTTTAAAACGAAGATTCCTAGTGGAAAGAAGCTCGGGAATCTGAAAGCTAAGGTGGGAGACAAGGAACAATATATCGATCCTACAAGACCCTTTGTCTTGTCCGAAGAAACTGTGTTTACTGTGACGTTTGGTGACGACGTGACTGTGAAATTCGCAAAGCCCGAGCATGGTGATATCACCATCATGCATGGGAAGACCAACGTGACCAATGAGATGAAGCTCCCCGAGGGCTCCGTGCTTTCCATCACCTTGAAGCCAGAAGATCACTACAAGACCAAGGAGCTTAAGATTGCCAACGAGGTGAAGCAGGTAAAGAACAATACGTTTGAGTATGTACTTCCCAAGGCCGAGGAGGTGGTGATTGCTGCTGCTTTCGAAGGAAAGGCTAAGTTTACGGTTACCTATTCCGAGGCTGCAGATACCGAAGGAAATAAGATTGAGATCCATAACGCAGGCACTAAGGTGTCTACTGGTACGCAGCTTGAAGAGGGAACAGAGCTTACTATCAAGGCCATCCCTGCAGCAGGGAAGCATCTCGATGTGCTTAAGGCTGGTACGAGTAGCATTAGTCGTAAGAAGTGGAATCTCCCGTATGTCTTGGAAGCCAATACAGAGTTCAAGGCAACGTTCCGTGCTGAGATGAATCATAAAATTGAGATTCAGCAGCCCACTGGGGGACAAATCACCATGACCGCGGCTGGTGTTGCAGTCACCAGTGGTAGCTCCTATAAGGAGGATTCTGAACTGAAGTTTACAGTGACTCCAACAGATCCTACCAAGAATAAGGTGGGGAGAATCCACAGGGTCGGGAATGAGTACGATGCCTACAAGGATGGCATGCTCCTCATGGAGGATATGAAAGTAACAGCTCAAATCCTCCCTATCAGAGATTTGAAGGTCTTCTATGCTGCACAATCAGGTGCTCAGTTGATTGTACAGAATAATGCCGACAATCAGACTATTAAAACAGGAAGTACCGTGAAGGAGGATACAAAGCTGAAATTCATCCTCTCTAACGAACAGTACGAGCTATTGTCCCTCTATGCGAATGGAGAGGCGGTAGACCCCACCAAGCCTTTTGACCTTACCAAGTCTACGACGTTTGACTATGCTGTTGCGTTGAAATGGGTTACCGTCTCCTATGAAAAGAAACCCGCAGGGGCGCACGGTCAATTGGTAGTAAAGGTCGACGGGCAGGAGGTTGTCTCGGGTACGAAGTTGCTATCTGGTACGCGTCTGGTTCTTGAAACCATTCCCGACGAGAATTATAAGTTGTCCGATCTCAAAGCGAACACGACGTCATTGGAAACCTCTTTTTATAAATTGGTAGGTGACGTGACCTTTACTGCGACCTTTGTTGAAAAGCCTAAGTACAAGGTAAGTTACAACAAGGCGGTTACGGGGGGGACGTTCCAAGTAACTCGCAAGACAGCAACGGGGGTAGAAAATGTAGAACCTGAGGCAGATCTCTACGAAGGGACGGAGCTCTCCTTTGTATTAACTGCAGATAATACTCACGAACCTCATAAAGTAACGGTGGGTGGGAATGTGGTCACTGCCCCTTATTTACTGAAGAGTGCTGTTACGTTTGTGGCTACATTTGTAGAAAAGGCGAATGCGCAGAGGGTACTTCTTGATGCGCCCACGGGGGTGACTGTTGAGGTGAAGAATGCTGGGAATACCGTAACGTTAGATGATACGCAGGTGCCTGCGGCTACGGCACTCACCATTAAGGTGCTGACTACCCCAGATAATGTGGGGGTCAAGAAGATCGAGTTTGCGGGAAAGGATATCACTGCCTCGTTAAAGGATGGTCTCTACACGGGCAATATGGGGACTGGGGTGTCTTATATAAAGGTAACCTTGAATTCCAAGTACAAGTTGATTTTCCCATCTCCACTACCCACAGGGGTTACGGGCATCAACGTGAACGATGGTACAACAGACTTCAGTGCAACGAGCCAGATCGAGGAAGGGAAGAAGCTTGCGGTTACTGTTCAGGGTATGTGTACAATTTCCAAAATCAACCTCGGCGACCAAACGGCAACGAAGGATGCCAATGGCAAGTACAACTTCGTGATGCCTGCGGCTATTTCGGAATTGGAATTGATCCCAGCTTTGTTGTATAAGGTTACCTTTGCGCAGTTTGTACAAGGTGTGAAAATCAAGGTCACCGAAGGTACAAACGAGGTAGTAAGCAACGACTTGGTTGAAGAAGGTAAGAAACTCAATATTAAGATTGAGGGGCTACCAGAAGGACGCAAGGTACAGGAGATCACCTTGGGGACAACTAAGGCAGAGCTTAAGACAGATGGCTTGTACGAGGTGGTAGTGCCTGCCCATGATGCTACTTTGGATGTCGTACTGATGCCCCAAGTGAAGGTAAGCTATGCGACTAACGAAGGCGTGACTTACAAGATCTTTACCAAGGCTGACGCTTCAGAAACGGATAAACCTCTTGCAAACAAAGCGTCGGTTAATATCGGAGATTTTATCTGGGTGGATGCATCCTCGTCTAAGTGGACCATTCTGGGCTTCACTATGGTGGTAGACGAAAAGATCACCGAGATCACAGAGAAGGATACCAAGGGGCGTTGGAAGGTAAAAGTTCCTGAGAAAGATTTTAGCCTCAAGGCTGTTCTGAAGCCACAGCATGAGTTGAAGATGGTGGCTAGTGATGTCACAGCTTACATGATCAATGTTACTTACAAGAAGAGTGGCACGAAAATAGAAAATGGTACGCTCCTCGAGGAGGGCACGGAGATCGTTGTGAACCTCCGCGATGGTCGTGATGTGATCACTGGACTCCAGATGGGAGGAAAGCTCGTCACCGAGCGTACGAAACAGAAGACTGGCGGCTACTACAATTATGTGCTGACTGTCGGGAGTGATGCTACGTTGGTGGTGAAGCTCAAAGCTGGTGCTGAGGTCTATCTGCCGCTGCAAGTCACTTTGAAAGATATGAAGTCCAGTGACGTACGTTACACGACCGAGCCAGAGGATCTCACTAAGGTAAAACCAGACTCCGAAGTAAAGTTTCATATCCTCTATGTCAAGGAAGGTTACTCCCTCACTATGCTAGGAAAGGATGTAGAGGTTGAAGAAACCGAGGCTCATAAAACTTTCGTAGTCAAGGTGAAACAAAAGTCTGGGACTGTATTGATGGCTCTTAAGTCATTACCTACCGAGTATAAGGTGACCATACCAACGATCGAGGGGGTTACACTCTCCGTGGTAAAGAAGGCTGATCAGTCTACTGTTGTCAGTGGAGCTAATGTGAAAGTAGGTACCGAGCTCGAAGTGACGGCTACCGTTACCGATGCTGGGGCTGCGGTAACGATGGTGACGTTGTGGAATGCTGTGGCGAAAAAGAATGCCGACAACAAGTTTGTGATTACCATGCCTGCTGCACCCGCAACATTGGGCGTCGTACGTGCAGGAGCTGAACAAAAGTACACCCTTACCTTTGTCTCCAACAGTGATTACGTCATTACTGCCAAGCTGGGCAATACGGATCTGTCAAATCAAGGTAAAGTCACTGTAGGTGAACTTATTACTATCAACGTAAAGGTGAATAACGCAGGACTCCGTCTTATGGGAGTCAAGCTCGGAGGTATTGCAGCTAACAAAACGGGAGAGGATACTTTCTCCGCTCTTATGCCCAATGCAGATGCTACCATAGAGCCCCTGCTCGCAAACAAGCAGTATGCCTTCTCCTTCCCTAACACGGAAGACTATACCGTGACTGCCAAGGCTAATGGTCAGGAGATCACAAGCCCTGCAACGTTGGATGAGAAGGATAAGATCGAATTTACGGTAACTCCAGTAGAGGGAAGCAAAAAAATTATCAAAGATGTGGTCATCAGTGGGGTTACGCTTGTGCCAGTAGAAGGTAAGAAGTGGTCTTATACCTTCAGCATGGGAAAGGCGAACATCGAGCTCTCGGTAACCCTCGAGGCGCCAAAGCATCACCTCTTTATCCCAACCCATCCTGACCTCAAGACGCTCTCCGTCTCCGTAAATAACCAATCCGTCGTAAGCGGTGGTCTTGTAGAGGAAGGAAAACGTCTGGTCGTAAAGGCTACTTCTACCACACGTACGATAGAAGAGGTGCTCGTGAATGGCGTTGCAATAAGCAAGACCAGCGATGGAAAGGAATATGAGTTTGATATGCCGACCGTCGATTCCTACATGACCGTCAAGTTCCAGGGAGATGACAAAACGGCACGTCTCTTGTTATTCGACACGAATAACCTCGAGTATACTATCGAGGCTACGATGATGAAGGATACTGAAAAGATCACATTGACGAGTCCCGCGCAGGTGTATGTAGGAGAGGCGGTATCGCTCACGGTGAAGGTGAAAAATGGTGTCGCAAAGTTTGTCAAGGAAGTGAAGTTGGGAGAGACGCTGGCTACGCACGATATCAACAATGTCAATGGATGGTTCTTTGTCATGCCAGACGCTAATGTAAATACCGAAGTCGTATTGGCAGATCTGACTACCGTGACCAAGCACAAGATTCAGGTGAACGCTAACGGTGCACAGGTGGATATCTTCCTCGGTACGAAACTCTTGGTACCAACGTCGGAAATAGACGCGTATTCTGAACTTCTTATTAGGGTCGTGCATCCGAATAACGAAATCGCGAAAGTGATCTTCGATGGTAATGAGTTGACGCGAGTGGCAGAGAGTGGTAAAGAACGTAGTGAATACATGGCTGTAATGCCCGCTAAAGACGTTGTGGTGGAAATTGTACTAGGCGATGTGAAAACCGCGGTAGAAAACGCTGTATTGGCTGCTCTAGCGGTATCTCCTAATCCGTTCATCGATGAGTTGCGGGTGGTAAATTCTGGTCTCGGGGCAGGACGTTATCAGTTGTTCTCTCTCACGGGGCTACCAGTGGCTGCGGGCGTATTGACCCCTGAGTCTACCGTTATTGAGACGTCAGAACTCCCAACGGGGCTCTACTTCTTGCAGATTACTACCGAGGCTGGGGCTACCAAGACCCTGCGTGTTCTGAAGTATTAGATAGAATTTGCCCTCTCCCGCATTCGGAGAACGAGTTCTGTCGATAAAAAAGTTCTGAACTTGATTATAAGAAAGAGGAGCGTTACCACTACGGTAGCGTTCCTTTTTCTTGTGAATAAAATGAGGTGAAAACTGTATGGAGCGTGATGGTTTCTATCTTTGCTACTTATCTTTGCCGCGGTGGACGCCCGCCGTTTGGGATCTTGTTAAGGGAAAGTTGTTAAATATTTTCCATTAAATACGCAACTTAGGTAAACAAACGAAAAGATTTTTCGTACATAGGGTAAAGGCAAACAGAAACGAGCCAGAGAACTTTTACCCTGATAGGACTTGTATAATTGGGACAGTATTCTTAGCTTTGTGTAATGTTTACTTTTCTAAAAATGTAGATCGTTCTTTGTTACTGATTTGTTAACGTATGGTATACGATTTGCAATTAGTGTCTTTGGTCACCTCGACGACCTTGTGAGACCCTCAGTCTCGATTTGTTGTTTTGAACTCTTAACACTCACGTCAAATGCTTATTCCTAATAAGGAGGAGGACGCTTACATCATTCAGGAGGAGGAGAATTATACCACAATTACGTTGGTGCAACCTCGTCTGGATGCTGTGATTGCCAACCGTCTGAAATCGGAGCTGATTATCCTCTCTGGGCTCGGACAGCGCAATATCGTCCTAGACCTCGCTCGGTGTACCTATTGTGATTCCTCGGGACTCAGTGTCCTTTTGGTAGGGAATCGGTTGTGTCGGAACGCTGGGGGTATTTTTGTCTTGCGTAACATCTCGACACAAGTGGAACGCCTAATTAACATTTCGCATTTAGATACTGTGCTCGCTATCGCATATTCCGAGGAGCAGGCACAAAACCTTCTCAACCGCTAACCACAACAAACGACAAGGAAAGGGTTCTAGCCATGAAGATTAGTGAAATTGTAGCTACACAGCGTCGCCGTCTGGGGCTGAAACAGTACCAGTTGGCAGAGAGAACGGGGATAGCCCCTTCTCAGATTTCGATTTTCGAGCGTGGAAGTAGTGGGATGGTCACCACTAACCTCGAAAAAGTATTAGCCGCATTGGGCTTACACATAGTATACGATCGGCAGTCTGTACAACAACACACAGCACGGCGTTGTGCCGAGACCTTGATAAGCCAAGGGATACATGACCTCAGGGGGGTCACTAGAGAGGAGATTGCATCCATGATGCATATGGATGACCTCTTGTTGTTACCTGTTGTCTCTGACGAACTTTATCGACGGTATTGTCGTACAGAGGTGATGGATGAAACCAATACGTGGAATCACTTCATCAAGCTGGTACAAGATTACATGCTCGAACAGCTTGATGGGATGTATTCGCACGATCGGATGATGCCTAACCAAGAGTCCTTGGAAGCCCTATAAAACATGCTACCGTGGCATCTTGTAGTCCTGGGGAGTGGAAGTGCTCGTCCTACGGCATGCCGCGCACCATCAGCACAGGCGCTCTGTATCGGAAGACGGATCTACCTCGTTGATTGTGGCGAGGGAACGCAAATGCAGTTGAGTAAAGCCACAATCCCCCTTGAGAGGATTGTGGCTGTTTTTATTACACACCTCCATGCAGATCACGCGCTGGGGCTCTTTGGTCTCATCGCATCGCTTAGCATGACGGGGCGCACTGCCCCCTTGGCGGTTTATGCACATGCTCCCTTAGAGGCGATGCTCGAGCATATCATTGAGCTTTTTATCGCTCATCTCAATTTTGAAATCCGTTTCTACCCTCTACCAGAGGAGGCTGGGGCTGAGATCTATATAGACTCGCAGATCTCGGTCTCGACAATCCCGCTACACCATCGTATTAAAACGTGTGGTTTCAAGTTCGCTGAACATCCCCTCCCACCCAATCTCCGTCCAGAGATTACCGAGCAGTATCAACTTTCACGTCAAGAAATTGCACTCCTTAAGGAGAGAAAAGAAGTGACCCTATCTAATGGGGTAGTCCTTCGTCCTGACGAGGCACTTTATTATCGTCGTACGCCACGCACGTTCGCCTATATGAGTGATACGCTTTTTACCGCCTCTGCTGCGCCTTTTGTACAGGGGGTTGACCTCTTATACCACGAGGCTACGTATACGCAAGATTTGCTATCGCTTGCTAAACAAACGGGACACGCCACCGCCCAACAAGCTGCCGAGTTCGCGTCGCTCGCACAAGCAAAAAGATTGATTATTGGGCATTATTCGGCACGATACCACGACCTCGCGCCTTTACTTGCCGAGGCGCAACAAATTTTCCCCGCGACCGTTCTCTCTAAAGAGCTTGATATACATACTATTTAATTTATGGACGCAGCACAGTTCGTTATCTTTGTGGGACTCTTGATCTTTGTCTCGCATCTTTTTGCAGGTATCTTTGAGAAGAAGGGAATTCCTGATGTCTTGATGCTGATGATTATCGGGATTGTCATAGGTCCTGTATTTCATCTCGTAACTCCCGAGTCTTTCGGGATCGTCACTGGGCTCTTTACCACGATTACGCTGGTTTTTATTTTGTTCCAAGGGGGGCTAGATCTTCGTTTTGAAACGATGCGTTCTGCCTTGCGGGGGATGACCGTCCTTACTTGCGTCAATTTTGTTGCTACCACCGTGGTGGTGGGATTATTGGCGTGGTTACTTTTGGGGCTAGAACCTATCCCAGCCTTTGCATTAGGGGCTATCGTAGGGGGAACCTCGTCGGCGGTCGTCATTCCGTTGGTAAAACAGTTGTATATGCGAGAGAGTGCCAAGACTATCCTCGTGCTTGAGTCTGCGATGTCCGACGTCTTGTGTATCGTCTTCGTCTTGGCGCTGATTCAGGCCTATAATACCAATGGTATCCGAATCGGAGCGATTTTTGGCAGTATACTCAGCTCTTTTACTTTGGCGGGGCTTATCGGTATCGCGAGTGCTTTGTTGTGGAGTGTACTCTTGGGACGGATTCGTACTATCAAGAATTCGATGTTTACCACGCCAGCCTTTGTCTTTGTCATTTACGGTATCGCCGAGCTGTTGGGATTTAGTGGTGCGATTGCTGCACTCACCTTTGGGATTACACTTGCCAATATCGACCGCTTCCGTTTCAAAGCCATTCAGAAGATTGTCGATCGCGGTATGCATACTTTTAACGACTCGGAGAAGCAGTTCTTCTCAGAGATCGTCTTCCTGCTCAAAACCTTTTTCTTTGTCTTTATCGGGATATCGATTCAGTTCACAAATGGCTGGGCATTGCTTTTCGGTTTCTTCATCACGGTGGTGATCTATATCCTACGTATCCCCGTGGTGAAGTTTTCTATTTCAGAGGACTTGCCTACCATAGATCTTACTATTATGTCTACCATGGTGCCCAAGGGGTTGGCTGCTGCCGTGCTCGCCAATTTGCCGCTGCAAGCGGGGGTTCCAGGCGGAGAGATGGTTCGCGACTTGGTTTATGCGGTCATCCTCACCAGTATTGTATTCACGAGTATTATGATCCCCATCCTTTCCAAGGTGCCCTCGGTATCGGCATTCTATGGGGCGATTATCCGTCACGGGCGTCGGCTTAAGAAGCCCTCTAATACAGAGAGTGTGGCGCAACTAGCGGACGAGACGCAAGGGGGGGCTGTTCCTGAACCAGAGCAGCCCGTGCAAAAAGAGGTTTCGGAGGAATAAGAGGGAATACTTGCTTCTGTCGGGGGGGGGAGGTGAGCTCTTCCCCAGCAGTTTAGCGATATGATAATTGACAGGGGCAGATGCTATGGAATGTGTCTGGTAGGGGGGACGAGAACAACATCTGGATAGTGCTCTCGCTCTCTTCTCCTCTGGAAGATAAGCTTTTTCGTAAAGGACGATGATGAGCAAAAAGGGGCTTTCTCAAGAGGTCGCAAGGGGTGTCTTTGCTCTCGCTCTGCTTGCCACCCTCTGGGGGAGTGGGGGGTGTGCCTCCAAGAATATTATGAGGGTTTCGCGCTATGAGGCGGGAAGGGAACTCGCTGACTCTGATTGGGTCTATTATTTGCCACAGACTGTCCTAGATTTTGGTTTCTGTCTCGAGGTCGAGCGTTTCACGCCTGGACCTTACGCTGCTTATAGCAGTGCGCTCCTAGGTTTCGCAGCAAGAGAACGCGCAGTAGAGACACAATATCGTGTCCTATTCGTCTCGTTGGGCAAACACCAAGAGGCCGATCTTAACGCTCCCTATGTGGTACAACAGAAGGGGAGTGCACAACAGCGGTTTGTGGAAATGAGCCGAGGGGGATGGTTGATACCAGCTCAACAGCTGTTCCAGACACCTATGCCAGTCTTCCGAACGGTACAGCTCCCCGCACTAGAGTTTACTGATCGCAGTAGTGAGCCGTTTATAGATTCCGAACGGAGTGTCCTACATGCTGTGCAGCAGCGAGATTCTACAACCTTTGAGAGCGTGCCCGTGGCACGAGAAATCGCTGTGAAACGTACACTAGCCGAGAAAGCACAACAGGCGGCAAATGTTATCTTTCAATTGCGTAAGCGTAGGATCGACCTCCTCTCTGGAGAGGAGATGCCCACCACCGCCGACGGGATGGTAACGATCTTGAATGAATTGAATCGCCTTGAGGCTGTATATCTTTCTCTGTTTCGGGGTGTTACCCAGCGCGATACTGTTTGGCATTACCTCTCGTTTGTACCCTCCAGAGGAGAAAATACTGCGATACCATGTCGTTTTACTCCTACGCGCGGGATTGTTCCTGCGCACGAGGTGACGGCAAAACCCTTGGTATTACACATGGAGGCGGAGGGAGGGGCGGCACACCATGCAGTCTCTCCTGTGCTTAAGAATGCCTATTTTTACCGTTCACAACGGGCTGTAAATCTTCGTCTAACGCTTGATGGAGAAAACCTCTACGAGGGGCGTGTCCCGCTTTCACAGGCGGGGGATCTATTGCAACAACCAGTGGGCGAATAGATGGGGGAGCGTGAAATATATACTAAGATCCGCGAGGTGCGCCGTCACCTCCATCGTTACCCCGAGCTTTCAAAAAAAGAGAGCGGCAGTGCTGCCTATTTATCCAGCCTTCTTGCTGAGGCGGGGTGGAGTCTATTTCGCTTAGCGGAGACTACGAGCTTTCTCGCTTATAAGGCTGGGACGTTGCCGCGTATCGTGGGCTTCCGAGCAGAGTTAGACGCCCTGCCGATACAAGAACCCACGCGCGAGGGGGCGAGTGAATATCGTGGGGTTATGCATGCTTGTGGACACGACATGCACGCAGCGCTGGCAATGGGGCTCGCTTGGGAGCGAGATGCTGTGGCAGGAGAGGGATATCCCAATTTGCTCTTGATTTTCGAATCCTCGGAAGAGGTCTTACCCGGGGGAGCGCTCACTATTTTGCACAGTGAGGCTTTTACTACCTATCGCCCCGATCGGATGCTCGCCTTTCACTGCGACCCCGACCTTCCCACGGGTACGTTGGGCGTGCGGGAAGGGCAGTACATGGCCTCGGGCGATGAGCTCTGGATTACCGTTCGTGGCAAGGCGGCGCATGGAGCACTCCCGCATACGGGGGTGGATGCCTTGCTTGTGGCGGCTCATATCTTGGTGGCGCTACAGAGTGTGGTATCGCGCACTATACCTAGTGCTGAGTCTGTTGTGCTCTCGTTTGGTAATGTCGTCTGTGAGGGACGTATGAATCTCATTCCTGCCGAGGTGCGTCTTGAGGGCACACTCCGAACCCAGTCCGAGCTTTGGAGACGCGAAGCAAAGGCGCGGATTGCGGCTATCGTGCAACATACCGCAGCGGCTTTCGGAGCTGAGGCGACTCTGGAGATTCGGGAGGGTTATCCAGTCCTTTCCAATGACCTACAGTTGACCCAGCGTGCAAAACGACTTCTTGAGCAGAAGGAGGTTACTGTACAACAGCTCGGCAAACGTATGACCACTGACGACTTTGCCTACTTCGCGCAGGAGATCCCCTCTCTTTTCTTACGCCTCGGCGTTGGTCCGACAGGCAATTTACACTCAGGAGAGTTCTGCCCCGACGAACGGGCGCTTGCGTATGGGCTTGAGGCGCTTACCCTCTTGGTACGGGAGTTGTAATATTTGCGGAATCTACAAGAACGTTTATCTGGAAATGAGAACACTATACTTGCTTGCTACACTCCTTTGTCTTTCGTTTGGAGCGTGGGCGCAGAGCGTGCAGAGTGCTTGTACTGACGTGGAACATGCGATAGAGGGAGGGGATGCTGCTAAGCTCTTCCCCTATTTCGGATCGACAGTAGATCTTCGAATCCTAGAGACCGAGAACGTATATGGGAATGCACAGGCACAGGTCTTGCTATCCAATTTCTTTACTTCGCATCCGCCTGCGAGCTTTGTCGTGGCACACCGCAAGTTACGCAGCGACAATTCGTTCTTTATAGGAACGTATATCTCAAACGCCAATTCCTACCGTATCAGTGTGTTTCTTAAAACCGAACAGGACAAGACGCGGATCTCGCAGATCTTGATTCAGAACTCTGGTCTAGGCTCGTAGTATTATACACTTGTGTAGAGTAGTCCCGAATAGCCATTCTCAGTATACCTTGTTAGCGTCCTTGGGAAAAAGGCAGGGTTATGCTCGGGGGAAGAATGATGAGTAACGTCCTCTCTTATGCACGGACAATCGGGGAACGGCGTGCCCCGAGCATCAATAGGGACGGTGGAAATATCGTACCTTTGACGAGATTCTAGACTCAGAACTACTTTCGTGAGCTCCTTCACATCCTTACTTGCACGCTGTATACGACGGGGCGGTCGTTGGCTTTTGTCTGCGCTCTTAGTAGCACTGGGGACGGTTGTATGTCTGTTGTTCTCCCTTTCTCTCCTACTCCAGTATACGAGCTTGGGGACTTATAGTGCAGGAAGATTAACCCATTGGTTAGAAGGACGCTATGGCGTCACGCTTCGTATTGGACGCGTGGGGCTTTCTTTTCCAGCGCGTGTCGAATTGCAACAGGCACTGGTGTACGACCTACACGGCGACACGATGTTGTGTGCCGAGCGTGCCTCCACCTCGCTTCTTTTCCTTGCTCGTATGGGGCGTGAGTTGCATTTTGGCAAGACCGAGCTCTACGATGCAGAACTTCGTCTTCGTGTCGACACGGCTGGGCTCATCAATATCACTGAATTTTTCAAGGTCTTTAAGTCTAAGAAGCCTAAGCCCAACCCCGAACCAGTACGGATCTCGATAGACCGTATCGATTTCTCTGACGTCCACTTCTCTATGCAATACGCTGGAGTAAGCTCTTTGCCGGGACGTTTCAACCATCGCGACATTGATTTCCAAGATATCGGCGGCTATATCCACCACCTGCGTGTGGCAAGCGATACGGTGCGGATGGAGATCGAAAATCTCCACTTTCATGAGCGTTCTGGCTTTGCTGCCGAGGAGTTCAAGACTAAGATGTCGTTGTGCAACCACCATATGCACTTCCAAGATATCGAGCTCTTGCAGGGAAGTCAACACCTTCGTGTCTCTGACTTTCGGATGTCGTATGACGGTTTTGGAGCGATGAAGGATTTTGTACACAACGTTCATCTCTCACTCGCACTAGAACCCTCGGTGCTCACGCCCCGCCTTTTTAGCTATTTCATTCCCCGCCTTTCCCCTTCCGATTTGCCTATTTACGCCACGGGCTATGCCGCAGGGACAATTGCTGCCTTGCAGGTACATAACCTCTCGTTGCGCACAGGGGCTGAGACGCACCTTAGCCTTCAGTCTTCTTTTGAGGGACTGCCACAGGTGCACGAGGCTATTGTGAACCTGCGTGTGAAAGAGTGTCGTACTTCTCTGGAGGATGTGCGCCTCCTGACAGATTCGTTAGGGCTTGCACATTGGCAATTGCCAGCTTTCGCACGACGTCTTCAGCACTTGGCATATAGGGGTGAGCTAGTAGGTTTTCTTGACGATTTCGTGGCCTACGGTCGTCTTTCTTCCAATTTGGGGACTATGGACGTCGACCTCTCATTGCGGATCGATCCCGAGCGTGGCACCCAGTTTGATGGGCAAATCTCGACACAGCAGCTCCATGTTGGAAAGTTGGTGGACGAGGCTATCTTGGGGCATACCGATCTCAGGGGACAGATCCACGGTGTTGCGTACCGAGGTGGTAGCGTCCACGCACGTACCAAGGTCTTGGTAGAGAATCTTGAGTTTAAGGGCTACACCTACCATCATATCGAGCTAAATGGTGATGTTACGCCAAAGAGCTATTCGGGTACGGCTATCGTGCGTGATTCTGCCCTCCAGCTGACTTTCCAAGGACAATTGGACTTCTCCGATCTTATCCCAAAATATCAGTTTGCAGCTACAGCACCCCATATAGACCTTAAGCGTCTGCACTGGTATGAACGTGATTCGATAGCGCGCCTCGCCTTTGACGTAAACGCTTTTTACGAAGGAAAGAAGCTAGATGACTTGCTGGGGAATATCGCTTTTTCACAACTCGATTACACTAACCAGCATGGAACTGTCCATCTTGATGGCTTGCGTATCTCGGCATTCAATGAGGGAGGAGGAAAGTCTATCACGGTAGATTCGCGAGTATTTCATGCCTCTATGTGGACGGATCAACGTTATGACCATCTTGTGAGCTCGTTGCGTTCTCTTTTGGAGGAGCGCCTTCCCGCTTATTTTACCCCCTCTGTTTCGTCGCAGGCGTCTGCCGAGCTTTTAACCGCCCAAAATCATGAGCCGTCGCCACCTTCCCTTGCACCCAAACTCTACCGAGCGTCGTTGCTTATGGGCGAATGCGATGAGTTTTTTTCTGTCCTCCTCCCCGCTTTTTCGCTCGCTCCGCGTACCCAGCTTAAGTTCCTTTTTGATGCCCAGAGTAAGGATTTAGAATTGAGTATACGGAGCGAACGCCTCGCCTATCGTAGCTTCTCTATTGACACCCTTGCTCTCGATCTTCGAAACCACGATACCCTTACACAACTCGCCCTGAGTGTCGCACGAGGGCATTCGGGGACCCTTGTTCTGGAGGACGTTGGACTACAAAACCTCTTTACGACAAATTATCTTTCTACGCAACTAAAGCTTAGTACTCCCGACATGGGGGGAGGGGCACTACGCCTCGGGGGTATTACGCAGTTTTATCCGCCCGAGGAAGAGAAACCGTTTTGCGTTATTACGCGCTTAGAGCCCTCAAATATGCTCTTGCAGGGACGGGAGTGGCTATTTAGCCGCGCGCGTATTTACTGCGATAGTACAAGCCTAGAAGTGCACAATTTCAATATACAACACCAAGACCGACGACTAAGCCTTGGGGGACGTCTTTCGCGACATGCGACCGATACGCTACGCCTTTCGTTGGATCAAATCGACCTTGCTGTGATTGAAAAGATTCTGCCACGGTTTCGTTACCAAGGTTATGTCAATGGCTACGTCGGGGTGGTTTCTCCGCTAGATTCGCTGAGTATTTTTACGCAGCTTCGTCTTTCGAACTTTGCGCTTAACGATACCTACATTGGTAATTCTATGTTGCAGGGACGTTGGGCGGGGTTGAAAAAACCGTTCCTTATTCGCTTTCAAAACCAGACTCTGGAGGGAAACCAAGATATTACTCTGAATGCCTCGTGGAGTACCGAGGGAGAAGGGATAGAGGGGCGTCTTCGTCTGAATAAGTGTAAGCTTTCGCTTCTCGACCTCTTTGCTGGAGAACACTTGCTCTCGCAGGGGAGTGCGAATGCTGACTTGCAGTTGGGTGGGAGTGTGCAAAAGCCTCGCCTCGAGGGGCAGATCCACTTTGATGATGCGCGTTTTACGCTGCGCAAGTTTAATACGCAAATTCAGACTCACCACCGCGTGTGGTTTCATGACGATGCTATCCACTTCGACAACTTTATGGCCTATGACGCGCAACAACACCCGCTGTCGGTACAGGGTACTATCAATATCGCGCAACTCTCGAAACCGATTTTTAACCTTACCGTGAATACACAGCAGTTTTGCGCCTTGCAGACCCAAGCGAGTAAAGAGCTCTACTATGGACGTCTTTTTACCTCAAGCCAAACCCGTGTACAGGGGTCGTTGTCGCAGTTGCGCGTACAGACTAGCGTGCGTACAGAGCCAGGCACGCAGCTTTATTTTCAACTCCCGACCTATTCTGAAGCTAAGGATAATCAGCTTCTGGAGTTCGTGAGACCAGTGGAGACTGTAAATCATCCCTCAGAAAATGCAGAACCTCAAAACGATAAGCGTTCCAATGTCTCCTTCGTTGTGGATCTTGGTGTGACCAATGACGCCCTCACACAACTGCTGGTGAATCCCAAAACAGGGGATATGCTTCGGTGTCGTGGTGAGGGGAATTTGCGTATAGAGAGTGTCCCCAATTCCTCGGAAGTACGGGTCTTTGGCGACTACACCATCCAGCGAGGCGAGTATACCTTTCTCTTACAAGGCGTTTTGAGCAAGAAGTTCAAGATTCAGGCGGGGAGTGTGATTCGTTTTTCTGGTGCTCCGGAAGAGGGCTTGGCACAGATAGAGGCTTCGTATCGCGTCAAGGCTGCCCTCGACCGTCTTTTCCCAGGAGAGTCTTCCGAGAAGTATAAGCGGCGCGTGCCAGTGGACTGCAAGATTATCATCGCTGGAAGACTCCAAGCACCCCGTATACAATTCAAGATCGACGTGCCACAAGCCGACCCCGAGACACAAAGTCTACTGGCGGCAGCTCTGAATACTGAGGAAAAGGTCATGCAGCAGTTCGCATCACTCCTCTTTCTCAACACCTTTCTCAACGACGGACGAGAACAAAACCAGATAGCCAATACCCCACAAACGGGAACGCAGAGTACTGCGACAGCACAGGACCCGAGTACAGGATCAGCAAACAATCCCTTGCTCTCCTCCTTCTGGGAACTATTGTTCAATAACCTCAATTCTTGGATAGCACAGATAGACAATGCCCCCTCGATCGACCTTGGGTTTAACTATCGCCCGGGAGATGCCTACTCCAAGGATGAGGCAGAGGTGTCGGTTTCTATGCAGTGGTTTGATGGACGTCTGAATGTCGATGCTAACTGGGATGTCAACCGTAATAATACCACCAGTGCTGTTGCTGGGGATATTAACGTGACACAACAGAGCCTTGCCTTCCGGAACTTACAATACAAGGCTTTTGCACGCTCGAATGACAACCTTGTTTTTAGCGACCTTAGTCCCTATACGGCAGGGGCTGGCGTGGTACTTTCGGACTCCTTTAACCAGTGGCGTGAGCTCCTTGATCGTATAAAAGCTCTTTTTTCTCGTAAGAAAGAGGTTGCGGCAGAGGAGGCTCAAGGGGAGTAGCTTATTCCTCTCCTCGCAAGATGGGCTAAATTTGGGGCAGAAAGGGCTCAAATTCGCTAGAGTATTCTTGGATTGATACAATATATAGAACGAGGTTGTTTCGCGCTTAAAGAGGCTGAATTGTTGATATTGTACTACTGTCCGTAAAAGTGTGTCGACAAGTTGCCAGTAGTGTTCGTAAAAGTGTGTAATAGCCTGCCTATTTCTCCGTCTACCGCCCCCTCTTTATATCCCCATTTCACACTACCACTTTAGGAAATTCTAAAGCTCTATTTTTATACGATGAGCTAAATAATAGAGTAACGGAATAAAGAAATACGTATAGAATATGGGCTATTTTGGAGTAGGTAATTTTACCTAATTCCGTCCTTGTAGAGCACGTGTAGAGTACGTGTAGCGTACGTGTAGCGTTGGTGTACTCCGAACATGCCTTGTTTGGGGATAAGGAATTAAGGAAAATATAAAGCGTCATCTCCCCCCGATCGCCTGCCTGTTTCTACGACATTTACACCTGTATTTTTGATACTGTCCTAAAAAAGTGTGTAAGCTCCACTTTTAGTAACTTGGTGTTGA
>CAUUCP010000015.1:0-45503 GCA_963543925.1 uncultured Bacteroidia bacterium | reverse complement strand
GGCTCTACAAGCGGTCTACAAGCGGTCTACAAGCGATGACAAAAGGATGACAAAAAGACACTACACCCGATCTACCCCTATCCCACCCTGTGGGTAGTCTCGTATATATAGGAATATATAAAGCTTTATAAGCTCACGATCGCCGCCCAGCTCTCACCCCCTTACACACTTTTTTAGGACAGTATCCCTTTTCCGCTTATTTCCCCAAGTACGGATAGCACCCTTATTCTTCCCGCTTAGCACGATGAGTACTCTCTATTCCCCTGCACAGAGAGCACGTGATGTCTGTGATAGTGTGGAAAGAATGAAGGTAAATACATATTTTTTAGAATTGATATGTTTTACTATCTTTGTGTGCGAAGCGGTGGTGAAAGACAAAGCGTGAGTAGTGTATTAACTGATTGTCTTTTAGGTATCTACTGGTGCAATTTATAATTAAAACAGACACAAAATAGACGACCGTCGCAGTTTTGCTGCTAAATGGGGATTTTGGATGTGCAAACCTACAAAAAAGTCTATACCTTTGAACAAACAAAGATGGCGGTACAACCCGCGGTTTTTGTTCGTTCAAGTGTCTATGAACTGCATAAATTTTGTCTAAGATGCCTATGATGACCAGTGAGCAGTACGTTGAGAGCTTGCGCAAGATGAAGCTCCGCGTATATATGTTCGGAAAGCTTGTTGAGAACCCCGTAGATCACCCCATTATTCGTCCTTCGCTCAATTCTGTAGCCATGACCTACAAGTTGGCACAGATGGACGAGTACAAGGATATCATGACGGCTGTGTCTAACCTGACGGGCGAGCGCATTAACCGTTTCTGCCACTTGCATCAGAGCCCAGCAGACTTGGTGATGAAGGTGAAAATGCAACGTCTCATGGGACAGCAGACGGCTGCCTGCTTCCAGCGTTGCGTAGGGATGGACGCTTTCAACGCGATCTACTCCACAACCTTCGAAATGGATAAGAAGCACGGCACCGAGTACCACAAGCGTTTCGTGAACTACCTCAAGATGGTTCAGGAAAACGACTGGACTGTGGACGGCGCTATGACCGACCCAAAGGGTGACCGTGGTCTTTCGCCCTCACAGCAGAAAGATCCCGATATGTTCGTGCATATCGTGGAAAAACGTGCCGACGGGATTGTGGTTCGCGGTGCTAAAGCTCACCAAACGGGGGCAGTAAACTCCCACGAGCACCTAATCATGCCTACCATCTCCATGAAGGAGGAAGACAAGGCATACGCGGTTTCCTTTGCTATCCCGTCCGACGCAGAAGGGGTATTCATGATCTACGGTCGCCAATCGTGCGATACACGGAAGATGGAAGGCTCAAGCATCGACGTTGGAAACTCCCTCTTCGGTGGACACGAAGCCTTGGTGATTTTTGACAACGTATTCATCCCATGGGAACGTGTCTTCATGTGCGAAGAATACGACTTCTCTGGTATGATGGTTGAGCGTTTCGCAGGTTATCACCGTCAGTCCTATGGTGGATGTAAGGTAGGGGTCGGCGACGTGTTGATCGGCGCTGCTGCCCTAGCCGCAGACTACAACGGTGCTGCAAAGGCAAGCCACATAAAGGATAAACTTATTGAGATGTTGCACCTCAATGAGACACTCTACGCCTGCGGGATTGCCTGCTCGGCAGAGGGGACAAAGACACAAGCAGGGAACTACCAAATCGACCTCCTCTTGGCTAACGTATGTAAGCAAAACGTAACGCGTTACCCATACGAGATCGCGCGCTTGGCAGAGGATATCGCTGGTGGTATTATGGTTACCATGCCCTCCGAGGCTGATTTCCGTAGCCCTGAAGTCGGAAAGTACGTAGAAAAGTACCTACGCGGTGTAGATAGTGTACCTACCGAAGATCGTATGCGCATCTTGCGTCTCATCGAGAATATGACCCTCGGTACCGCTGCAGTGGGATACCGTACCGAGTCCCTCCACGGGGCTGGGTCGCCACAGGCACAGCGTATTATGATTGCGCGTCAAGGAAACTTGGAAGCTAAGAAGGAGCTCGCGAAGAATATCGCGCGGATTCGTAGTGACAAAAAGTAATAGTTATAGCGGTAAGTATTTTCTACCGGTAATTTATTACCCACGGTAAAGCGTTTTTATCGAGGCGTGGAGGTCTTAGCCTCTGCGCCTCGCTTTTCTAAAAAAGAAAGAGAATAGGATATGAGTGCAAATACAGAGTACCAGAGTCGTTTGACTACCGCCACCGAGGCGATCAAGTTGATAAAAAGCGGAAACCGTGTTGTGGTAGGGCACGCTGCGGGAGTCCCCAACCTCCTACTCGAGGCCTTGGCTGACCATGCCGCCGACTACAAAAATGTGGAGATGGTGCATATGTTTACGCTCGGAGAAGGTCGCTATATGGCGCCTGGCATGGAAGAACATTTCCGACACAATGCACTCTTCGTAGGAGGAAATGCCCGTAAGGCTGTCGAGGAAAAAAGAGCAGATTTTACTCCTATCTTCTTTCACGAAGTCCCGAAGTTGTTCAAAGAAGGACGTATGCCTGTCGACGTCGCCCTCGTCATGGTTTCAAGACCCAACGCCGAGGGGTATTGCTCCTACGGGGTATCGTGCGACTATTCTAAACCAGCCGTTGAAGCCGCAAAGATCGTCATCGCAGAGGCGAACGACAAAATGCCATTCATCGCTGGTGGAGATAACCTAGTACATGTGAGCAAGCTCACAAAGATTGTCGAGGTCTCCTATCCACTTTTCGAACTTCCAAAAGGAAAGATCGGTGACGTAGAAAAGGCCATCGGAGAAAATTGCGCCTCGCTCATCCCTGATGGAGCAACACTCCAACTCGGGATCGGTTCTATCCCCGATGCTGTCCTACTCTTCTTAAAAGGGAAAAAGGACTTGGGGATTCACACCGAAATGTTCTCCGACGGGATTGTCGAACTCGCAGAGGCTGGGGTGATCACAGGGGCAAAGAAGTCTATCCACAAAGGAAAGATGGTCGCGACCTTCCTTATGGGAACACAACGTCTCTACGACTTCGCTAACAACAACCCCAACGTAGAAATGTACCCCTGCGACTATGTCAATGACCCAACTGTCATTGCAAAGAACGCAAATATGATCTCCATCAACTCCTGTCTCGAAGTTGACCTCATGGGGCAAGTGGTCTCCGAATCTATCGGGTTGCGTCAATACAGCGGTGTCGGTGGACAGGTAGACTACGTACGAGGCGCTAAGATGGGGCACGGGAAATCCGTTATGGCAATGCCAGCGACCGCCGCTAAAGGTACTGTATCGCGTATCGTACCTTTCCTTGCACAGGGGGCTGCCGTGACGACCTCTCGCAACGATGTAGACTATGTGGTGACAGAGTTCGGAGTTGCTGAACTCTGGGGAAAGAGTCTCAGAGAACGTGCCAAGGCGCTCATCGCCATCGCACACCCCGACTTCCGTCCTATGTTGGAAGAAGAATTTGCGAAACGTTTCTAACGTTTGTTAGGTGCTTTAATATAACAAAACAGGTTAGAGTATGCAGTTGTTTAAGTTACGCCCGACCATCGGTCGTTTCTATTCCTTCGGCGAGTTTGCCAAGGAATATGCGCTCGGCGAACGCGACTTGGTGATTACCAACGAGTTCATATGGGCTCCCTATATGAAGGATTTGAACCTCAAGTGCCATTTCATCTTCCAAGAAAAGTTCGGCGCTGGCGAACCTTCTGATAAGATGATGAACGCCATGCTCGACGAGGTGAAGAAAATCCAGTACGACCGCGTCATCGCCGTCGGTGGTGGAACGGTTATCGACTGTTCCAAAGTCTTCGCACTCGGTGGAGTAGATGACGTTGTAAAAGCATTTGAGCGCTCCATCCCTATCAAGAAAGCAAAGCAACTCGTAATTGTCCCCACGACGTGCGGAACGGGGAGCGAGGTGACAAACATCTCCATCGCTGAGATCATCTGCAAGAATACCAAGATGGGGCTCGTGGACGACGAGATCTTGGCAGACTCTGCGGTTATGATCCCTGAACTCCTCACGGGCTTGCCGTTCAAGTTCTATGTATATAGCTCGATCGACGCCCTGATTCACGCGACCGAGTCCTTCGTTTCTCCAAAGGCGAATGTCTATACGCAGATCTTTAGCCGCTCGGCAATGTCCACGATCATCGACGTATTCAAGGGCATTGCACGCGAAGGAGAGGAATACCGCAAACAGCGCTTCGAAGATATGCTCGTAGCAAGTAACATCGCGGGGATCGCCTTCGGGAATGCTGGGGTAGGAGCCGTACACGCTCTTTCCTATCCATTGGGCGGTACTTATCATGTTCCCCACGGCGAGGCAAACTACCAGTTCTTTACCGCAGTCTTCGAAAAGTATAAGTCCAAGAAACCAAAGGGAAGCATCGAAGAAGCAGAAAGCCTCCTCGCTAAGGATCTGGGATGTGACGTGAAGAACGTTTACGTGGAATTGGATAACCTCCTCGGGAAACTCTGCAAGAAGAACCAACTCCACACCTATGGTATGAAGGATGCCGATATCGATGGATTTACCGATACCGTACTCCGTACTCAACAACGCCTTTTGGCGAATAACTACGTCGAATTGACGAGGGAAGAAATTCGTGGCATTTATCAGCAACTGTTTTAAACATTTAGAGAAGTGAGTACTATTATAGCAGATATGATTGCTAAGGCACGTGAAGCCCAAGCAATCTTCGAACGTGATTTCGATCAGAAGAAGACCGATCAAGTAGTGCGTGCCATCGGTAAGGTGGTGTTCGATAACGCAGAAATGTTGGCGCGCGAAGCCGTAGACGAAACCCGTATGGGGGTCTACGAAGACAAGGTCGCTAAGAATAGAGGAAAGTCCAAGGGCGTATGGTACGACCTAAAGGGGAAGCAATCCATGGGGATTGTGAGTGTTGATCCCGTCACAGACCTCATCACGATCCTTAAACCCGTAGGAGTGGTGGCTGCGATTACCCCTACCACCAACCCGATCGTGACCCCGATGTCCAAGACGATGTTCGCGCTCAAGGGGAAGAATGCGATCATCGTAGCACCACACCCTCGTTCTAAGAAATGCTCGGCACATACCGTAGCGCTCATCAACGAGGCAATCGCTAAGTTCGGAGTACCCAAGAACTTGGTACAGTGCATCGAAGAACCCTCTATCGAGCTCACACAAGAGCTCATGAAGGCCGTAGACGTAGTATTGGCTACGGGGGGGATGCCCATGGTTAAGTCGGCATACTCCTCTGGAAAGCCTTCCTATGGTGTAGGGGCTGGGAACGTACAGGTGATCATCGACCGCGGGGTTGACTACAACAAGGCGGCGGCTACTATTATCCAAGGACGTATCTTCGATAATGGTATCATTTGCTCTGGTGAACAAAGCTTCATCTATCCAAAGGAAGATCGTGAAAAGATCCTCGAAGCTTTCAAGAGCAATGGAGCCTTTATCGTACCCGATGCTGACCACGACAAGATGGTCAACGCCCTCTTCGTAGACGGTAAGATCGCGGGCGATGTTGTGGGACAAAGCGTGAAGTTCATTGCTGACAAGGCGGGGATTAAGGTCCCCGAGGGAACGCGCGTACTCGTGGTAGAATCTCACGGCGTGGCACAGGCGGACCTTATCAGCAAGGAAAAGATGTGCCCCGTATTGGCTGCCTTCCCCTATGACAAGTTTGAGGAAGCGATCGACATCGCTCGTACCAACCTCCACTTCGAAGGGAACGGTCACTCCGCAGGTATCCACTCCAACAACGAAGAGCACATCCGCATGGTCGGCATGGGATTGACTGTTTCGCGCGTGGTAGTGAATGCGCCTGTATCGACAACGGCTGGTGGTGCTATGGCGAGCGGTTTGGCTTGCACCAACACCCTCGGTTGCGGTACATGGGGGAACAACACCTTGTCGGAAAACTTGACTTACAAGCACCTTCTGAACACGACCCGCGTGGCTCGTCTTTCTCCGAAGGTACACATCCCAACGGATGACGAATTGTGGGCAGAATAATCTCTTGGAGATTTGACCTAAAAGGGGAGCGCAGCTACAATGGTTGCGCTCCTTTTTTTATCGATGAGTCGCTCCTGTTATGAGGAATCGGGGGGCTACCTTACCTGATTCTCTTGTGGGGGAATGTTATACTATACAGCACTCCAATCGCGAGATACGATAGATACTGGATACTGTTTACGAAGTGCGGGTATCAAGGCTTTTTGTCATTCGTAGTTTTTAGGAGGAGATTGCCCTCCTTTCCACGAGAAGTGTAACTATCTGTTACCTATCCTATTACTACAATGATCGTAAAAAGGAATCCTAAGGACGGAATGTATCTTGCTAAAAAGGAGTACTTTTGGTCTCTACCTATCCCCTCATAGATGGATGTGCAAAGTCATGCCTTTTCGGAATCTGTTACAGAACTTTTTCAATCTGCCGTGGGTGCTTGCCCTACTGGGTGGAATACTCTTGTGTCTACCATGGGAGGTGGATTGCTGGCCAATACTCTTTGTGGCTTGGATGCCATGGATACACCTACTACGCCTTTTGGTGGAGCGAAAGGCTGGATTCTGGCGTACCTATGGGTGGTTCTACCTTGCTACTGTCACGTGGAATGCCCTATCGGTCTGGTGGATACAGGGGGCTACTATTGGCGGCATGCTCGGGGCTGTTTTTGCTATGGCGGCATGTATGACTTTGGTACTCACGCTTGTCGTACAGGGGGCACGTCGTTGGGGGTGGTCGTGGGGCGTATGGGCGCTCTTGGCAGGGTGGATCGGTTTCGAATATTTCTTTCACAATTCCGAGATCGCATGGCCATGGCTCACCCTTGGAAACGGGTTGGCGAGTGCGCCAGGGGCTATACAATGGTATGAATATACGGGGGTACTCGGAGGGTCGCTCTGGGTATTACTTGTCAACCTCCTTTTATACACACTTCTGAGTACATGGCGCGGTGCAAGGCGTCGACAATTGTGCTGGATGGGCGGTGCACTGATGATCGTGTTCCTTTCTCCCTTCGTCCTTTCTCGCTCCTTACTTCCCACAGAGGAGGGCGTTCGACAATCCTCCCCTGTCGAGGTGGTGGTGGTACAACCCAATGTAGATCCGTGGAACGAGAAGTTCGGTGGACTCAGTGATGAAGAACAGGTGCTTAGAATGCTTCAATTGGCAGAGAAACACATAACGCCTGCGACGCGGCTTATCGTTATGCCAGAAACTGCCATCCCCTCGGCGATCTGGGAAAAAAATATGGCAGAGAGTACACAACTGGCACTCATGCGCAGTTTTCTACACCAGCATCCCCAGTGCCATATCCTAGTCGGGGCGACACTCCTGCGCTTTTACGACGTGGGAGAATTGACTTCTCCTACAGCACGAAAATTCTACAAGAGTGATACTTGGTACGATGCCTACAATTCGGCTCTTTGGTTCAAAGACTCCGCGAGTACTCCAGAACACTACTACAAATCTAAGCTCGTGGTCGGGGTCGAGATGATGCCTTACCCACAACTCCTGCGTTTTCTCGATCTTGTGAGTATCGACCTCGGGGGTATGGTCGGCGGACTCGGAACACAGCCTACACGCTCGGTCTTTTGGACGCGAGATTCCGTGGGCGTGGGACCTATCATTTGTTACGAATCGGTCTTTGGCGAGTTCTGTACAGATTACGTGCGAAATGGGGCACAGCTCCTTGCTGTGATTACCAACGACGGGTGGTGGGGAGATACGCCAGGCTATCGCAACCATTTTAACTATTCCCGACTCCGAGCTATTGAGACACGACGCTGGATTGTACGTTCTGCCAATACGGGGATCTCGGGCATCATCGACCCCGCTGGGCGTGTACAGGAGCACCGCGGGTGGTGGATACAGGACGCCTTCCGTGCACAGGTCTATCCGCAAAACGTCACGACCTTCTATGTACAGTGGGGCGACTACCTAGGGCGTATCGCTTATTTCGCGACTGTGCTGCTGGTGATTGGAGGGTTTGTCTCCAATGTTCGTCGTAAACTCTAGGAAAGATGAGGGAAAAAACAATCCCCATGGTCGATCTCGTGGCACAGGACGCTGCCTACATGAACGAGATCCAAGAGGCTGTGGTACGAGTAATGGAGCGGGGGAATTTTATCCAAGGTGAAGAGGTCTCCCTTTTTGCGAAAGAGCTTGCTGCCTACATGCAAACGGAGACTGTCCCATCTCTAGAGATTATCCCCTGTGCCAACGGTACCGATGCGCTGCAAGTGGCTTTGATGGCCTGTGACTTGAGGCCTGGTGACGAGGTGATTGTTCCCGCTTTTACCTACGCGGCTACTGCCGAGGTCGTCTGCCTCCTAGGGCTTACGCCTGTCTTTGTGGATGTCCTCTCTGAAACGTTCAACCTAGATCCCCTGCAACTAGAGGCGGCACTCTCGCCACGAGTCAAGGCGATTATGCCTGTACACCTTTTTGGACAAAGCGCGCCGATGGATGAGATCTTACTCTGGGCACGTCAACACCATATCACAGTGATTGAGGACAATGCGCAGTCGCTCGGTGCTACTTACGATTGTCGGGGGAAAGAGGTGCGCGTCGGAACGTTGGGCGAGGTCTCTTGTACCTCGTTCTTTCCTACGAAAAATCTTGGCGCCTACGGAGATGGAGGTGCTATCATGACAACCGATCCCGAGCGTGCCACACGCCTACGTATGATCGCCAATCACGGACAGCGCACTAAATACTTCCATGAGTGTCTCGGATGCAATTCGAGGCTCGACACCTTACAGGCTGCACTCCTGCGAGTCAAGCTCCGTTACCTAGACGCTTTTCTAGACCAACATCGAGCGATTGCCAACTACTATACCCAAGCGCTGAGCGATGTGCCAGAGCTCGTCTTACCACAGCCCGAGACTGGGCGCACGTACCACCAATATACGCTGCGGGTATTAAACGGAAAACGAAACGCACTCAAAGAGTACTTAAAGGCGAGAAATATCGCCACTATGGTATATTACCCCACCCCCCTCTGCGATCAGCCTGCATTCGCCCCATATGCGCGTTGTGTGGGCAAGCTGCCGGTGGCGCGAGCATTGGCTCAAGAGGTCCTGTCACTCCCACTACCTCTTTGTGCCGAGCAGAGGCGATGCGTAGCAGAGGCTATACACGATTTTTTCTTACACCATGCTTGAAACCTATTTCGTGCACCCCACCGCGGTTGTTGACCCAGGGTGTGAAATTGGCGAAGGAACACACGTATGGCATTTCTCCCACCTGATGGCTGGGGCATACCTCGGGCGAGACTGTAATATCGGGCAAAACGTCTTTATTGCCAACGGGGTACACCTCGGCGATCGATGCAAGGTGCAAAACAACGTCTCCCTATACACTGGCGTCTGGTGCGACGAAGAGGTCTTCCTAGGACCTTCCTGTGTCTTTACCAACGTCTGGAATCCTCGCGCAGCACTCAATCGGAAAAACGAGTACCGAGAGACCAGACTTGGGCGTGGGGTGACCATCGGCGCGAATGCTACGCTGGTCTGTGGACACAATATTGGCGCGTATGCCTTCATCGGCGCTGGCGCTGTGGTGACTACCGAGGTGCACTCCTACGAGCTCTGGGTGGGGAATCCTGCACGCCGCATCGGATGGATGAGTAGGGCAGGGGAACGTCTCGTTTTCAATGACCAAGGAGAGGCCACATGCCCTAGGGATGCCTCGCACTATTGGTTGAAAAATGGTCTAGTATTCCACGACACTGAAATATAATCCTTCCATGCTTCCTATTTTTGAACCCCTTTCTACTCGCCAAACCAAACTCGCCGTCGTAGGGCTCGGTTATGTGGGTTTACCGCTCGCATTGGCTTTTGCACGACACTTCTCCGTGATCGGTTTCGATATCAACGAGGAACGCTTAGAGAAAATGCGCCGTGCAGAGGACCCGAGTCGGGAGCTCCCACGCGAAGCCTTTGAGGGATGCGATATCACCTTCTCTTCCTCTCTTGATTTGTTGCGCGAAGCGCGATTTTTCGTCATTGCCGTCCCCACACCGATAGATAGTTCAAAACATCCAGATCTCCGCCCCCTATTGGGGGCTACCCGCAGCGTAGGGCAGTGTCTCAAGGTGGGGGACTACGTCTGTTACGAATCTACGGTATATCCAGGATGCACAGAGGAGGAGTGTCTTCCACTACTCGAGGCATGCTCGGGACTCCGTGCAGAGGTCGAGTTCAAAATAGGTTATAGTCCCGAACGAATCAATCCAGGCGATCACCAACATACCCTACAGAATACCATCAAGATTGTCTCAGGTTGCGACCCAGAGGCACTCGAAAACATCGCTTCTGTATACCAAACCGTCGTCACGGCCGGTGTACACCGTGCTCCAAGCATCAAGGTCGCCGAGGCGGGAAAGATTATCGAAAATACTCAGCGTGACGTCAATATAGCCCTGATGAATGAACTCTCGATTATCTTCGGACGCATGGGCATCAATACCTACGACGTTATCGAGGCAGCCGCTACCAAGTGGAACTTCCTCCCCTTCTCCCCAGGCTTGGTCGGTGGGCACTGTATAGGCGTAGACCCGTACTATTTGGTACATAAGGCGTTGGCGCTCAAGTATCACCCACAGATTATCGCGGCAGGACGTTTCATCAACGACTCTATGGGAGGCTATATCGGAAAGAAGGTGGTGAAACAACTCATCCGAAAAGGAAAGGCTATCCTCGGGGCAAGGGCGCTGGTCTTGGGTATCACGTTTAAGGAGAACGTAGCCGATATCCGTAACTCCAAGGTCGTCGACATTGTCAATGAGCTCAAGGATTACGGGGTCGAAGTGGATGTCGTAGATCCACATGCCGAGTCCTCGGAGGTCGCACGTACCTATGGCTTTTCTCTACTACCGCACCCACGTGCTGGCTATGACGTGGTCATCCTTGCCGTAGCCCACCGTGAGTTCCGAGATTGGACTGAAGAACAGTTTGCGGCACTGGGAACGCCAGATCTCCTCTTTGTCGACATCAAGGGGCTCTATCGTGCCCGTTTCTCAAAACTATCTTACTGGAGTCTATAGACGCCTCTCATAGAGCGTCTTCCCCAATACAAAAGTCCTACTTTTGTATTACTAACAACCCTTCTCTCCTCTATCAATGCTACCCACTAACAAAGAGTTTAACGAACCAAAGTCATGTGGAGCTATTTATTGATTCTCCTGTTGTGGATCTCACCACAAGTCAACCCAGTACAACAGATGGAAAGCGTCAAGAAAAAACAGGTAGCACAACTTACTCCTCTCCAGCGTGCGGTGACGCAGGACGGAGCCACAGAACCTCCTTTTTCTGGAGAGTATTACCGTCATTTCGAAAAAGGGACATATCACTGTGTCGTCTGTGGTGCGCTCCTTTTTACGTCCGAAGCAAAGTTTGATTCCCCCTGCGGATGGCCAAGTTTTGACGCACCTGCAGAGAAGCAAAATGTCTTGTTTCTCAAGGATTTCTCCCTCCGCGAGATGCGCATCGAGGTGCGTTGTGCAAGCTGTAATGCACACCTCGGACATATTTTCCCAGACGGTCCTACACAGACTGGAAACCGCTATTGTATCAACTCTGTTGCGCTGCTCTTCAAGAAGGCAGAATAGGAAGAAAAACCTCCTATCACCTGAATGAGACTTCGCGGCCTGTCCGAGTACCGAGAAATGCTGGTACTCGCACTCCCACTCCTTCTCGGGCAGCTGGGACAGATTGTCCTCAGCTTTGCGGATAGTGCCATGGTCGGGGCTCATGGAGTCCAAGATCTCGCCGCAGCCTCCTTCTGTATCAATCTTTTTAACCTGCCCCTCATCTTCCTCATGGGGTATAGCTATGGGGTGCTCCCTGCCTTGGGGCGTCATTTCCGAGTTCCTGCCGAGCTATGCCGTGTGATGCGTGCGGGTATGGTGAATATCCTGTGGGTGAGTGTCGGAGTCGCGCTCCTTATGGCATTACCGCTCCGTTGCCTCGACCTCTTTCATCAACCCGAAGCCTTGCATCCCCTCATTATCCCCTATTATTGGCTTATGCTCAGCTCTTTGCCTGTGGTGGGGCTCTTCAATGTCTTGAAACAGTTCTTTGACGTGCGTGGAAAGACTTGGATCCCGATGCTTGTCCTCTTGCTCGGCAATGCCTTGAATATCATTGGCAATATCCTCCTAATCTTTGGAAAGTGCGGATGCCCAGAATGGGGACTCTTTGGCGCTGGCGTCAGTACCCTTTTTGCCCGTTTTCTGGAGGGCGCAGCACTCTATCTCCTCTACCGTTTCTGGGAACGGCGTGTACCTATTGGTGAGAAAAAGGTTGTGGTGAATATTTTCCAACCCCACGAGCTCCTGCACAACGGTATCGGAATGGGGCTACAACTCGGGCTTGAAACGGCGATGTTTAGTATCAGTGTAATCTTCGTCGGGTGGATGGGGGAGATCGCACTCGCCGCTCACCATATCGCCGTCACGGTGCAGACCCTCGGGTTCATGACCTATTACGGCATCGGGGGGGCGGTCTCCATCCGTGTCAGTCGCGCCATAGGACAACGACAACCTAAGCGAGCACGGATGGCTGCTGCCGTAGGACTACGACTCCTCTTGGGCTGCGCTATTGTAATTGCTGCGCTCATGGGATTTTTCCGAGAAACGATAGCCACCCTCTTTAACACCAATCCTGAGGTTGTAGCCCTTGCGGGAACCCTCTTGCTGGTCGGGATTGCATACCAGCCTGCAGACGCCCTTCAGGTTTGCTACTCCAATGCCCTACGTGGCGTCGGAGATGCCAAAGGGCTGGCATATACCGCCTTCCTCGCATATTTTGTACTGGGACTACCCCTTGCCTATTTCCTGTGTACCTATACATCCCTTGGGGCGCTCGGGGTATGGCTCGGGTATCCGGTGGGATTGTTGAGCGCCGGGCTCGCCTACGCTTGGCGCTTCTATCGAAGACAAGTAACAGTTGCGAAGGTCTAGGAAAAAGATTACATCGGATGTCGTTGTATAAAAAGCTCGTTCTTGAGTACGATGTCAAGCGAGACGGGTACTCCCATGTATCCTTTTTCTACATAACAATAGGATTGAGAAAGCACTCAAGAACACTCCTAGGTGTTATGATGGGGAAGTCGCAGCGCAGAGCTCGTAGTCCCATCTTACACCCACTCTATTATCCGAACGTGTGAAATGACAACCGCTCTCGTTATACTCAATTGGAATGGCGCTGCGCTCCTCCGCGAATTTCTCCCCAGCGTACTCCTCGCCATTGCAGAAGAAGAGAATGTTACGCTCGTTGTTGCCGATAACGGCTCTACGGACGATTCACTCGCTATTCTCGCTCAGGAGTTCCCCTCTGTGCGTGTCTGTGCTCTAAATCAAAACTATGGCTTTGCCGAGGGGTATAACCGAGCGCTTGCATGGGTGCGGGACAACTTGGCGAGTGAGGTCTACCTCCTTCTGAATAGCGATGTCGCTACCCCCAAGGACTTTCTCTTCCCCCTATTACAACGCTTAGAAAACGATCCGACCTGCGGCATCGTCTGTCCTAAACTACGGAGCTATAAAGAACCCTCATATTTTGAATATGCTGGGGCTGCGGGGGGACGACTCTCTTGGCTGGGATACCCCTATTGTCGGGGGCGCGTCCTCAGTCGTACCGAGCTCGATCGCGGGCAATACGATACCCCCGCTCGAGTGGATTGGGCTACCGGAGCCTGCTTTGCTATTCGTGCCGCGCTTTATTGGAAAATGGGGGGATTTGAAGGACGTTTCTTTGCTCACATGGAGGAGATTGACCTATGCTGGCGGATACGCCGCGCGGGCTATGCGATCTACTGCGAGCCTGCTTCCGTAGTCTACCATCTCGGCGGAGGGTCGCTCTCTAACCAGTCGCCACGCAAGGTGTACCTCAATTTTCGTAACAATCGCCTCATGCTGCGACGCAACCTCACCCCTGGCCTCAACAAAATCTTTATCTTATCGTTGAGGTTTTGGCTCGACGCTGCCGCTTCCCTCGTCTATCTGTGTACAGGACGCTGGACTTTTTTCAAGGCCGTGTGGACTGCCCATCGGGACTATCGAAAGTTGCGCTCTGAAATGAAATTTGTGAAGCTCTAGAAGGGGAGAGGGTGTAGAAGGTATCGTCCTAAAAAGAGTCTTTTGCAAATGATTCTAATAGGATTTTAAGCATTTTAGCTTGATGACGATTCTTTATATCCACTTTCCAGCCTGAAGGTGACTTCTCCGCATCAAGATACATTAGATACATTTTGATACTCTGTAGTGCATGATTGTGAGCTTGATCCGTGATTCTAGCAAATTTGACTGTCACAGGATCGTCGCTTTGTTGAGAGTTGAAACTTTGCGAAATCATTGCAAGATTGCCAAATGAGTGTATATCCTCATCATTCCATACATCATTGTTTTCCTGATGTTGGGGATGAAGATGCTCAATGGATCTGTTTGCCCTAAACACATACTCATCAATAATTTGTTTCTCTTCTTCTGTCAAATTCAATTCTTCTTTTCGCTCCCACAAATAGTAGTCCAATCTCCAGAACCAATATCTGTCTATTCCGTTGTCATAAGTCATTTCGCTTAGGTCAGTAGGAAGAGTGTGAAGAGAGTTGTCTATCTCTTTTATCCACAGCAACAAGTGGTTTGTATCTTGTACTTGTTCCTTATGAAGTCTTTCCAAAGTAGGTTTCAGCCAGTTATAAAAGGGCGTTTGAGACACATACAGCATAGACTGGTATTGCTTCAAAGCTTCTGCCGATGCCCCTTTCTTGAAAATGATGTCATATTTGTTTGCGTTCTCGTCACCTTCTTTGTAAACAATGTAATAGTCAAGGAGCAAACGATAGAAAAGAAGCTGGTTATAAAAGTCTTGTTTGTCAGATATCGGATATGAATCGTATATCTTCAACAACTCTTTCCGATAGAACGAATAAGATCCTGCAATATTCAAGTGTAGGTCAATGACCATCATTAAGAACTCAGGAAATGCGATAAAACTCCGTGCTCCTGTTTCGGTAAACGACGGTTTGAACTCCTGTTGCTTGGCTTCAATGCTTCCAATCTCATTATTGTCTTCTGAATCATAAGAACTTTCGCATAGTTCGAATGCTTCTTTATATTTTTGGCTTCTACACAATCCAATGGCATGTTCGTACTTGGAACGATAATCTTCCTCCAAATCCTTTTCGTCTCGTTTTATTACAGGACGGTTTAGATCACATACGGCATTCCATATTCGGGTAAGATGCTCTTTATTGTCCTCGCCTTGCATAAGCCGTACTTTCAATATCTCATGTTGTTCCAAGCCTTTTCCCCCTGCATTCATGGCTTCAAAGTATTTATTTAGCGAAGCGGGATTATTTGCGTATGATGCGGGCAACTTGGAAAAGAAAAACGACATTCTACAATAAACACTCTTTGCAAAGATTTCTCGCAAATCTTCGGTGGGGAATTGGGAAACCATGAAATCAAATATTACTTTCTTCCCATCCTCCATTTTTCTATTAGGATCAATCCTCTCTGCCTGACCGTTTATCACAGCAGCAAGGTATTCATTGTCTTTTGTTCTCGAAATGAATCTCAGTCTTTTTCCATCGTCTAAGAAGTTATTCCATTCTTTATAATAATTACGTAAGACAATGGCAATAAGTAGCATTACCGTAAACCTCTGTTGACCATCAATGAGATCATAATGATTGCCGGACTTGATACATGACAACATCCCCAGATAATAGGGAGTCCCATCATCATGGGACGGCTCAAAATGGTTCTTTAGGTCATAGAGCAATCCTATGACCTGCTCTTCTCCCCAGGAGAATAAGCGCTGATAGAGAGGAATGGAAAAATACAATCGTTCCTCTACAATATTTTCTGGTGTATATCTACAGGTATTCATTGTTGTATTTATCGATTATTGTCAAGTCTGTAAAATCACCGTAAAGCTCGGAAAACATATCCTGTAAACGCTGATAGAATCTCATGGCTATCCCCTGTTCATCAATGTCTCTGCCATTTTTCTTTATCGCAGAAATACATTCAGCCAGAAAGAATGTGGGTGAAGATGCCTGATCTATCATCATCACGATTTCGGAATTTCTTGCATATTCCCTTATCTTATAAGCCAAAGCGCGGGTAACTTCATATCTGTGTTGAGCCATATACCCAGATATACAGAACAAAGCCTCTGTCAAATACTGCTCACCGAATTTCAGATAATAGCCGAACAACAATGTTTCAATCACATCTGCATATTTCCAATGCGATTCCCATTTTAGGTGATTACGCAAAGTTCTAACTTGATGTGTTCTGGCGAACTGCTTAAACCTGTTTACAAAGTGTTCAGTATATGCAAAGAAATGAGAACCACCTTGGATTTTCTCGTAAAAGTCAAATTTCTCGCCAAAAGGGGGTATTTCAGGGAGTATTAGGGCAGAAGAGAATTCTTCCTTAACACAGAAACGTTCATCTGGGTTAAAGCCCTTTTTCCTCATCCATTTCCTAAGTCGGAATAAATGTGCAGCAAGAGTTTTGTCCAAAGAAGGATAATCATTTTCAATCAGGTCATTCCATCTGCTTGCCAAATGCTCTGCTTGCTTTTCTATGAAAATATAGCGTAGATGATGGGCTTTTAGCAAGTCATAGTCTGATAAAGGTACTCCTTTAGAATTCTCATTTGAAAAGAAGGTGTATGCCAAATCCAAGCGACTTTCTTTAAGAATCAGTACGGTAAAAATGAGTCGGTTTATGATTTTGCTACATAGCTTTTCGTCATACGATCTTGATGTCAGATGCTTGATTATCCATCTGCTGTTTGCCACATGTTTCTTAGAGTTTTCAGAAAGAAACTTCTGGGTTAATAATGGCATTTTTCCCTGATAGTTTAATTCTCGGACTATTAAGGTTAAAGTAACCAATCTTTGTTGACCGTCAATAATGGCATAATTGCCATTTGGGGCTTTTTGAAGAATAATAGTACCTAAGTGGTATTCGCCATCATGGGGAATCTCCTTCAAACTATCCCAAAGCGCCTTAACCTGTTTATCTTCCCAGCAATAATTTCTTTGATAGTCAGGAATGACAAGGTTATTCCCAAATAGTTTGCCCAAAGGACACATAGTCAGACACACTTCATCATCATTTAGCCCTTCTTCTGAAAAAACAGTGTCTCCTTTATAGGGTTCCACATCTGGATTGACTGCCGTCCGACGAGTTATCTTTTCAATAATTGGATCAAAGATTCCCATTATTTCTTTAAACGCGTTCATAAGCTGTTCCCAATTATCCGTAGCAGCGTCTATTCTGCAGCGGCATTGATTCCTTCCTTGCCACCCAAGCCAATGTAATTTAGGGTTTCGTGAAGTCATGAATCGCAATTCCTTTGCAAAATACTTATAATCCGCACTTTGGTATTTTCCTTCAAGATGTAGTTCTACTGCACCATTTATATACTCATAATGGAGATCTTTGTCATCTTTCAAGACTGTGGTAACATAAAGATACCTACTAGATTGCCATGTACGAGATTGATGGTAGGCATATACATATCTCTCAGGAAAGCAATCTCTTATAAACTTCTCTAAATGTTGGTCGATCCATGCCATAGTTATACGTTTTTTTATCGATTCAATTTCTGCCCATACCTTTAACGAAGTTACTGAAATCGTCTGTATGTTGGATGTGTTCTGCAAGAATTTAGATGTCGAGTTAACTAAAAACCTCCATATCGTCCCCATCGACGAGAGATATAAAGATACTGTCCTACACAGTGTGTAAAGAAACTACCTATCTTCAGGTCTACCACTGTTTTTTATACGCATAGTGTACACTACCACTTTAGAAAATCATAAACCAGTAGTTTTACAACTAGCTAAATAATGCGATATAGAAATAATGGAATACATTTATAATAAGGGCGTTCTTCCTGCCAAATTTGCAGGGAGTACAAGGGGTCTACAAAGGGTCTACAAGCGCTCTACAAGCGCTCTACAAAGGATGACAAAAAAAATGACAAAATGACACTACGTCCACTCTACCCCTATTCCACCCTGTGGGTAGTCTCGTATATTTAGGAATATATAAAGCTTTATAAGCTCACGATCACCACCAAGCGCTCACTCCATTACACACTTTTCTAGGACGGTATCAGTATCCACTAGGAGTATCCCCCCCCTACAATGTCTGTAGAATTTAGGTAAAATTATGGTCGTCTGACGACAGTCAGTTTGTACGAAGTGTCTTATCTTGAAAGAAAATATTAACTTTGCCCTGATCAAGACAGAGCAATAACATTGCGAATAGCGAACTTAGGACTTTAATCAACTATATGAAATGCAAATCGCAGAACCCATCTTTTGGTTAGTACCCGCCTCGTCGGTGCTAGCCCTATTTTTCGCCTGGTTCTTCTTTCGAGGCATGATGCGCGCCTCCGAGGGAACTGAACGAATGAAGGAAATTGCCGAGTACGTGCGACGTGGAGCGATGTCTTATCTGCGACAACAGTACAAGATTGTGCTCATCGCCTTTGTCGTCCTCGCTATCTTCTTCACTATCTTGGCATACGGTTTCCATGTACAGAACGAGTGGGTACCATTTGCTTTCCTTACAGGGGGAGCCTTCTCTGCTCTTGCGGGATACATCGGGATGCGAACGGCTACCTATGCCTCCGCGCGTACTGCCAATGCGGCGAGAAACTCCTTGAATCAAGGATTGAAGGTCGCTTTCCGTTCCGGAGCGGTCATGGGGCTCGTCGTTGTCGGGCTCGGGCTCTTGGATATCTCCATCTGGTACGTGGTCTTGAACCATTTCATGGAGGGCGCTACCGCCTCCGACAAGCTGATTGCTATCACCACCACCATGTTGACCTTCGGAATGGGGGCTTCGACCCAAGCTCTCTTTGCGCGTGTCGGTGGAGGAATTTATACCAAGGCTGCCGACGTCGGGGCTGACCTCGTCGGAAAGGTCGAGGCTGGGATACCAGAAGATGACCCGCGTAACCCCGCTACCATTGCCGATAACGTCGGTGACAACGTCGGTGACGTTGCCGGCATGGGGGCTGACCTCTACGAGAGTTATTGTGGCTCTATCTTGGCTACTGCCGCTCTCGGCGCCTCGGCTTTTGCCGCTGACGCTACCATGCAGTTCAAGGCTGTTATCGCTCCCATGATTATTGCTGCGGTGGGTATCGTCCTCTCAATCATCGGGATCTTTACCATTCGTACCAAGGAAAACGCGACCATGCGACAGCTACTAGGATCGTTGAATTTCGGAATCAACCTGAGTGCGATCCTCATTGCAGTGGCTACGTTCGTCATTCTTTACACCCTTGGTTTGCAGAACTGGCTCTATATCTCTTGCTCGGTCATTGTCGGATTGCTGGTGGGGATTGTGATTGGTAAGTCTACCGAATACTACACCTCGCACTCGTACAAGCCTACACAACGCGTCAGCGAGAGTGCAAAGATGGGACACGCTACGGTGATTATCTCGGGGACTGGTCTTGGGATGATCTCTACGGCCATCCCCGTTATCGCGGTGGTTGTAGGAATTACCTTCTCCTACCTCTTTGCTTCAGGCTTTGATTTCTCAAACTTCGGGATGGGACTCTACGGGATCGGGATTGCCGCCGTCGGCATGCTCTCCACGCTGGGGATTACTTTAGCCACCGACGCCTATGGTCCTATTGCTGATAACGCGGGGGGAAATGCTGAAATGTCGGGGCTTGAACCCGAGGTGCGTAAGCGTACCGATGCACTCGATGCGCTAGGAAATACCACTGCTGCCACGGGAAAGGGATTTGCTATCGGTTCGGCCGCATTGACTGCGTTGGCGCTCTTAGCCTCATATATCGAGGAAATTAAGATCGGGATGGTACGTCTCCTCGAAAGTGGCGCGCAGCTCACCACCTTGCGACAAGGACTCAACGTAGATCTCGAAGCGGTAAAGAACGCTACCATACCAACCTTTATGGACTGGTTTGCCGTCAACCTCATGAACTACAAAGTACTCGTCGGTGTCTTTATCGGAGCGATGCTGGCTTTCCTATTTACGGGATTGACGATGAATGCCGTTGGACGTGCCGCACAAAAGATGGTCGAGGAAGTACGTCGTCAGTTCCGTGAAATTAAGGGGATTTTGGATGGCAAGGGGACGCCCGACTATGTGCGCTGTGTACAGATCTCTACGGGGGCGGCGCAACATGAGATGATCCTACCATCTGCTCTGGCCATTCTAGTGCCTATCCTTACCGGGGTTATCTTCGGTGTCGCTGGGGTCATGGGATTGCTCATTGGCGGATTGGGGGCTGGTTTTGTCCTTGCCGTATTCATGGCAAACGCTGGCGGCGCATGGGACAATGCGAAAAAGTATATCGAAGAAGGACACTTCGGTGGTAAAGGTAGCGATGCGCACAAGGCTTCTGTCACTGGCGACACCGTCGGCGATCCATTCAAGGATACATCAGGACCGAGCTTGAACATCTTGATCAAACTTATGAGTATGGTCTCGATCGTTATGGCAGGCCTCACGGTTGCGTTTAGTGTGTTGTAAGTTGTTGTGGTAAATAAAAAAAGGGATGTCGTTGCTACGGCATCCCTTTTTTATCAGAGTATGTAATGTTTACAACGAAAGCTCGCCATCAAAAGCTCGTAGTACATCGTTGAGCGAGGTCTTGACATCGGTCGAAGCACTGCGTTTTCCGATGATCAGGGCACACGGCACGCCATAACGTCCTGCGGGGAATGCTCGCTCTCGAACCCCAGGGATCACCACACTCCGTGGGGGAACATAGCCACGATATTCCACGGGGGTCGCGCCTGTGACATCGATGATATGCGTACTCTGCGTGATAACTACATTCGCCCCCAGAACAGCTCCCTCTCCAATTCGAGCCCCCTCCACAACAATACAACGTGAACCGATGAAACAGTGATCTTCGACAATCACTGGTGAGGCTTGCAATGGTTCCAGAACCCCTCCGATGCCAACCCCTCCCGAGAGGTGTACACCCGCCCCAATTTGTGCGCAAGAGCCTACGGTAGCCCAAGTGTCCACCATCGTGCCTTCTCCCACATGTGCGCCGATGTTGACGTACGAGGGCATCAGGATCGCGCCACGACTTACGTACGCGCCACGACGTACCACAGCAGGAGGTACGACTCTTACACCTCGCTCTGTCCACGACCCTTGGGGGGGGATCTTGTCGTAAAAACGAAGGGCGCCGGCCGAGATCTCTTGCATGCCCGCATAGCGGAAGTAGAGAAGAATCGCCTTCTTTACCCATTCGTTTACGATCCAGTCACCCTCTTTGGGTTCTGCTACGCGCAGTGTACCTGCTGTCAGTAAATCGATTACACGGTCTACGGCCTCGCGATCTTCGCCTCCTTGTGCTGACCAGACGCTTTCTATTCGTGCTTCCAATTCGTTCATCATATCCATAATTTACGGGACTAAGGTAGACGATCTTGGCACAATGCGTGTTACTTCGTCGAAAATATACTACCTTTGCACCCGTATTGATCCCCAGCAAGGGGAGAGTCTATACATAAGTGTCTCACTTAGTAACGTGTTCTGAAAGGGTATTTTTATGACTGAAGAGTTGAAGAAAAAGGGGATGTTTGAAGTCCCCACCACGGGTGACCCCAATATGAATTGGGATGACCTTGACAGCCAAGCGCCTGCCGAACAAAAACAACACGACCTTGCTAGCTACGAGAGCAGTCTTGCTTCTATCGCAGAAAACGAGGTTACCGAGGGTACGGTCGTTGGAATTAATAAGCGTGAGGTGATCATTAACGTCGGATTTAAGTCCGAGGGGATCGTCTCCATCAACGAGTTCCGTTATACCCCAAATCTCGCAGTGGGCGATAAGGTAGAGGTGTACGTAGAGAATCAGGAAGATAGCCATGGGCAGCTTATTCTCTCCCACCGTAAGGCACGAACCCTAAAAGCATGGGATCGCGTCCTCGCTGCTTATGAAAGTCAAGAAATTGTAAAGGGATACATCAAGTATCGTACCAAGGGGGGGATGATTGTCGACGTCTTCGGTATTGAGGCCTTCCTACCAGGATCGCAGATCGATATCCGTCCTATCCGTGACTACGATATCTTCCTAGATAAGACGATGGAGTTCAAGGTGGTAAAGATTAACCACGAGCATAAGAACATCGTCGTTTCGCACAAAGCACTCATCGAGGCAGAGCTTGAACAACAGCGTCTCGAAATTATTGCTCACCTCGAAAAAGGACAAGTCCTCGAAGGGGTGGTGAAAAATATTACCTCCTATGGGGTATTCGTGGACCTCGGGGGGGTTGACGGTCTAGTACACATCACCGACCTCGCGTGGGGGCGTATCAATCACCCATCCGAAGTCGTGGAACTCGATCAGAAGCTCAACGTGGTTATCCTCGAATACGATCCAGAGAAGAAGCGTATCGCATTGGGCATCAAGCAGCTTACTCCACATCCATGGGAGTCGCTTGACACGAACCTTAAGGAAGGGGATACCGTACACGGTCGCATTGTGCTCGTGACCGATTACGGCGCATTCGTTGAGATCGCACCTGGTGTAGAAGGTTTGGTACACGTGAGTGAGATCTCTTGGAATCCTCGCCTCAAGTCCGCTTCAGAATTCCTAAAGGTAGGCGACGAAGTCGATGCGAAGATCCTTTCGCTCGATCGTGAAACGCGCAAAATGAGTCTCGGTCTCAAGCAATTGAAACCCGACCCATGGCAGGGGATCGAAAACCGTTACCCCGTAGGTTCGCGTCACGTAGCAAAGGTGCGTAACTTTACCATCTTTGGTATCTTTGTCGAGTTGGAAGAAGGTATCGACGGGCTTATCCACGTATCTGATCTCTCCTGGACCAAGAAGATTAAGCACCCAGAACAATTTGCGGTAAAGGTGGGGGAACCGATAGAGGTCGTAGTACTAGGACTCGACAAGGACAATCGTCGCCTCTCGCTCGGTCACAAGCAGATCGAAGAAAATCCATGGGAAGTATTCGAAAAAATCTTTACCCCAGGGTCTACGCACGAAGGTACAATCCTCGAACTCTCTGATAAGGGGGCAAATATCGCACTGCCTTATGGGTTGGAAGGTTTCGTGACCACAAAGAACCTACGAAAGGCAGACGGCTCGATGCCCGTGGTAGACGAAAAGTTGCCATTCGTGGTTACTGAGTTTAGCAAGAACTCTCACAAGATTGTGCTCTCGCACGTGCGCACTTATCAAGAGAGTCCGAAGCCTGCGCCACAGCAGCAAAATCCTGCTGGACAGCAGACAAAGGCAATTCATAACCTCAATGCTTCGCAGCAGCATACCACACTAGGGGCTATACCCGAGTTGGCGCAGCTCCACGAAGAGTTGAAGGAAAAAGATTAACCAGTCTCTCAATCCTCTTGGTAGGATTACCGAGAAGTCGCTTCGGTCGCAGCCCGAGGCGGCTTCTTTTCTTTATCTGCGGCTATGGAGGATTGGGGGGCGTACATGGTCATTCTAGAGTATTTTATCGTCTCACGTAGACCTTATTCTTAAGAAATAACGTACCTTTGTCCCAAAGAAGCGATGCGACGACTATGAAACAATTTTTACGGAGATCTTTATATGCGGGAGGCGTTCTTCTCCTTATGGTTTCGCTGTGGTTTACCAATACGCTATCCGCACAGCCCGCTAAAACGTGGTACGACGCTTCCATCGATGGAAATGCACAGCTTGACGCTGCCATTTCGAAAGTTAAGGGCTCGAAAAAGTATATCCTCGTACAGGTAGGTGGCGATTGGTGTCGTTGGTGTATCAAGCTTAATCAGACCATTGAGGGCGACGCTGAGCTATCGAAACTCATGAACGAAAAGTACGAGTGGGTGCACCTCCATTATGACAAAAAGAACAATCGGAATGAGAAGGCGATGGAAAGACTTAAAAATCCGACCTCGCACGGCTTTCCCGTCTTTGTACTCCTTGATTCGCATGGACATTATCTCAAAACCTTTCCTACCAGCGAATTGGAAGAGGGCAATGGATACAGTCATGCTAAATTGGTGACTTTCTTGCAAAGTGCACCACAACACTCCTCGAATGCTATGTCGCCTGTGCCGCCTAAAGAAAACTGATCGCAGCGGGGAAAAAAAGTCGATACTTTTTGCGAATTGATTACCTTTGTTCTTAGGAATAAAGGGTCAAAGAACTAACCACAAAATAACTGGAGGGAATAACAAAATGAAACTAGGGAATGGTGAAATGAGCATGTCTCAACGGGTGGCAGGAAAGATTGCGCCTCTTTTCTTCTTGGTTACGCTTTTCTGTTTCTCGGCTTGTGGCGGTGCAAGCAATGGAGAGCAGGGCGGAGAAAACGCGCAGATGGAGGAAAATGTCCAGCAAAGAGGAGGCATGCAAGGAGGTATGCAAGGAGGCGCGCAAGGAGGGGCTCAAGTAGATGAAAGCCGTCATAGACAAAGTTGGTATACCCCATCCCTTGATGGTAGTAGACAGATTGACGAGGCCATCGCTAAAGTCCGTGGAACTGGAAAGTATATCCTCGTACAGGTCGGCGGAGACTGGTGTCCGTGGTGCATCCGACTTGCGAATACTATAGTTGCAGACCGCGAGTTGAGAGAGGCTATGGAACGAAACTTCGAGTGGATACACGTCTACTACGGAGAAGAAAATTGGAATCAGGAAGCTATGCAGCGACTCAGAGAACCCAATAAGAATGGTTTCCCCGTTCTGGTACTTCTAGATAATGGTGGAAATTATGTAAATACGTTCACTAGCGACGCATTTGCTGGGAATGATGGTTTTGACCGTGCTAAGTTGCTTAATTTCCTTACCACAGCCAATTCGGCGTCTGGGGCTGCTGCTAACGATGATAATGACGACGACTACGATAGCGATCTCGACGACTAAGAGATTCTGCGCTTAGTTTGTTCTGTTCTAAGTGTGTGACCTGTCTTAAATTTACCCATGGCAAAAGAAAAGCAAGCGGAAGTGAACAACAATACGTTGTTTGCTAGTATTGATGAGGGGAAGCGAGAAGCGCTATTGATGGCGATGCAGAAGATCGATAAGGACTTCGGCAAAGGTACCATTATGACCCTCGGAGATCGTGCCACGCAGGATGTCCCCTCTATTGCCTCTGGGTCTATTTTGCTCGATCTGGCACTCGGCGTGGGGGGCTATCCAAGGGGGAGAATTATTGAAATTTATGGACCAGAATCCTCTGGTAAAACCACCCTCGCCATACACGCCATCGCAGAAGTGCAGAAGCACAACGGTGTCGCAGCTATCATTGATGCAGAGCACGCCTTTGATCCAACTTATGCGCGCAGTCTGGGGGTCAATGTCGATATGTTGCTCATCTCACAGCCCGATAACGGTGAACAAGCTCTTGAGGTCGCAGACCAGCTAATCCGTTCTGGGGCGCTCGATATGGTAGTCATCGACTCTGTGGCTGCGCTAACCCCAAAAGCTGAACTCGAAGGGGAGATGGGCGATGCCAAGGTCGGGTTACAGGCTAGATTGATGTCCCAAGCGCTGCGAAAGCTCACTGGGACGATTTCTAAGACCAACACCGTGTGCATATTTATCAACCAGTTGCGTGAGAAAATTGGGGCTACGATGTATGGTCCTACGGAAACAACCACGGGAGGAAATGCGCTGAAGTTCTACGCCTCCCTCCGTCTGGATATCAGACGCATCGGGGCGCTCAAGGACGCTAATGACGAGCATTACGGAAACCGTATCCGGATCAAGATTGTGAAGAACAAGGTTGCACCGCCTTTCCGAAAGATTGAGTGTGATATGATCTTTGGCGAGGGGATCTCCAAGGCTTCCGAACTCCTTGATTTAGGGGTCGGTTTCGGAATTATCGAAAAAAGCGGCTCATGGTTTGCCTACAATGGGGGAAAGCTCGGACAGGGGCGAGAAACCGTAAGGAAGTTGTTGGTCGACAATAAGGAGTTAGCGGAAGAGATCGAAGTAAAGGTGAGGGAGAAAATCGCAGAAGATCCAGGGGCGGTCAAGTTTTAGTGAGCACACCTCTCGTGCAAAGAACGTTTGTAACAAATAGTCATTCGGTAACGTTCGTATTGCGAAGTAGTGAAATACATAGTTAGAGTTGTCTTCTTTAGAACCTCTGCCAATGCAGAGGAATGAATATCTTTCAGAGTGATAGTTGTCTAATATTCACACACACACACAGTGGTAAGGAGCATTTGTGATGTCAGAGCAGGAACAAGAAATAACGCAAGCGACAGTAACGAATCCCGTGGAAGGATCCTCTTCTGCAGCAAACATCGAGGCGCAAGCCCAAAGTCTGGGCTCTAGTGCAGAACAGGCGGCGGAGAATGAGGGTGTGGAGTCTGATGACGATTACTCACAACTCACTCTTCCTGAGTTACTGACTGAGCTCTCGAAGGTGGTGAAGGAAGAATTGGGAGACCGAACTCGGGATCGGATTAACCTACTGCAGAACCTGTTTAATTCTCAACTAGCAGCTATTCGGGTGAAAGCCCGTGAGGAGTGGAAGTCAATCGAAGATCATGGCGAGGAGGTCTTTGAGGATCCCTATCGACACGAGGAGCAGATCTTCCGCGGGTTGATACAAGAATACAAGGAACGAAAGAGAAAGCACGCCGAGGAGGTAGAGGCTGAGCGTAAGGAAAATCTCCGCCTCAAAAGGGAGGTGATTCGTAAAATTGACGAGCTGACCTCTCGAGACGAGGTGAAGGGAGAAACGTATAAGGAGTTCGAAGCGCTACGTGCTGAATGGAATAGACTCGGACTTGTACCTCAAGCTGACAAGGAAGATCTTTATCAGTCCTATAACAACTCGTTGCGTCACTTCTATGAGTATCTTAAGATAAATCGAGATCTCCGAGACTTGGATTATCGTCACAATCTCGAGGCAAAGATCAAGTTGTGTGAGCAGGCAGAGGATCTTCTCGCTGCTACAGACGTGGTTGACGCTTTCCGAAAGCTTCAAGAGTTACACGCACAGTGGAAGGATATCGGACCTGAAATGCCCGAAAAGCGTGACGAGATTTGGGAACGTTTCTCCTCTGCAAGTGCTAAAATAAATGCCTTGCACCATAAGTTCTTTGAGAATTTGAAGGAGCAGAACGAGAAGGTCTTGGCTGAAAAGAATAAACTCCTTGAGGAGGTGGAAGCCCTCCTCAAAGAGGAACGTAACTCGATGCCAGCTTGGCGCGCTGCTACCGATAAGGTCAAGGAATTGCAAAAACAGTGGAAGGAACTCGGTTTCCTACCTAACAGAGTGGTTGGCTCTGTACGCGATCGTTTCCAAGCTGCTTGTTCGCAAATCTTTGAGGGATTCCGTGCCTATGACCGAGCGCTTCGTCAGGAGGGAAAGGATAATCTTCAGAAGCTCCAAGATCTTTGCGCACAAGCCGAGGCTATGAAGGAAAGTACCGATTGGAGTGCTACCACGAAAGCTATGGTAGAGCTACAGCAGAAATGGCGTGCTGTAACCTTTGCCCCGAGAAAACGGCGCGACGAATTGTGGGAAAAGTTCCGTGCTGCGATGGATTATTTCTTCGCCCATCGAGACGAAGCACAGGCTGGACGGAACAAGGAAGAGAAAGAAAATCTAGCTGCCAAAGAGGCTATCTTAGCCGAGTTGGAAAACTATACACCAAACCGTGACGATATTGCTGGGGGAGTGGAGTGGCTCAAGGAATTGCAATCTCGGTGGTTCACCATCGGGCACGTACCTTTCAAGCAGAAAGATACCATTCAGCAGCGTTATCGAGAGTTATTGAATAAAGCCTATAAGGCGCTGGGGGTAGAGCGCCGTCTTGAGCAGGTCGAGAGTTACCGCTCTCGTGTAGCTGAAATGGCACAGGGCGAAGGTGGAGATTCTCAATTACAGAGAGAGCGTTATCGTCTCCGTCAACAGATCCAGCAGATGGAAAGTGAGTGCTCCCTCATGGAAAACAATCTCTCCTTTTTCCAAACCTCTTCTTCTTCCAATCCTTTGATACAGCAACAGGAGACTAAGATTGCGCAGTTGAAAGAGGAAATCCAGCTCAGGAAGAATAAGTTGAAGGAAATCGACAAAGCCCTCCGTGCGCAAAAGTCGGGGGCTTCCGCTGCTGAAGAAAAAGAAAACGCAGAGACTGAGGAATAAGGTCTAAAATTCTAAAAGGTAACATCCGCTGCTCTTGAGTAGGCAGAGGGTGTTGCCTTTTTGTTTGATATATGATTGTGTATCCAATTTCAAGCAATACTTTTTCGTGTACGATAGAGTTCCCAAGTTGCTAAATGTGAGGTTGACATCCTTTATTTAGGATAGTCTCCCTTTTTATCACTACGTGAGACTTGGGGAACTAGCATGATGCACCTCTTTTTTTGTACCTTTGTGCTTGACATAGATTGATGTACGGTGATGGAACAAGGCGGCTTATTGGAAAAGTTAGAAAAAATCGTCGAGCGCTATCAAGAGGTTGAGCGCTTGCTGGCAGAACCCGACGTGATGAACGACATGAAGCGTTACGTGCAGCTCGGTAAAGAGTATCGAGAACTAGCGCCTATTGTCGAAGCCGCTGGACGTTACCGTTCGCTGCATGAGGGATTGGCACAGGCACGAGCTATCCTTGCAGAGGAGACAGATCCCGATCTTCGAGAGCTGGCAAAGCAGGAGATTGAGGAAAACGAAGGGCGCGTAGAACCTATGGAGGAGGAAATCCGGTTATTGCTCCTCCCAGGAGATCCGCAGGATTCTAAGAATGCAATCGTCGAGATTCGTGCTGGTACAGGAGGGGACGAAGCAAGTCTTTTTGCTGGTGATCTGTTCCGTATGTATAGCTACTTCGCTGAGGCGCGTGGCTGGAAGCTTGAGGTGACCTCATCGTCTGAGGGAACGGTCGGGGGGTTCAAGGAAATTGTCTTCTCTCTCAAGGGAGACGGAGTTTACGGCATCATGAAGTATGAGTCGGGGGTACACCGTGTACAGCGTGTACCACAGACTGAGACGCAAGGGCGTGTCCATACCTCTGCCGCCTCGGTCGTGGTCTTGCCAGAAGCCGAGGAATTCGATGTTGATCTTAAGATGGAGGATATCCGAAAAGACACCTATTGCTCTTCTGGGCCTGGGGGACAGAGTGTGAATACAACCTACTCTGCGGTGCGATTGACACACATCCCCTCAGGAATTGTCGTGCAGTGTCAAGACCAAAAGTCCCAAATTAAGAACTTTGAAAAAGCACTGATTGAGTTGCGGACGCGACTCTACAATATTGAGTATCAAAAGTATCTCGATAGCGTCTCTTCGCAACGTAAAACCATGGTATCGACGGGAGATCGATCCGCGAAGATTCGTACCTATAATTTCCCACAGGGGCGTGTTACGGATCACCGTGTTAACTTTACTGTCTATAACCTTGATGCGGTACTCGGCGGTGCGCTAGATTCATTTATCGAGCAATTACAAATTGCGGAAAACGCAGAACGCCTTCGTGCTAGCGGTATTTAAGCCTACTATTTATAACTCAAGAGAGAACTATCGCAATGGATTCGAAGCAGTTGTACGAGCAAATTCGTTCTAAGCGGAGCTTTTTGTGTGTGGGATTGGATACAGATGTCCGAAAGATACCCCTCGCACTCGCGGGAAAACATGACGCGATCTACGAGTTCAATAAAGCGATCATCGACGCTACCGCAGATTTGTGTGTAGCTTATAAGCCCAATATGGCTTTTTACGAGGTGCATGGTGCTCGTGGCTGGGAATCGCTAGCACGTACCGTACAGTATCTGAGAGAGCACCACCCCGAGATTATGATTATCGCCGACGCTAAGCGTGGAGATATCTCCAATACCGCCGCGATGTATGCAAAGAGCATGTTTGATGCGATGGACTTTGACGCTGTGACGGTCGCTCCCTACATGGGGCGGGACGCCGTGCAACCATTCCTCGAATATGCGGGACGTTGGGCGGTGCTACTGGCTGTGACTTCCAATGAGAGTTGGAACGACTTCCAAACACTCTCGGTACAGTCTAATTATGGGGGACAAAGACAGCTCTTTGAAGAAGTGCTCGAGCGCTCAAAACATTGGGGACACGAGGGGAATATCATGTATGTGGTGGGGGCTACGCATGCCACTATGTTGCAGCGGGTGCGGGAGATTGTACCAGAACACTTCTTACTCATTCCTGGGGTCGGGCATCAAGGAGGGAGTCTTGACGAAGTGGTGAAGTATGGGATGAATCGACGTTGTGGACTGTTGGTAAACTCCGCTCGTGGCATCCTGTATGCTGACAATAGTGCCCATTTTGCCAAGGCTGCGCGTGCCAAAGCGCTAGAATTGCAGCAACAGATGGCGAAGCATTTAGATGTCTGGGAACAGAAAAATTTGTAGCAGAGGGTTGTTATTTCAAATAAATTACTACCTTTGTGCTGTGGTAGGTTGTGTTTTTGTGGGGTTGATTCAGTAGCTCAGCAGGTAGAGCACATCCCTTTTAAGGATGGGGTCCTGGGTTCGAATCCCAGCTGGATCACGAGTGGGTGGTATAGGTGAGCGGAAGAAGAGTCTCTCTTCATCCGCTTTTTTGTTCCAAAGAATGTGGTTTGAAATAAAAAGCTCGTTTGTGTATTCTCTCGCTACCACGAAAGGCGAGAGAGCCGAGCACGTACCTCATTCTCCATAACTCCCTGCTCTATAGCCCTTTTTTAGCAAGTTTCTTAGTAGAAACATAAGGGAGAGTTTGTACATTGATACACCGCCCCGTCGGCTAGTACACTCTTTCGCTGAGAGTGGGTATGCAAACATCGAGAGCCTCTCACATAGACCTCTATATGACGCCGCTATGTGAACGAGTACCCTATGATCTGTTCGTCGATATAACGCTTTTACGAACTATAAGCGTTTGTCTTGTAGCACGAAATCAATACCTTGGCTCGTCAGAAGCGCTGACATTAGCTCGGCTTCTGATTCCGTGGTTGCAATGCACATTCCACATTCCGAGGCGATGTGAGTCGGTACGGGCTCGATCTGGTAAGTATTCCCCTCGCCTAAAAAAAGCGTTTCGGCCTCGACTAGTTCTGTTAAGGAATTGAATAAGAAGATCATAAAGAACATCAGGGGCTTTCTATTAAATGAATTGCGAGGAGAGAGCAACGAGCGCTTGTTCTACATACGATAGGTCAGCTGGGGTGTGAAGCGGAGAGAGGGAAAAACGTACCGTACCACTAGGGAATGTCCCATAGAAACGATGCGCAAGAGGGGAACATTGCATCCCGCCACGCACCTCAATCTCATATTCTGTGTAAAGAAGACGCGTCAACTCAGAGACTTTCCCATTGCGTGGCACAAGACTCAATACCTCTGTAGTGCGTCCCGTGGGGAGACCGCCGACAAGATGAAAACCATCAAGGTTGGAAAGATGTTCCCGGAATGCACAGAAGTCGTTGTAAGTGTGATGATAGGGGAGGGGAGACTCCAACGCTCCTAAGAGTCCCGCAATCCCAAGCAGGTTGGGGGTTCCCGCCTCAAAACGAGAGGGAAGGTGGGGAGGCATCTCATACTCGGAAGAGTGACTGCCCGTACCGCCGTAGATAAGAGGACGAACAAGCGAAGCATCGCGAAGGTAAAGCCCACCAATGCCAGGAGGTCCTGCAAAGCCCTTGTGCCCACTGAAGGCGAGAAAGTCGATGCCATCCTGTTTTACATCTATTGCTACAGAACCGACTGATTGTGCTGCATCTACCAGCAGTAATCCTTCGCCCATCGAGGCGCGTATCGCGCGTAAGTCTTGAATTATCCCCGTCACATTTGAGGCGTGACAAATCACCACAAGGTCGTATTTCGTCCCCCAATTCGGGGCAAGTTTCTCTAGCTGCAATAGACCATCGGGGGTCGCGGGGAGTACGTCTATCGTCAATCCTCTTTCTGCTTTGAGATGGTGCAGGGTGCGTGTGACTGCATGGTGTTCTAAGGGGGAAATAGCAACGCGTTTCTTGGGGTAATTAAGCCCGTGGAGCACTGTATTTAGCCCTACCGTTGCACTAGGGGTAAATATCATGTGTTGAGCTTGATTACAGCCTAATAATAGCGCCATTTGCTTCCGAGCGTGCTCTACCACGAGGGTCGCGTCGTGACACCGAGCGTAGGCACTACGACCATACGTCCCCCCCTCTTCCAAGTAGTGTGTTACGCGTCGCAATACACCGTCAGATTTCGGGTGACTCGTCGCTGCATTATCGAAATAGAGGTTTAGCTCTGAACTACTCATACCTACCGATTCCTTAAAATACTTACACAAGTTACGCATTTCTACGAACCTAGTTACACTCCACGCCTTCCTTTTCTTTGTTTTCATTATAACTTAGTATGGGACGATGATCAAGGAGTGTGAGTGAATTGTGTGTAAGTCAGGCAACTACGAAGGTTTCTAACTTTTATTAGTTATAAACTGTGAATTGAGCCCATTTAGGGCTTTATTAAGGGAAAAATGTTACCTAATATTGTGGTGTAGGAGCTCTGTTAAAGAGCATCCAATTGTAGAAGATGTATGACTCGGGATGTCCACTCGGGTGTCCCAAATTGCTGGACGAAATGGCTGAGAATCAAATATTGATCGCAGAGTCGGTAATACGTGAAGAAATGGCACTCTTGGGGGTAACAGACCTTACTCGTGCCACGATTCGGGAGTTGGTGCGTCTTGCAAATAACCTAGAGAAAAGAACGGGGGTAGAGTTCATCCACATGGAAATGGGGGTACCGGGACTTGAGCCCTCGCGCATTGGCGCTGAGGCGGAAATCGCAGCCCTCAATGCTGGGTGTGCACGCAAGTATCCTCCTGTAGAAGGGATTCCACAGCTCAAGGAGGAAATGGCGCGTTTCGTGAAAAACTTTATAGGTACCGAGGTGTCGCCAGAAGGGTGTCTCCCTTGCGTCGGTTCTATGCAGGGTGGGATGGCTACTTTCCTTCTAGTCAACCGTCTTAAGAAGGGAAGAGATCGCGTTCTGTTTATTGACCCAGGTTTCCCAGTACAGAAGTCGCAATTGCGTCTCCTTGGCATGGAGTGGGACACCTTTGACGCTTACGCTTTTCGTGGCAAGAAGCTCGCTGAAAAGATAGAGTCCTATCTCAAAGCAGGACGTACGAGTGCGATTCTCTACTCCAACCCGAATAATCCGTCGTGGATTTGTCTCACTGAGGAAGAGTTAAAGGATCTGGCGCGCCTCTCCGAACAGTATGACGTGCCGCTCATCGAAGATTTGGCATACTTTGCCATGGACTTCCGAAAGGATCTTTCTCATCCTGGACAAGCGCCCTATCAGGCCAGTGTATCGCACTATACTGACAACTGGATTATGCTCATTTCCAGCTCCAAGGCGTTCAGTTATGCAGGTCAGCGGATTGGCTCTATGGTTGTAAGCAACAAGCTCTTTGCTCGAGAATTCCCTGACCTCTTGGGCTGTTTCCCAAGTGCACAGCTCGGACGGGCGCTTATTTATGGCGCTATGTATGGACTCTCTTCTGGGGTTGCTGCCAGTGTACAGCACGGTTTTGCAGCTCTCCTCAAGGCGGCTAATGACGGGCAATACAACTTCGTCGCCGAGGTGCGTGAGTATGGGCGACGTGCAAAGGAGATGAAAGATAAGTTCCTCGCACACGGTTTCCAACTCGTTTACGATGCCGACGGAGAACTGCCGCTAGCCGATGGCTTCTACTTTACAGTAAGTTACCCAGGGTTGGATGGTAATGGTCTCTTACATTACTTGCTCTGCTTCGGAATTAGTGCTATTTCCCTCGGAAGTACAGGGAGTGAGCATGCCGAGGGACTTCGTGCCTGCGTATCGCAGATTACCGAAGGGCAGTTGGCAGCATTGGGGGGAAGACTCGAGGGGTTTGATAAGACAGTAAAGGCTGTATTAGGAAAGTAAAGTCCCCTCTGGGTGCGAGGTGTTTCTCTCAACTACACTTCGCAAGAGGAGGTGGCTCTAGATAAGATAAGGAGGTTAAATAATGGCAAAGTTGATTGGCACGATTGAGGTCGACACCGAACACTGCAAAGGTTGCGATCTTTGCGTGGTCGCCTGCCCAAAGAAAGTGCTCGAGCTCTCGCACGAGGTCAATGCGAAAGGCTACCACTTTAGTTTTATGGCACGTCCCGACGATTGCATCGGATGCGAGAGTTGCGCACAGGTCTGCCCCGATAGCGTGATCGAGGTATGGCGCTTGAAAGTAGAGGCCTAGGTCGCGTCGTTTTGGTTAAAGGAAAGAAAGGAGTATAGAGAATGTCGGAATACACCTTTATGAAAGGGAACGAAGTGATCGCCGAGGCTGCTATCCGTTGTGGCTGTGACGGTTATTTCGGTTATCCTATTACGCCACAGTCAGAAGTCCTTGAGACACTCGAGCTGCGGCAGCCGTGGAAGGAAACTGGGATGGTAGTCCTACAGGCAGAAAGTGAGTTGGCTGCCATCAACATGGTCTATGGTGGTGCCTCTTGTGGGAAGAAGGTCATGACTTCCTCCTCTAGCCCTGGGATCAGTCTCAAGCAGGAGGGGATCACCTATATTGCTGGGGCAGAGCTCCCATGTCTTATTGTGAACGTGATGCGTGGAGGTCCTGGACTGGGGACTATCCAACCATCGCAGAGTGACTATTTCCAAGCCGTTAAGGGGGGAGGACACGGGGACTATCATATGATTGTTCTCGCTCCAGCCTCGGTACAGGATATGCATGACTTCGTCTTCCTGGGCTTCGATCTCGCTTTCAAGTATCGTACGCCAGTGATGATGTTGTGTGACGGGGTCATCGGGCAGGTGATGGAAAAGGTGAAACTCGCGGAATTCCAACCTCGTCTCACTAACGAGGAAATCGCAGAACGATATGGCGATTGGGCTACCACAGGGAAGCCAAAGACGCGGAAGCATAATGTGATTACCTCGCTTGAGTTGGATTCGGGACGCCAAGAAAAGTTCAACGAAAAGCTTCAGGCAAAGTATCGCGAGATTGAGAAGAACGAAACTCGCTGGGAAGAGTTCCAAACCGAGGATGCAGAGTACATCTTGGTAGCTTACGGTTCCTCTAGTCGTATCTGTCAAAAGACTGTAGACCTCGCTCGCGCCGAAGGGATAAAGGTGGGCTTGATACGTCCGATAACGCTTTATCCATTCCCCGTGGCTCCAATACAAAAACACCTCGCACATGCCAAGGGCTTTATGTCGGTGGAAATGAGTGCAGGACAGATGGTGGAAGACGTGCGTCTCACTGTCAATGGCAAGGTGCCTGTTGAACATTTCGGTCGAATGGGGGGGATGATACCTAGCCCGAACGAAGTGCTCGAAGCAGTAAAGCGTTTCATGAAGCAGTAGTAGGAGGAAGTAGACAATGAATGCAGCAGATATTAAACAACGCGGTGAGAAGGTCTACTCACGCTCGACGTTGCTCACAGACAACGTCATGCACTATTGTCCTGGTTGTACCCATGGTGTGGTGCATAAGCTCATTGCAGAGGAGATCGAGGCTACGGGGATTCAAGAAGATGTCATCGGGATCAGCCCAGTAGGGTGTTCTGTATTGGCTTACAACTACATCGATATTGACTGGCAGGAAGCCGCTCACGGGCGTGCACCTGCTCTTGCAACAGCGGTGTCGCGTCTCCGTCCAGACAAGACGGTCTTCTGTTACCAAGGGGACGGGGACTTAGCGTCAATAGGTACTGCGGAAATTATTCACGCCTGCAACCGTGGAGAGCATATGTTGGTGATCTTCATCAACAATGCGATCTATGGAATGACAGGGGGACAGATGGCACCAACAACACTCCCCGATATGAAGACCGCAACCTCTCCATTCGGACGTGATGTAAAGATGGTAGGTGCACCGCTCGTAATTACCGAGCTTATTGCACAGCTCCCAGGAACATGCTTCGTAGCACGACACTCTGCACACACGCCCGCTGCTATCGCTAAGTTGCGCAAGGCTATCCACCACGGTTTCGAAAATACAAGGGCTAAGAAGGGAACCTCATTCATCGAGGTCGTATCTACCTGTAACTCTGGGTGGAAAATGACCCCAGTACAGGCCAATGAATGGATGGTACAAAACCTCTTCCCCATCTATAAGCCTGGTACTCTTAAGGACGAATAAACGACACAGAGGAGACAGTATACAATGACAGAAGAGATTATTATAGCCGGTTTCGGAGGTCAAGGTGTCCTCTCTATGGGTAAGATTCTTGCCTACTCGGGTATTATGCAGGGGCAAGAAGTATCGTGGATGCCGAGCTACGGTCCTGAAATGCGTGGTGGGACTGCGAATGTCACGGTTATCCTGAGTGACTCGCGCATCAGTTCGCCCGTCATTCAAGAGTATGATACCGTGATCGCACTCAATCAACAGTCGCTTGATAAGTTCGAGTCTCGCGTTAAACCAGGCGGTACTCTGATCTACGACCCAAATGGGATTTCCAATCCCCCTACTCGCAAGGACGTCACCATCTATTCGGTAAAGGCTACCGATGAGGCTACGGCAATGAATAACTCCAAGACGTTCAATATGATTGTATTGGGGGCATTCTTGAAGATTAAGCCTATCGTGGAAATGGAAAACGTGATCAAGGGCTTGCAGAAGTCCCTGCCAGAGCGTCACCATAACCTGATCCCGATGAATGAAGAGGCGATCAAGCGTGGAATGCAGATTGTTGAGAAGGTCGGTTAAACGAGGAGTTTATACCAAGAGTAAGAGATAAGCTAAAAGTTGCTTTTTAGTTTGCAAGAGGCGCCCGAAAGGGCGCTTTTTTGTATCCTTGCCAAGCATTTTGCTGGAAAATCTCCCGTGTATAGCCTAAACTCTGGATACTGTCCTAAAAAAGTGTGTTAGCATCACTGCACGGGGGAGAAAAACGGGGGAAATGCCGCTTTATATATTCCTCAATTCCTTATCCCCAAAACAAGCATGCTAGGGGGAGTTAGCTACTACACGTATAGTATACGGTAGGCTATATGTAGAATACTACGTAGGCAACACGTAGCAAATTAGGTAATTTACCTACCCCAAAACAGCCCATATTCTATACGTATTTCTTTATTTTGTTACGCTATTATTTAGCTCATTACCCAAATTCAAGAGACAAATGCAACACTAAAAGGAGAGCTTGTCACATATAAAAGAATTCCAGAAAAAAGAGAGGAAAAACTCCCCCCTTCTCTCTGGAACGGTTAAATGTGTATCTTCGCTTCCGTCCAAAAAAGTAGAAAATGACACATCTAACGACAGAACAAAGGTACAAAATCCAAGTCTTACACGTTTAATACCACGGACGGAATTGTTGCATTTGTCGGTTGAATCCAGCCTTATATAACGAATCGCACGGGACACTACCGCGACTTCTTTTGAACAGAGGTAGGGCGTATATTTACCACGCACCACAAACGAACCACAAACGAACCACTTTCATAGTACTACTTTCCGTAACATGTTGATTATAAGCAATAGGACGGATAGACAAACGAACCACTGTTTCTCACCCCCCTATAGATTTCGCAAAAACTGCCTACATTGGTGAGAGATAGCACAACACGACAATATGCAGAAAGAGGAAATGACCACAATACACGACATATTAGCCTTCTTGCGAAAAGAATCGCTCTCAGAAACGGAAAAGGGGACACGCTTTGAACGGCTCATGGTCGCTTGGCTAAAGACCAACCCCACCTACGCCAACCTCTTCGACTCGGTATGGCTCTGGCATGAGTTCCCCGCGCGCGCAGATTTCGGAGGGCGCGATACGGGCATCGACCTCGTGACCAAAACCCATACGGGCGACTACTGGGCAGTGCAATGCAAGTGCTATGCCGAGGATACGCTGCTCAATAAACCCGATGTAGATACGTTTCTCGCAACCTCTGGGAGAGGCTTCACGGACACGACCACTGGAAAAAATACCTTCTTCGCACACCGACTCTGGATTAGTACGACCAATAACTGGGGGCGAGAGGCTGAGCTCGCCATTCAGAATCAGAACCCTGCCGTTACGCGTGTGCAGCTCGCCGACCTCGCAGCATCGCCCGTCGACTGGGACAAGCTCTGGAACGGAATAGAAGGCAAAGCTGCGCGTACGGCAAAGAAGGTGCTCCGCGAACACCAGACCGCAGCCCTACAAGCTGCCCATGACCACTATGCTACGGAGGATAGAGGGATGCTCGTAATGGCTTGTGGTACGGGAAAAACCTTTACCTCACTAAAGCTCGTAGAACAGGAACTCAAGGTGCAAGAAGGAGCGCAGGCGCACGGGCTCGTCCTCTTCCTCGTCCCGAGTATCGCCCTTCTCGGACAGTCGCTCAACGACTGGATGGCCGATGCCGAAGAGCCACTCAAGGCGATCTGCGTTTGTTCGGACAGCCACGCCTCCCGAAAGATAAAGCGTAACGAGGACGAACCCTTTGACACGCCCGTGGATCTCGCCCTACCCGCCTCTACGAGTCCTGAGGTTGTCATTCGACAAGTCGAGAAGTATGGAGATTATCAAGGGCTTACGGTACTCTTTTCCACCTATCAAAGTATCGACATCGTGGCAGAGGCGCAGCGCCAGCTCCTTGAAAAGACACAAGGCGCCTTGGGGGGCTTCGATTTCATCGTTTGCGACGAAGCGCATCGCACCACGGGCGTAGATAGCTCGAGCACCAACAAGAGTTACTTCACCAAAGTGCACGACAACCAGATAATCCGTGGAAAGAAGCGCCTCTACATGACCGCCACGCCACGCCTCTATGCGCCAAATGCTAAGACCAAGGCACAGCAGAATAACTACCTCCTCTGCTCGATGGACGACCCCACTATCTACGGAAAGGAGTTCTACCGTGTCAACTTCGCTTATGCTGTGAAGAAGGGTATCCTGACGGACTACAAGGTTTTGGTACTCACCATCTCGGAGAATCAAATCCCCCCCGAAGTGCTCGAGCAGATAAAGGACGACGACCTCAAGGAACTGAACTATGACGATACGGCGAAGTTGATTGGAGTCATCAATGCCCTATCGAAAAAGCTTTATGGGGACAATGGGCTCACTTGGCGTGCAGACCCGCGCCTGATGCGTCGCGCACTTGCTTTTACACACAAGATAGGGAGCACTAACGAACCAGGTACGTCCAAGAATATCGCCGAGGTCTTTCCCAAGATTTCTCAGACCTACAACAAGAGCCTCCCTGCCGAGGAGCAGGGGCAGGTCGTACATATCGCCACTCGTCACGTGGACGGGAGCATGGGAACCATTGAGCGACAAAAGGCACTGGCTTGGCTGGCAGAGGAGCCCGAAGACCCACAGGAGTGCCGCATTATCTCCAACGTACGTTGCCTCTCGGAGGGGGTAGATATACCTGCACTCGACGCGGTACTTTTCCTCTCGGCGCGCAATTCACAAGTGGATATCGTACAGAGCTTGGGGCGCGTCATGCGCTCGTTTCGGCGCGGAGAGCCTGACGAAAAGAAATACGGCTATATCATCATCCCCGTGGTAATCCCCGAAGGGGGAAGCCCTGCAGAGGCCTTGCAAGGCAACGCCTTTGCCACGGTGTGGAGTACCCTAAACGCCCTACGTGCGCACGACGACCACTTCAACGCCATTGTGAATTCCATAGAGCTCAATGTGAACAAATCGTCGAAAATCACCTTTTCCAATGTTGGACTCGGGCAGACGGGCGTTGGACAGTCCGACCCCACTCAAATGGAGTCCCCCAAAACGCAGACCCCTTCACTACAGGTGATTAAGAGCCAGCTGGACATCCGATTTGGAGAGTCGACGCAGGCCATCTATGCCAAGCTCGTAGAAAAGTGTGGCGACCGCTTCTACTGGGAGAATTGGGCTGCCGAGGTGGGCGAGATTGCCAAGAAGTACATCGCTCGCATCAAGCGCCTCGTCAGCGGCGGAAACCCTACCCTAGTAGCCGAGTTCGAGAGATTCGTGCAAACCCTCCAGCAGAACCTCAATCAGGGCATCACGCCAGACCAATGCATCGAGATGCTGGCGCAGCACCTGATCACGCGCCCCGTCTTCGAAGCCCTCTTCGCTGACTACCAGTTCGTGACCAACAACTCTATCTCCGCCTCTATGCAGCGGATGGTCGAGTTGCTTGAAAACGAAGCAGTGGACAAGGATCTCGACGCACTCAACAAGTTCTACGACTCGGTGCGCACCAACGTCGGGCAGATTGACAACCTCGCGGGAAAGCAGACGATCATCAAGAACCTCTACGAGAAGTTCTTTAAGCTCGCCTTCCCCCTCACCGTAGAGAAGCTGGGGACGGTCTACACGCCCGTGGAATGCGTAGACTTCATCCTCCATTCGGTAGACGACGTACTGAAGAAGGAGTTCGGCGCCTCCCTCACGCAAGAGGGGGTACACATCCTCGACCCCTTTACGGGGACGGGAACCTTCGTCACGCGCCTCCTACAGTCGGGGCTCATCCGACCAGAGGATATGAGGCGTAAATACCTGTCGGAGATACACGTCAACGAGATTATCCTGCTCGCCTACTACATCGCCGATGTGAACATAGAGAGCGTCTTCCAAGAGGTATGTCCCCAGAGGGAATACCTCCCCTTCAATGGTATCTGCCTCACGGACACCTTCCAACAGGGCGAGTATCACGAAGGGTTCTTTTACAAAGAGTATTTTCGCGATAACTCCGAAGAGGTAGAAAGGCAACGCAAGACACCCATCCGAGTCATAGTGGGCAACCCGCCCTATTCGGTGGGACAGAAGTCGGCGAACGACAATGCGCAAAACCAGAGCTACCCCAAGCTAGAAAAACGCATCGAAGAGACCTACGTAGCGGCGTCGACAGCCAAGCTCTCTAAGAGCCTCTACGATACCTATATCAAGGCTTTCCGTTGGGCAACGGATCGCATTGCGGAGGACAAGAGAGGGGGCGTCATTGCCTTTATATCAAACGGCGCGTGGCTGGACGGCAATTCGCAAGACGGATTCCGCGCCTCTCTAGAAAAGGAGTTTGACAAGATCTATGTCTACAACCTCCGTGGCAATCAGCGTACCAGTGGCGAATTGTCCCGCAAAGAGGGAGGAAAGATCTTTGGCGGTGGCAGCCGCACCCCCATCGCAATCACTCTCTTGGTACGCTACCCTGCCGAGCGACGCCTCCCGAAGGGCGAGATCTACTACCATGACATCGGCGACTATCTGAGCCGCGAGCAGAAACTCGACACCATTCGGAAGGCAAAGAGCTATACCCACCTAGCGTGGACACCCATCACCCCCAACACAAAGAACGACTGGATCCATCAGCGCGGCGACCTCTTTGATACCCTCATCCCCCTCGCCCCACAAAAGAAGTTCGATAAGCAGACCGCGAGTGTCTTTGTCGCCAACTCCCTAGGGGTAACGACTGCTAAAGACGCATTTCTATACAACTTTAGCTCTCGCGAGTTACATGCCACAACCGAGCGCATGGTCGCCTTTTACAACCAAGAAAGAGCTCACCTTGCTGCCGACAAGGGCTATACCCTAAAGGTCGATCCCTCCCAGATTGTTTGGACTGATATGTTTCAGGATGCTGCAAAGCGCGGAGATATTTTCTCTATAGACGCGGAGCGCTTTTCGCACAGTCTTTACCGTCCATTTTGTAAACAGCAGCTCCTCTTTCAGAAGAATCTGATACAAAGAACCTATCAACAGCTAACCTTTTTCCCAACCCCAAAACACGAGAACCTGTTGATCTGTACGAGTGGGGTAGGGGCTGGAAAAGCATTCTCTACAATTATCATAGATAAAGTCCCTTGTCTGGATTTCTTAGACAAAACCCAGTGCTTCCCCCTCTACTACTACACGGAGTACAAGGGCGAGGATACCAGCACGCTCTTTGCCCAGACAGCGGACGCAGGCTGGGAGCGACACGACGGGGTCGCGGACACCTTCCTCACCGAGGTACGCGCGCGCCTAGGCAAGGGGGCACTCGACCTTACCAAGGAGGACGTCTTTTACTACGTCTACGGGCTTTTACACAGTCCTATCTATCGCGAGCGGTTTACCAACGAACTGCGGAAAGAGCTGGCGCGCATCCCGATCGTGGCTCCCTTAGACGACTTCCTAGCCTTCGCACAAGCGGGGCGTGCGCTCGCCGCGCTGCATCTCCATTACGAGGTGTATGCACGCCAAGCTGGGGTGGTGGTCGAAGAGCGCGAGCGCAATAGCTCCGACGAGTATGCCTACTATGCGGTAGAGAAGATGAGTTTCCCCAACAAGGAGGATCGCTGCACGATTCTCTACAACCCCTACATCACGATACGCGAGATCCCCCTCGCCGCCTACGACTATGTAGTGAATGGAAAGAGCGCCATAGAGTGGGTGATGGAACGCTATGCCGTTACTATCGAACGTAAGAGCGGTATCAGGAACGACCCCAACCTCTGGGCGCGCGAGCAGGGGCTGCCCCGTTACACCCTCGACCTCCTACTGAGTGTCATCCACGTAAGCCTAGAGACCATGAAAATCGTCAATAGACTCCCTACGTTGGCTTTTGAATAGCCAGTAGTTCTTTGAACACTGCATGGACGGAAACCCTTAGGGGGGATTCGTCCATTTTTTGTTACGAAGCGTTCGCGAAGGAGGGGAGCGGTCCCAAAGAAATGGGAATGCGCTACCTTTGTATTACCAACTGGTGAGGGGGCAAGTGTTCTTGGATCCTATGATACCTTCTTAAGCATGGCGACGTTTCTTTTCTCAGATACCATTTTTGGTCCCGTGGTGAGTAGACGACTTGGGATATCTCTTGGCGTAAACCTTTTACCCACAGAAAGTAAGTTTTGCAATTTCAACTGCATTTACTGCGAGTGTGGCTGGACGCACCACGGCATAGCACCACAATTTCCATCACGGGAGCTGGTGCACGACCTTTTGCAGAAAACCTTGGTCTCTCGTCACGAAAAGGGGGAGAAGTTAGATGTGATCACCTTTGCTGGGAATGGCGAGCCGACCATCCATCCGCACTTTCCAGAGATTATAGACGATACCCTCGCATTGCGCGATGCTTTTTTTCCCACGGCGCGCGTGGTCGTCCTCTCTAATGCCACGATGCTGCACAATCCGCGGGTAGTGGCGGCGCTCAAGCGCGTCGATCAGGCCGCCCTGAAGCTAGATTCCGCCATAGACGAGACGATGCACCTGATTGACGGTCCGCAGATGTCGCTGCATGTAGAGCAGCTCGTGCAGCGGTTACTCGCCTTTGGGCATGATTATACACTTCAGACCCTTTTTCTCACAGGCCTATACCAAGGGAAGGTGGTAGACAATACGACGCCTGCGGAGGTGGGCGCTTGGTTAAAAACGGTGGCTCTATTGCGTCCGCGAGATGTGATGATTTATACCATCGATCGGGATACCCCAGCCTCCGACCTCCATAAAGCCCCTCTGGAGCGACTCCAATCTATCGCATCGGAGGTTGAGGCTTTGGGGATTCCTACCCAAGTCCGCGGATAATGAACGAATTGACGGGTTCTGGCGTTCTTCTCTAGGAAGGCATTTACAGTATGACGGTTACGCGCGAAACCCCACGCTTGGATCTTATCAACAGCCCAGATGATCTCAAGCGTTTTTCATTGACCGACCTCGCGGGCATTGCTGACGAGTTGCGTCAGTTTATCATTCGTTCCGTTGCCACTAACCCCGGGCATCTTGGTTCGAGTCTGGGCGTCGTGGAGCTGACAGTAGCGCTCCTTTACGTTTATAATCCTCCGACGGATCATATGATTTGGGATGTGGGCCATCAAGCTTACCCTTACAAGATCTTGACCGGGCGACGCGCCGCCTTTGATACCAATCGTCGCTACGGAGGGTTGTGTGGGTTTCCACTTCGTAGTGAGAGTATCTATGACTGTTTTGGCACGGGACACAGCTCCACGTCTATCTCAGCAGCCTTGGGTATGGCCACTGCAGACCGCTTGCGTGGGTGTACCAGTCATACCGTGGCGGTGATTGGCGATGGCGCCCTGACGGGTGGAATGGCCTTTGAAGCACTAAACAACGGTGGCGCATCGAACACCGATTTGCTCGTGATCCTCAACGACAACAATATGTCCATAGACCCGAATGTGGGGGCGTTAAAAGAGTATTTATTGGACATATCAACCTCGAAACGTTATAACCTTCTGAAAGATAAGGTCTGGAATCTGCTCTCCGCATCTCCCTTCAAGCGTAAGGGACTCAGAACCTTCACACAAAAACTCAATCAGGCACTCAAGGGGGCATTACTCAAGGGGAGTAATCTTTTTGAGGAGTTCGGTTTCCGTTATTTCGGTCCAATTGATGGGCACGATGCCGAGTATCTGGCAATGATCCTCAAGGATTTGCAAGCCATCCCAGGTCCTAAGCTTTTGCATTGTATTACGGAAAAGGGGCATGGTTATGCCCCGGCGACCCAAGAGCAGACGCTATGGCATGCCCCAGGTAAGTTTGACTATACGACGGGGATTCGGCTTACCGAGCGAGGTGCGGAGGCGCCTCGCTATCAGGACGTTTTTGGGCGCACGGTCTTAGATTTGGCGCGTCAGAATCCGCGCATTGTAGGGATTACACCCGCAATGCCTACGGGGTCTTCGCTCAGTATGTTAATGCAGGAGCTTCCCGAGCAAGCCTTTGATGTGGGGATTGCCGAGCCGCATGCTGTGACGTTTGCCGCAGGATTGGCCGTAGAGGGCTACACCCCCTTTTGTGTGATTTATTCCTCTTTTCTCCAACGCGCCTACGACCAGCTCGTACATGACGTGGCGTTACAGAACCTGCATGTCATTTTTTGTCTCGACCGCGCCGGGCTCGTTGGGGATGACGGCGCCACGCACCACGGTGTCTTTGATCTCGCTTTTTTGCGCCCTATCCCGAACCTGACGATTGCCGCCCCCGCGGATGAATACGAGATGGAAGCGATGCTTCGTCTCGCTTCCCTTAGTTGTGGGCCGTGGGTCATACGTTACCCGCGTGGGCATGCCTTAGGCAATAAGGCGCAACACGACACGGGAGATTTGCGACGTGGGCACGGGCGTATCATAGCAGAGCCCGAGGGTACTCAGGCGGCCTTCTTGACCTTGGGGACGGTGTACAAGAATGTCTGTGTCGCACGCGAGCTTCTGGCGGCGGAAGGGGTCAGAATAGCACACTATGACTTTCGCTTCTTGAAGCCTCTGGACGAAGCGTTATTGCGCGCGTTAGCGGCTCGTTATCGCTATTTCTTTACCGTAGAGGATGGTGTACTAGCAGGAGGGTTCGGTTCAGCGATTTTAGAGGCTTTACAGGGGATTCCTGATCCACCGAAGGTAGTGCGCTTCGGAATTCCAGATCGGTTTCTCCCACACGGGACGATTGCCCAGTTGCAGGCGGACTGTGGTTATTCGCCAGAGGCGATAGTGGCAAGAGTGAAAGAGGTGTTGGGCAAAGGTTGAGGAGAGAGGTTGAGAGGAAAGGTTGAGAGGAAAGGTTGAGAGGAAAGGTTGAGGGGCTGCCACGGCCCCTAGTCTGTGGTCTAGTTGTCTTGTTTCCCAAA
>CAUUCP010000014.1:0-48441 GCA_963543925.1 uncultured Bacteroidia bacterium | reverse complement strand
AGCAAATTTTACCCGAGGCGTGACCTGCTAGCCCTACGCTTTGAACAATTCCTCGCGCAAAACTCATAGCGCCACTCCCACATAGCTATTTTAATATTATACAAAAAAAGCCTCCCCAGTACTCCGACCGAGGAGGCTTTGTATAAGACTATCTACTCAGATAAGGATTACTTCCCGAGGGTAGCCACCATCACAGCCTTGATGGTGTGGAGTCGGTTCTCAGCCTCATCAAATACGATGGAGGCAGGGGACTCGAATACTTCTTCTGTCACCTCGAGGGCATCAGCACCGTACTTTTGGAAGATTTCCTCACCCACCGTGGTTTCACGGTTGTGGAAGGCTGGGAGGCAGTGTAGGAACTTACACTCGGGATTTCCCGTCAATTCCATTGCCTTTGCATTTACTTGGTAAGGCATCATCTGCTGGATACGCTCTGCCCATGCCTCTGCGGGTTCTCCCATCGACACCCAAACGTCGGTATAGAGGAAATCGCACCCCTTTACCGCTTCTGCTACGTTCTCGGTGATGGTGATCTTCGCCCCTGTAGTCTTCGCCACGTCCTGCGCCATCTTGAGGATAGCGGGATCTGGCCAGTAAGCCTTAGGAGCAGCTGCACGGTAGTCCATCCCCATCTTTGCAGCCCCCATCATGAGGGAGTTCCCCATATTGTAACGCGCATCGCCGAGGTAGCAGAACTTCACCTGACGGAGGGGCTTATCGATATGCTCCTGCATTGTGAGGAAGTCAGCCAAGATCTGGGTTGGATGCCACTCGTTCGTCAAACCGTTCCACACGGGCACGCCAGCATACTGTGCCAGAGTTTCTACCTTGAACTGTTCGAAACCACGATACTCAATCCCGTCGTAGATACGTCCGAGGACGCGAGCCGTATCCTTCATCGATTCCTTCTTCCCCATCTGCGACCCAGAAGGACCAAGGTAGGTAACCCCTGCACCCTGATCGTGTGCTGCGGTTTCAAACGAGCAACGGGTACGGGTAGAATCCTTTTCAAACAAGAGGACGATATTCTTCCCCTTCAATAGCTGTTGCTCTGTACCCGCATACTTTGCCTTCTTGAGGTCAGCTGCAAGGCGCAAGAAAAAACGAATTTCTTCGGGAGTGAAGTCATACAACTTCAGGAAGTTACGATTCCGCAAATTGACTGCCATGACTATCTAACGTTATGAAAATGAATAACTCCTACTTAGAAAAATCTCTTTACTTCGAGATACGCGTGCCGCCATTCGTGCCCAATGCGCCTGCATCGGTAATCACGCTGACCTTCCCGCCATGCTCCACAAAATCTACTGCAGCTTGGATTTTAGGCGCCATATTCCCTTCACCGAACATCCCCTTGGCGGAATACTCTGCCAGCTGTGCTGTGGTTACATTTTCGAGCTTCTGCTCGTCGGGTTTACGGAAATTGATGTAGACGTTGGGAACGTCGGTCAGGATATAAAACTCCTCCGCGCCAATGGTTCGTGCCAAGAGGGAGGTTGCAGAATCCTTGTCAATCACAGCCTCAATCGGTTCTAGGGTCTTATCTGCCTTGTATGCTACTGGGATTCCCCCGCCGCCTGCAGCGATCACAACGACCCCGTCATCAGCCAGCTTTTTCACCAAACCTGCATTGAGCACCTCTATGGGCTTAGGGGAGGGGACTACGCGACGCCATCCCGAGCCCGTGGTGCGCACCTCTTCCTTGAAGACCCAACCTTGATTCTTCGCCAAAGCATCCGCCTCTTCCTTGGTGTAGATCTTCCCCACACGCTTGGTTGGATTCTCAAAGGCTTTGTCTTGCTTGTCGACAAGAACCGGACTCACGAGTACACAGACCTCACGCGCGATACCATGCTTCTGCATTACTTGGCGCAAGGCACTCTCTATCATATAACCGATAGACCCCTGCGATTCTGCAACGCAGACATCCAAAGGCATCGAGGGGATCGAAAACGTTTCTTCCCCTGCAGCTTGTTGCATCAGGATATTTCCGACCTGCGGTCCATTACCATGTCCGATCACAAGGTTACACCCCTCCTTGAGTAGAGGCACGAGGTGCTCCATCGTGTCCAGCGTATTTGCAAGCTGTTCTTCGACTGTTCCCTTTTGATTCCCTCGCAAGAGCGCATTTCCGCCGAGGGCAACAACCACTGTACGTTTCATAACCAATACTTACACTTTGTAAAGTACAAAGGTAGAAAAAGGTAATGACTAGGGGAAAACTATACGATAGCGGAGAAAAATGGTCGTCTCTAGTAGTGTCTGTAAAAGTAGGTCAACCTCACTGTACCCTCTCCCTTTCCTCCCTACCCCAATTAGGACAGGAGCACAGGATTACTTCTTTCTCATCCTTTCCCGTCATTCACCATCAAGGACTTTCAAGCCCATTGGTGCCCTCTGGAGTATAGAAAAAAGGCGAGAAAGCACCTAGTCTTCCTCGCCCTACAATCCCTATACACAGCCGTAAAAAACTACACCCCCAGTATGGGCTGTTCCTCCGCCAATAATGAGGGTAGATGCGCCTTGGCATTCTCCTTGAGGAAGTGAAGACGATTGAAAAAGTTCACCTCACTCACTCCACTATCTAGGTCGAGGAATAGGAGACTGAGATTCGGATAGAGCTCACGCACCCGTCGTTCGATCCCCTTGGCTACAATATGGTTTGCAATGCAACCGAAGGGTTGTAGACAAACAACGCTATTGATCCCCTCCTTCGCAAATCGTACAAAAGAGGCAGGGATCAACCATCCTTCTCCGAACTGCGCATTTAGGTTGATCACCGACGCAGCCATCTCCGACTCGTGGCTTGGCATACCAATGGGTCTGTAGAATGGGAAAGCCTTTACGCGGCTCTCCATCTTACGAATCGTACGGAACAACAAGCGCTCAATGAGCGGCAATAGCGATACCATCAAAGAGGGGTTCTCGATCTTGTCCTTTACTCGCACAGGCGCGCTCGCCAAACCCTCCAAGAAGAACTCACACAGCGCAGGCACTACGGGTTCTATCCCCTGCGAAGCGAGCCAATCCACAACACCCCGATTGGCATAGCGGTTATACTTCACAAAGATCTCCCCTACGACGCCCACGCGTGGCATTTCCTTTGGGGTAATGGCTTGGTTAAAGTCCTGCGCTGCACGCTCTAGGAACTCATACATCCGCTTGGTCTCACCACGCTTGAGGGCAGTAACCCCCAGCTTGGTATACTTGTCAAAGAGTGCTTGCGCCACCCCTTCCTTCCTTTCACGCACTCGTGAAGCTTGGAAGAGAGTCGACAAGACATCGGCATATACCAAGGCACGCACTAAGGGCAATGCGAGCTTCCGCCACGGGATCTTAAAACCAGGTTGCTCGTTAAACTCTCCCGCTCCGGTCGAAACAGCAATGACTGGCACATCGTCTAGCCCAACCTGTTGCAAAGCCTTCTTTACCAAAGATATATAATTGGTTGCACGACACTGCCCCCCCGTCTGGGTAATACCAAAAGCTACCTCCTCTCGCTTGTACTGTCCACGGGCAATCGCCTGCATAAAATCCCCTACCACCAGAGTAGCGGGATAACAAATCTCGTTGTTACTATAACGCAGACCGTAGACTGCTGTCGATTCAGAACTCGGTGGGAGGTTCACCGCCTTGTACCCCGCAAGTTCAAACAACGTAGGAAGGTAGGGAGAATACGGGTCTCCAAACCACGGCATCAGGATAGTACGGTGACGATCTTTCTCTTCAAATACGGCATGTTTTACGGGTGCAGCACTTGCTTCTTGTGGTAGCGCCTCCTCACGTAGTTTCAAACTTTCGATCAAAGAGCGAATACGTAGGCGAAGTGACCCCACGTTGCTGACATCATCTACTTTGAGCACTGTGGCAGTTTTCCCAGCTTGGCGCAAGATCTCCGTAGCTTCGTCTACCACGTACGCGTCGGGACCACAACCGAAGGAGGTGATCTGTACATAGTGCACATTGGAGCTCGCCTTTGCCGTCCAGTGTGCCGCCGCCACAATTCGGTTCGTAAATCCCCACTGATGTACGCTCACACTCGCCTTAGGATCCAAGATGTCGCGACGCGCCAAGTCCTCGGTCACGACATCTACCCCGAACTCGGTAATAATCTGTGAGATCTTGTGTTGAATCAGTGGATCGGCATGGTAGGGACGCCCAGCCAACATCACCAGCGTACGCCCCTCGGCTTGGGCACGTGTTGCCACATCGAGGTTCTTCGCCAAAAGGTCGGTAAAGAAACGCTCCTGCTCGGCGGTTGCCTCTTGGAATGCCTTCTCAAAACGCTTCTTTGAAAGCGAAAAACGTTCAGAGACCAACGTTTTGAGATACTCCCAGCACTGCTTTTTGAGCAACTTCTCGTCCTTGAAACTAATGGATGGCGCGTCGATCACTATATTTTCTGGCAGGTGTCCTGTCAGGGAGCTCCGCAGCACCTCCGAATACCCCGAGACCACAGGACAGTTGAAACTATTACTTACCCCTTGCACCTCCTTGGCTTCGTAAACCACAAAGGGGACAAAGACCCGATCTACTCCGCGCTTTACCAAATCCAGTACGTGCCCATGGGCAATCTTAGCTGGGAAGCAGACATTGTCTGACATCACCGTGTGTGCTCCCTTTTCACTGACCCGAATGGTAGACTCTGCCGAGACCTTCACCTCCATACCACACTGGGTAAAAAGTGTATACCAGAAAGGGAAGTGCTCATACATACCGAGGATACGCGGAATCCCCATCACCAGAGGAGCGTTTGTCGCTTGTTCTTCGGTCTTTTTTCCGTACTCGAAGAGACGCTTATACTTCCACTCGCTGGTATTCTCTCCCTGCTTGTGTGCTTCCCCTTGGTTACTAAAAACCTTTTCGCACTTATTTCCAGCAAAATAGAGCTCTCCGTTCTCGAACTGGAAGGTTGTCACCTCGCAACGATTGTAACACCCCTTACATCCCCCAAGCTTGGTGTTATGCGATGCTACATGGGCTACGTCAGAAAGTTCCCTCTGAGGAAATCCTTTTCCTTGCGCCTCTTGGGCAGCATGCAGGGCAGCCCCAAATGCCCCCATCAACTCTGGGGCATCTGTGATGATCACCTTTCTTCCTGTCTCCAACTCAAAGGCTCGGGATACGGCAGGGTTTCGGAGTGTACCGCCCTGCACCATGACATGATCCCCCAGCACGTTGAAATCTTTGATCTTAAGTACCTTATTCAGACAGTTCCTTACGACCGCATAGCCTAACCCCGCCGAGATATCGCCATGGGAAGCTCCTTCGCGCAAGGACTGTTTTACACGCGAGTTCATAAATACGGTACACCGTGTCCCGAGATCACAGGGCGCCTCCGACTTACAAGCCTCGGTAGCAAAGTCCGCCACCTCCTGCCCCAAACTACGTGCAAAAGTCTCGATAAATGATCCACACCCCGAGGAGCAAGCCTCGTTGATCTCCAATCGCGCGATTGTCCCTTGATCGATAAAGGCAGCCTTCATATCCTGCCCCCCGATGTCTAGGATAAAGGAGACCTGAGGATCAAAATACGAAGCCCCTACATAGTGGGCTATCGTTTCTACGACCCCTAGATTCAAACCGAACGCCTTTCGGATCAAATCCTCACCGTATCCTGTCACACAACTCCCACCAATCCGAATACGCACCCCCTCTTTTTCAGCCAGAGTCACCAATTCCTGTAAACTGGTAGCGACTGCGCCGAGAGGATCGCCCGAGTTCTTGCGATAGGCACGAAAGACAATTTGCTTGTTCGCATTAAGCACAATCACCTTGGTGGTCGTCGAACCACTATCTATTCCTAAAAAACAACTCCCTTCGCTCGCGGTAACAAGCGGAGCTGCTGGAAGCCGATACTGCGACTTACTATCTATCCAACGATTATACTCCTCTTCGTCACGAAAGAGGGGAGTAAGACCTCGCGGACGCACGCTGACAGAAACACGATTTTGATCCCTAAAGAGCTGCAATAACTCCTCAAAGGTATAGGTTTTCTCCTGAGGCTTGACGTGGAGTGCCGTCCCCCAAGCAGGGATCGCTTGTACACACTCTGGGATAATAAAATCCTCTGGGTGTAATCCCGAAGCCTCCTGAAAGGCGTTACGCAACGGCGCAATATGTGCGAAGGGACCACCACATAGAATTACCTTTGGGCGTAGCGTATACCCACGCGACAAAGTGGTCAACACCTGCACACTCACCGCATGAAAGATCGAGGCTGCGATATCCTCTCTTTTTGCCCCCCGCGCCAGTAGGTTCTGAATATCAGTCTTTGAAAAAACACCACATCGTGAAGCAATAGGGTGTTTCTTCGTAGCCTGTTCTGCCAACTCCCCTAGACGCTCGACCTCTATCCCCAAGAGGACAGCCATTTGATCAATAAAGGCGCCAGTACCTCCAGCACAGCTCCCGTTCATTCGGATATCTGGGGGACGTCCCTGTTCAAAAAAGATCATTTTGGCATCCTCCCCCCCGATATCGACAAGACTCGCCGCCTCGGGATAATGGGTCTCTGCCACACGACATGCGGCGATGACCTCCTGTACAAACTGCAAACCACACCGCTCGGCAATCCCCATCCCAGCAGACCCCGTGACCGCAAGCTGTACACGCTCCCCTTTACGGTTCTGTGCTAGCTCCCCAAACACTCGTTCTAGCGTACCAGCGACATCCGCATTGTGCCGCGTATAAAACGTATCCAATACGTGCCCCGCCGCATCCACAGAAACCACCTTCAACGTAGTAGAGCCCACATCGAGCCCAACACGTACTACTTCGTTTGCCATAAGCCCACTGCGCATTATGCGCCATTAAAATTTATAGACCGTAAAGACGGCCAAAGAAGCTTGTCCCCCCGCAGACGCGAGTACTAACAAACAATCTCTACCACAACAAAAGGGCTAGGATTTTGTTCGCAGCCCCAACATCGCCCCCCTAATAAGGAAAAAACAACAGAAGGGATAGGAAATCCGATCTCTTTCCAGCCTGCAAAGATACAGCTTAAGGTTCTATTTTTTTCAGTTCTTGTTCTCTCTCCCGTTCCTGCAAAAGGAAGTTCACCCATGCCCAATCTTGCTGAGTAGTAAGCTTAGGGTTAGGATCTTGTGCCTCCACGATCTGGATTGGAATGCCAGGACACGTAGCCCGCATGATACTCACATCGTCGGTATAAGAAGGGTTCGTCGGGCGTTCGTTAAACATCATTTCCAAGACCTCAAACTGAAAAGCTTGTGGCGTTAAAGCATGCCACAAGAAATCGCGGGAAGGGATATCGACAATATCACGTAACTCATTGACTTGATACATCGTGTCGCGACACCTCGTTGCCAAGACCACGGCAGGGTAGACATTCAGGGACTCGATCACCGAATGGAGATCACGCATGGAGAGCAAGGGACGCGCAGCATCATGGATCACAAAACGGAACTTCTCCATCTTGCCATCCTCTGACTTTTTCACATCATGAAAAAAAAGATAAGCAGCATAGATAGAATCGGCACGCGTATCCCCCCCCTTTACCAACTGTATATACTTATCACAAGGGATGTAGGGCAGGAGAAGATCAAAAACCTCCCTTACATCCCCTTTTATCGGAGCGACCACACAGATTTGATCGATCAATGGAGAATCACGAAAAGTTTCAAAACTGTGCACCAGTACGGGTTTGTCTGCAAGCTCTAGAAATTGCTTGGGCTTCTGACTCTGCATCCGTTCGCCCTTCCCAGCCGCTAAAATCACCCCTATAGTTTTGACTTTCTGTGACATTTCAGAAATTTAGTTAGTGCTCTACGCGGAGTACGAAAACACGCTAAGGCTAAACCTCCATACCCCAATGCAAAGATAGCCCCCCTCACCAGAAGCGTCGTCCATGGCGAAAGAAAAGAAAGATAAGAGAGTCCAAAGATCAAAGGCAACACGAGCGTCCCCACCAAGAGCAGATCTCGAAAAAGGCGTCTAGCATCGAGCACATCCCACAAAATGACAACATACATTCCTTGGAGTATTACCTCGGTTGCGTTATAACTAATCACAGCTCCCCAAGCTCCTGCTACAGGGATCAATACCACGTTCATTACAAGATTTATGCCCGTGGCGATCAATAGGGCATACAGCACACGCCGCTCCCGCCCCATAGCCATAGCTACGTGGTAAAAAGATAGCCCCGTAAGCGCGACTGTAAAGATCAAAGCTTGAAGAAGCGTGTCAGCTCCTTGAAAAGCGTCGCTCAGGAGTAGTGTACAGAAAGGTTGTGCTATTGTAAAAAGCCCCCCAGCAGCCAGTCCAGCCAATAGAAGGCTGTAAGTCTGTTGGTGGCGAAGCGTTTGTAAAAATTGGTCGCGTTGACCATTTTTCCACAAAAGAGCGTAACGAGGAAGCAGCACATTCCCAAGTACCGAGACCATGATGACCGCAATCCGTAACAGACGTGCAGAATAGTCATACAAGGCCACGTCAGCTTTCGTAGAAAGATAGCCCAAGAGGATACGATCTAGGGTGAGGAGTAGGGTCGTCAGCAAAATCGGCAGGAAAACCCCCAGACTCGGACGAAACATCTTTCGTAAGGTGTCGCGCAACGATGCGTAAGCAATCCGCACTCCAAAGCGTCGCAAGGGCAACCAATAGAACACATTGCTAAGCAGTTGCGTCCCCTGTTGCAACAATATCAATAAGAAAAGCTGATCCGAACGCCGCACACACAGAAACACCAATCCCGCACCGCCCAGACGCATCACCAAGGTACGGAGTGCTACACGATCAAAACGTTCCCACCCTCCGTAAAACCAAGTAAGGTCGGTAGCAGAGGCTAGCAAAAAGATCAAAAAAAGGAGGTAGTAGCGTGCATACCCATCTGTCGTAGTCAACACCCACAACAAATACCCCACCATGGCTAGCGAGGAAAAGAACAATTGAAACGTAAGACAACGGGAAAAAACTTGTTGTAGCAAAAGAGGATTTTCACGGGTACGTGCCACTTCGCGCAAACCGTACAGCTGGATACCCCAAAGACCAAAAATAGAGAAGTTCGTCGCTACCGAAAGACCAAAGGAGTTGACCCCGAGGAGTGTCGTACCAAAGACCCGCGTAATATAGGGAGTAAGCAACAAGGCTACCAAGATATTGGAAACCTGCATAGCCCCCAAGGCAATCGCATTCCCCGCGGTACGCATCCCCTTACTTTCCTCCTCTTACCTGTTCAAAAGAGACACCGAGGTCTCAACTCCCGAGGCTGCGCCACAATCACGTGGACGAAAAAGAGCAGAAATGGCAGTGTCGCGGTGCAACTCATGAGCTAAAAAACACTGCATAGTCGCATAGTACCCCCGCGCAAGACGGAGCAAAGAATCTTGCCTCTGATCTCCTTCCGACGTATACTGTTCTAATGGGATCGTATGCCCCTTCGCAAGGAGAAACTTACGATCGTACAAGGCAACCTCGGGTAGATGCTGAGGGGATTGAAAAAGATTTCTCCCCGTACGGAAATAGGTGACGCCCGACAAGGCTAAGTGAAAGAGGGTTGGAAAAATATCGTTGTGCGAAGCGTATTGATGTGTATCTACACTATCCGACGTGAGAAGATGTTTAGGGATAAAAAAAGCGATCGGTACACCATAGAGCGCCAGGGGATCATCACAATGTTTCAGATTTTGTTTCAGCGTATGATCCCCTGTAAACACAAGAATCGTACGTTCTCCCCAAGGAGATGCACGCAGCGTTCGGATAAACCTTCCTAGTTGATCGTTCTGATATGCGAAAGCAGCAAAACTCTTTCTTGCGACCTCCCTAGGCATATCGATCCAACGCCACAATGAATCTGGGATCTCTAGATTGCGATTCGCTTCGGTGAGGGGAGTGTCATAGGGCGTATGATGGGAAATACTCATGCCATAAATCCACTGCGGCGTCTGTGCAGAATCCAGTACCTGCGCAATCCGTTCAAACAGCGCTTCATCATGCAACCCCCACGTACCACGCGGTGCTGTCGGAGATACATAAGCCGCAAGCTCTTGCTCCCCCTCTATATCGTCAAATCCTTGGGCAGCTAAGAAGTTGTCGACATTCCTCCATCCCAAACGTTGCCCCGAGATGTAATGCGTAGTATAGCCCTGCTGTTGAAAAATCTTAGCCACAGAGTAAGGGAGGGGTGTACGAAAATGCGTAGACTGTGCCATAGGTCCTTGCACAATACCGAAAAGTAACCCTTCGAGACTCACCAGCGTTCCACTCCCCCCACTCAGGGTATTCGTGAAGAGATAACCATACGGGAGTTCCTCCCGAAGAGATCCTAAGAGATTGAAGGGCTCTTTCTGAAACTGTAGGAAATAACTCCCCATGCTCTCCATTTGCAAGAAAACAACATGCGGCGGAGCGAAACGTAGACTATCATTACAGGCAGTCGTATCGATACAGACAGAAAAAAGAGAATTCCCCTGTCCCTGCCCAGCACTTCCCGTGTAGGCCTCCAGCGCCTCTTGTTCGTCGTGAAAGCCCCAACGCTGTAAAATCTTCGGAATATCGGTTTCTAAGCGGTTCTCATCTGCATGCGCCAAAACATCATACAGTGCAAAAAGAGGGGAATTGGTAAGCTGATTGATCAATACATTCCGAGAAATATTAAGGTGAATCGCACGTAAGGGATGATTCGAAACCGTACCTCGTGCCAAAAGAAAGACGCATGCCAAACACACCAATAGACTCGTCAACCGACGCCAAAGAAAAGAGGGACGCAATGCACGGTAGGGTTTCTGAATCCAGTAACGACCACAGAAAAATGCACCACAAGCAAGGGCTAGTGTGAGAAAAAAAATCCTGAGGACAGGAAAATCTGTACCTATCGAATGAAGTACGGCACGCGTGTCATCTTCAAAAAATCCCCATGCGGTAGCATCAAGGTGAGAATGAAAAAAAGAGAAGTAGTAATAATCTACCACACAAATCAGCCATAGGAGTACGAAAAGGAATGTTTGTAATACACTCCACACACTCACCATCCACGGATGCGGAAGCGCACGTCTTGAAAAAAGATAAGGTACCGAAAACAAGAATAGAGGAAGAAAGAAGGTCGTCGAAAGGAGCTTAGCATCGAAGCGCCCGCCCATCCAGAGCATAGTCAAAAGATCGGTTGCCCAAGCCGTGGTGAGAAGCGCACTCCCATATTTGACCAACAAGAGTAGACGCAACAAGGTAAGCCCCCCCATCGCCAATAAAAAGCTCAGAAGTGCTGCACGCAAGAATATACAGAACGGATGACTATATTTTTGGCTTGCCGTGCGTTGGAATGTCTTTGGTTTCATCCTCTTTGCTCCCCCTCTTTTTAGGGAAAAAATCTTAAAGACAAAGGTAGAAAATTGATCCTGAGCCTTGGACAAAAGTACTGTCCCCAACAGGGGAGCACAGTTTTCCTATTCCTACTCCTACCGCCCGCTCTTTATACCTCCATTACACACTACCACTTTAGAAAAGCATAAACCAGTATTTTTACAACTAACTAAATAATGCGATATAGAAATAATGGAATACATTTATAATAAGGGTGTTCTTTCTGCCAAATTTACAGGGTGTACACAGAGTGTACAAGGGCTCTACAAGCGGTCTACAAGCGGTCTACAAGCAATGACAAAAGAATGACAAAATGACACTACACCCGCTCTATACTATCCCACCCTGTGGGGAGTCTCGTATATTTAGGAATATATAAAGCTGTATAAGCTTACGATCGACGCCCAGCTCTCACCCCCTTACACACTTTTCTACTACGGTATCGAGAATATCCACGAACTCGGTTCAGTAGCTAGAGTGCGCACGAACCACTAACTTTGTAGGCACTAAAAAAAGCCAGTATGCAAATCGAGGAGTGTGTACAGTATGTCTTATTACAGGATCGGTATGTCAGCCTACCCGGGATTGGGAGTTTCGTTCGCGAGATTCGTCCCGCCCATTTGGATGCGGAAGGACACCTCCTCCCCAGTACCCAGCGGTTACGCTTTTCCAACGACCGGAAATTTGATGACGAGGCGCTTCTTCATTACCTGTGCAATCACAGCACCCTTTCTTCACAAGAAGTAGAGAAGATTCTACACCTATGGTTGGAAACAGTACGCGTCCGTCTAGAAAAAGGAGAAGCGATCTACTTCCAAGGCGTGGGGACACTGCAACGTTCGGGGAAACAACTTCGCTTGAGCGGGGAGGGGAGTAATCTCCGTCTTTCGGATAGCTTCTTTGCTGCGCTCCCACTTCCTAAAGAGAAAGGGATTGGAAGAAGAAAGACACGCAGGACCAACCTTGGGGTAGTGGCGCTCATTTGTGGTCTGGTAGCTGGAGGAGGTTTAGTCACTACCTATTTCCTAGCTTCCCCGCACTATCTGAAGAAAGAAAAGCAGGAGGGGAGTAGTTCCCAAGCACCTGCCCACGACACACTACAAGAACCGAAGTTACCTCCGCTAGACACGACCCAGATACTGCAAGAGACGCAACAAATCTTGGACAGTAGCCATAGGCAAGTCAATGCTTTACGAGTACAACCAGAGAAGAAACAAAATACGGTCTTCTTCATCGTAGCGGGCAGTTTCTCGAGCATCGAAAACGCTAATAAACTGGAAAAGGAGTTAGCCGCAAAAGGATACCATGCCACGGTGCGCAAGATCAACGGCATGTTCCGTGTCACGCTAGGGAAATACTATGACAAGAAGAGTGGGATTCGCGAAATGAACAAGCGACGCACTGAACTCCAAAACGAAGCGCTCTGGCTTATAGAGACGCTCACCCAAGAGTAAGGTTCAGCAGCATCAACTAGAAAAGAGCGTAGGGGGTGGCAGGAGCTGTTCATAACCCGTTCATATTGTCAAGAAGTTCCCAGGGAGTGACGGTTCGGACTGTCGATATCTTCGTTAGATAAGGCAATATAGAGGGATATGAACAGAGAGGACAAACGTTGTAATAGTGTAATGCCCGAAATTATAGACAGCCTCTCCCTCCCCCATTCCCCAAAAAGAAGAGTAATATAGAGCGTGAGAATGTATATAGTAATGTACATAGAATCAATGTCTTAATATTCCTCCTAAATCCTACTGATTGATTTCTAAAGAAGCGCCTTTTCACGCATAGAGAGTTATGAACACAATAGACAGCCTAACTAACTCCCTTCTCCATTCTTTTAAAGAAAGAATGTAATAGGAAGAAAGGGATGTGATAATGAAAGGTGAGATAATGGATGAAAAAGAGTTACAAGTAACGGAAGAGGTAGATAGTTCGATTCGTCCGTTAACCTTTTCCGATTTTACGGGACAGGACAAAGTGATGGAAAATCTCTACATCTTTGTTAGGGCGGCTAAGTTGCGCGGTGAACCCTTGGATCATGTTCTTTTTCATGGTCCTCCGGGTTTAGGTAAAACGACCTTGGCGCATATTTTAGCGAATGAGTTGGGTGTAGAGATGCGTATGTCGAGTGGACCTGTGATAGATCGTCCTGGAGATTTAGCAGGGATACTGACGAGCCTTGAGAAAGGCACGGTTTTCTTTATTGATGAGATACATCGACTCTCACCAGTAGTAGAGGAGTATCTTTACTCGGCTATGGAGGATTTCACGATCGATATTATGATTGAGAAAGGACCTGCTGCGCGTAGTGTCCAGCTTCAGCTGAATCCATTTACTTTAGTAGGTGCTACCACGCGTGTGGGTTTGCTTACGAAACCTTTGAAGGCTCGTTTTGGTATAGCGTGTCTTTTGGAGTATTATCCCAATGATACTATACAGCGTATTTTGAAGCGTGCGGCTTCCATTCTTCGTATTGCGATTCATGATAGAGCTGCAGCGGAGATTGCCTCTCGGAGTCGTGGTACACCGCGTATTGCTAATGCGTTGTTACGTCGTGTTCGTGATTTTGCTCAGGTGAAGGGGAATGGAGTCATAGATCTAGACATTGCACGCTTTGCCTTAGATGCGCTTAACATAGATAGTCGTGGTTTAGATCTCATGGATCGTCGTATTCTTTCGACGATCATTACTAAGTTTAATGGTGGTCCTGTGGGGTTATCTACGTTGGCTACTGCTGTGAGTGAAGATGCAGGTGCTATTGAAGAGGTATACGAGCCTTTTCTGATTATGGAGGGGTTGCTCAAACGTACACCTCGTGGACGCGTAGTAACGCCCGAGGCGTATGAGCACCTTGGGGTAGAGTTCTCCAATCTTTGGGGCGCTGAGTTTTAGAGAGAGAGGTAAGAGGATAGGGTGTGGTATTGTTCCACGTGAAACATCTGTATATTTTCTCTACTTAGAGAAAGAGCTATATTGATAGCTCGTGAGTTGTGTTGATAGGTTACGAGCTGTATCAATAGGTAATGACCTTACTCTTTATCTCTGGTTATAATCTTACTAGGTAGATGTGGAAACGTTTGTCTTTACTCTAGGGGTGGAAGGTGAGGAGTAGGAGATCCCCGCAAGGCTTCCCAAACTAGGGTAGCTTTTTTCTTACCGATTACTTTTTGTATAGCCTCTTCTCCTGCTGCTAACATAGCTTTTGTACTCCCGAAGGTTTGATATAGTTGTTGTATAGTCTTTTGTCCTACTCCCTTTACTTCTAGTAGGGCGATATTTTTAATATCACTATCTCGTTTGTGGGTATGGTGTTTTACTCCGAAGCGATGTGCTTCGTCACGCATCTGTATGAGTAGGCGTAGTTCGGGAGAGTTCTTATCTAGCGTGATGGGATATGTTCCACGTGGAACGAAGATCTCTTCGAGACGTTCTGCGAGCCCAATGAGTGGAATGTCGGTGATTCGTTCTATGCGCTGTAGCGCATCTTGTACAGAGGTTAATTGTCCCTTTCCACCGTCTATAACGAGAAGATGGGGGAGAGACTCTGGACCAAGATCTTTGTAGCGACGTGTGACAACTTCCTCCATCGTGGCGTAGTCGTTCGGACCCGCTACACTCTGGATGTTATAGATCCTGTATTGATCTTTGGCGGGTTTCCCATCTTTGAAAACTACTACTGCTGAAACGGGATAGGTTCCCAGAGTGTTGGAGTTGTCAATACATTCTATGTGACGGGGTAATTGGGGGAGCTTGAGAAGCTGTTGAAGTTTTAGCATTGCCGCCTCGGGGTCAAGTTGATTGCGTGCGGCACTCTGTTCTAGATAGCGTTCTGTGTTGAGTGTTGAAAGAAGAAGGACTTTGTGTTTGTCGCCTCGCTGCGGATATTCTATGTGTTTATAGGGAAGGTTCTGGGGAACGGTAGAAAGGTTGCAGAGGAGGGTAGTGGCCTCGCTACCAAATTCCTCTTTGAGGCGGTAGGTGACTACTTCTAGGAGATCTTCGAGGGGACTGCCCAGTGGGTTAGATACGATTCGGTTGATAGAAAGCACCACAGCTCCATTGTAGATGTGCATGTAGTTAAGACCTATCCGTCCGTTCTGTTCCAAGATTGTAATTACATCTAGGTCTCCTACCTCTGGGTTGAGAACGCTATTCTTGTTTTGATACTCTTGTAGGGCTTCTATTTGTTCGTTCAGTACTTCGGCTTTTTCGAAGTGCAGCTCCTCCATGGCACTGTGATACTCTTTTTGTAGGGAACTAATCACACTTCCTACTTTTCCATTGAGTATATTCCCAATATTGTCTATGGCATTCCGATACTCTTCTTTACTGATAGCGTTGATACAGGGAGCTTTGCAGTTATGAATATGGTATTCGAGGCAGGCGCGGTATCGCCGTTGCATGACCATTTCTTGGCTCATAGGCATTCTACAACTTCGGTAGTGGAAGAGGGAGCGTAGGGTCTTGAGTACAGAATCTATATTACTGCTGGAGGTATAGGGACCGTAGTATTTCCCACGTTTAGGATTGTAGTTACGAGTAATGAAGACGCGAGGATATTCTTCTTTGCTGATACAAATCCACGGGTAGGATTTATCATCTTTTAGTAGGATGTTGTACTTCGGTTGGTTCTTCTTGATAAGGTTGTTTTCCAACAAGAAGGCTTCCTCCTCCGTATTGACGATGATAAAGTCTATGAAGGCTATTTGTTTTACCAAGACTCTTGTTTTGGCATTGTGGCGTTCTATGTTGGTAAAGTAGGATTGTACGCGCTTTCGTAAATCCTTAGCTTTCCCGATGTATATAATCTTCTTTTGGGCGTTCTTGTAGACGTAGACGCCGGGTACGTGGGGGAGCATTTGTACCGTTTCGCGTATCCCTGCGTAGCGTTCGTCTTGTAGGATATCCTCGTCCATGATAGGGTGTGGATTGTAATCTTGCTAGTAGAACTGTCTAAGACACTTCCGTAGAAGTGAAAATAGAAAAGGGTTAGGATTCTTTTGTTTCACGTGGAACAAAAGAACGCATAGCAATTAAAATCGCTTGCAAGTCACTTGGTTTTATACCCGGGATCTGTTTAGCCTCTCCTAGTGTCCTCGGTCTATGGCTGGCGAGCTTTTGACGTCCTTCGATGCTAATACTCTCTATTTCGGAAAAATCTAGTGTCTCGGGAATGTGAATGGTGTCTATCTTGTAGGTCTGCTGACTCTCCTGCTCCTCTTTCTCTATATAGTTTGCGTATTTGATAAGGATCTCTGTCGAGGTGATAATCTCTAGAAGGGGAGTGCTAGGAAAATATTGAGGTAGGGCATCTATTAGCTCGCCCAATCGAATCTCAGGACGAAGAATGAGCTTCTGCGCTTTGATCGATTGTGGAAGTGGGGTAGAGTCGTGGTGTTCAAGAAAAGGATTAATCGCTTCGGGGGGAAGCGAAAGACTCTCTAGGTAATCGCTCAGTGCTTGGATTGCGGTATACTTCTCTTCGGTGCGACTTAGGTAGTCGGCGGGTTGGAGACCTATCTCTTGTGCTAGGGGGAATAAACGTTTATCTGCATTGTCTTGGCGAAGCGAAAGCCGATGCTCCGCACGACTTGTAAACATCCGGTAGGGTTCGTCTACTCCCTTACTGATTAAGTCGTCAATCATCACCCCTATGTACCCATCCGATCGCCGAAGGATGATCGGGGGGCGTGACTCTAGACTGCGTGCCGCATTGATACCAGCTAAGAGACCTTGCGCGGCAGCTTCTTCGTATCCAGTAGTGCCGTTCAGTTGACCTGCGATATACAGATTACGAATGACCTGTGAGGCGAGAGTATGATCTAGTTGTTGTGGATTGAAATAGTCGTATTCTATCGCATAGCCGGGGCGAATGATATGCGCATCTTCGAGCCCCTTGATTGAATGAAGCCCCTCCTCTTGCACATCAAAGGGGAGCGAGGTACTGAACCCGTTGATGTAAATCGTATGTCCCTCGCTATTCTCTGGCTCTAGGAATATGGGGTGTGAGCTCTTATCGGAGAAAATATGGATCTTATCCTCAATACTGGGACAGTAACGTGGACCACGTCCTTGAATGACATGTTGAAAGAGAGGAGAGCGATCTAGGTTGCGTTGTAAGATCGCATGGGTCGTAGGGTTGGTATCGGTGATATAGCATGGGCGTTGGGGCAGGGGGGGGGCATCTTGTGGAGTAAAGGAAAAGCGTCCGCCTTCGGCGTCTCCTTCTTGGATACGGCAGACCGAGAGGTCTATGGTACGCAAGTCGATGCGCGGTGAAGTACCAGTTTTGAAACGTGCAGCTTGGAGACCATGAGCAACGAGTTGGGCTGTCAGTCTAGGCACGGCACTCTCGTCGATACGTCCACCTGCCGTATGGTACATCCCGATATGGATAAGTCCATTCAAGAAAGTCCCAGCTGTGAGTATCACCTTTTGCCCAAGGATTTCCCCGCGTAGCTTGGAGCGTACTCCTACGCACACGGTTCTATCCCCACTCTTCTCTAACAATAGTTCCTCTATGGTATCTTGTAGGAGGGAAAGATGTGGGGTCGCTTCTAACTTCCGACGCCAAGTAAGGCTGAAGAGATCGCGGTCACACTGTGCGCGCGGACTATGCATCGCAGCTCCTTTCGAACGATTGAGCATTCGGAATTGGAGTGTGGTGCGGTCGGTACATTGTCCAGTATACCCACCGAGGGCATCTATCTCACGGACGATTTGTCCTTTCCCAATCCCGCCGATCGAGGGATTGCAGCTCATGACGCCTAGTTTGGTAATGTCGGTGGTGATAAGGAGCGTATCTGCCCCCAGTCTTGCCGCAGCTAAGGCGGCTTCGCAACCAGCGTGTCCTCCGCCGATGACGATGATATCTCTGCTTCGTTCCATGAAGCAAAGAAAGTGCTTTTATAGGATTTCTTGGATTTGACTCAGCCAATAATCTTCCGCAGCGCGCATCGCTTTTTGATCCTCAGGGCTGTGATCGTCGTAACCAATCATGTGTAGAATCCCGTGGAAAAGGACACGCAGTAGTTCCGTATAAGACGAGGTGTGAAAGCGCACCGCATTTTCAAAGATGACGGGTACACACACATAGATGTCGGCACTAATCTCTCCACTGGTTTCGGATAGTGGAAACGTGATAATGTCTGTGTAGTAGTGGTGATCTAGGTAGCGGATATTGGTTGCTTTAATCACAGCCTTGGAACAGAGGATGTAGTTGATCTCTCCGACCACATACCCTTTGCTTTGGCACATACGCTCTATCGTAGTGCGGATGGCCTTTTTATGCCGCAGGAGGTAGTGTACCCCCTGAGTATGGAATAAGATACTCAAAACACCCCCTATTTACGCTTAGAAAAGTGAATAACCACCTTTTTACCCCTATCTAGGTATTCTACCTTATCTGAGATGTTTCTCGTGAGAAATACCCCTCTTCCGCGCGTTTTTTCGATATTCTCAGGAAGGGTAGGGTCTGGGATATTTTCTATTACAAATCCCTCGCCCTCGTCTTCGATAGTGAATACGAATTCGTTTTCCGTGCTATCGAAGGTGCAGGTCACGTTCTTATTCTTGTCGCATTTGTTACCATGCACAACTGCATTGTTGAAGGTCTCGCAGATGGCTACTTGTACATTGGCTTCGAGTTCTGCTAAGCCGTCTACGTTCGTGAACAGTTTATCCAAGAACTCCAACAGTTCGTTGTTTGCTGTCTCGGTCGATGCTAAGACTATTCTTTTCATTGCTCTTGTGTCTCTAATGTCAATACCTAAGAAATGATGGAATTACTACTAATGGGTAGCTTATTCCTAATCAAAGTTAGGCGTTTTTTGTGACTTATCATAATTGGATAAATGGGCGTTTGCTGGGAAAAGAAAGAATGAGGATATCGTTATCCCTATTTTCTCTTCTCTAATTCTTTACGGATTATCATTCTCTGGGGTCTGAACTCATCTAAGGATGTAACCAAACTTTAGGATTTTGCGAACGAAACTCTTTCCATATTTCGAAATGTAAAGTCCCCTGCGTCGCATTTTTTTCGGAGTATACTGTGCCTAGGCTTTGTCCAGCTTTCACCTCATCGCCTGTACTGACCACTAAGTTCACTAGGTTGGAATACAGGGTAAGAAATTCCCCGTGGCGTATGATCACTACATCGTTTCCTCCAGGGATACGCGCAACCTTGGTCACCTTGCCATTAAAAACGCTCCGAACCACCGAGTTCTTCTTTGCTGCTATGTCTACGCCTTCGCTCGTGGTTTTGATCCCTTTGAGCAATTTACTCTCTTGTTGTCCATATCCACGCACGATGGAGCCTGTGAGGATCGGCCACGGAAGTTTCCCTTTGTTCGAAGCAAAATCCTTGCCAAGCTTTTTGTACTGTGCATCATGCTTAGCTTTTCGGTTCTGTTCCGCTTCCTCCTCCAAAAGCTTATTGATGGCTACGTTCAGCTCCCGTACCCGCTTTTGATCTTCTAAGAGGGTTCCCTTGAGCTCCTTCTCCTTTTCCATCAGACGCCTGATCTCCTTGTTGTACAGATTTTGTTCTGAAAGGAGCGCGTTGCGCGAAGCGTACTCTTCGTTTCGCAGTCCCACTAAACGCTTTTGTGCCTGTACGAGAGAGTCGCGTTCGTTGTTCAGTTGGTGGTTCATGGCAATAATGGCGTCATATTGCGAGTGCTGATATTGTAGGTATTCCCTGTAAAACCTAATACGTCGATACATCTGAGAAAGATTCTGCGAGGCTAAGATTTGCAATAACACATCATGCTTGCCCTGCAAGAATTGCGCACGCCGAATAAACTGAGCATACTGCGTAAGTAGCGTGTCGAGCTGGCGTTCGTGGTAAGTGATCGTACGTACGCGCTCTGAAATCTCTTGATTGTAAAGCTGGATTTGTTGATTGATGTTTTTGATCAAGTCGTTGCGTGTCTCAATTTGTGCCGTTAGGAGGTCTAGCTTGCGTGTGTTCTGCGCTTGCGACTTACTCCCTTCCTCTATGAGTTGCGAGGTAGTAGATATACGAGCCAATGTCTGTTCTTTTTGTTTCTGTAACTCTAGAATCGATTGTGCTTGACTCGCTGTGCCACAGACTAAAACGATAATAGAGAGTAGGAAGAAGCATAGTAGCCTAAATCTCATTGCTACGGAGTTTACTAGCGTTGCCCTTCCTCTTGGGAGTGTCCCGCCTTCATCCGATATACCTCGGCTGCATCCTTATTTCCCAATGCCTCTAGGATATCACTATAGTGCAAGAGTGAGGTGGCGCCAGGATTGGGATTGATAGACAGTAGCTTGGTAAAGACTACCTTGGCTTCTTTATAGCGTTTCAAACGATAGAGGATATAGCCATACGTGTCTAGGTAGTTTTCGTTCTGTGGAGCTATTTCCAAACTCTTTTCGGACATCTTAAGCGCCTGTTTTAGTGATGCTTCGTCTTGCAGTGCTAGGTTATAAGCATAGTTATTAAGGGCTATTTCGTTATTGGGATCGTAGCGTAAGGCCTCCTTGTAAGCTTCGAAGGCTTTTTGATCCTTCACACTCATATCCCCCTTGTAACAGTATAGACGGGAGAGGTTGTGGCGCAGGGTCGGAATACGATACAGGGTCGTGTCACGACCAAAACTATACTGGTAGGTATAGGTTTGATCTTTCTTACTCTCTTGAAGCAGGGTTTTATAATGAGTGATGTAATGATCTATGCTATCGAGTAAGCGTACCGAGTCGGTCGCCTGTCCCACCCATTCTAAATAGACATACGTAGAGAAGAGTTCGAACGGATAACGGAGGATATTCTCTCGGGACACCCGTGTGGCTTTTTCCCATTCCTCTAGGCGCGGAATGGGCTTGTACTTCAGACTCTCGCTCACATAAATCATGTCCCATAAATAGCTTGGAGCAAATTGACGTTGGTTACGGTCGATACAATCCCAGATGGCCGCCGTGTCTGCATTGCGACGGTAATATTGTAAGAGGAGGAATTGACCCTCTGACGAGTGTGCTAACTCGCGTTCGAAGCTTTGAAATAAATGCCTTTCGGTACTATCTGACATGCGAGGGGAGGTAAATAGGAAACGTAAGTTCGACAGCATTTCGATAAGCCAAGCTTCTGGGTAATGACACCGCGAAAATACGGTGTCGAGGGTGTGCAATAAGTCGCGAGGTTTTCGCTCTTCCAAGAGCATATATTGTGTATAGGCTGAGAGGAGCATCTCATTCGGGCAACCATATTGCACTCCTTTTTTGAAATACTGCTTATAACGGAGCGTATCGTCTAGTCGTGCTGCAATAGTGGAACCAAGGAAATAGTTATCTGCCTCATTGGGTTCTTCGCGGATCAGATCTTCTACCAGAAGCATCGCCGAGTCGGGGTGTTGTTTCTGTAGATAGAGGTTGACTAACAGGCGATCGATTTCGAAGTAGCGTCGGAAGAAGTGCTGTCTTTGGCGACCATAGCGGATAGCTTCCTCGATTTGATCGTTACGTATATACGCCATCAGGAGACTGTACTGGTTCTTAGCGTTGCCACTGTCTAGGGCTACCAAGCGTTTAGCTAAATGAACTAGTAACTGAGGATTGTCCTGAGTCTCTTCTAGGATAGCATAATATTTCTGGGTATAGCTGATATTGTTCGAGTCTAGTGTGTAGGAGCGTCGGATGTAGCCAAGTGCCGAGTCTAGATTGCCTTGTCGATAAAATATCTGTCCAATAAGGCTACTAATCTCTGGAGATTGAGAGCGTGCAAAATTTGAACGCAATGCGGGGAGTGATGCCGCGGTACTATCGGTGAGAAAAAGGTAATAACTATCGAAGTAAGGATCTCCCACGCTGCTTTGAAAGCTGGGAGAGGAGGCTTTGCGAGAGCCGCAACCCATCAAGAAGCTTAACCCCACTACTAGGGATAGAGTAACGAATAGTCTGTTGCGTATCATTTTCCTGTGTGTCCAAATCCGTGTTCGTTCCGTTCAGTGGAGTTAAGAGATGCTACTTCCTGAAACTCTCCCTGTATGACAGGGGCGATAACCATCTGTGCTATGCGATCTTGTGGTCTTACAGTATAGGATGCCCCAGCGTGATTGATCAGTACGACCACAATCTCTCCCCGATAGTCACTATCGATAGTCCCCGGGGCATTGAGTACTGTAATCCCGTAGCGGAGCGCTAGTCCACTCCGTGGGCGAATCTGTGCTTCTAAGTGCTCTGGCAGTGCTATAGAGACTCCTGTAGGGATGGCTCGCCATTCTCCACTGGGGATTGTTATAGGTTCTCGTAGGTATGCATAGAGGTCTGCTCCTGCACTTCCGCGCGTCATATATTGCGGACATAAAGCCCCAGGTTGTAAAACAATATCTATTTTCTTTTCCATGAATGTAATAGTTGTCGTGGGGAGATTCTTTCCAAGTGCATGAGTAGGTAAACGAGTAACAAAAGTAGGAGCGAACGCCCACCAAGCATCACCAACCAGTGGAAGGAGGAGAGCAAGTAGCCTAAACCGAGGATGAAACAGCTGAAAAGGAGAGAGAAAAAGAACTTGCGGTACTCATAGGGGACAGGAAAATATCGCTTACCAATCCAGATACATAAGATACACATCACTAGATAACTAGCTACTCTTGCGATCGCTGCTCCGTAGTAACTGAGTTGTGGCGTCAACAGGAGGTTTACCAACAGTGTTACCACAGCCCCCGTGAGCGTCAATAGGACGCCATACCATGTCCTCTTCTGGATTTTATACCAAAAGCTGACATTGAAGAAGAGACCATACAATAGATTCGCTACCAGAAGAATAGGGATTACCCCCATCCCAGTACGGAATTCCCTCCCGATGAAGTATTGTAAGATTGGGATATAGAAGAGAATCCCCACCAACATCAACAGCGTGAAATACCAGAAGTACTTCGTTACCATAGCATATACTCTGGGGTCTTCTCGTTCATCTGCACGTGAAAAGAAGAAGGGTTCAGCAGCGAACTTAAACATCTGTACACACAACACTAATAGCACGGCAATCTTCCCCGTTGCGCCATAAATGCCTAACTCACTCATCGGGTCTGAGGCAGGCGTCAGCCATTTGATGAAAATTCGATCCATAAACTCGTTCGTGGTACCCGCAAGTCCACTCAGTAGCAGGGGAAACGAAAAGGCTAGAATAGGGGTAAGAACACTCCAACGAAAAACACGAGGCAGTGTCCCAGAGGCAATAAAGGCTAAGACCCAAGCCACCCCACTCGCGATAAGGTTACTCAGAAGTACATATCCCACCCCAAAATCCTGATTATAGTACCCCATTTTGGGATAACCTAAAAGGAACAGGAGGTTCAATCCAATATTCACTAGTACAGAGACGATTTTGATCATACTATACGTCTTCGGACGTTCTTGCCAACGGAGACGATTAAAGAGTGGGGCACTCCACGCATCAATGGCTAAAATGCCGAACATCATGAGTAGGAGCTTCTCATCCCCCCCATAGTGTAGCGCGCTTGCTATCGGCTCAATCAACAACCACGTCAGCCCAAAGAAGCCAATGCTCGTAGCCCCTAGAAAGTAGAAAATGGCACTAAAGACTTGGTTACCTTGGTACGGAGTCTCCTTTTTACCAGCAAAACGAAAAAAGCCAGTCTCTAACCCAAAGGTGAGCAAGATCAAAAGAACAGCTACGTAGGCGTATAGTTCTGTGATGACCCCATACTCACTCTCGGTAAATACCCGTGAGTGTAGGCTTACAAGAAAATAGTTCAGCAGTCGCGGAACTACGCTACTCAGACCATAGATAGCGGATTGGCTAGCAAGTTTCCGAAGTATCCCCATTCTACCTTAGAATCGTAAACCAGTGTCGTGAAAAATGTTATAGCCGAGATTGATACTAAAGAGGAAGTTGTCTATCATCGTACTCTGCCAGTTAGGCAGATAGGCTACCGAGAAACTCACAGGACCAATCAATGTGTGATAGAAAAAGTGGAGTTCTCCGAAAATATAGTAGTGTTTCGTAGGCTCTAGTTTTGAGACACTCTTCAGTTCACTATTTGCTTCCAAATTGTAAATAGGAAGATAGCCAAACGCACGTCCCTGTACATAAAGATTAGGGTAGACTTGAAAGGTCGGCATCACCCCCGCAGCAACATATATCGGAGCGTGTAAGCGTGGGATAAATATCGAATTCGTGATGACCGAAGGGGAGAAGGCGGGCGTCATCAACAAGTCCGAGGTGTAGTTTCGGTAAGCCTTTTTCAGCAACAACATCCCCTCACCCATTACGCCCATCTTTACATGGTCTCCAGCAAGGGAAAAATAGTTCTCGTAGTAACTATGGAGTTTATACCAGAGGTGATGGTGGATTGACTGGTTGCGTATTATAGAGGTCGTGCCTGGCACGTGTTTCTCCTCTAGAGAGTAAATCCCCCAGCGCATGAACCATCGGAGACCGCTTGTGGGAAATTGCTTGTAATTTAACGTGCGACGATGGAGTTCTCCCCCAGCATATAGGTAGCGAGTCAGTGTCTCGTCTGGGGTATCTCGCCGAAGAAAATGTATACCCTGATAGTAATTATCAATGCGTATCCCATAGTGCAGCATAATGTTGCACTGTGAATTGAATGAGCTGGGAAAACCCACCTTCGTATAGAGGTAGTTGTCTTTAAGCTTGATGTAGGGAGGACGCGAGTCCTCAAAGATCGCAATGGGCGAGGTCGTGTGATAATCGTAGCGCGAGAACGAATACCCAAGCGTGTAGTAGAAGGGGAGCGTGGTCGGGAAGTCTTGACGCCATCCTACCTGTGCATTCGAGTAGAGGTGACCAATAGTACCATACGCAAAGGCGCGTGCCGAGAAGGTCGAAAAGATCTTGTAATCAATTCCTAAGAAGATATTGCTTAGGTTACGGCTAGAGATATTACCGCCCAGCGAAAGGTCTAGGGGATTCGCCCGATCCACCGTTAAGTCCAAATGGAAAAGACGAGTATAGGGATTGTAGGTAGCCTTGGGGAATATGCGATCAATATTGCAGTCTGCCAAGTGTTTGTAGTATTCTTGTTCGAACGATTCGAAGGAGAAGGCATTCCGGGTCTTGTCAATGGCATTCACCACATAGCGCTCCTGTTTCTTATTGACACCACGTACACTCGTGTTCCGTGAAAAGATAAGAGAGGGAAGTGCTCCCCGGTATTTCATCCGTGCAGCAGCTAGAGCGTCAGGAGATTGACGCCTTTTAATTCGCGCTTTGATTTCGGGCATCAATGCCTTCGTTTGGGCATAACCCATTGCTACCAGAGAGTCGCACTTCTCGAAATCAAGAATCCCTACTCCTGTAAAGTGCGTATTGATCGAAATCCCTACGGAATCTGGTAACTCGTAATCCGTAGGGTTCATCACCAACATCTCGATTTGCCCCAATAGGTCATTTTTCGTCGGAGGGGTACTCAACCCCGAGACATTACTCCCCAAGATTACATCAGGGTGAAAATCGTCCCGTAGTACATTCCACGGATAGTTGTTGTAAAGTCCACCGTCGAAGTAGAGCACGCTGTCAATCTCCTGACACTGGAAAAGAAAAGGATAGGTCATACTCGCACGGACGGACTGACCTAAGTCACCCTTGCGAAAAACCTTTGCTCTTTTGTGAAAGACGTCGCTCGCTACACAACGAAAAGGACGGAAAAGACGATTGAAGTCTTGATCTGCTACCCCATTGGGGGCTGCTGTAAAGCGCATAAAAGCTAGATCCATCTGAGAGGTGTTCAGCAAATGCGAGGGAAACACAAGCTTAAAGACGGAGTCGTGCTCCTCCTTTTTGATCGATACCGTCACCAACCGTTGGTCATAACCATATTGTCGGATATAGTATTTATACTGTTCTGGGATCTCGCCGCTTTGCCACTCTTTGAACTCCTGCGACTTGAAGATTTCGATCATCTCCTCGGGCGAATAACCAATGCAGTATAACATCCCAACGATAGAGCCTATGGAGGTTCCAGATAGGTAATCTATCGGGATCTGTTCCTCCTCCAGAGCCTTCAATACACCAATATGTGCCAAGCCTTTGGCTCCCCCTCCACTTAATGCGAGTCCTACACTTTGCGCACTAAGCTTGTTGGTAGTAAGAAGGCTAAGGAGTATCGAGAGGAAAAGCGCCCCTATACCTCGCAAGACGTTGTGACGTTGTGCCATGAAAATACCCTATCTTAGCAGTAGCTAACAAAGGTACAAATATGAATCGTCTTGCTTATTTATCTTTTATTCTTCTCATGTCGATACCATTCTGTGGCTGTGCAGCCCAAAATTACCCAGCGGATCAGTACGTCGTGAAGCTGGAAACCTCCAAAGGCAATATCGTTGTCGCGCTCGATAACGATACACCCCTACACCGTGATAATTTTGTAAAGCTCGTCAATGAAGGATTTTACGACGGGGTTTCTTTTCACCGTGTGATCAAGGAGTTTATGATTCAGACTGGAGACCCCAATACTAAAGATCCCAACTCGCACAAGACACCCGGCACTGGAGATCCTGGGTATACTGTACCAGCTGAGTTAGTGCCAGGGAAAATCCACAAGAAAGGAGCACTCGCTGCAGCACGAATGGGAGATCAAGTCAACCCTGAGAAGCGCTCCTCGGGCTCTCAATTCTATATCGTGCAGGGGATGGTCTATACTCCAGATCAGTTGGAACAAATGGAGATGAGAATTACTCAGAACAGAGCTGCACAATTAGCACTGCAACAATTTAATTCACAGCGCGAGAAGTTGCTCAAGAATCCTACCGATCAAGAAGAAATGCGCCGTGTATTTGACTCGCTAATGCGTGATGAAATGCGCAACGTGCAGGAGTTTCATTTCTCTGAAGAAGCTAAGAAGGCTTACACCACCCTTGGGGGAACCCCTCACCTCGATAATGAGTATACCGTTTTCGGACAGGTCATCGAGGGGTTAGACGTAGTAGACGCTATCGCTGCTGTAGAGACGGGAGCAGGCGACGTTCCTAAGGAACGCCTCATTATCAAGAAGGCGGTAGTGCTCAATACTCCGAAAGATTTACGTAAATAGAAGGAACGTTTTGTGATGTTGGAGCGTATAGAGTCCCTCCGCCGCGAGATAGAGGCCGAACAGCCTGCAACGCCTCAGGATCTCGAGGCGTTTCGTATCGCTTACCTCGGGCGCAATGGTAAGATCCCAGCTCTTTTCGATGAGTTCAAGAAACTCCCTCCCGAGGAAAAGAAGGCTTTGGGGGTAGCCATCAATCAGTTGAAACAATATGCGCAAGAGCGCTTTGCCGTTCTACAGGACGCGCTGGGTAGCAAGAAAACAGGGGAGGCACTCGGGTTGGATCTTACCCGTACTGCCCGCCTACATACTTTTGGTGGGCATCATCCTCTGTCTCTTCTCGAAAGGGAGATTGAAGAGTGTTTCCGTTCCATAGGATTTTCGGTACAGCAGGGGCCTGAGCTTGAGGATGATTGGCATGTTTTCTCTGCCCTGAACTTCCCACCAGAACATCCTGCCCGAGATATGCAAGATACCTTCTTTGTCGAGAGAAACCCCGACGTCTTGCTACGTACACACACCTCCTCGGTACAGGTGCGTGTAATGGAGGCACAGAAACCTCCCATTCGGGTCATTTGTCCTGGACGTGTTTTTCGGAACGAAGATATTTCGGCTCGTTCCCACTGTCAGTTTCATCAACTCGAAGGACTCTATGTAGATAAGGGCGTCTCCTTCGCTGACTTGCAGCAAGTTCTACTCTACTTCGTGCATAGGATCTTTGGAGAAGAAACCAAGATTAGATTTCGCCCCTCCTATTTTCCTTTCACAGAACCGTCGGCAGAAATGGATATCAGCTGTTTCCTCTGTGGTGGAAAGGGATGCAATGTGTGTAAACAAACAGGTTTTCTGGAGATTCTCGGCTGTGGTATGGTAGATCCGAACGTTCTGGAGGCAGCAGGGATTGACTCGACGGTCTACTCGGGGTATGCTTTTGGAATGGGTATTGAACGTATGGCCATGTTGAAGTATGGAATTAAAGATATTCGTTTGTTCTTTGAAAATGACGTCAAATTCCTATCCCAGTTTAGCAAGGAATAGATAGCCTGCTACGGGGGCGTCCCAGACGTTTTCCCATTCTGCTTGTGTGATATGGTTTACGCCGCTCTGTGTTCAGGGCGGCTTTTTTTTGTGCGAAGCTTATAGTCGCTTTGTCACTTCCCTTTCAGTAGGGGATAAAAAGGCGAGTGTGGTACTGTCCGTAAAGTGTGTAAGAGGCTGCCTATTTCGCCGCCCAACGCCCGTTCTTTATACACATAGTGCCTACTTCACTTTATGAAATCCTAAAGCTCTATTTTTATACGATAGGCTAAATAATAGAGTAACGGAATAAAGAAATAAGTATAGAATATGGGCTATTTTGGGGTAGGTAATTTTACCTAATTTAGTCGGTGTAGAGTACGTGTAGAGTACGTGTAGCGTACGTGTAGCATTGGTGTACTCCTAGCATGCCTTGTTTGGGGATAATGAATTGAGGAAAACATAAAGCGGCATTTCCCCATTTTTCTTCCCCGTTGCAGTGATGCTTACACACCCTTTTAGGACAGTATCACGTGTAACGAATTTTCTACCTTTGTAGCACAACAGTCAAAGACACGATCACAAACAGAGTGAGGGATGGATTACAGAATCGAACGCGATACGATGGGCGAGGTGCGGGTACCTGCCGATAAACTCTGGGGCGCACAAACACAGCGTTCCTACGAAAATTTCAAAATTGGCGCTCCAGCCAGTATGCCGCGAGAGATCATCCGTGCTTTTGCTTTTTTGAAAAAGGCGGCTGCTTTGGCCAATTCTGAACTCGGGGTACTGGATCAGCAGAAGTGCCATCTTATAGCACAGGTTTGTGACGAACTCCTTGCAGGGCAACACGCTGACATGTTCCCACTCGTGATCTGGCAAACAGGATCGGGAACCCAGAGTAACATGAATGTCAATGAAGTGGTCGCCAATCGCGCACAACAGATTTTGGGAAAGCCACTGGGCGAGGGCACGCTCTTCATCCATCCTAACGACGATGTTAATAAATCGCAGTCGAGCAACGATACCTTCCCCACTGCTATGCACATTGCTGCCATTTCTATTCTGAGTGAGGTAACCTTGCCAGGACTGAAACGTTTGGCAGGCTCTTTCGCGCAAAAAAGCGAAGCATTTACGGACGTTGTCAAGATAGGGCGTACTCATATGATGGATGCTACGCCCTTAACTCTCGGACAAGAGTTTTCGGGCTATGCCTCCTTGCTCTACGCGGGTATTCGTGCCATCGAGGCGTCTATGTCAAGACTCTACGAATTGGCACTTGGCGGGACAGCCGTTGGCACAGGGATCAATACCCCCAAGGGTTACTCCGAACTCGTGGCAAAGAAGATCGCTGAACTCACTGGGTATCCTTTTGTCACAGCCCCGAACAAGTTTGATGCCCTCTCGGCACACGATGCGCTCGTGGGGGCACATGCTGCCCTCCGACAGGTTGCAATTTCCTTGATGAAGATTGCGGGCGACTTGCGTTTGATGGCATCTGGACCACGGAGTGGGATTTCGGAAATTTTGATTCCTGAGAACGAACCTGGTTCGAGTATTATGCCAGGAAAGGTAAATCCTACGCAGATAGAGGCAATGACCATGGTCTGTGCACAAGTGATGGGGAACGATGCTGCGATAGGTGTAGGCGCCATGCTCGGGCAATTTGAGCTAAACGTTTTTAAGCCCGTTATTATCGCGAATTTCCTCCAGTCGGCGCTATTGCTCGGGGATGCCTGCGTATCGCTGGATTTACACTGCGTTTCGGGCATTTTACCCAATGTACAGAAGATTACAGAACACCTCAATCACTCCCTGATGCTCGTTACCGCACTCAATACCCATATCGGGTATGCCAACGCTGCCAAGATCGCAAAGAAGGCACACGCGGAGGGAACGACCCTACGGGAGGCAGCCATCGCCTCGGGTTTGATAACAGAGGAGGAATTTGACGAATGGGTAGACCCCAAAAAGATGATAGGGAGGTAACGCCTCTGCATCTGGCTGCTGTGTGTGAGGTTAACCTCAGAGATTCTCAATCATTTAGCGCGGTATGTATCGGAAAAAATGGTTAACGGCTTCCCTCCTAGCCTTTGGGATTGCATGTGGGAGCTTTTTTGGCTACTCTGCCTATACCGATCACGAGCTTACGAAGAACCTAGAAACCCTCTTTGCTGTTTTTCGTGATGCTATGTTGATGGATGTCGACGAGCCTGACCCAGAGCAGCTCATCAACGGCGGGATCGTCGGCATGCTCCGCTCTCTCGATCCCTATACAGAGTACATTCCTGAGAGCTCCAAGGAAGCCTTCCAGTTCATGACCACTGGGGAATATGCTGGTATTGGGGCTTTGATACAGAAGGCTGGAAATTATACCCAAGTGGCACAGCTGTACGAAAACGCTCCTGCTGCCATCGCGGGGCTACGTGTGGGAGATACGATCGTCGCAATCAACGGAGAACCTTTGGCAGGATTTTCAACCAATGACGTTAGTGCGAAGTTGAAGGGGAAGGAGAATTCCCAGTTGACGATCTCTGTGAATCGCCCTTATGCGGAAAAAGGTTTGCAGTTCGTAGTCATGCGTAAGCGGATACAAATCCCTGCAGTGGCCTACGCATATCGTACTAATAATGATATCGCTTATGTGAATCTTTATAGTTTCACAGCTGGGTGTACCAAGGAGATCGAACAAGCCTTGGCTGCAATGCAATCGACAGAGCATCCGCTACGTGGCTTGGTATTGGATCTCCGTGGCAATACAGGGGGCTTGCTCAATGAGGCGGTGGATCTTGTGAGCCTCTTTGTTGCACCAGGTACCAAAGTCGCTGATGTGAAGGGGAGAGACCCAAAAAATATCAATACGTTGTATAGTGCGGGGAAGGCGCCCTACAAGGATCTCCCTATGGTGGTCTTGGTCAATCGGGAGTCGGCATCCTCTAGCGAGGTAGTGGCTGGTGCATTGCAAGATCTGGATAGAGCACTGATCCTCGGTGAACAAACCTTTGGTAAAGGGTTAGTACAAACCACCCGTCCACTGCCGTATGGTGGCGTCTTCAAGATCACCACTGCCAAATACTACACCCCTAGTGGACGTTGTATCCAAGCCATTGATTATGCACGTAAGAATGCGAACGGCGGAGTCTCCGCTATTCCAGACTCTTTGATGAGGGCTTTTCGAACCGTTGCTGGAAGGACTGTCTATGATGGTGGGGGGATATGGCCAGATATCCCCATGACTTCGCAAGGATATGACCCACTCGTGGCTTCGCTGTATATCAACAACGCGTTTTACGATTATGCCAACCGTTATCAGCAAGCTAGAAAAAATATACCTAGCGTGACTGAGTTTAAGCTTACCGCACAGGATATGAGTGATTTTCTGGCGCTAGTGAAAGAGAAGGGTTATGCACGAAAGAACTCTATGTTTGAGGAGATCCAACGCCTAGAGAAAATGGGGGCGGAGGTAGACCTTGCCGATTCCTTGCTGACTACTGAAATATCTCGCCTGCGTAACGCCCTCGACTCAGCTTTTTTTCGCTACTATCGTAACCATCCTGAACGTCTGGAAGAACTCCTTGCTCAGGAGATTGTGTCGCGATACTATTATCGCGGTGGGCGTATCGCTTTTTCGTTGCAAAATGATTCAGTCTTTTGGCGTGGCGTCTCTTTGCTCCAAGAGCCCGATAGTGTTGCTTTCTATCTTCAACGCTCGCCCTTGGATACGCGTCGCAAGAGCGTCGGAACGATGAAGAAAAAGCCAGAGTTGAGTTAACCATCATGTCTACCAAAGTTGTGGTAGGTCTCTCGGGGGGTGTTGACTCGAGCGTGGCTGCTTACCAGTTGTTGCAACAGGGGTATGACGTCCTCGGGATCTATATGCAGAACTGGACCGAGCGGGTCGGACTTCTGAAGTCGGACTGTCCGTTTGAGGAAGATCGTGACTTTGCCGCTATGGTGGCCAGAAGATTAGGTATCCCGTTTGAAGTGGTCGATTTAAGTGAGAACTACAAGCAAGCTGTTATTGAGTATCTTTTTGCAGAATACGCTCGGGGTCGTACGCCGAACCCTGATGTCCTATGCAATCGAGAGATTAAGTTTGGAGCCTTCTGGGAAGTCGCACGCGCTCGGGGAGCAGAATTTGTAGCCACAGGACACTACTGCCGATGTCAGGCTACGCTTGTCGATGGAAAGCCAGTATACTCGCTTTTGGCAGGTTGCGACAAGGGAAAAGATCAGAGCTATTTCTTGTGTCAAGTCAATCAGGAACAGCTTTCCCATGCGCTTTTCCCAGTCGGAGATATGCAGAAGAATCAGGTGAGACAATTGGCAAGAGAACTCGGGTTAGCGACCGCCCAGAGAAAGGATAGTTACGGGATTTGCTTCGTAGGAAAGATCGACCTCCCTACTTTCCTAGAACAACGATTGACCTCCCATGAAGGGGTGATTATCGAAATTCCGAGGTCACTCCCTATACCTCCAGTAGGTGATACCTTGGAGGAAGAGGCACGTCCCTATCCTCTTCTCCCCTCCATGGGAAAGATTGTAGGGAAGCATACAGGGGCACAGTATTTTACTGTGGGACAGAGAAAGGGATTAGGGGTAGGCGGAAAGGAATTGCCTCTCTTTGTTTTGGGAATAGACGTAGAAAAAAATATCGTCTATGTGGGGCAGGGACATGATCATCCGTACCTGAACCGTCGGACAGTCCGCTTGAGTGCCGAAGAGGTACACTGGGTGAATCCACAGAAGAGGATTGCTGTGGGCGAGGAACTGAGGGTTTTGGCACGCTTGCGTTATCGACAACCATTACAAGAAGCAACACTTATCCGACATCACGCCAACTATTTCCTACGTTTTGATATTCCACAGCGCGGTGTCACCCCGGGTCAGTTTGCCGCATGGTATCTAGGAGAAGAGCTTGTAGGCTCGGCTCCTGTATTCTACTAATCGTTCGCTCATCAAGAAGCTTCTGTTGTGTACTACGTCATTATCGTTGTTCTTATCCTCGGAGTAGCCTACCTTCTCTATTCCTTCTTCCAGTTGGTGCGTTGTACTTTTATCTTGCTGGAGTCGAGGACTTATGCGCGCTTTGAAGAATCCCTACATCTTCGTACGCACGAGTTGATTAACGAACGAGCCAAACTTTTTAACTTGATACATCGTGTCCTCCCGCAGCAGACTGTCAACGAATTACAGCGAGTTGGTCGAATCGACAATAAGGAGTGCCCACAGGCTACGGTTCTTTTTCTGGACGTTGTCGGATTCTCTGCCATTGTCGATGCGGAGAATAGTGAGACGCTCCTCGATTTCCTAGACCACTACATCTTCGCTTTGGATGGTTTGGCAGAACAACACCATGTTGAAAAGATCAAAACCATAGGCGACGCATATATGTGTGTTGCTGGAATGGAGAATTACGACAAAGCCAATCCTGTACGCGTCGTACTACTGGCTATGGATATGCTCGAAAGCTTGGAACAACTCAACCAAGAGTTCCGTATGGAGAAGTCTCATTGGGGGGTGCGTATCGGTATTGCTACAGGAACTGTGACCTCTGGGGTGCTGGGGCGGAATCGTCTCTCAATGGATATCTGGGGAGCGACGGTCAACAACGCTAAGCGTATGGAGTCTGCGGGAGCCGAGGGGAGGATCAACATTTCCGAAGATACCTACAACGTTGTCCACAATTTCTTTGAGTGTGAAAATCGAGGAAAGATGACCGTGAAGAACGGTAAACAACTCCTCATGTACTTTGTCAACGGGATCGTGCCCGAGCTGTCGGAGAATGGAGAGGGGCGTCACCCCAATGCCTTATTCCATACCAGGTATCAACAGTTGCGTTTTGCCGATCTTAGCGAATATATTTTCGATTGGTTGGAGAAAAAGCTTCCGCAGTCACTCTACTATCATAATACCCGACATACGCAGGACGTGCTGATTCAGGTAGAGATTATCGGGCGTGCAGAGGGAGTCTCCGAAGAGGAGTTACTCCTGCTCCAGACAGCAGCCTTATTGCACGATTCGGGACATATTATCTCCTATGTCGATCATGAGCGACTGGGAGTGGATATCGCGTGCCAGACACTTCCCAATTTCGGTTATTCCTCTGAGCAGATCGAGGTGATCGGTCGACTGATTATGGCGACAAAGATGCCAGTGCACCCTACTGATTTGCTTGAGGAAATTATCTGCGATGCGGATTTGGATTACCTTGGTCGTCTTGATTTTTCTAATGGCGCACACAACCTTTACCAAGAATTACGCGAACGTGGCATGGTTGGTGACGAAGCTGCATGGGTAGGACAGCAAATAGACTTTATCAATAGACATCAGTATTATACCAAGACGGCGAGACAGAAGAGAGAATTACCCAAGCAGGAACAGTTGAAACAGTTGCGGGAGTGGCAAAGGAAGGCAGAATTAGCCAATCAAGCGCTGAAATCCTGACGAGTGACCAGCTTCTGTTAGGTATACTAAATGTCCTCTAATATCGTTTTTGTACGAAAAAGGTGTACATTTGCAGCAATGAGTTCTAACACACCTTGTGCAGAAACGTAAACGCTAACGGTTACTATGGACGAGCAAAAGAAGAAGATTATTATTCCTTGGGATTTTCAGGAGGAGTCGAAATTTCCTCTCTTGCACGCCTTTCAGTTGGCGCAGGTGCGTGGGGATGATGTTGTCCTATTGACAACAATAGAGAAGCCAGGATTCTTCGGGAAAAAGGAGAAGTTTACCGAGGATCATATTGAACTCAAGCGCCGAATTGAAGCCGAAGCCGAAGCTTACAATCAGCAGCTGAACGAAGGGAATACGGCATCACCTACATCGCAGGAAGAGGGGGGGGATGGTGTCACTTTAGACCGAGCGCATGCCCATGTACACATCATGGGGGATGTCTTGTGCTATAACAATCTTCGCAGTGATTTTCGAGATTACTACTTCTCCAACAATGCCAATCTGGTGGTCACTAGACAGTATGTCGGAGCTGATCCGAAGCGTATGGAGGATATGGTAGACTTCTTGCTCAAGGTCAAGTCTTCGCGTCAGGAGGGAATTCCCTTCATCATTGTGAATAAGCCCCCGAGCCATAAATACTATACCGACTTGGTGGTACCCGTAACTCCGAACCGCACGTTCAAGGAGACGGTGCGCTGGATTATCCAGATCTCGAGTTACTACCATTGTAATGTCAATCTGATTCGACCTCCATCTCTCAACGATCAGATACAGAAGTTCAATCTCTCGACAAATATCAACTTCGCTAAGAAATTCCTCGACGAGCAGGAGATCGTCTATGGAATGAAAACAGGAAACCGGCGGGCGCGCTTTGAAGATTCGGTTTTTGAGTTTGTGAATACCATCGAGGCAGACCTCCTGATTCTGATGAGTGATCAGTTCTCTACCTATTTCTCCTCGAAACAGGTAAATATTGATACGCCCGTCATGTTCATCAACCCCTTGCTCAAGAAGTTCCAGAGCTTCAACTAGGGGACTCGCGCGGTACGGTATCTGTGGTGCCCCCTCCTTCTTTGGGGAGGGAAGTTCTTCTTTTTATCCAAGTGTTGTAGCACCCTACTGAGTTACCCTGAGGGGCTATTGCAATAGGTAATTGATAGCTCCCGCCGATATCGCTCGTGTGTTGCTTTTTTTGGGGGGCGCGATCTTCTGAAGGGCGATAGAGAGCATCTTCTCTGTTGATAGGAGAGAGGGAGTGCTATCATTTTAGCTTTAGGGAGCAGCACTACTCTAGTGTCAATACTTCTCACCGAGAACGGGTATTGCGTAGAGAATTTCTAGCGTGAGTGACTCGCGGGAATTGTCGGACAAATTCCAAACATTTCTGTCTGTGCATTTTTGTGTACCAGAAGGGGGTGTGACAATATTCTAAAATATTGTTGCGTAGTATTCTGTTATACTCTCCAAATATGTTTATTTTTGACTCGCGTTACCACCTGCTTTACGGGGGGAGCGCGTTTCCGTTATTCTATTACCTTTGTCGTAGAGCAAGGGGGTGGTATTGAGGGGTTGTACTGAAAAATTTGTTAGGGAGGGGAGTTACCGTGTTTCACATTACAGAGCGTCTTGGAAAGTTTGTCGATCGCTTGATCCTTTTCGGAGAGGTCTCGGTGGTCGTGGTGTTGATCCTCTATTTCACAACCGATTGGTTAGATCCGTATACCGCCAGCGTTCTGTTGCTTTTATTTTTGATGTTGGGACTCGTGGGGGTACTCTCTGGCGCGAGAGCCCAGAACGTGCTCTTGAAGTGGATGAGTTTTTTGGGCGGGGCGGGGTGTATTATCTCAAGCTTGAGTCTCCCCTTTGCATACAGTACATGGGTGTTGACCTGTTCGGTGTTACTGATTTTGATCCCACTGATTTTTGCTCCTAGGACGATAAAAACTTCTAACAAAGGAAAATGATGATCATCTTTTCTCGTTTCTTTGATTCGGCAGATCGTAAACAGCGTTTGTCACACGCCAAGGCGCTCATGGAGCTTGCTGCAGCCGATGGGCATGTAGACGATACCGAAATTGATGTGATTACCGAGGTTGGGTTACGGATAGGACTCACGGATGAGGATATCCGCCGTCTCATAAAACATCCAGAATCGATTGATTTTAATATGCCAGAAGATGCAGATCAGCGTCTCCTGCTCCTCTACGACTATGTACGAGTGATGCATGCTGACGGAGTTATCGATCCTGAGGAGTTGTTTTTTTGCCATAAAACGGTGGTGAAATTAGGATTTCCAGAGGAAAAAGCTGAGGTGCTGATTGCACTCTTGAGCGACGGAGTGGCAACCGCTAAAGATATGGATGCGTTGCTCGCGCAGGCAAAACAGCTCATTGCTTAGAACACCCCTTGGGGAACATTTCATGAATCATAAAAAAGAATGTGTACGGGCTTATATTTTTAATTCTTTACCTTTGTTATCCTGTTTTGTAAAGGAACAGGGCGAGGGGGTGGTTTTAGCTACTCCGTGCAAAAGGCGTATATTTGCGCCGTTGAATGGGAATAAAGACGGAATTTCATAAAGAAACTGTTTGGAGAAAGATGGTAACCTTGGAGACCCTGCGGAACAAAGCGGGTGTGTTTGTGACAGTGATTTTGGGCTTGGCGTTGCTTGCCTTTGTGTTGGGAGATTTGTTGGGATCTGGTCAGTCGATTTTCAATCGAGGCGAGATGGAGATCGGTCGTGTTGATGGAGTGGCTTATGACTATCCAGTCTATCAGGCTGCCGTCGATCGCCAGCTGAAGTTGCGTCAGGCGCTCTCTGGTCAAGGTTCGAGCGAACAGCTTCAGATGCAGGTTCGAGAGATGGTGTGGCGGAATTTCTTACAAAAGGAGGTCATGGGAAAGGAGTGCGAGCGTTTGGGATTGGCGGTCACCGATGCTGAACTCTCGAGCCTCATCTTAGGCGATGATCCTACGCCACTCGTGAAGCAGGTATTTACGAACGCAGAAACGGGGGAGTTCGATCGCGAGCGTATGCTCTCTTTCTTGCAAAATCTAGATAACGTCTCCCCAGAACAACGGGAGTATTGGTATGAGCTCGAACGTGGGATTGCGGACGAGCAGCTCATGCAGAAGTATACCAACTTGGTAGCAAAGGGGATTTGGATGCCTACCATGATTGCAGAGAAAATGCATAAGTTCAACGAAAAGCAGGTTGACGTGGCTTATGTCTTCAAGAGCTATTCCGCAGAACCAGATTCCCTCTACAAGGTGATGGATACAGAGGCAAAAGCCTACTACGAAAAGCACAAGGAGTCCTATCGCCGCAATGAACGTAGAAATATCGTTTATGCAACCTTCCCTGTAAAGGCGAAGGCCGAGGATCGTGAGAATGCAGAAAAAGCCTTGCAAAAGGATATCCCTGAATTCCGTATCACCGAAAACCCTTCGCAGTATGTTTCGCAGATCGGAGATGAACCCTATGCAGGAAAGTGGTATGCACAGTCAGATCTCTCTGGGGAGTTGGCTGCGTGGGCTTTCTCGGGAGCGCAGGTGGGGGATCTCTCACCAGTGGTTTACGAAGAAGAGGCATTTAAGGTGGCGCGTCTCCTACGTCAAAAAGCGTTGCCCGATTCTGTGCACGCTCGTCATATCCTTTTTTCTTCGAACAAGTATCCAGGAGAGCGGGCACAACAGATGGCCGATAGCGTAGCTGAGCTTATTCGTAAAGGGGCTGATTTTGTAGCCCTGTGCGATCAGTATTCCGACGACCCAGGTTCGAAGAGCAAGGGAGGAGATCTCGACTGGTTTGCATCAGGACGTATGGTTAAGGAGTTCAACGATGCTTGTTTTGAAGGTAAGAAGGATGACTTGGTGGTCGTACGTACCAACTACGGTGTTCATATTATAGAAATTTTGGGGCAGAAGGGGAATTCAGAACGTGTAGACTTGGCAATTTTGGTGCACAAGGTCGTTCCTGGAAAGCATACCTATCAACAGGTCTTCAATGAGGCTAGTTCCTTTGCTACCGCTGCGCATGAGCAACGTCCTGGGTGGTTTGCTTCTTTCTCCGAAGCGAAGGTAAAGGATTATATTGCACGTACCCAGAAGAATTTTGATTCTCTTGCTACTGAAAAGTCAATCACATTGCAAAGCGCCAATGACCTCGAAGAAAGAGAAGATAATATCCGTGGGCTCGAAAATTCGCGCGAGGTGATCCGTTGGGCGTTTGGCGCACAAGTAGGCGATGTATCTTCCGTTTTTGAATTGAGCGATATGTTCGTCGTCGCTTTGTTGAAAGATGTACAAGAGAGCGATGGCACCTATGCTGATTGGACGGCAGTCAAGCGAGAGTTGTACGATGAGGTATTGAAGGAAAAGAAGGCTGCCGCCCTAGTCGCAAAGTTCCAAGAAGCAACAGCAGGAGCTACGAGTATCGACGCTGTGGCTTCCAAGCTCGGAGAAGGTGTCAAGAGAGCAAACGGGGTGACCTACAGTAGTTATTCTTTCGGTTCCGAAGGTTATGAACCTGCCCTGATCGGAGTGGCTGCGACCTTGCCCACGGGGAAGATGACCAAACCTGTTCGTGGTAACCAAGGGGTCTATCTCCTGCAAGCGGAAAACGTAACTGAAAATAGTAGTGCACAGAACTTCGACGTCAAGGAAATGAGGAGTGAGCAGGCGCGTCGTGTATCCTACAATGCCTATAATGCGCTTGAACAGATGGCGAAGATAGAGGATCGCCGTGGCAAGTTCTATTAGACTCAGACGTTGTTTATAAGGGTATATTCAGATAAAAGGTCTCTAGAATTGGTGTAATCCCTTTTGGTTTTGGTCAATAGAGGTAAAGCCTAGATGGATTCTAGGCTTTACTTTTGTGTAAGGTTGGAACACGGGTTGTCTTTCTTTCGTATAGTGGGAGATCGCTCGTTACTTTGATGAGAATGGGAAACTAAATTTTTTTAGCTCATGTATAAAAGGCTCGTCTTTTGGTTATTGGCGGGGGGGGCTCTCTTGGGAGCTAGCTCCTGTTACAAGGACGTGATGGATATGGATGTAGACCCCATCACGCCGAAACTGATTGTCCCGGTGATTCGCGATACGCTTTCTGTAAAACAGCTCTTGGAACGCGAGGGTGAGGCTACTACCTTTGAGTATGCAGAGGATGGGACGTGTGTAGCAGTTTATCGAGAAACGAAGAGGGTGACCGTAGCAGGAACAAGTGCGAAGGTTACGCGTAACCCCTCTATGGAGGGACATTCGGTGGATGTCGCTACGGAAAAAACGAAGCTTTACGCTTGTCCGTGGAATATCTTAGGACCAGCCGCTAATGTCAAGGCGGTAACCTTTAAGAGTGCAAAAGATTTTGCGTTTGTTCTTCGCTATGTCAATGAGGGGGCGAATAACTCTACCAAATTGACAGGGAAGGTAAAGTGGGGGAGTGTAGAAAAAACATTCTCTATAGCTGCTGGACAAGAGACGCCGATCTCTATCATGGATGCGCTCGGGGTGGAGTTACCATTCAAAAATGGCGATGATTATAACAAATGTCCCATCTCATTTTCTGACCTCCAGCTCCAAGACGTTACAACCAGCGATGAACATATCCAGCTCTCTATCAAGATAGATTACATGAATTTGGAGATAGCAAAGGCAATAGGGCATACCGTAGTTGCTGGTAGCGCCGATATTAAGGAGAGTATATCGCGTACGATCGACATCTTCGGGACAATGCTTAAGGCTACTGCTACGTTGCCTGAGTCTGAAATTCGGATTAAGGTAAGAAAAGATCCTGCGATGCAGGCAGTACTATCCGTGGGGGCAATATCTACTGCGCCCAAGGGTATCCGAGAGGATGGGGTCGCACCCGTAGCAATCTCTAATATGAATCTCGGCTCTCTCTCCGAAGAACAGAAGAAAAGCACCTTGTACATCGGCAATGTGCCGAATGACTTGGGGAATGAAGCGGAAAAGATCCTTGTACTCAATAAGGACAACTCTAATATCGCGGAGGCTTTCGGTAAGGCGATGTTTGATTTGAATATCACAGACATTACCCTCTCTCTCAAAAGTTCTACGAGTGCAGGAGAGGATAAAGAATTGCCGCTGAATGCTTCTGTTGAAATGGATGTCGAAGCTCGGATTCCATTCTACGGAGTACTTACGACGAGCAAGATGGTTTCTGAAATGACGATTAACGACGGGTCTTTCCCAGAGGATGTCAAGGACTATACCGATGCTGCAAGCCTAGAGGATGCGATTGTTTTGCGCATCGGGATTTACAATAATATGCCGCTCGAAGGGTTCGCTAAGTTGGAATTCTTGGATCGAAATCGTGAAACGGTTATGGAGCTTACGGTAGAGGGAAAGGAAAAACAGGATGGTGCGAATTTGTTTATCCCGAGCGGTGAGGTCGATAATGATGGGCGAGTAACCAAGCCAGCATTCTTGGAGCACAATCATCGGATGAATCAGGCGAAGTATGACCACCTTGCCAAGAATGCCAAGTATCTCCGTACGACCTACTATTTCCGTACGTCGGATGTCGCGTCGAACAAGAATGTGCGTGTTAAGAAAACAGACTATGTTCTGCTCCAGATTGCGGCGGACGTCTCCGCACATGGTAAGCCAATGGATTTGTATAACAAGGCGCAGAGATTGAAATAATAAGCGAGACGAGATGACAATGAAGAAATTATTACTGTGTGCCTTGGTGGGCATCTGTCTTGTGACAGGCGTAAAGGCGCAAACCCAGATGCTTTTGCCCTATAACGATCTAGCCTTCCAGTCTAGTTGGGCAAACGCCGCTGTGCGTCCTATGCACCGTTTTAGTATTGGTATCCCTGTCTTGTCTTCCATCGAAGTCGGTGCGATTAACAATGCTTTCTCCTTACGCTCGGTGTCCGAAGTACGTAATGCCAAGCGTTTCCTCTTGCCAGACAAGTTATCTTCCGAAATGCGAAGCTACAAGACGGCGCAGGAATACGGAGAATTGAGCATCGATCTTTTGCACTTCCGGATGGCGTGGCGTCGGTGGTTCTTTTGGTTAGGGGCTCGTCAGCAAATTACACAGTCGCTTGTGTATCCGACGGATCTAGTAAGATTGGGAATCGAAGGGAATAAGTTCCTTGTTGGGAAGCGTATGGATCTCAACGATACGCGATTTGATGTCACAGAGTATACCGAAATCTCTCTCGGCGCATCCCATCCCTACGAAGATTGGGTCTTTGGGGGACGTCTCTCTTTGCTAGGCGGAGCGTTGAACGGACATCTTATCCCTGATAATATGGGGCTCTCAATTCTAGAGGATGACGACCGACGTTTTGCACACATTATCGACCATGCGGGTACGTTCCGCTCCTCGGGAATTCCCCTAGAGAAAGGAAAGCCTACAATGCCAGGGTATGACCAAACGGCGACTTATCTCAATTTCTCTAATCCTGGTTTCGCACTCTCTGGAGCTGCGAGCTACACGTTGCCCAAGAACAAGCGTGTGAAGTTTACCTTCGCATTTACCGATCTTGGGATGATTCACTGGGGGCAAACCCTAGCACAGGCAAGATTAAAGGAAAAGCAATCGTCCGTAATGGGGTTGTCGGGCTTCAATACGATTCTTCGTCGTAGGCGCATCAATTGGGGCTTCCTCTCTAGCGAGAATTTCAAGAAGCAGTTCAATATGGACTTTGACGAGGAAAATATTGCAGGCGAAGCTTATAATACTGCACTCTCTCCTAAGTTCTATCTAATGGGGACTTATCGCCTTGCTCGTCAGACGCATGCGGGGCTCTCGGCAGCCATGATTGTACACCAAGGGCAGGTATATCCATCCTTTACGGCTTCGATTCAACAGGGTTATAGTGCACTCTTTTCGGGACAGTTGGCAGTAAGCTACAATCAGCGCTCGTTCCTCAATTTCGGTGCTGCACTTGTCTTCAGTCCAGGTGCTTACCAGTTCTATATCATTACCGATAACTTCTATGGACCGATAAATCCTATCGATCTCAAGGCGACAAATGTCCGTTTCGGTATGAATATCGTGATCGGTCCACTTTACCCGAATAGTCAACTGACACAAAAGTAAGGAGGACGTGGTAGATGAATACAAGTAAAGTATTAGCAACGATGTGCAGTCGACACTATAAACTCGTCCTGTGGACGCTTTTTGCAGGGATTCTCTTCGTACCGTCCCTACTTCAGGCTCAGTCTTTTCCTCCAGTGAATCTGGGGGCAGTGGTCAATTCGGAGTACGCTGAAGTAAATCCTGTCCTCTCTATCACGGGAGACACCCTCTATTTTGGTCGGATGAATCACCCAGAGAATCACTATAAATACGATTCGCAAGATATCTGGATGACGACCAAGAAGAAGGACGGGGGATGGACGGATCCCGAGCATCTCCCGAACTCAATCAACATTGCACAGTATAACTCTATGCATGGTGTGCTAGAAGATGGGAAGACGTTCCTCATCTCGGGTATCTTTGATAAGCCAGGAGAGCACTGGTTGCGAAAGGGGTTCTCGTTCATCACACGGAACGAGGATGGTACATGGGGACGTCCCGTGCGCGTTAAGATGCCGTGGTACAGTTGGAAGAACGAAGGAGACCTTGCTACCGCAATGGTAACTCCAGATGCTAAGTATATCTTTATGTCCTTCTCTAACCGTTGGGCAGGTAAGCGCTTGCGCATGTATGTCTCTGAATTGAAAAAGATCTCTCAGAAGAAGGACGGTACGAAGAAGTATATCTATTCCAAGCCCCGTCAAATCAAGGGTCCATTCAAGAGCTTCTATCATACCGAGTCCCCCTTCCTTTCGCAGTACGATGGACGTCTTTACTTCAGTGGACGTCGCAACAAGAGCGATCGCGATGTGGCAAAGCTCTATTCGGTTGCTCCTGCAGACAAGAAGATGCGTAAGTGGAAAGACCTGCATGCGATCTCCGATACGGTGAACTCGCAGCACTGGGATTCTTACTTCTCCCCACACAAAGCGGGTACCTACGCCTACTTCTGCTCGTTGCGTGAGTCGTTTGGAAAGTCTGATATCTACAAGGTCATGTTGGTAGAAGAACGTCCATGGGTGAAGATCACGGGTTATCTCGTCAATGGCAAGACGGGCGAGTTGATGCCTAAGGACAAGGATATCGAGGTTCGTATCAACGGAAGTCCCAGCGATTCCGTGGTCATGAACGAATCTACCTTCTTTGCTCTTCTACCCCTTGGACAGCGTTATGAGTTTACGGCAAACCTCAATCACTACACTGCCGACACTGCCGTCGTAGACGTGGCGAATAGCAAGCTGTATGCAGAACACGAGATTCGGATCACCTTCCGTACATTGCCTTATCTCAATGTCTCGGGGGTATTGGTGAATAGCCTTTCGCAAACAGCTATTCCACAAAAGAACAAGCCAGTACTTTTGATTGATGGAAAAACCTGCGATTCGCTGCAGTTCGATCCCGTACGTTCGTCCTACTCAGTTAACCTAGCTTATGGTCGCAAATATACCCTCTCGGTACAGGCGACCGATTATACATCGATCCCAACCGAGTTGGATTTGACGCAGTACAACGAGTACATGACGATCACGCAGAACGTTCCTGCAAAGCCTAAGCTGGATAACCTCGTCACCTTGACTGGGCGTATGATCAATACCAAGACAGGACAACCACTCGACCCGAGTATCACCGCCAAGATGAAGGTGAATAAGCAACTCTCCGACGGTTTTGTCTATAACCCTGAAACGGCTACCTATACGCTGAAGCTTTTACCAGGAGCAGACTATGACCTCGTACCGAGCGTTTACAACTTCTATAATAAGCTCGAGGTGGTCGACCTTCGGAATGCAAAACCAAGAGAGACCGTAAGGCGTGACTTCTTCGTTACTCCGCTTGAGGTGGGACAGTCCGTAGATATCGAAAATATCTTCTTCGAAACGGGTAAGAGCAAGCTGAAGGAAGAGTCCTTCCGTTCGCTAAATGCGTTGGTAGAGTTCTTCCAAGAGTATCCGAATGTGAAGGTGGAAATCGGAGGTCATACCGATAACGTCGGAAGTGCAGTGACCAACAAGCGACTCTCGCAAGAACGTGCGAAGTCCGTTGCACTCTACATTATCGAGCAAGGAATTAGTAAGGATCGCTTCCAAGCTAAGGGGTACGGTCCTGATAAGCCTAAGGCTACGAATAAGACCAAGGAAGGACGCGCACGTAACCGTCGTGTAGACTTCACCATCGTGGGGATCTAGTCGGACGTCTAGTCTATGAAGGAAAAAGGGGCAGACCGTTGAGGTTTGCCCCTTTCTTTATGCAAGGAGGAGTTAGCGCTGGACACTACCACTTCTACAGACGTTACCTAAAAGACCGTTTTATGATAAATCGAAAGGGAGTGTCTGTAAAAGTGTGTAAGCGCACGGTCACTACCCATTTTTTTAGGACACTATCCAAGTGTTCGGAATACCCCCCCACTAGATCTCACTACCATAAACAAAACCGCCCCTCTGCCAAAACGACAGAAAGGCGGCATTTTATTCGATAAAAGAAGCAGATGCTACTTTAGATACTGATATACTCTTTTTCGCGCCATTTTGCGCCTCTAAACGTACAAAATAGATGCCTGCAGACAGTGCCTCTGTATCCACCACAACCTCTTTTTCAGAAAGCGCCCCAGAACGTACCACGACCCCTGCGCCATTGACGAGCTCGTAGTGTGCTACGACGCCCTCGGGGTTCAGGATGCGCAGCTGCGCGGCGAACGGGTTCGGCGCTACGACGATGCCTGCCAACAGAGCGTCCTCTACCGCACCTCCCTGCTTAGACTCGAATACCGCCTTCACTTCCGTAGCCGCCTTCACTGTGAACTTTTTCGTCGCGGTGATATCCTTGTCGCCAGCCGTCAGTGTCTTCAGTTTGTACCCATTTTTTTCGGTAACCTTCACGGTCAGCTCTGTACCGTACGGTATGGTCGTTAGGTCAGATGCGCCCGAGATAGCGATCTCGCCCCACGCCTCGTTATTTACACTAGTAGTTACAGCAAAGGTCTGTTTCTCAAACACCGCCGTGACGGTAGTCGCTGCTGTGACGGTGAACTTTAGTGTGGTCGTGATATCCTTGTTGTTGGCTTTCAGGGTCTTGAGCTTGTACCCATCGTCGGGCGTAGCTTTTACGGTCAGCTTCGTGTCCTTGGCTACGGTTATCGTGGTTTCCGTACCGTGACCCTCGATAGCGATCTTACCGTGCTCGGCTGGTGCGAGCGTTACAGTGAAGGTGGTTGGGTTGCTCCCGTTGTTATCTCCTCCGCCATTGTTTTCACCACCATTGTTTCCGCCTCCACTATTTCCTCCCCCGTTATTCCCACCGTTTCCACTTCCATTATTTCCACCCCCATTGTTCCCACCGTTTCCACCTCCGCCGTTGTTACCGCCTCCATTATTCCCACCATTGTTACCGCTGTTGCCACCACCATTATTGCCTCCATTGTTTTCACCGCTGCCAGTATTCCCCCCGTTACTTGGCTCTTTTACGGTGATTTTACACTCCTTGGTTATCGAGCAGGTCGGGTCTAGGCTTTTTACGGTAATGGTGCACTCTCCCTTCTTCTTTCCCCAGACGACGCCCTCGTTGTTTACTGTAGCAATTTCGGGGTCGGAGCTGCTCCAGACAAGCTCCTGTTCGGCATTGTAGGGTTTTACTACTGTTATCAATGGGATGGTTGTACCGACCGAGAGAGTCCGTTTTTCAAGGAGTGTGATGCTGGCAACAGGGGCGATCTCGTCTACTACGGTTACCTCACATCTTCTTCTGACATCGTGTCCATATTTATACATTGTTGCGTAGACAGTACACTTCCCTGCCTTTTTGGCAGTTACTTTCCCATTATCTATCGTAGCGATCCGATGGTTGCTGGAGCCCCACTCCACCCATCCTTTCGTAGCATTCTCTGGGAAGAAGTTGACTGTAAACGTGAACTCCTCCCCGACCTTTAGGGTCTTGCTTGCAGGGCTGATGGTGATGCGCTCTATGGGGACGTAGACCACTATCTCGCAGGTGCTGATATAGGTCTGCTCATGCACCCCAGGTTTGGCTGCAATGGTAGCGGTGAGTTTACACGTTCCCTCCTTGAGCCCCTTGATCTGCACCCCCTTTTTGTCTGCAGTCCATTCGTAGGAGATGATCCCCTCCGTGTTAGTCGATAGTTTGACCTCTTCTGTGTCCTTTACGCCCCACTTCTCCAAGGGCAGTGTGCATTCTTTGTTGAGTACAAGGAGTAAGGAACGGGGGGTAATGGATACGCCACTGGCTTGGTAGATATCATTGTAGAACTTCCATTCTTTGGCAAAAAGCTGTTTGCGCGCCGCTTTACCTTGGTCGTTATAAATGAGTCCCTCAACGTTATAAAATTTCCCGAAATCTAGATATTTAGCGATATCCGTTTGCTCCGCCCACCCGACGAGCGTCTGGGAATAGTTCGATGGGCTCATCGCGGTTCCAGAAATTCCGCTTACTACTGTTTTTATCTTCCATGAGCCCAACGGCTGGTTGAAGGAAGAGCAGTCAGAGAACATGTAGCCCATGTCGGTCACATTGCTCACGTTCCAGTTATTTAGCGGCTGGTTGAAGGCGGAGCAGCCATAGAACATCTCGAACATGTTGGTCACGTTGCTCACGTCCCAGTCATTTAGCGGCTGGTTGAATGAGGAGCAGCCAGAGAACATTTCCTTCATGTCGTGGACTCTGCTTACGTCCCAGTTGTTTAGCGGCTGGTTGAATGCAAAGCAGCCGCTAAACATGTAGTTCATGTTGCGCACTTTGCTCACGTTCCAGTTATTTAGCGGCTGGTTGAAGGCGGAGCAGCCAGAGAACATCTCGAACATGTTGGTCACGTTGCTCACGTCCCAGTCATTTAGCGGCTGGTTGAATGAGGAGCAGCCCCTGAACATCCCAGCAATGTCGGTCAATTTGCTCACGTTCCAGTTATCTAGCGGCTGGTTGAATGAGGAGCAGCCCTCGAACATCTCGATTATGTCGATCACCTTGCTAATGTTCCAGTTGTTGAGGGGCTGGTTGAAGGAACGGCAGCCTATCAACATCCACCTCATGTCAGTCACCTCAGAGAGGTCTGGGGTGTCGATCCCCGCTGCGAAGGTCATGTTCTCGCATTGTCGGAACATCAATGCCATTGACTTCCATTTTACCGTCCCGAACTGCACGACTTCTAGCAGTTTATCGTTACTGGTAAGAGGAATCTTCTCTTTTACTTTCATCTCCATATACTTCACCCCCTCAGGTCCTGCCTCTACGGTGTAAGTTCCGTCCTCTGTTGGAGTAAAGCTGTAGGAATGGGTATAGTTATCATCGACCGTTACCGTCTCATTGACCTTCTCATTCCCACTCTCATCCTTGATTACCATCTTGTACGTTCCTATGATGGGGATCTTCAACCTCTCACCCTTTGTCCCCTGCCACTTGGTGATGAACGGGCGTTTCGTCTTCGACTGGGCGAATACTCCCGACACGCCCCACGCACAGAGCAATGTTACGAGTGCTACTACGATGTGCAACGTCGATACTGTCCTAAAAAAGTGTGTAAGCTCCACTTTTAGTAACTTGGTGTTGAAT
>CAUUCP010000013.1:0-49976 GCA_963543925.1 uncultured Bacteroidia bacterium | reverse complement strand
TCAACACCAAGTTACTAAAAGTGGAGCTTACACACTTTTTTAGGACAGTATCAAATAATGCGATATAGAAATAATGGAATACATTTATAATAAGGGTGTTCTTTTTGCCAAATTTACAGAGTATACAAGGAGTGTACAAGGGCTCTACAAGCGGTCTACAAGCGGTCTACAAGCGGTGACAAAAGGATGACAAAATGACACTACACCCGATCTACCCCTATCCCACCCTGTGGGTAGTCTCGTATATATAGGAATATATAAAGCTTTATAAGCTCACGATCGCCGCACAGCTCTCCCCCCTTACACACTTTTTTAGGACAGTATCTTTTTGTGACAGTATCGTGACACATACACACTCTTTTTTAGGACAGTCCTCCTGCTTAGGATACTACCTAAGTACTATTTCCAAAAAACTACTTACCTTGCGTATGGGAAAAACAAGCTCGAATGCCCACACTCAACGACATACTTGCGCCGATCGCGAGCCAACTCAAGGAGTTTCAAAGCTACTATGCACACGTGCAGGAGGTACCTTCGCGCTCCTTGCACTACGTTCTGCGATACCTTCTGCGCAAGAGTGGAAAACAGCTTCGCCCAGCACTAGTATATCTCTCTGCTGCTGCGGCTGGGGGCATCTCTGAGACCACGCGTGTGGCAGCGGCCATGGTCGAGCTTGTACACAATGCCTCCCTTATTCATGACGACGTCGTCGATCAAGCTGAGCTCCGACGGGGGCTTCCTGCGGTTTACAAGATTTGGAAAACCAGAGCTGCCGTACTCGCTGGGGACTACATGTTGGCCCTCGGGTTAAAGCTGGCAGTCAACTCGGGTCAGTATCGATTCCTCGAATATATGAACCATGCCGTGCAACAGATGAGTACTGGAGAGCTCGAGCAGCTCCGCCGTGCAAGGAGGTTCGAAATTGATGAGGAAAGCTATTTCCGTATCATCCAAGCTAAAACGGCAGAGCTCTTGGCTGTATGCACTGCCACGGGAGCCCTCTCCGCAGGCGCGCCAAGTGAGGTGATTGATGCCTTCCAACAGTTCGGTATCTTGCTCGGGATGGCCTTTCAGATTCGAGACGATATCCTTGACTTCAACCTTACTCCCTCCATCGGCAAGATGCCAGGGAATGACCTCAAGGAGGGGAAGGTCACGTTGCCACTCTTATATGCTCTTCAAGACCTTGAGTCCGCTGAACAAAAGAAGCGACTCTCGCAGGTGCGCAGGGCGAGGAAGAGCTTCGTGGTAAGGCAAAAACTTATCCTCTGGTTACATGATACAGAGGGGTTACTACGTGCCGAGGAAAAGGTACTAGCGCTTACCGAGCAGGCGAAGCAAGCCCTAGAACCAGTGCCCGATTCCGAGGCAAAGCGTGCCCTATGCCAACTGGCTGACTATCTCGTCGCAAGGAAGAAATAACAGAAAAAGAAAAGGATGCCAGTTACGGAATTTATTTTCATCGGACTCCTTGGCGTTGCAGGGGTCATGGGATTCAAGAAGGGATTTATTTCCCAAGTGGTCATGTTCGTAGGGCTCTGTTTGGGCATCTGGCTTGCGCTCCAGTTTGCGGGACTCGTTGGTGAACAACTGGTCTCCTACGGCCTCCCGACAGGGGAGAAAGGATATCTTATCTCTTTCGTTATCGTCTTTGCCGCAGTTGTGCTCGGGGTCTATTTCTTGGGTAAATTAGTCTCTCGTCTTCTCAAGGTGCTCTTGCTGGGATGGCTGGACAAACTCCTCGGGCTACTTTTTGGTATCCTGAAAATGGCTCTTATTCTGAGCGTGCTCCTCTCGGTGTGTCGATTGGCTGGGGTCAACGACAAGATTTTTTCCCCACAAGCACAAGAGGGGGTCTTTTATAACGCGATCTCGGGTTTTGCCCCTATGTTCTATCCGGGGTTACGCATGCTTGTCATTAAAACTATACTCTTCCATGGTCATTGAACTCAAGGGGATGCACTTCCATGCCCACCACGGCTGCTATGCTGAGGAGAAAATTACGGGCAATGCCTTCGAGGTTTCATTACGGTTGCGCCCCGTAGATAATCCAGCACCATACACCGACAATATCGCCGATGCGCTGAATTATCAAGAAGTTTACCTTCTGGTGGCAAAGGAGATGGGAAAAACCTCCAATCTCCTAGAAAACGTCGCACAGCGCATTCTAGACGCGCTTTTTAACCATTTTACTATCCTCGCATGGGCAGAGGTCACAGTCGCTAAACTGGCGCCCGCCATGGGGGGGCGTATCGATCGGGTGCAAGTAAGCTTGTCGCACGAACGAATAGACTCGCATACCTTGGACGGGGCAACGCCCGAGGCGCAGAGCCTCCTACAGCTCATAGCCCATATGCGCCGTATTCGGAAGGAATGCCCTTGGGATGCGAAACAGACCATCCCCTCTCTCATACAGTACACCACCGAGGAGGTGTATGAGCTCTTTGATGCAATCTTGGACGACAATAATACCGAGATTTGCAAGGAGCTGGGAGACCTCCTCATGCACGTCCTTTTTTACGCGGTGATCGGAGAGGAAGAGGGGCGTTTCACCCTACGCCAGATAGCCGAGGCGGTGAGTGAGAAGATTGTCTATCGTCATCCCCACGTATTTCAGAAGAACGGAGACTTGACCCCGGAGCAGGTAGAGCAGCAGTGGGAAGCCCTCAAGTTGAAGGAAAAGGGCGGAAATCGCACCGTGCTGGCGGGTGTCCCACGTTCATTACCTCCCCTTGTGAAGGCGGTTCGTATCCAAGAAAAGACAGGCGCTGTGGGTTTTCAGTGGAAAGAAGAGGATGTATGGGAAAAGATCGATGAGGAGTACGTAGAGCTTCGAGAGGCGCTCCTAGAGGGAGACCCAGACCACATCCTCGAAGAGTTCGGGGATCTCCTCTTCACAGTCGTCGATGCGACAAGAACGTACGGGATCGACCCATCCATAGCACTCGAGGGTGCTAACCGGAAATTTATGGCAAGATTTAACTATGTCGAGGCTGCGGCTACGTCCAAAGGACGGAGTTTACAAACACTTACGCCTAAGGAGATGGACGAATTGTGGCAAGAGGCTAAAAAAGTAGTGTGTGAAAAAGACACAGTAAAAAAATAATTACTACTTTTGTGTCGTGAAAGAGGGGACAAAGAGGGGACGGGGTCGGACAGACGGGGTCGGACAAGAGACAAGGCGGGGTTAGACAAAAGACAAGACGGAGTCAGACAAAGCTAGTCCTTTCTCCTTTCACATTGGAAAATTGTCCTGTGGTGTAATTGGCAACACGCCTGACTCTGGATCAGGAAAGTCAAGGTTCGAGCCCTTGCAGGACAACGCTTACACGAAGCGGCAACGACTTGATGCGGGTATGGCGAAATTGGTAGACGCGCTAGACTTAGGATCTAGTGCCGAGAGGCATGAGGGTTCGAGTCCCCCTACCCGCACAGAGTTGAGAAGAGGCAAGTACTAACGAAGCAGGTGCTTGCTTTTTTTTTGTGTTCTCGCCAAGCTATGAAAAGAGGAAGAATGGTAGGGGAGTGCATCCCACCCACACACTCCTTCCAGCATGTTACAAGGCTCGACGCCTTGGGGAGCGCATTCGTCTATGGTTTCTGGGCATAGAAACTCTGCTTGCGTTTGTTCGTCCTAATACGTATTGTATTGAATAGTCTTTTTTGTTAACTTAGCATCCTAGATAAATCTATAAAAATCTGATCGTAGATGAGAAAGACGAGTCGCTTTTTCGGAGTAGTGTTTTTGCTACTCTGTGCTCTGCTGGGTACAACCAGCCTCTCTGCTCAGGAGGCAAAACCCTTTGTCACGAAGTGGCAAGGAAAAAAGAATCAACTACAGAAGTTCCCCATCTTTGGAAAAGAGTATAAGCTCCTCATAAAGGATGAAACGGGAAAACTGATAGAAACCAAGGAGAACCTGACCGTGACCCAAAAGAATGAATTCCCAAGCTATACGCCAGCGGAAGACGGCATCTTCATACTAGAAGTAGAACCTGCTGGGGTCGAGCATATGCAGATCGGGGAAGAGTGGTATTCGACCCCATGTGATGATACGCATCCCGAGGCTCTCCTGGAGGTGCTCGCATTTGGCGACGTCAAGTGGACCAGCATGGCGAAGATGTTCTACGAGTGTAAGAATATGAACTTCGCTCAGAACATTGATACTCCCAATCTAGAGGGGGTGAAGAATGTGCAGTACATGTTTAAGGGGTGTACACTCTTCAACGCACCCATCGGGCACTGGGATATGAGCCATGTAGAGAATATGGAGGCTATGTTGATCTCCTGCAAAAACTTCAATCAGCCGCTTAACGACTGGAAGGTGGGCAATGTGAAAGATATGAATGGGTTATTTAACAATTGTCACTCTTTCAATCAACCCCTCGATAAATGGGACGTGAGTAAAGTGGAGGATATGTCTACCATGTTCCAACAGTGCTATGCCTTCAACCAAGATATTACGGGCTGGAAAACAGGGAACGTGAAGAAAATGGCATGTACTTTTATCGATTGTTATGCTTTCAACCAACCCATCGGAGACTGGGATTTGAGCAATGTCGAGAATACGCGTCTCATGTTTGCAAATTGTCATGCCTTTAACCAATCATTGGAAAAATGGAAAGTGGGAAAGGTTACCGATATGCATAGCATGTTCTCTGGTTGCGTCCTCTTCAATCAGCCGCTCAACGAATGGGACGTGAGTAATGTGACGGACATGAGTTATATGTTCTCGGATTGTTCCTCCTTCAACCAACCCCTCAATAAATGGAACGTGAGTAGTGTGACGGACATGGGGAGTATGTTCTCGGGTTGCTACTCTTTCAACCAACCCCTCGGGTCGTGGAAGATTAAAACTAAAATAGGTGGGATTGGATCTACGGCCATGAGTGTCGAGAACTACTCGAATACGCTTGTCGGGTGGGCGGCACAAACGGATGGAGCTCATAATATTGATTTTGGCTCTGAGGAGTCTGGGCTTTTTTACAATACGAAAGGAAAGACGGCACGGCAAACACTCATAGGGCGTGGATGGATTTTTCACGATGATGTTTATCAAAATGATGACCCTAAGTTATTGCTGACCCCTGCTAAATGTTTTGTAGGTATTAACGAGGAGCGTACACTGGAGATCGTGCGCTGGGGGGTAGAAGAAAGTGAGACCGTGACAGCAACAGCCAGCAATGATGGGGTCGAGATCCTCTCGAACGATGGAAAGACGATACGTATTCGTGGCAAGAAAGTAACTACACAGCCTTGCGAGATTTCCGTAAAGGTCGAAGCTACCGCTTCGCATGCTGCACTAGAGGCAAAGAGAGAAGTACGGGTGTTGAATAACACGATTTATGATCTCTACATCAGTCCTCTCTCGCAACAACTGACTATTCCACAGCGCTTCACGCCGCAGGCGTTTGTTACGCCAGGTAAGGCTACTGAAAAGGGGGTGACATGGAGGAGCGATAATCCCGATGTAGCGACCGTAGATCCTGAGACGGGCGAGGTTACTGCTGTGGGCGAAGGGTCATGCTCTATTTTTGCGAAAAGTAAGGAGGTCGGTTGTACTAAACCAGAGGTCGAGTGTAAGGTCTCTGTAAAGTCTTCGTTTTGGGAAGTGAAGTTGGACAAAAGCGGTGAAGGAGAACTAGCGATTGTTGGTCATGACGAAGCGGCGCTCAAGCAGGTAAAATACGGAACGGCGCTCACCGTAACCGCCACCCCAGACGAAGCCAAGGGGTACGAGCTCAAGGCGCTCACTGCGGGCGACGTAGACCTCTTGAAACAGGACAATAAGTTTGTAGTAAAGGGGGATGTTACGGTAAAGGCGACCTTTACTCTAAAGACCTTTAAGGTAGAACAGACGAAAGAGGGCGAGGGGAAGCTCGACATTGCTGGGGCTACCAATCTGAAAGCAGTGCCCTACGGGACGGAGCTCACGGTAACCGCAACTCCTGACGAAGCCAAGGGGTACGAGCTCAAGGCGCTCACCGCGGGCGACGTAGATCTACTGAAACAGGACAATAAGTTTGTAGTAAAGGGGGATGTAACGGTAAAGGCGACCTTTACTCTAAAGACCTTTAAGGTAGAACAAAAGAAAGAGGGCGAGGGGACGCTCGTCATCGCTGGAGCTACAAATCTGAAGGCAGTGCCCTACGGGACGGAGCTCACGGTAACCGCCACTCCTGACGGAGCCAATGGGTACGAGCTCAAGGCGCTCACTGCGGGCGAGGTGGATCTATTGAAACAGGACAATAAGTTCGTAGTAAAGGGGGATGTAACGGTAAAGGCGACCTTCACCAAGTCTTCCAAGATTCCTACGTCCCTCTCCCTAGAGAAAGACAAGGTGAGTGTAACGGAAGGGGAGGAAAAGAAAATCGCCCTCATCTTTGGTGGTGCGAGCGATATGGACAAGAGTGTCACAGTAGATCCTGCGACCAACGACTATTTTGATGCCAAGGTAGAGAATGACCAACTCGTCATCTCGGGAAAGAAGGAGACCACCGCTCCCATGAAAGTCACTGTAACGAGTACCAAGGATGCGACCCTCACGGCGTCCTGTCTGGTAACTGTGACAAAGAAGGAAGAACCCCCTGTATTCAAGATAAAGCTCCATTTCACTGGCGATGGAACGCTCGCTATCAAAGATTACGCAGGCACACAACTCGACTCGGTAAAGAATGGGACAGAACTCACCGTAATTGCCGAGCCCGCCCCAGACTTTAAGCTGACGGCTCTTACCGCTGGCACAGAAAATATTCTTGATACGAAGAAGTTCATCGTCACAAGCGATGTTGAGGTCACCGCGACCTTTACCAAGGAAATTTCTGGGGCTGCAGACCAGACTTTGCTAGCTGGGATCTCGGTAGTGCCTAATCCTTTTGGCGCACACTTGCGAATTAGAAACGAGCAAGGGGAGGTGCTCTCCTACGAGCTATTCAATACTGCTGGGGTTGTACTTCGTGCAGGGACGTTCTCTAGCACAGAGTTGATTTTGGATACCGAGTCGCTCCCCGCAGGTGTCTATTTCGTGCACGTAAAAGCGGAAAATGCTGCGAAAAAGATACTAAAGGTGGTTCGCTATTAGTGCTTACTATCACCGTGGGGACTTTTCTAAGTTCGCACAGAGTCTATCAAGAGCCGTCCCTCACACACAAGGGGCGGTTCTTTTTGTATTAGACAGGGGATCTTCTCTGGTGCTTTTGTATGGTAAAAGTCATTGATTCGGTTTTGTTTGTATACATTTGTACATCCAACTAAAAGATGAGATGAAACAGATCATCGTACCTTATGACTTCTCTGAGGAGGCACGCAATGGTGTCGCCCTCGCTCGCGTACTCGCTATCCAGACGCAGGCCAATATCCAACTTGTCTATGTACAACGCAAGCAACCCGACTTTGCGCACCTGAGTTTTGCCGAAGAGAAAAAGCTCGTCGAAAGCGAGTTTCAGAAAATCTGCCTAGAGTTGCAAAATGACCTACCTGCTGAGATCAAGGTAGACTATATCATCAAGAAGGGAAAGGTCTATCAAGAGGTTGTGGCACAAGCCGAGGCTTTCAACGAGTCGGTCATTGTTACATCCACACATGGGGCATCGGGATTTGAAGAGTTCTTCCTCGGGAGTAACACGTTGAAGATCTTGGCATCCACAGAAGTTCCAGTCTATACCATCCGTCACGGCATCACCCCCTCGCCGATTCACGAGGTCATTTTCCCGCTCGACATTTCTTTTGAGAGCCGTCAAAAAGCGCCTATCGTGGTGCGATTGGCAAAACAATGGGGGGCAACCGTCCACGTCGTGACCAGTACCGAGGGGTACGACGCCGAGGCGAGTCGTAAGCTCCAGGCTTACATCGCACAGTGCGAGGAATATTTTGCAAAGAATGAGGTGCAGTATGTAACCTATCGCGCAGAAAATGAAGAATTTGTAGACCTCATTACGCGATACGCTGAAAGACTCCCACAATCCCTCGTAGCTATTACTGCACGAGATAAGTCCATGCCCTCTATCTTCTCCATTGGAGACAAAGTGCAGCGTCTCTTGCGGCGATCCCCTGTACCTGTCTTGGTGGTCGTACCTACCTTGGTGAGAATCACAGACTCTTTCCGTACACAAGGGGCATAGCATGAACTTATAGCATGGTTACGTGCGGTGAAAAGAGAGCTTGCCTAACATCTCTCGTTCTCCTTGCTTGTCTCCTCGCGATCGGCTTCGCAGCTTGTCAGAAGGAAGAAAGGAACTACGAGGCGGAGATCGCATCTCTTTACTTCGAACAGGTCTTGCCCGATGGTCAGACGCGCGTGGTCAGCGATACGCTTTGGCCGAGATCTACGGCGATCGCGCTCGAAGTGGATAGTAGAGCCGACCTTAGACGGATTGTGCCAGTATTCCAACTCTCGAAGGGAGCCAAGGCTTCGATCCCCTCAGGGATACCTACAGATTTCTCTACTCCAATCACATTGACGGTGTACTCCGAGGATGGAAAACATCAGCGGAGTTATACCCTCTCTCTAACCCTCGGTGACTTCCAACCCTTTGACGGTAACGTGATTTCTTTCGATTTTGAACGGTGGCGTGTCGTACAAGATTTCGAACTCCCCACGGGGGGGTGGAGTGCGAGCAACGAAGGATTGCAGATCGCAAGGTCGCTTTTTCATACACCAGAACGTTACTCCGTACGAAAAACGGAGCAGGCGAAAACGGGACGCTATGCTGTTGAGGTATCTACGGAGGAGCTACGGATGGATGGACAACCCATTGCGGCTGGGTCGCTTTTCTTGGGAAAGTTCGATGCCTCAAACTTACTCGCAGACCCACTCTCTGGTCCACGCTTCGGACAACCGTGGCGGCGGAGGACGCCTCTCCATTTTGCAGGGTGGTATGCCTATACGCCTGGGGCGCAGATGACAGACCAGAGCGGTCTGCCTATTGCTAGCGTCGACGAGTTCGACCTCTATGCCATAGTCTTTTATGGAGATCACTTGACAACCCACGATGTGGCAAGTAGCGAACGTATCTTGTGGAAGGCAGAGGTAAGAGACCATACACCACGTGCCGTGTATACACATTTCCAAGTTCCTTTTGAACCCACTGGGGTGACTCCACCCCCCGATGCGCAGTTGCGCTATGCTGTGGTCTGTACCTCGTCACGTCAAGGGGATATCTTCTGTGGTGCCGTGGGAAGCCGCCTCCTGCTAGATGATTTACAAATTACCATGAAGTAATGCCAGGGTGCTTCCATAGCTGTTCGGATATTGCGTCTCGACATGGTCAGAGGTTACAGGATAGCGCTTATCGGCGGGGCTGCAACGTACGGCGCTTGGCTACCAGTGCCCAGCTTTGGCTGAGTGTTTTGTTTTGGTGTACTTTGTTGTGTTGCCCTGCTTTAGGGCAGGAGACGGATAGCTGGCGGACGCGCCCGTTCGGTAAGTTTGTGGAGCGTCTTTCGCTCAAGGTCGGGGGGAATGTCGGGGGTGCATTGCCAAGTACGTTTATCGATGGTATGCAACTACGCTCCTATAGCCCCAAATTCGCGCCAATAGTAGCGATTCGTTATAACATACCATTAGTGGAAAAATGGTGTATAGAAACGGGTTTACGCTTTGAAATAAAGGGGATGACGACCCGCGTCTGGGTGCACGACTACTATACCATGGTCGATCGCCGACAGCAGGGCACGGATACCCGTGTCAAGGGACACTTTACAGGAGAGGTCTTTACCGAGGTATCGTCGTCCTATTTCACGCTTCCCCTACGTCTTGCTTATCACTTCACGCCACGCATGAGTGTCAAGCTGGGGGGCTATTGGGCTTATGCGTTTACTCCCTCTTTTATTGGGGCGGTAGAAAAAGGGTATTTTTGGACAATGACAGAGGGTGGACAGGGACAGAGTGACAAGATAGATATTGAACGCGAGACGTACGATTTCTCGGCTTATAGGCGTCATTCCGAGCTCGGTCTGGAGGTGCTTTTTGCCTATCGCTGGGCAAAGCATTTCTTTTGCGAGGGAGGTCTCTCCTACGGATTCACCCCAATCTTTCAAGACTCTTTTCGAGGAGTGGCTTCTCCCATGCGAAGTCTCTACCTCTCCCTCGGGGTCGGGTATCACTTCGCAGGATTATAAAGCTTTAGGTTTATGGATGCTCCCAGTTCTCCTTTTCTACTAGTGGTCATGACACCACCAGAGGATGTACTGGACGAGCATGCGCGTGCGTTACAGATGTTGCGGTGGGGGATCGATCGCCTTCATGTACGAAAACCTACTTATACACCCAAACAGATGGCTGCTTATCTAGCGCCGCTTTGCGAACAAGGATGGGGCGATCGGTTGGTGTTACATTCTTGTTTTTCGCTCGCTGATACGTATGCACTGCGAGGTATTCATTGGAATGAACAGACGCAGCGTCACCCCGAGTGTGCGCTGGGCTATCGAAGGGTCTCGTGGGCGGTGCACGACCCTGCGCGTTTACCCCTGACCAATAGACAGGAAGGCGAGTATATCTTGGCCAGTCCTTTTTTTCCCAGCATTTCTAAACCAGGGTATGCACCTCGTTATACTTTGTCGGAGTGGGAGCGTGCGATTGCGAAAACCCATACCCCAGTGATCGCGCTCGGGGGTGTCGTACCGCAATATTTATCTACGCTTCTACGTATAGGATGTGGTGGTGCGGCCTTTTTAGGTTATCTTTGGCAAACAAAAACGTCTGAGAAACTAGAGGAGTTTCTCAATAATATAAAGAATCTACGCCCATGAGTGAGCGTCCCTATGTGTTAGCTATTTCTGGTTTTGACCCTTGTGGAGGGGCTGGGGTGTTGGCTGATATCAAGACGATGGAAACCCTCGACGTACAAGGTTTGGCAATACTCTCGGCACGTACTTTGCAAACGGAAGAGAAGTTCTACAACTGTCAGTGGGAGAGAGCATCGCAGATGTTTACGAACATCAAGACCATGGTGGATCGTTATCCTGTACAAGCTGTGAAGATCGGCATTATGCCATCCGCCGTGCCCCTGATGCGTCTGATTCGTTATCTTCATGAGATTCTACCCAATGTCCCGCTGGTGATCGACCCTGTGATGCGCCCTACGACCGCCGACTATGCGTTCATCGGAACGATAACGATGAATTTCCTCAAGGTCCTCAAAGAAACCGATATCTTGACTCCAAATACTATCGAGTACCGTGCCCTGTTCGCCCCACTCTTTCGACCAGGGGAATACCCTTTGAATACCAACCTTCTGGTCACGGGAGGACATGATGGCATCGGAACGAAATTTGTCACTGACGTACTATATACCCCGCACGGAAAGTACGATCTGCGAGCGCCGCGTGTGACGGGAAATAAGCACGGTACAGGGTGTATCTATACAAGTGCCATCGCCAGTTATCTTGCGCTGGGACACAGGCTCTTGGAGGCTTGTCAGTTGGCGCAAACTTACGTGGCGAGTTATATAGCTTCGACAGCGACGCTCTTGGGCTGGCACCATCACTAGACGCGTGGAACGTTCTTTGTCGCTACTCTGAGTATATCCGATCGTGGAAGATGTGATAATGGGACTGCTGTTAGCGCTACTTAAGGGAATCTTGGTCGGTATCTGTGCCTCCATCCCGTTAGGACCCGTGGGGGTGATCTGTGTCCAACAGACCGTTAATCGTGGGCAAAGAGCTGGATTTGCTAGCGGATATGGGGCGGCGCTAGCCGATACGCTATTCGCCTCGGTCGCCTTCCTGAGTTTGGCCGTGGTACTCGACTTTATCGAAGAGCACCGTAAGGTCATTCAAGTGCTCGGGGGCGCATTACTCATTGTGCTCGGGGTGCTCACATTTGTCCGAAATGCCGTAAAGCAGTTCCGAAAAGACAGAGCCGCGAAAAAGAAAAACTATGCACAGGACTTTGTCTACGTCTTCCTCCTTACCCTTACAAATCCCCTTACGATCTTTATTTTTCTAACCCTTTTTGCGGCTTTTGGGATACACGATAGCGGTTCTGGACTCTGGATACTCATCCCTACGCTCATCGGTGTACACCTCGGGGCGGCGGCATGGTGGTTTCTGTTGACCTATACCGTGAGCCGATTCCAGTCCTTTTTCCGTCTGAGACAGGTCTGGTGGTTCAATAAGATCGCTGGACTCCTGATTCTACTCTTGGGACTCGCTATGGCGCTTTACCCTTTCCTATTTGGCCCCAACTGATGTGAAACTTGCTTCTACACCACTACTGTGCTAGTATGAATATCTCTTCCCATACGTTCCTACTCAACAAAGAACAGCCCTATGCTGTCCTCCTACTGGTCGGAGGTTTTGTACACTTCCTCTTTGCGCTCAGTTACGTCGCCAGTACCGAGCTCATAGCAGCCCCTATCATTGCCGTGGGGATGTCGTTGATCTTCTTCATCTCCTTCCTCGTCAACCGAGATACGCAGCTCTCAGAGAAGAAGCGCGAGCTCTTTTCGCTCCTCCTTGCCATGGTGCATATTGCATATATTCTTCTCAGCGATAGCGAGGATCAAGCCTTGCTACTAGCACACTTCTATCCATTTTTCGCGAGACTCCTCAATAGAAAACACTGGTTTCCCATTGTCATGGTGTATGGCGTGATCTTCTCGTTCCTCATGTTCATCAATACTGCACATATGTCATACGGGACGATCGAGCTACCATTACGCTTCCTCCTCTTCTTCCTCTACTTTCTCGTGGTCTTTCTTATTCACTACTTTGGAAGCTGGATCAATGATTCGCAAGACGAAAAGGATAGGAAACTCCAAGAAGCAGAGATGGCCAATAAACAGCTGGTAGACCTCTTCAATAGTGCCGTCGTTTTGGCAAGGGATACCACAGAGAACCTGATGATTATCACAAAGGAGCTTGAGGATGTCGCCTTTGTCGATGCGAAGTACACGAAGAATCTACAGGGGTGTGCCAATAACCTCCGTTCGATCTACGACCAGTACCTCTTTTCCTCTGAAAAGGAGCTCGCGCGTTTCAATTTGCATGACTTCCTAGTAAGCTTGGTGCGCAGTAACTTCTCTGAGTTTATGCAGGAGATCGTACCAAAATATCTCCTCGATGAAGATATGCCTGCTGAGATTATTGCCAATTCCAAGCGCCTGGCCGATACGGTCAACGGGGCGATTCAGAACTACCTCTGGACTCCTATCCACCAAAAGCTCCCATTCGAAGTCAAAACTACCTATTTGGGCGCGCAGGAGGTCAACTACGTCCTGATACAGCTCCGATGTGGTAACATCCCTTACCCAGACCTCGAGCTCTTGCAAAAGAAACGGCAGGAGGAGCTGGAGGAGCTCCTCGGTTTGCGAATCTTTGTACAGGAACAGCACGGAGACCTCCAAGCCGAAAAGAGTGGAGAGGCTGACGTGCGCGGGATCTTAATCTCCTTCTTCTTGCACGTCCTCAAAGAGGGATCTGAGTTCGTCACCGGAGCGCACCCACCCACATCGGTACAGATGCTCCGGGGTGGAAATCTGAACTTCGAAATGGCCAGAGAAGCGATCAAGCCCTTGCGCGTACTCCTAGCAGAGGATAACGAGATTAATCAAAAGGTATTGACTTTCCTATTACAGAATTACGTCACCTCTGTCGAGGTCGTAGCCGACGGTCGTAAGCTACTTCAGAGACTCAACGAACAATTCTTTGATATGATCTTGATGGATGTACAGATGCCCTACATCAACGGACCGCAAGCCACAAAGCGTATCCGTGAGGTCGAACACATCCAAGGAGGACATGTACCCATTATAGCCCTCACCGCCTACACCCAAGCAAGCGAAAGGAAAAAGTGTCTACTAAGCGGGATGGACGAGTACCTCTGCAAGCCTTTTGAGAACGAGCACTTGGTACTACTGATGGCCAGTGTGCTGGAAAAGGCTATCCCTTACAACAACAATACGAAGTACGTCTTCTATCCCATGTAAGGGGAACAGAGAGGGAGGTTATAGCGCCCCAAGTACTCCCTCTACGAGATCGTGCATGGCAGTCTCGAAGTTTACCGAAGCCTTACCCTCCGAGCGGTTGTTGATTGCCGTACACAGGGTTACTGACTCGTGACCGAGCATCGCCGCTAAGCCATTCAAAGAGCCAGACTCCATCTCCATATTCAACGCACGAAGCCCATTGTACACAAAGCTCTGGGCACTACGGAGAAGCGATGAGAAAGAGGGCGCTAAATGCAACATCCGACCCTGTGGGGCATAGAAACCCGGCATGGAGAACGTGAGTCCCACCTCTCCCAAGTGTCTGAAACGATCAATAAGAGCAGCGGAAGAACCTACACAGTAGGGGAGGGGCGTTGCCACCGCTCGCGACTCCCCGAGGTGTTCGGCATAGAGGCGTTGGCACTCCCTATCCACAATCTCGGGCAGACGAGCGTAGAAATGACCAAGGTTGTCAAATGACAACGAAAGGGAGGTAATGAGCTTGCTGCCCGTAACAGTATCAGCTTGCAGCGCCCCCGAGGTTCCCAAACGAATCAGACGTAACGCACGCCGCTCCTCAGCTTGGGTGCGCCTAGCGAGGTCAAAGTTGGCAAGTGCATCAAGTTCATTCACCACGATGTCTATACAACCTGCGCCTATGCCAGTAGAGAGCACCGTCACGCGGGTATGCCCACGCCACCCATTGGCGGAGCGAAATTCGCGGTGATAGGCCAGTGACTCCACCCGTTCTAAGTGTTCTGTGACGAGGTCTACACGCCCAGGATCGCCTACCAAGATTACCGTGTCCGAGAGTTGTTCGGGGTGGAGACGCAGATGATAGATTGAACCATCGGGTGCCAGCATCAGCTCGGCATCTGTAAGTGTACGTGACATCTTCGTTATCCGTTTTGCGTATCGTCTTTCCAACCAAGGTATTGGGCTATGGTCTGGTGGAGCTCCTCCGCGTTGAAGGGTTTGAATAAATACCCCTCCATCTGTACTGCGGCTATCTGCTCCTTAACCCCTGGCTCTGTCGAGGCCGTGAGTGCGATAATGGGCGTACGCGCACGCGAATCTCCACGTGCGCGGATGCGACGCGTGGCTTCGAAGCCATCCATCTCGGGCATCCTCAAATCCATCAATATTAACCCAAAATCTTCTTTGTCTATAGCTTGGAGTGCCTCGACGCCCGACTGCGCGACGACAGACTCATACCCCCACCGTTTCAAGAATTTCTGCACCACCATCACGTTGATTACATTATCATCAACCAGTAGCAAGGGTAACCCACTGCTCGGCGGCTCGGGGCGAGAACCTGCTGCGTGTGCCGATTGAGCTGGGGTTTTCTCTTCAAGCGAGACCCTACCATCCTGTTCGGACGTCGGAGGAAGAACAAGGGGCATCTCTATAGAGACGATCGTGCCCTTTCCAAGGGTACTCTCTAGACCAATCGTCCCACCATGCAGTTCGACAATCTGCTTAGAAATGTAAAGCCCCAGACCACTCCCCATGGTCATATTCTCGGTAGCACGTTCGTAAGGAGAAAAAAGACGTTTCTGCTGCTCAGGATCTATACCACTCCCCGTATCGATAATCTTGATAAGAAGCGAATCCCTTCCCTTATCAAGACCAGCGCCATAGCCCACATTGATCGAGACGCCACCTTGGGAGGTATGTTTCAGAGCGTTGGAAACAATATTCACGATCACCTGTTCCAGACGATGCCCATCCGCGTAGATCGCGTGGGGCAGCGTAGGGGAGTACTCTAGTTTCACCTCTAGGTGGGGAGAAAGAAGCCTGTTACGGGCTACGATACGCTCGATCATCTCGTAGAGATCAAAGGCTTCGCACTTCAACGTCATTTTGCCTGCACTGATACGAGAGCTGTCTAGGGCATCCGAGAGCAGATGAAGAAGCGAATTGAGTACACCACGCATGGTCTCGAGGTACTGGTGTTGTTCCTCGGAAAGCGGCGTCTGACTGAGGAGTTCTAGTAAGCCTAGGAGCGAATTGATGGGCGTGCGCGTCTCGTGATTCATGAAGTCGAAGAGTTCACGCAGATCGCTTCGAGATTTGAAATCGGAGGTCCCAGTATCAGGGGCAAAGAAAAATAAGTGATGTAGCGGGCGAAGTACGTAATGGATGGCATGGCACGGTACGGAGATCCCATTTGAGCCAAGACAAACCACGTGCTCCGTATAGGGAAGTGGGGACGGGAGCGCGCCTTCTAACTTTGCCCAAGTGTCACGCTCTAATACCTGAGCGGGGGTCGTGGGAACTCCCTTCCAGCCCAGAAAGTCCATCAGCCGAGGGGATATGTAGTCTACCTTATCGTCCTGAATGATTAAGATGAGCAATTGATCTGCTCGCTTGTCAATGCGGTTCGTGCTAAAGAGTCCCGACATCCTTCCTGCAAAATTGGTTGTGTATAACAAACGTACGGAAGGTACGGAAAGATACAATGACACATAGGCGTGGCTGCAAAAGTGTGTAATAGGCTGCCTATTTCTCCACCTATCGCCCGCTCTTTATACCTCCATTACACACTACCACTTTAGGAAATCCTAAACCAGCATTTCTACAACTAACTAAATAATGCAATATAGAAATAATGGAATACATTTATAATAAGGGCGTTCTTGCTGCCAAATTTACAGGGTATACAAGGGCTCTACAAGCGGTCTACAAGCGGTCTACAAGCGATGACAAAAGGATGACAAAATGACACTACTCCCAATCTACCCATATCCTACCTATAGGATAGGTAGGATATTAAGGAAAATATAAATGGAATTATCAGCTTCTCTTCTAGAGAGGGAGAGGTCGGCTACACACTCCTTTAGGACAGTATGCGCTGTCGACCGTTTTTCTCCAAGGAGCTTGCTACGCATAGCGTTCGTCAAAATGCTCAGAGAGGGGAGGGCGCGAACTGCTTTATCCGACTAGCCGAAGGCTATAGCATCAGGGAGAGCACTTTCTCGTACTCAGCACTATTCTCGTACTCCTAGGGTGGGAGGGGCGCACAGTAGGCTATATATGAAAAATGCCCCACACCTATCCTTTCGGAATCAGTATGGGACACCTCTCAACCTCTCGGGTGGAAGAAGGGGCTCGAACCCTCGACCTTCGGAACCACAATCCGACGCTCTAACCAACTGAGCTACGTCCACCATCTAAATGTACCGCAAAGGTATACGCTTTTTTAGAAACAGACAAATAGAAAGGCGCTTTTTCCTATTAAAAAAGATAATTGCCATTACAACATCCCACGTACTCGGCTTTCTGATCTACCTTGCTTTGTTTATTGGATATAGAGATGGTTATCCTCAATTCCAGAAAACAAGTAACTCGTCTAAAAAGAACGGGGTTGCAATAATATTCTCATAAAAACTTGCTCATTAAGTAATTATGTGCTACCTTTGTTCGGAATTCAATGGTTTTATTAACTAACAGAATGAACGAAGACCTAAAAGCAACTCTGATAAGTATAGTAGTCTACCTCACGGGGATTGCTGTACTCCGTTTCATTGTTTTTCGTAAATCGGATATCATGTTCCGGTTTACGACCATGTCAATCACCTTCACCGTCTATGTCTCTATCCTGAGTAAGCTGATGGTGAACTGGGGGGCGTTCGCGCACATCTTGGGGGATCTTAGTATTATCGTCATCGGGTCAGTGACCTACGCGATTATTAACCGATATCTCCGCAAGCCATTGGATGTGGCAGTGATGGCTATGAAAAATATGGCGGACTGTAACCTTGCCTTCGAGATTCCGAAAATGGTGCGTCGTGACGAGCTCGGTAAACTCATCGAGAACGTCCGTATTCTGCAAGGAAAAATGAAAGAAGTCATACAAGATATCACTGATTCCTCCATTGAACTCTCTTGCATGAGCCACGAGGTCAGCTCTACCTCCTCGAATATCGCCCAAGGAGCCCATGAACAGTCTGCCTCCTTCGAGCAGATTTGTGCTACCATAGAAAACGTGAGCGATCATATCAAGCGGAGTGTCTACAATGCGCAAGAGTCGAGAAATGTTGCCGAAAGTGCACTCGCACTGATGCGAGAGGTCGTCGTGTCCACGCAGAACTCCGCCCATGCCACACAGCAGATTGCCGACAAGGTGCAGTTGATCAACGATATCGCTTTTCAAACCAATATCCTCGCCCTCAACGCCTCCGTAGAGGCCGCGCGTGCCGGAGAAGCCGGAAGAGGGTTCGCCGTAGTGGCCTCCGAAGTACGAAAGTTGGCGGAGTTCTCGCGCTCGGTAGCGGAGGAAATTATAGAAATGGTAGAAAAAGCCCAAGAGATTACAAAGCAGGCTGAAAACTTGGTCAACGAGACTATTCCTAAGATCGAAAGTGCCAATACGCTCTCTAATGAGATTGCCGCCGCTAGCCAAGAGCAAAGTAATGGGGTCATGGAGATCAATCACGCTATGCAGGAGCTTAATAACGTTACACAAAGTAACTCTGCCGATAGCCAGACCATGTCTAACAGTGCGCAGTCCCTACTCGGGCATGCTACCAAGTTGCGAGAAAATATGAGCGTCTTCCAGCTGGAATAGGACTCCCTGCTCCATTTCCATCGCCAAGAAATGTGGAATTTCCACGACTATGCGATGCAGGAGGCCCTACGTGAGGCGCGTCTCGCATTCGAGGAGAAGGAAGTCCCCATAGGTGCTGTGATTACACAGGGGGAACGTATCCTAGCCCGTGCACACAATCAGACGCGCACCTTTTCCGATCCAACGGCGCATGCTGAAATCTTGGCGATTACCGCTGCGTGCAATTTCTTGCATACGCATATCCTCTCTAACTGTACGCTTTACGTCACTATCGAGCCATGCCCGATGTGTGCCGGAGCGTTACTTTGGGCTCAAATGGGGACGATTTACTACGGAGCAACCGATGCCAAGCGGGGCTATACCCTCTATGCGCCTAACATCCTTCATCCGCGCACTACGGTGCATAATGGGTTGTGCGAGGGAGAGGCTGTCGCGCTGATGCGAGATTTTTTTCAAAGTAAAAGGTTCTAGTGTAATAGGTCCTAGTGTAATAGGTTCTAGTGTAATAGATCACAGGAGTCTCCACCTCTGACAGAGGTTCTTGGATGCTATAAGAGGGGGGGCTTCCCAGAGGATGGTGTATTTCTTGATTGTGCTGTGCTGGGAAGGGGGAGCTACCCTATTCCTGTTAAAAATTCTGTTGGAAAGGAGTCGCCCTTTTGAAAGGACGTTTTAGGGGGAGGCATCGAGCAATCTGTGTAAGGATTTGCACAGAACAATCTGTTCAAAGTAATCCCGATCCTCGGATAAGGACGTCTTTAGAGGAAAGAAAATCGCCCCCCACTATTTTTCAAGTTCTTATACCTGAAAGATAATAGAGGGCGATTCCTCGTAAAAATATAGCCAGTCTCGTGGAGCACTCTTCCTTTTTACCTCGTCCCTTTTTAGGCTACTTGCTGCCTATTTTTTTGTAGGAGGTCATAGGGATTTCTACACTGACTATAGAAAATAACAAGGTGTTATACACGCTCTTTCCCCTTATACTGTTGGCGCAGCTTTGAGTATCCCTAGTAGTAGATCCCAGAACTTTTTGGTGGAGGGGATGTCAAGGCGTTCGTCGGGGGAGTGGACGCCACGTAGCGTCGGACCGAAGGAGATCATATCCAACGTGGGGTATTTTTCCAAAAACAACCCACACTCCAAACCTGCGTGGATGGCGCGTACCACCGGCTTCTTCCCAAAAAGCCCTTCATACACCGAGGAGGCGATTCCTAAAATCGGAGAGCTCGGGTTGGGTGCCCAGCCTGGGTAACCGTCGGAGTGTTGCAGCGTACAAGCCGCTAATAGGAAAATACTCTCGACCATCATGGCTACGTATTCTCTACCCGAATCCACTGAGCTCCGTTGGCTGGTGGCTATTTCCAAAACGCCAGCCTCCAATAGCTTTACAGAAGCTAGGTTGGTTGAGGTCTCTACAAGCCCCGCGATCTCGCGACTCATCTCTATGACCCCGTGGGGCATCGCATAGAGTAAGTTCAAGAGCCGTAGCTTGTCATAGTTATTCATCACGGGCGCCGCGTGGGTCTCGTCTGCGGCGATCTCTAGGTTGGGTTCCGTGCTTTGATACTCTTTGAGGAGTTTGGCACCAAAATGTTGCACAAACAACTCCATCTTGAGTCGGGAGTCTTCCGGAATGCCGATCACCGCATAAGCCTCGCGCGGAATGGCGTTCCGAAGATTGCCACCTTCCAGTATCGAAAGCGAGACGGGGATTTCGCGCTCAAGGTGCTGGAGTAAGCGAGTGAGTAATTTGATCGAGTTCGCATACCCCTTATTGATATCGTCTCCAGAGTGTCCACCCGTCAGCCCAGAGATACGAAGTTTGTAGAAACGGTAACTTTCAGGAGCTGCCTCCGTACGGAAAGGGAAATGCCCCACTGTGTCTACCCCTCCGGCACAACCTATGAAAATCTCGCCCTCGTCCTCAGAATCGAGGTTTAACAAAATCTCGCTCTTGAAGAAACCACCCTCTAGCGCAAAAGCCCCTGTGAGCCCAGTCTCTTCGTCAACCGTAAAGAGACATTCCAGGGGACCGTGTACGACCTGCGGGTCGGTCAATACCGCGAGCTGTGCGGCGCAACCAATACCGTCATCTGCACCAAGTGTGGTGCCACGAGCTTTCACCCAATCGCCATCAATATAGGCATCAATCCCGTCATGCATAAAGTCATGATCAGAGTCGGCATTCTTTTCGCAAACCATGTCCATATGGCTCTGTAGCACAATCGAACGCCGATTTTCCATGCCTGGGGTCGCCCCTTTGCGCATCAAGATGTTACCGACTGCATCGCGGTGAGTCTCGATACCTAGACTTTTGCCCAAGGAAAATAGGTAGTTACTGATCTGTTCCTCGTGTTTCGAAGGACGAGGTATTTTCGATATCTCCACAAAGTGACGCCATAACTCAGCGGGTTCTAGACGTAATAAATCGCTCATTCTGTATCTGATTTTACTGACTGTCTAAAAAGCGTATAACCATAGCTATTTAGTATATACGACACTATAAAGTTTGCCATGTAAAAAAATATACCTATTTTTGGTGTCGAAAGGAGCGGAATAAACTCCCCGTTCCTCTGGGATCGTAAACCATTAGAGAGTGGCAGCAGCAATGGAAGTAAAAAAAGCCCCACGTGCAGATTTACAGGTCTATAAAGGAATCTTTTTCCTTGGCGGATTGAACCTAGCGCTCCTGATCTGTCTCGTACTCTTCAACTGGCGAAGCCGGTATGAGTACAACCAAGAGATTACCAATCAAACGGCTGTGATCGTCGAACAGGAGGAAATTCCGATGACTCAACAGCAGGAGCAAAAGCCAGAAATGGCGCCTCCAGAAGCTCCAAAAATTATTTCCAAGATCAATCTCGTCGATAGGCAAGTCAGTCTAGAAACAGACTTCGACCCATTTAATACTGAGCTTGATGAAGGAACTTCGGTCGACGTTTACGAATATCAGGAACCCGTAGAGGAAGCAGAAGTGGAGGAAGAAGAGGTCTTCTTCTTCGTTGAAGAAATGCCATCCTTCCGAGGAGGTGGATTGGAGAATTTCCGTCAGTATGTGAAAGAGAATACACGTTACCCAGAGGCTGCTGCCGAGGTCGGAATTCAGGGAAAGGTACAGGTATCATTTGTGATTGAGCCTGATGGCTCGGTAGGACGTGTGAAGGTATTGCGTAGCGTAGACCCCATCCTCGACAAGGAAGCTGTGCGTGTCGTAAAGTCTAGCCCCAAGTGGACACCAGGAAAACAACGGGGGAAGCCAGCCCGTGTCGGGTATACAATACCTGTGGTCTTCTTCTTACAGAGCTAGGAGCTTGTGTTTTATGATCTTTCAGGGGGGCGTAGCCGTTGGGTTACGCCCTCTTTGTTTTGAAAAGAAGATATCCAAGTAAGCGTATCCAGAGGAATGCGTGTCTCACCCTTTCATAGGCGGCGGAACGTGAAAGCCTAGAGTCAATAAGGGGGCTCTGTGATGCAAGGGGACAGGGGGGAGGCGGCGCTGCACACAAAAGGATTGATTTTATAGCCCTTTTTTATCGCTCTCTTTGGAAGGGGAGTTGAAACACCTCTTCGGAGAAGAGCGTGGGAACGTCCCATTGACGTAAATCTTCGATCTTTTGGGCACATCCCTTTTTTCTATCTTATAAAAGATATACCTTTGTCGGAGAAAGCTCGACGTACTATGGTTAAAGGAAGGGTTACGCGTATTCATAAGGGGCTTGATATCAAGCTCAAAGGTACAGCTGAAAAGGTCTTTACGCGCATTGGGATCAAGGGGGATTATACCCTCTATCCTGCAGATTTCCCAAATCTTGTACCCCATCTCTTGGTGCAAGAGGGAGAGCTGGTCAAGGCGGGTACGCCACTTTTTACGGATAAAAAGGACGAGCGCATTCGCTTTGCATCCCCCGTGAGTGGTAAGGTCGTCATGGTTGAACGGGGAGAGCGTAGACGTCTCCTGCGTGTCGTGGTGCGGTGTGAAGAAGAAAAGCTCGACTTTGAAGAGTTTACCCCGCTCGTTACACCCACTGCCTCCCGTCAGGAGTTGGTAGATCTCCTCTTGCAGGGGGGAGTATGGTCTTATCTCCGTCAACGTCCCTTTAACGTGATCCCATCGCCAGACGTAACGCCACGAGATATTTTCATCTCAGCTTTCGACACGTCACCACTCGCCCCAGATATGGATTTTGCCATTAAAGATGACGGTGCGAGTTTCCAAGCGGGCATTGATGTGTTGTCGCGTCTGACATCAGGAAAGGTGCACATTGGCGTGAATGTTAATTATCCGCCTCATCAAGCTTTTGCCACTGCCCGAGCCGAGCTTCATAATTTTTCAGGCCCACATCCTGCAGGCAATGTCGGGGTGCAGATCCATCATATTGCACCAGTGGCTAAGGGAGAGGTGGTTTGGACCATACATCCGCTCGACGTCGTCTTTATTGGTAGATTGGTGACCACTGGGCATTACGATGCGCGACGGATTGTCGCCGTGGCCGGAAGCGAGGTGGCTAAACCACGCTACTATACCGCGATGGTTGGGTCGCCACTCAAGGTCTTGTTACAAGATCAGTTGGCGGAAGATGCGCATGTACGTATCATCAGTGGCAATGTATTGACCGGGACTAAGGAAACTATCGAGGGGGGGCTACACTTCTATCACCACATGGTGTCGGTGATCCCAGAGGGGGATCATCATGAATTCATGGGGTGGGCTGCACCAGGGTTTGGAAAGTTTAGTGCGAGTAGACTTTTCACCTCTTTCCTCTCCCCAAACAGGGAGTATGTCCTTGATACCAATCTCCATGGTGGCGAGCGTGCCTTTGTAGTGAGTGGACAGTATGAAAAAGTCTTTCCCATGCGCATTTATCCCGTGCATTTCTTGAAGGCTATTCTTGCCGGAAATATCGAGCTTATGGAGGATTTAGGAATTTACGAGGTCGCTGAAGAGGATTTTGCACTTTGTGAGTTTGTGTGTACCTCCAAGATCAACTCGCAGCAGATTGTCCGTCGAGGGATGGATCTCATGATTCGAGAATTATAACCCACTTGACCAGCTATTAGACGACCATGGGGTTACGTACTATTTTAGATAAGGCTAAGCCACAGTTCTCTGCGGGAGGGCGTTTTGCCAAGTTGCATTCGACATTCGATGCGTTCGAAACCTTCCTATTTACCCCTAATACGGTCACACGTACGGGGGCGCATATCCGAGATGCGGTGGATATGAAGCGTACGATGATTGCCGTCGTACTGGCGCTATTGCCAGCCCTCGTATTCGGAATGTACAACATCGGATACCAGCATGTTTTGATGCGCGTGGGGGAAAATGCTGCACCAGCCAATTTTGAGTTCTGGTCGCTCCTCGGCTTCGGTTTCCTTTCCATGTTGCCAACAATTATTGTGAGCTATGTCGTGGGCTTGGGAATTGAGTTTGCCGTAGCACAGGCGCGTGGGCACGAGGTGAATGAAGGATTTTTGGTCTCCGGACTCCTGATTCCGATGATTTTGCCCGTGGGCGTACCCCTCTGGATGGTAGCCGTTGCTACAGCCTTTGCTGTCGTTTTTGGGAAAGAAGTCTTCGGTGGAACGGGGATGAATATCTTCAATCCCGCACTTTTGGCACGTGCATTTCTATTTTTCGCTTTCCCTAAGAATATGTCGGGAGACGATGTATGGGTCGCTGGATTCGGTGCATATCCAGCTGTGGACGGATTTAGTGGTGCGACGCCCCTTTCCCTCTCCGCTGCAGGGCTATTGGATAAGTTGCCTCCTGTGAGGGATCTCTTCATGGGCTTTATTCCAGGTTCTGTCGGAGAAACGTCAACACTCTGTATTTTGGTCGGCGCGTTGATACTCCTTCTCACGGGGGTGGCAAATTGGCGTGTGATGATTTCCGTCTTTATTGGGGGATACCTTATGGGGTTGATCTTCAATGCTGTTGGCGCAAATCCCTATATGACACTCCCTGCACATTACCATCTCCTGATGGGGGGCTTTGCTTTTGGGGCTGTCTTCATGGCAACTGACCCTGTGACAAGTGCACAAACTCAGACGGGAAAGGTGATTTATGGGTTGTTGATTGGTATTCTGATTGTCGTGGTGCGTGTCTTGAACCCAGCCTACCCAGAGGGTACGATGTTGGTTATCCTCTTGTTGAATGCTTTTGCACCACTGATCGATCATGTGGTGGTACATCGGAATATCGCTTGGCGGCGTGCGCGTGCCTTGCGTGTAGCTAAGTTGAATGCAGAGTCCCAGACCAAGTAATTGCTAGAGGAGGGGAGTTTTTATGAAACGTGATAGCAATACCTATATTTTTCTCTACGCCATCGTGCTAGTGGTGGTGGTGGCGGTGCTCCTAGCATTGGCCGCCTCTGGGTTGAAGCCAGCACAGCAGGAAAATATCCGCATGGAGAAAAGAATGGATATTCTCAAGTCCATTGGGCTAGGGGAACAGCTCGAAGGGGCTGGACAAAAGGTCGTGAGCGAGGCTTATCAGCGGTACATCAAGCAGGAAGTGGTCGTAGATATGCAGGGCAAAGAAATCGAGGGGGTCAACGCTTTCGAAATTGATTTGCGCTCAGAGCTGGCACAACCAGAACCTACGCGTCGATTACCGTTGTTTGTAGCCCATCTCGACGATGGGTCATGTAAGTATATTTTCCCGCTTGTGGGACAGGGGCTTTGGGGGCAGATTTGGGGCTACATCGCTCTTGACGAGGATATGAATACTGTCTACGGGGCGTCATTTGCTCACAAGAGTGAAACCCCAGGGCTCGGAGCCGATATCGCGACTCCTGCATTCCAGAGTCGCTTCAAGGGAAAGAAGATTTTTGAAGGAAGTAATCTCGTCTCCATAAAACTACTAAAGTCGGGGAATACGGCGAATAACTCCCATGCTGTAGATGCGATTTCTGGGGCTACACTTACCAGTGTCGGGGTCGCTGATATGTTGCTAGCCAGCCTTTCCGAATACCGAGCGTTCCTTGAACTTAAGAAAAAATAGAGGTCTGTGACATGAGTAAAGAAGGATTCTTTTCCAAGGCGAATCGAGCCCTGCTCGTCGAACCATTGAGTCTGCGAAATCCCGTGACCGTACTCATCCTCGGGATTTGCTCCTCGCTCGCCGTGACGGTAAAGCTCAAGCCTGCTATCGTGATGGGGATCTCCGTTACCGTAGTCACGGCGGTATCTAACCTTGTGCTCTCTTTGATGCGCAAGGGAATCCCCAATCGGATTCGTATTATTGTACAATTGGTGGTCGTTGCAGCACTTGTGATCTTGGTAGACCAGTTGCTCAAAGCATATGTCTATGATGTCAGTCGGCAGCTATCCGTCTTTGTCGGGCTGATTATTACGAACTGCATCATCATGGGACGTATTGAGGCGTTTGCTCTCGGAAATAAACCATGGCCATCGTTTCTAGATGGGATCGGAAACGGGCTGGGCTATGCGATTATCCTCATTATTGTTGCCTTCTTGCGAGAGCTGCTCGGCTTCGGAACCTTGTTGGATATTCGTGTGATTCCAGAGAGTATCTATGCCGCGCAGGGAGGTTTCTACGAGAATAACGGACTCTTCATCATGCCGCCGATGGCGCTTATCTTGGTGGGGTGCGTGATTTGGATACAACGTATCTTTGTGAAGTCTCTCGTTGAGGGAGCTAAGAAAAAGTAATGAAGAGGAAGAGGGGAGGTGGCATTGTGGTGACTTTGTCCTCTACAGACCCTCGCATTATCCTCTAGCTCGGTTCATTGGATTTTTATCAGGTCGATTCTATCTATGGAGAACCTATTAAGCATATTTGTACGCTCGATCTTTGTGGACAACATGATCTTTGCGTTCTTCCTCGGGATGTGTTCCTATCTTGCGGTCTCTAAGACCGTGAAAACATCTACGGGATTGGGGTTGGCAGTTATCTTTGTGCTGGGAATTACCATTCCTGTCAATTACCTCTTGGATAAGTATCTTCTCTCCGCTGGGGCGCTTTCGTGGCTTGGGGCAGAGTATGCCGATATCGATTTGAGCTTTCTCTCCTTCATTATGTTCATTGCGGTGATCGCATCAATTGTCCAATTGGTCGAAATGGCGGTGGAGAAGTTCTCACCTTCCCTTTACAACTCCTTGGGGATTTTCCTTCCACTCATTGCGGTCAACTGTGCTATACTGGGGGGGGCACTCTTTATGCAGGAGCGTCACTACGAGACCGTTTGGCAAGCAACGACGTATGGTATCGGGAGCGGGATCGGGTGGTTCTTGGCCATCGTAGCGCTCGCGGCGATTCGTGAGAAATTGCAATATTCCAACGTGCCAAATGCGCTCAAAGGGAATGGGATCACCTTTATTCTTACTGGGCTCATGGGGTTGGCATTCATGACATTCATGGGGATTAAATTCTAGCCTCACGTCTTTTTCAGTCGAAATTCTATAAGCTTGTAAGCAGATGGATGGGACATTGATTCTCTTGGCTGTGGTAGTATTCCTTGTGGTAATACTGCTCTTAGTCGGGGTGTTGCTTTACGCAAGAAAAAAGTTAGTACCGAGTGGGAATGTTACTATCGCCATTAACGATGGAGAGAAGCAACTCTCGGTCACAACGGGAAACTCATTGCTCTCGACACTCACCTCGAGTGGGGTGTTGTTGCCCTCGGCTTGTGGGGGAGGTGGTACCTGTGGTACCTGTCGTTGTCGTGTCGTAGAGGGGGGGGGAGAAATCTTGCCAACAGAACAGGGGTTCTTTTCCCGTCGTGAGCAACAAGAGCATTGGAGGCTGGCTTGTCAGGTGAAAGTACGAGACAATCTCTCTCTTGTCGTACCCGAGTCCGTCTTGGGCATTAAGAAGTGGGAGTGTGAGGTCGTTTCCAATAATAATGTCGCTACTTTCATCAAGCAGTTTGTGGTAAAGTTGCCAGAAGGGGAACACCTTAAATTCCGTTCTGGCGGATATATCCAGATCGACGTCCCACAGATTACGGTAGATTTCAAGGATATTCAGGTGGACGAGGCTTTCCGAGAAGATTGGGATAAATTCGGTATGTGGAATCTGCGCATGGAGAATCCAACCCCTTCCTATCGTGCTTATTCTATGGCCAATCACCCAGCAGAGGACAACATCATTATGTTGAATGTCCGTATCGCCACCCCGCCCTTCGATCGGGTCAACGGGGGATTTCAGAAACTTAATCCAGGAATCTGTTCCAGCTATATCTTCTCGCGAAAACCAGGGGACAAGGTCAATATCGCAGGTCCGTATGGCGAGTTCTTTTTGGTGGATAATTCCGAGCGAGAGATGATGTTCATCGGAGGAGGAGCGGGGATGGCGCCAATGCGTTCCCATATCTTCCATCTATTCAAGACATTAAAGACTGGACGCAAAGTGACGTTCTGGTACGGAGCACGTTCGCGTCGAGAAATCTTTTATGAAGAGGAATTTGAAGCTATCGCGCGTGACTTCCCGAACTTCACGTTCACTATTGCGCTTTCCGATGCGCTCCCATCGGACAATTGGACGGGGGCTAAGGGGTTTATCCACCAAGTAATTTTTGATCAGTATCTGAAAAATCATCAGACGCCCGAGGATATAGAGTACTACCTCTGCGGTCCTCCGCCGATGACTGCGGCTGTGAACAAAATGTTGTATGACTTGGGGGTAGAGTCAGATATGATACACTACGACAATTTTGGTGGCTAAACGATATTGTAATTTTCATAGAGATACTGCGGATGTAAAAGCTTACGTCCGCAGTATTGTTTTATAGGAGGGCTTCGCTTCCAAGATATAAAAGAGAGTTCTATAACTCCTAGAGTTGCCTTTTCATTTCGTGTTCTGAACAATTTACCCATTTGTCGCGTTCCTTACGCGTGATGAACACTATACAGAGTTTTTTAGGCGACCATCGTTGCTTGGCATGTATCTTGGAGCGAATGAATACGCTTCTAGATGCTTATGATGCTTCGGCGAGAGATCGCACGGAGTTCATTGCAGATATTGCCTCACGGTATGCAGATCATGGTATAGAGATGCCCCCTACCGATTTCTTGAGAGAGGCCTATAATGCGCTCGGGCAACGTTATCGTGGCGTGACGCCATTTTGGCCATTGAAGAAAAATATGAACGATCTCGCCCTTGAGCTGCAAGCGCCTTTGAGAGTCAGGGTGAGGATGGGAAGTAATTCCTTTCGTAATGCCATGAGGATTGCGCTTGTCGCTACGAAGGTCGATTTTATGAAAGACTCTGCGCCGCAGATTATGCGGATGGTAGACCAGGGGATTCGAGCACAGCTCGTGATAGATCACGGTGAGCTGTTAAAACATTCTATCCATAATCATACGAAGATCCTCTATCTTGCTGACAGAGCGGGGGAGATTGTGATGGATCGTCTCTTTATCCGTACGATCCCAGGGGCAGAGGTTACCTATGTTGTGAATTGTCCCTATGCAGGCTATGCTGCCTCAGGACAGGATGCCGATTATATCGCGATGCGGGACTCGGCACGTGTGCTTACTAATGGTTGTCATGCGCCGAATACCCTACCAGAGGTGGCAAATCAACGATTCCGAGAGCTTTTAGACGAAGCGGATTTGATTATCGCAAAGGGACAAACAAATTTAGAGGCCCTGTATCCGTATCACGATCCGCGTCTTTTTGTCTTATTCACTTGTCGTTGCGAGCCCGTGGCACAGCGTTTTGGTATACGTGTCGGAGATTCTGTCATTCTAAACCCAGAGTCGCTTACTATGACATAGCTTGAAAAGCTATATCTTTGTTTGTAGAAATTGATAGGCAGGGTTTAATCAATACCTCAAGTTATGTTTGAGACGTCTGTATATAAGGATCGCCGAGCGGCTCTTCGAGAAAAATTTCAGAGCGGTGTACTTTTCTTTTTAGGGAATGGGTATGCATCAATCAATTACCCAGAGAACCAGTATCAATTCCGGCAGGATAGCAATTTCCTTTACTATTTCGGTATCGACCGTGCGGGGCTCGTGGGGTTGATAGATTTGGAGGGGGGAAAGGATACGATTTACGGGGACGATTACACGGTAAATGAGATCATCTGGCGAGGTGCACAGCCTAAACTCGATGAGATGGCTGCGTTAGTTGATATCAAGAATGTGCGACCGCGTAAGGAATTAGCTAGCGAGCTGAATAAGCTGATTCGAGCAGGACGGAAGATCCACTTCCTCCCCACCTATCGAGCAGAACATAAGCTCGAATTGTCGACTCTTTTGGGAATTATGCCCGATGCGCTACAGAATTATATTTCGCCAGAACTGATCCACGCGGTGATTTCGCAGCGTTCGGTAAAAGAACCTTGTGAAATTCAAGAACTTGATAAGATTTCGGCTGTAGGGTATCAGATGCAGGTGCACGCTATGAAGAATGCGAAGCCTGGCATGCGTGAGAGGATCTTGGCAGGGGATCTCGAAGGAATTGCACACAGCTTCGGTTACATGACCTCTTTCTCCACGATTTTGTCGCAAAATGGTCAGACCCTGCATAACGAAGACCATTCGCAAATCCTTGAGAAGGGACGTCTACTTTTGGTAGACTGTGGCGCTGAGTCGGAAATGCACTACGCTTCCGATCATACCCGTACCACGCCTGTCGGTGGAGACTTTTCTCAACAACAGCTTGATATTTACAATATTGTGCTCCGTGCACATGATCTGGGAATTTCGCTCTCTAAGCCTGGAACTCCCTATCGTGACGTGCACATGGCCGCTTGTCGTGAAATTACTGAGGGATTGCAGGCGCTCGGTTTGATGAAGGGGGATATCGAAGAATCGCTAAATTGTGGTGCACACGCCCTCTTTATGCCTCATGGGCTCGGACACATGATGGGGCTGGATACGCATGATATGGAGGGATTGGGAGAAGACCTAGTGGGGTACGACAAAGAAATTCAACGATCGTCGCAGTTTGGCACAGGATCGCTCCGTTGCGGACGTCGTCTGCAAAAGGGATTTGTGGTCACTGTAGAGCCTGGAATTTACTTCATCCCTGCCTTGATAGAGAAGTGGAAGGCCGAGAGGATTAACGATTCGTTCATCAACTTTGACAAGTTGCAGGATTACTACTCCTTCGGTGGGATTCGTCTTGAAGACGATATCTTGATCACTGAAACGGGTGCGCGTCTTATTGGAGAAAAGCAGATTCCGATAAAGCCAGAGGATGTAACGGCGATGGTGAAGAACGCATAACGATAAAGAGCGCTCTTTTTAAGGGTGTACCCGTAGTGGCGGGTTCACCTTTTTTTTATACCTTTCGGTGTCCTAGAAAACATATTGAGGATGCGACTCGCGCGCTTGTTTAAGCGTCTCTATCTCACGCAGGGGCTAGTTGTTGATGCCTTGGGATTTGTGATACAGTATATTCGGAGCAACAAACTCCGAACGGCACTCTCACTACTTGGGGTAACCATCGGTATTTTTACCATCATAGCTATTTTCATCGTTATTGACTCGATGAAGGAGGGGATAGCCTCCTCTCTGAGCAAGCTGGGGGGGAATGTGGTCTACGTTGATAAGTGGCCGTGGATGGGAGGTAGCGATGTGCAATGGTGGAAAATCCGTAGATTCCCACAACCGAATTATGATGACTATTGGGCACTTCGAAACAATGGTCGTTGTATTGCTTCTGTGGGGATGAGGGTCTCGGCATCGGGCAAGGTTGAGTATAAGAAGCTGAGTCTAGAGAGTGTGAATATTATGGGGTTTACCCCAGACTATGCCCAAGTCATCGATGCTGAAATGGAGGCGGGGCGCTTCTTTTCCACACAGGAGTATGACCAAGGGGCTGGTGCTGCTATCTTGGGGCATACCGTGGCTTATCAGCTTTTCCCTGACGGGAGTGCCGTGGGGAAGACGGTCAAAGTGGCGGGGTTTCCTGTACAGGTCATAGGGGTGACAAAGGAGCAAGGATCATCAATGTTCGGATTGAGTGTGGATGAAAATGTCCTAGTGACTTACAATTATATCCGTAAAATAGTCAATCCGCGCTGGGCGTATGTCACCATAGCGGTCAGCTCTTTTGCGGATTATGATCAAGAGGAGTTTATCAATGATGTACGCCGCGTTCTGAGGGCGAGACGAGGTTTGCGACCCACACAAGATGATAACTTCACATTGAATACCGTGGAAGCGGCACAGAATCAGTTGAATAATATATTTGGAACGCTGAACTTGGCGGGTATCCTGATCGGTGGGCTTTCGATTTTGGTCGGAGGCTTTGGGATTGCAAATATTATGTTCGTCTCTGTGAAGGAGCGTACTAAGATTATCGGCATTCAAAAGTCACTCGGGGCAAAACGTTGGTTTATCCTCTTACAATTCCTTTTCGAATCCACCTTGCTCTCGCTCCTCGGAGGGGGGCTCGGTCTCTTGCTGCTCAGGTTGATAGCCTTGCTTGTGAGCAAGGTTGCTAGCTCTTTTGTGCTTATTTTTTCGCCGATGCACCTCGTTTTGGGATTACTTTTGGCGGTTGTGATCGGGGTGATCTCGGGGTATCTTCCTGCACGCAGTGCTGCAAAGTTAGATCCTGTGAAGGCGATAGATTCGAGTATTTAGGTGTACTTCTTTCTCACTTTTTCTTATCTTTGTTTGGCTAACAAGAAAAGTAAAGAAAGATAGAGATGAAGCTGCATTTCCGTATGGTAGATCCGCTCGCCGAGAACTTTGTGCGAGAGTACCTTCTCGCACCCACGGTTACCTTTTATGATTTCTATCGTTTCCTTTGTGATCAATTAGACCTCCCGTCGGACCTCTTGATGTCATTCTATGTCGTCGATGACGAGTGGGAAAAAACTGCAGAGATTACACTCATGGATATGGGGGATTCTGACGCCGAGATCCCTTCGATGGAGATGAATGCAATTACGTTGGGCGACATTTGCCAGCGAGAAGGGCAACGACTCATCTTCTGTTATGACCTCTTTCTCAATCGTTCGCTTTATCTTCAGTATCTGCGTGCCGAGGAGGGAAGTGTTGACCTCTTGCCAGGCGTATGTATCAAGTCCGAGGGGGAGAACCCTAAACCTAGTCCTTCGATGGAGGATACGGTCGTGGCGGATTTCTTGGAATTGAGTCGATGACCTCGCAGACCGCCACCTTCACTCTTGTGGCGCTGTATGGGGTCACAGGGGTCGGTAAGACGGTCACCTCGCTCCGTTTGGCGAAGAAGCTTGGGTGTCCGATCATCTCGTCGGATTCGCGTCAGTGTTATCGAGAGATGCGTATCGGCACGGCACAGCCTACGGCTGAAGAGCGGGAACAAGCTCCGCATTATTTTGTAGCCTCGCATTCCATTACCGAGCGTTTTTCCGCTGGACAGTTTGAGTTGGAGGCGCTCGCCGTTATCGAATCCTTGCAGCGTGCGGGGAAGCGCGTCGCGATTCTAACGGGGGGCTCAATGCTCTATATGGATGCGCTGATACACGGGCTTGATAATTTCCCAGTTCCCGATGCAGCCTTGCGTGCAAGGTTGTCACAGCAGCTGGAGGCCGAGGGGGTTGCTTGCCTTTTTGCACAGCTGCAGCAGGTAGATCCTGTTACTGCCAAACGGATTGACCCTTGTAATGGGGCGAGGGTGTTGCGTGCCCTGGAGGTCAGTCTGCAAACAGGGAGACCCTATAGCGCTCTACTGACTCGACCTGCCACACAGCGACCGTTTCGAGTGGTCGAGGTGGGGATAGAACGTCCGTTGCCAGAGCTCCATCAGCGTATTAACGCACGTGTAGAGGCTATGCGCGCCGAGGGGTTAGAGGATGAGGCTCGTGCCTTACTCCCTTATCGTTCGCTGCCGCCATTACAGACCGTGGGGTATCAGGAGCTCTTTGCATACTTCGATGGACGTTGTTCGTTAGATCAAGCTTTTGAGCAGATAAAGCTTCACACTCGTCAGTATGCACGGCGACAAAGTAAGTGGTGGAGGCGTAATGGAGCGATCCGTTGGTTTGCACCCGAAGACGAGGCTGGACTATGGGCTGTGCTCGAGAAGAGCCTCCAGTTGTGAGTGTCGAACCATGTTCTATTGACCAAGTTTCCATTTCTGTGTGTATATTTGTGAAACAGTTACCAGCAAATAAAGAATAGGGATGAACAGAAAACTATGGACGGCACTCGCTTTCGTGCTCGGGGCAGCAATCCCAGCGTCGGCGTGTACCAACTTCTTGGTGACCAAGGGGGCATCGAAGGACGGATCATGTATGATCTCCTATGCGGCGGATTCGCACTACCTCTACGGTGAACTCTATCACTGGCCGGCTGCGAAGTACCCCAAGGGGACGATGCTCAAAGTCTATGAGTGGGACTCGCAGAAGTTCCTAGGCGAGATTGAGCAGGCGGCCGAGACCTATAATGTGGTCGGGAATATGAACGAGTATCAACTCGCGATCGGTGAGACTACCTATGGGGGACGCGAAGCTCTTCGAGACTCTACTGCGATTATTGACTATGGGTCTCTTATCTATATCACCCTACAACGTTGCAAGACGGCACGCGAAGCTATCAAGATGATGGTGGAGCTTACGGAGCGCTACGGTTATGCAAGTTCGGGAGAGTCCTTCTCTATTGCTGATAAGAATGAGGTTTGGGTTATGGATCTCATCAGCAAGGGTATGGATTTGAAGATGAACAAGAAGACCAAAAAAATGGAGAATGCGCGCCGTGGTATGGTTTGGGTGGCGCGGCGTATTCCAGATGGGTATGTCTGTGCGCATGCCAATCAGGCTCGTATTACGACCTTCCCACTTGCTAATGGAAAAACCTCGATCACGAGCAAGCAATTGAACAAGATTTTTAATCCCGAGGTGGAAACTGTGTATGCACATGACGTAATCTCTTTCGCGCGTGAGATGAAGTATTTCACAGGAAAGGATGCGGATTTTAGCTTCTGCGACGCCTATGCTCCTGTTGATTTCGGTGGAGCGCGTTTCTGTGAAGTACGTGTGTGGTCGTTCTTTAACTCCATCAATAGTAACATGAAGGAGTATATCGATTATGCCAAGGGGTGGAATTTAGAACACAAGATGCCGCTTTGGATCCAGCCCGACCGCAAGCTCGATGTACATGATGTTATGGATGCGATGCGAGATCATCTCGAAGGTACTGAGTTGGACATGACCAAGGATTTTGGAGCAGGTCCCCACGGGCTTCCCTATCGTTGGCGCCCAATGACGTGGAAGTTTAATGACAAGCCCTATGTACATGAACGTGCCACCGCTACGCAACAGACGGGGTTTGTCTTCGTGACCCAGAGTCGCTCCTGGCTTCCAGACCCTGTGGGAGGGATCATCTGGTTCGGGGTTGATGATGCGGCTTCGGCAGTATTTACTCCGATGTATTCCTGTATGACTAAGATACCGCTCGCTTATGAAAAGGGGAATGGGAGTCTGCTACGCTATTCGAAGACGAGTGCTTTCTGGCTCTTTAACAAGGTGACTAACTACTGTTATCTGCGTTATGATCTCATGCATGCTGATCTCAGAAAAGAGCAGCTCCGTCTTGAAAATGGATTTATTGCTAGCGTGAAAGAGGCTGACAAACAAGCTGAGGAGATCTACAAGAGCAACCCCGATAGAGCCGTTGACTTCCTGACAAATTTCTCCACGACCGCTGTCGCACAGACTATGAAAGATTGGGAGTCTCTCTACGAGTTCCTCTTGATTAAGTATATCGACGGTAATGTGAAGAAGGAAAATAACGGTAAATTCCTCCATACTCCAGAGTCGGAGGACATCCCTGTGCATGTGGACAACCCCGAGTATCCAGATTGGTGGAAGGAATGTTTGATCCGCTCCACAGGCGACAAGCTTGAGAATCGGAGCAAGTAAGTAGGGAAAAAACAATAGAATGTGTAGTAAGGCGGGTGCAATAGGAATTTGTGCCCGCCTTTTTTGCGCCTATATTTAGTTTTCTTTGTACTTTTGTCCAAAAGCCAAAAAGGGACTTATCAAATTACGTGATTTTATTTATCCAATGAGTAACGAGATTCTCAAGATCGGCGTCTTTTATGACGGAAATTACTTCTTGCATGTAAGCAACTACTACAACTATTTCCATCAGATGCGGCAACGTCTAAGCCTGCCAGCATTTCATAATTTCATTCGACATTTGGTTGCTGATGCCGAAGAAATCCCCGTTCAGTATAGTCGCATCATTGGGGCTCATTATTTCCGAGGGCGTCTGAGTGCGCAGGAGGCGTCGCAGCGGGGGAATCAGCTCTATAATGACCGTGTCTTTGATGACATTCTCATGTCGGTGGGCATCGTGTCGCACTTCTTGCCTTTGCGTACCCGAAGTGGAAAAAAAGAAGAAAAGGGGATAGATGTTTGGTTGGCACTGGAGGCTTATGAACAAACTCTGATTAAAAAGTTTGACGTCTTGGTACTCATCACCTCCGATGGCGAGTATGTACCGCTTGTACGTAAGCTCAATTCGCTGGGTGTAAAGACAATGGTGCTGAACTGGGAGTTCGCATATGTTGATGACTCGGGACGTGAGATCGTTACTCGAACGGCACAAGATCTCTTACAGGAGGTAACTTATCCCGTCTCTGCACACACTATCATTGACGAGGGGTTGGACGATGGGGTCGGGTACGTTGAAGATCTCTTTGTCTCGGTAGAGCCGAATTCTACTTCGAGAATCAATGAGAGTTCGATGCTTACGCCTGATTCGCAGTCGATGATGGAACATAGTGAGGAATTTCATGCGAGTGATTCTGCAACGAGTCTTGAAACAGAGAAAGAGAGCGAAGGGGTACGTTATCGCGGGCAGATTATGATGTTAAATCCCACTAAGGGGTATGGCTTTATCAAATATCCACCGAATAACCTATTTTTCTATCGTCAAGATTTGGAGAATGTGGAGATCTCACAACTGCAGGTCGGGGATACGATGGAGTGTACTATCGCCTTGAACGACGACGGGGATCAGGTGGCTAAACATTTGCGTCGGATTACAGCCTATCGTTAGTCGATATATATATATTGAACGGAGTCTGCAAGAGCGAGGAGTGGAAGAGGAGAATGGGGACGTTGTTTTATCGTCTAGGGATTTGGGGCTATGGCTTCTTGCTGCGTGTATTTTCGCTTTGGCATCCCAAGGCCAAACTTTGGGTGCACGGACGTAGGGGATGGTGTAAGCACTTGCGTGAGCATTTTATCCCCGTGGAGGGTAAGGTGATCTGGTTTCACTGTGCTTCGCTAGGTGAGTTTGAGCAGGGACGTCCTATTATGGAGCGTTTCCGAAGTGAACATCCTGATTGGCAATTGGTGGTAACCTTCTTTTCGCCCTCGGGGTACGAGATCCGAAAAAATTATGCACAGGCTACTTATGTGGGCTATCTCCCGCTGGATACGCCACGGAATGCGCGCCGATTTCTTGATATTGTGCGTCCGACCGTGGCGCTTTTTGTGAAGTATGAGTTCTGGTACTACTTCTTGCGAGAGTTGCATCGGCGTTTTATTCCAACTTTTTTAGTTTCGGCGATCTTTCGTCCCAAACAAGCATTTTTCAAACCCTATGGCGCTTATTATCGCCGTTGGCTCTTACTTTTTGATGAACTGTTGGTGCAAGACCAACGTTCGCGTGAACTTTTGGAAGCGCACGGGATATCTGAGGGGGTCGACGTGGTGGGTGATGCGCGTTTCGATCGTGTTGTGGAGGGGGTGACGCAGACGATGCATCTGGAAAAGATCGAACATTTCGCTCATGCTTCGCAATTGTTGGTCTTAGGAAGTCTTTGGCAAGCAGATGCCGAGCGTCTTTTTCCAGTACTCGATACACTACCCGAGGGGTGGAAATGTGTGGTTGTGCCGCATGAGATCCGCGAGGGAGAAATCGAGGGATGGATGAAACGCTACGCAGGGAAGGCGATTCGTTATACTCAAACAACTACTTCGGAAGCGTTGGAGGCGGCACGTCTTTTGATTGTCGACAAGGTGGGGATCTTGTTTTCGATTTATCACTATGCCCAGATTGCTTATGTGGGCGGAGGATTCGGAGTGGGGATTCACAATACCTTGGAACCCGCCGTATTTGGTATCCCTGTACTCTTTGGACCTAATCATACAGCTTTTCGCGAGGCGCTTGAACTCTTGGCAGAGGGGGGGGCAGAAGCTCTTGAGACTCAGGAGGAATTCCAAGAGCGATTCGCTGTTCTTTTTCAAGATCAATCTTTGCGAGAACGAATGGGAAAGCGTGCACACGATTACGTGTTTTCACATACGGGGGCGTCGGAATTGGTATGTCAAAAGATTGATAGGCGTCTTTCGTTGTCTACGTTAACCTCTTTTTCTCAACAAGAAAGGTAACTATGTTTTTCCACGATGTCTATGGACAGGAGCGAGTGAAGCAGTTGCTGCGTAAGTATGTTGCACAGCATCGTCTTCCTCACGCTTTACTCTTGTCGGGCAACGAGGGGAGTGGCACTTTTCCTCTTGCACTTGCTTTGGCCCAGTATGTCAATTGCAAGAATCCTACCCCTGAGGGGGAGGCTTGTGGAGAATGTCGTTCGTGTGTTCGTTTTAATAAACTCAAACATCCAGATTTTTATTTCTTTGCTCCGTATGCTGGGGCGCTCAGCGATTTGAAAGTCGAGACTGAGTTTCCCCTTGCACGTTTGTCAACGCTTTTGGAGAAGAGTTCTTATATCTCGCAAGCCGAGTGGATGTTACTCTGGTCGAAGGATGGATCAAAGAAGCTTCGTTTGCCAGTAGAGGCGGCGCAGGAAATTATCGCATCGTTAGATTTCTCTCCTGTAATGGGGGGGTATAAGGTGATATTGATCTATCTGCCAGAGTTGATGGAGGAGGCTGCGGCAAATCAGATATTAAAGACTTTAGAGGAACCGCGCAGTCGTACGCTTTTTCTTCTGGTCTCTTCACATCCAGAGCGTTTGCTTCCAACAATTCGTTCGCGTGTACAGGAGCTTTTTGTTCCCCCTCTTTCTAAGGAGGAGCTTTTAGATGCTTTTCTTCGCAGAGGAGTTTCTATTGATAAGCGTATCGAAGGCATTGTGCGCATTGCACAGGGAAGTTATATCACGGCATATCGTTTGTTTCTTGAGCATGATACGACGCGTTTGGAGTTTTTGCAGCGTCTGTTGCGCATGGCCTATAATCGAGATTATGAAGCGCTATTGGTTTGGGCGGATGATATGGCGAGATTGGGGCGAGAGGAGCAGCGCCAACTCCTGACCTATTATGCCCAGATGTTGAGGGAGATGTTTATGTTTCACGTAGGGCGTGAGGATCTTACTTTGGTGTTAGACAAAGAATTGGAGTTTGCAAAGAAGGTGAGTCCTTTTATTGATGGGAAAAATGTTGGGGCACTTCTTCACGAGTATGCCTCGGCATACCGTCAGGTAAACGATAATTGTAATATGACGATCGTTTACACCGACCTCGCTATTCGTCACGCGAAGTTGATTCAGCGATTGCCTGCGAAGAAGTAGTGGGGACAATTTTGTCGGGTGAGCTTTGTTTCACGCTTTGGGTGAGACGCCGTGTGATGTGTGTATCGGATGGTGCGGGATTGTAGATAATTCACAATATAGGTAGCTTTTTTTTGACGCACCATGCTTTTTTGTTGTGAAATGAGGTGTGATGCTAGTCTGGTCAGTGGATTGTTGGTTATTTGGAAAAGTGCTACTTTTGTCTTACAAAGTATCGAAGGGTACGCCTGTGGTGTATCTTTTTCGATCAGAACACTAAAAGGGAAAATGCTATGAGTGGCATTCAGGCAGAGAAAATTAAAGGTTTGATCGAGAGGCGTGAGTTAGCTCGTAAGGCTGGCGGTGACAAGAAGGTCGCATCTCAGCATGAGAAGGGAAAACTCACAGCTCGGGAACGTATCAAATTGTTGCTGGATCCAAATAGTTTTGAAGAGTTTGATATGTTCGTGACCCACCGGTGTCAGGATTTTGACATGGACAAGAACCACCTCCTCGGGGATGGTGTGGTGACGGGGCATGGCACTATTCATGGGCGTGTGGTTTATGTCTTTTCGCAGGATTTTACTATCTACGGAGGGTCTCTCTCTCTTACCTGTGCGGAAAAGATCTGTAAGATCATGGATATGGCGTTGAAAAATGGGGCGCCCGTGATAGGAATTCTTGATAGCGGCGGAGCGCGTATTCAAGAGGGGGTTAATAGCTTGGCGGGATATTCCGAGATCTTTGAGCGTAACATCAAGGCTTCAGGGGTTATCCCGCAGATCAGTATGATCATGGGACCCTCGGCGGGGGGAGCTGTCTATTCTCCAGCGTTGACCGATTTTATCCTGATGAACTCGGGCACGGGGAATATGTTTGTAACAGGACCTAAGGTGGTAAAGACGGTGACGGGTGAGGTGATCAGCGCCGAAGCCTTGGGGGGAGCTACGATGCATGCCTCCAAGTCTGGGGTGGCATCCTTTAAGTCGGAAACTGAGGAAGAGGCATTCGCCTTGATCCGAGAGTTATTTGAGTACATCCCACAGAATAACCTTGAGGAGCCACAGCGTATACATTGCGAAGACAGCATTGATCGCTTAGAGGATTCTCTCAATGAGATTATTCCAGAAGAAGCCAACAAGCCGTACGATATGATGGAGGTTATCACGGCGATTGTTGACGATCGAAAGTTCCTGGAGGTGCATCGCGATTTTGCCAAGAATATTATTGTGGGCTTTGCACGCATGAATGGTATGTCGGTGGGCATTGTGGCTAACCAACCTGCTTTCATGGCTGGGGTGCTCGACATCAATGCTTCTCGTAAGGCAGCACGTTTTGTGCGCTTCTGCGATGCATTTAATATCCCATTGGTAACTTTGGTCGATGTGCCAGGTTTCCTACCAGGATCTGGTCAAGAAACAGGCGGTATTATTATGCATGGCGCTAAGCTTCTTTTTGCTTACGGCGAGGCTACGGTGCCTAAGGTTACGGTTATCTTGCGAAAGGCTTATGGTGGGGCATATATCGTGATGAGTTCCAAGGGGCTTGAATCCGATATCAACTATGCTTGGCCGTCTGCAGAGATTGCCGTGATGGGACCACAGGGGGCTATTGAAATCCTTTATGGCAAGGAGCTCTCCGAACTTGGAGATGATGCTGCTAAAAAAGCAGCGTTTATTGCAGAGAAGGAGATTGAGTACAAAGAGAAGTTTGCGAACCCCTATGTGGCTGCGAGCATGGGGTATATCGATGATGTGATTGAGCCTCGGAATACTCGTTTCCGTATTATCCGTGCTTTGCAGATGCTACAGCTCAAAAAGGACGTTATGCCGCCTAAGAAACACTCCAACTTACCGTTGTAGTCATGTGGACAGAACTAGCTACTCAGGGAGAAGAGTCGTTGACCGTGACCACGACTACATCCACAGTGACTTCTACGGCGAAGGTTTCGGAATTTGCGACGAATGATACCTCGGGGGTGGGGATGACTCTCATCGCCGTTGTGGTGGTCTTTAGTGCATTGCTTCTCATCTTTTTGGTTTTTAAGAATATAGGTCGGCTGATAGATCTTTATCTTTCAAAGAAGGAGGAGAGTTCCCCTAGAAAGGAAGGTAAAAAGGATGGTAAGAAGATTCCAGCAGATCCTGCTGGGGTTATCGCAGCTATTACCCTTGCGTTACATGAAAGTAATAGTCTCCGACACGACGAGGAGATTGTTGAGATCACGATTCAAGAGTTTTCACGTCGTTACTCTCCGTGGAATTCGAAAAGTTATGCAGTACTCCACAACCGCTTGCGGCGTTAGGGGGGTATTACCTTTATCGTGCGATCTAGTGTTTTAACCTAGAAATTGACGTTATGAAAAAGTACAATTACGTGATAAATGGTGTTTCATACGAGGTGACCATTAGCGAGGAAACCGATCTCGCTGCGAAGGTAGAGGTGAATGGTGAGTTGTATACGGTCGAGAAACAACAGGGACAGAAGGGGGCTAGTTCGACACCAGTTTCCCGTCCGCGTGTTGCACCAACACCAGTAACTCCTACTCCTGCTGCAGCACCAGTGGCTCGTCCAGCGTCAGCTGCGGTAGCTGGTGGTGAGGGGATGCCTTCTCCATTGCCTGGAGTGGTCACCAAGGTTGCAGTAACTCAAGGACAGGCTATCAAGGAGGGGGATCTATTGGTAGTACTTGAGTCCATGAAGATGGAAAATGAGTTGCGAGCTGCCAGAGGAGGACACATTGTTTCGATAAATTGTGCCGAGGGGCAGCAGGTGATCGAGGGCGATGTCCTACTTGTGATAGGAGATTAATACCATGATGGCTACTTTATTGGATGCCTCGACGTGGTTTTCCTCTTTCTCCGACGGTCTAGGCTCTTTTTTCTCTTTTACTGGGATTGCGGGGTTTACCTACAAGCACCTCGTGATGATCCTCGTGGGGATTACGTTTATTCTCCTTGGGGTTTTTAAAGAGTATGAGCCATTGTTGCTTATCCCCATTGGGTTTGGTATAATTATCGGAAATATACCTTTTAAGGAGGGATATCAGATTGGGATTTATGAGTCAGGCTCTGTGTTGAACTATCTTTACTTTGGGGTCGTCAAGGGGTTCTATCCACCGCTTATCTTCCTCGGGATTGGGGCGATGACCGACTTTACCAACCTCATTGCCAATCCTAAGCTCGTACTCATTGGTGCTGCTGCACAGTTCGGGATTTTTGGTGCATACATGGTTTCGCTTGCTGCGGGTTTCTCACCAGCGGAAGCGGGGGCGATTGGAATTATCGGAGGGGCTGATGGTCCTACCGCGATTTTCCTCTCTTCGCAGTTAGCACCCCACCTCATGGGGGCTATTGCCATCTCGGCTTATTCTTATATGGCACTTGTACCAGTGATTCAGCCTCCTATTATGCGTCTTTTGACAACGAAGAAGGAGCGTCTTATCCGGATGAGTACCCCCCGTAAGGTCAGTAAGACTGAAAAGGTGCTTTTCCCAATTATCGGTGTCATGTTGACCCTCTTGCTTGTTCCTTCGGGGTTGCCTCTTTTGGGGATGCTCTTCTTTGGTAACCTTTTGAAGGAAAGTGGTGTGACGAAGCGTTTGGCTGAGACTGCACGCGGACCACTCATTGACATTGTGACGATGTTGCTAGGGTTGACCGTGGGAGCTTCGACTCAGGCGGTGCGGATGGTCAATGGTGTGGATAAAGGATTTTTGACGTGGGATTCTGTTTTCGTCTTTGTCATTGGGGCATTCTCGTTTGTCTTAGCGACGGCTTCTGGGGTCGGTTTTGTGAAGATGATGAACCTCTTCTTGAAAAAGAAGATTAATCCACTGATTGGGAATGCGGGTGTGTCCGCGGTACCTGACAGTGCTCGTATCTCGCAGAATGTCGGGTTGTCTTATGACAAGAGTAATCACCTTTTGATGCATGCCATGGCGCCCAATGTCGCTGGTGTGATCGGGAGTGCTGTAGCAGCAGGGGTGCTCTTGAGCTTCCTAAAATAGCAAAGGGGTAGTTGGAAGTTTGAATATGAGTTGAGTATAGGACTAACGAGGTATGGGGTGTTTCCCTTGCCTCGTTAGTTTTTGTTGAAAGTAAGCTTTGTGATAATCATGGCATGTAAGAAAAAGTGTGCACACGCACAGTTCAATGGGTTCTCTACCCGGGCAATTCATAGCGGTCATCTTCATAACGAATTTGGCGCATTGGCGAGTCCGATCTATCAGACCTCGACCTTTGAGTTCGATTCGGCAGAACAAGGGGGGCGTCGCTTTGCTCTTGAAGAGGAGGGGTACATTTATACCCGTTTAGGGAATCCTAATAGTTCGGAGATTGAGGTGCGTTTGGCAGATCTCGAAGGTGCAGAAGCGGCGATGTCTACTGCCTCGGGGATTGGGGCTGTGACTTCTGCACTTTGGGTAAGTGTCTCGGCAGGAGATCACATTGTTGCAGCAAAGACGCTTTATGGTTGTACGTTTGCCTACCTCAAGCATGGTCTTTCGAGATTTGGTGTAGAGGTAACATTTGTAGATACTCGGGACGTCAAGGAGATTGAGAAGGCGCTTCGTCCGAATACTAAGGTGGTGTATCTCGAAACGCCAGCGAACCCAAATATGTACGTGGCAGATATTGAGGCCATTGCTACGTTGGTACACAAGCATAATCCCGCGACGCAGGTTTATGTAGATAATACCTATTGCACGCCTTATTTGCAGCGTCCGATTGAGATGGGGGCAGATGTGGTGATTCATTCTGCGACTAAGTACCTCAATGGACATGGCGATGTAATTGCTGGTTTTGTTGTGGGGAAGAAAGAATTTATTGATCAAGTACGTTTGGTGGGAGTGAAGGATATGACGGGGGCATGCCTCGGTCCATTTGAGGCTTATTTGATAGGTAGAGGAATGAAGACGCTCTCCATACGTTTGGATCGTCACTGTGCAAATGCTCAAAAGGTTGCAGAGTTTTTAGAGTCGCATCCCGATGTCAAGGCGGTTTACTATCCAGGCTTGAAGAGTTTCCCGCAGTACGAGTTGGCGAAGAAGCAGATGAAGCTCCCTGGGGCGATGATTGCTTTTGAGATTAAGGGGGATATCGAGGCTGGGAAAAAGCTTATCAACTCTGTGCAACTAGCCAAGGTGGCTGTGAGCTTGGGTGATGCAGAGACGTTAATTCAGCATCCTGCTAGCATGACTCACTCTCCCTATACACCCGAGGAGCGTGCCGAGAGTGATATCACAGACGGGCTCATTCGTCTCTCGGTAGGGTTGGAAGATGCCGAGGATATTATTGCAGATTTGAAGCAAGCGCTTGAGGCTGCACACAAATAGAAATAGAGAAAATACGGTTCATAAGGCGAGCCACGGCGTTTATACGTCGTGGCTTTTTGTTTGAAGAGTAGTATTTTTTCGTTATACCTTTTTCTTTTGCTAGGAGTTCTTATTTTTGCGTCGTAAAATGACTTAGAACTATTGTATAATGCCGTTTGCAGCGAATACGAAACTTTGGGCACGTCTAGCGCTTTTGCTGGTTGCGATTATTTGGGGAAGTACGCTGGTAGTCTCCAAGAGTACTACGGGGACAATCCACCCCAATCTCTTGATTGCTATGCGCTTTCTTATTGCTTTTGTGGTCTTGGGGATAGCTTTTTTCAAACGGTTGAGCAAGATCAATGCATCTTATTTGATTGGTGGGGGTGTGATTGGTTTCTGTCTTTTTTTGGCTCATTCGGCACAGACTTTTGGCGTAACGGATGCAGCAGGAGATCCTGGGCGGAGTGGTTTTTTGTCTGCGGCTTATTGTGTGATAGTGCCTTTTCTGGCGTGGGCCGTCAATCGGGTACGTCCTGATCGTTATAATCTTATGGCTGCAGTGCTTTGTATTACGGGGATTGGGCTTATTTCGTTTGGAGCTCCAGTGGAGACCTCGGATTCTGTGGCTACTCACTATGCAGGAGTATCGCTCCCAGATGCGTTGGCTCTTTTGAGTGGTATTTTCTTCTCGGGACATATCGTCTCGATTGAGCGTTTTAGTAGAGAAAAAGACCCAATAGTGATTACCGTGGTGCAGTTCCTCTTTGCAGGTCTGTTCTCAGTCATAGCGGTTTTTGTACAAGAGCCTGACGCTATCCAAAAAGCACAGTGGGGGACGGATTTATGGTTAGCGGTTGGGTATCTTGCTATTCTAGCGACGGCGGTAGCGTTGTTGTTACAGAACCTTGGTCAGAAGTTTACTGATGCCAACAGTGCTGCGATTATTTTGGGGACGGAGTCACTTTTCTGCGTATTGTTTGGGGTGCTTTTTGCAGGCGAGAAGATTACGACGATGCTCGCTATTGGTTTCGTGCTCATCTTTGCGGCGATTATTGTCTCGGAGACGAAGCTTAAGTTCTTGCGAAGAACGTCGCAGACGGTTAATTAAGCTCTTTGTGGAGAAGGTCTTTTGTAGATTGTCGAAGTGCTAGATTGGTGGCGCGTAGATTGGCTAGTGAAAAGTGCCTATATTTGTATGATGTTAAACGGTAAGACGTCTATCACGATAACTCTTAATGGCAAGTCTTTGGAGTGTACTCAGGGGGCTTCTGTCAAGGAGCTTTTGGTGCAGCAGGGATTGGGGGATACACAAGGCATTGCGGTGGCAGTTAATAACCGTGTGGTGCGACGTCAAAATTGGGAAATAACCGAACTTGTTAGCGGTGACAGTGTTGTAATACTAACAGCCGTACAGGGCGGTTGATTATCCAAATTACAGAGAAAGGAGTATAGGTTGGTTTATGGCGATACTTCACGATTGCGAGTGTGAGTATATCACACAGGCTCCGATTCAAGGGTCGAAGAAGGTATATATAGAGTCGGAAAACGATTCGCGGGTGCGTGTTCCGATGCGTCGTATCGACCTCGCAGATACCGAGGAACAGGATGGTACTAGGACGCTTAATGCTCCGATTTACGTCTATGATACATCGGGACCATTTACCGACCCGAGTGTCGATGTAGAGGTGCGGGCGGGGATTCCACGCTTGCGTGCTGAGTGGATTGCACAGCGTGGCGATACTGAGGAGCTCGCGGGACTCTCTTCCGAGTATGGACGGATGCGTCTTGCAGATAAGAGTCTCGATCACCTCCGTTTCCCACACGTATGTTTCAATCCTTTGCGAGCGAAGAAGGGGCATGGAGTGACGCAGATGTACTACGCCCGTAAGGGGGTTATTACTCCCGAGATGGAGTTTGTGGCAGTACGTGAGAATCAGAATATGCAGGCCATGCACGCAGCCTATGGGCGTGGTGAGATGCCGAAATTGATTACGGCGGAGTTTGTTCGTTCGGAGGTGGCTGCTGGGCGTGCTATTATTCCAGCCAACATCAATCATCCAGAATCTGAGCCTATGATTATCGGGCGAAATTTCTTGGTGAAGATCAACGCTAATATTGGAAACTCGGCAGTGACTTCTAGTATTCACGAGGAGGTGGAAAAGTCGGTTTGGGCGTCACGTTGGGGGGCAGATACTGTGATGGATCTCTCTACGGGAGACAATATCCATGAGACGAGGGAGTGGATTATTCGTAACTCCCCTGTGCCGATTGGGACGGTGCCGCTCTATCAGGCTTTGGAGAAGATAGAGGGGGATATTGATAAGCTGACGTGGGAAATTTATCGCGATACCATTATTGAGCAAGCAGAGCAGGGGGTTGATTACTTTACTATCCATGCGGGGCTTTTACGTGAGTATGTTAAGTACACAGCGCAACGGGTGACAGGCATCGTGTCGCGTGGTGGGGCAATTATGGCGAAGTGGAGCTATCTCCATCGGAAACAGAATTTCCTTTATGACCACTTTGATGAGATTTGCGACATTCTAGCTGCGTATGACGTTGCTGTTTCCTTGGGAGATGGGTTGCGTCCTGGCTCTATTGCCGATGCCAATGACAAGGCTCAGTTTTCGGAACTTGAAACCTTGGGTGAGTTGGCGCAACGTGCGTGGGAAAAGGATGTTCAGGTGATGATAGAGGGACCGGGACATGTCCAGATGGATAAGATTCCCGTGAACGCAGAGATGGAACAACGTGTCTGCAACGATGCGCCGTTCTATACCTTAGGTCCTTTGGTTACTGATATTGCACCTGGTTATGACCACATTACCTCGGCAATTGGGGGAGCAATTATTGGTCATGCAGGTACAGCAATGCTCTGCTATGTAACTCCGAAGGAGCACCTCGGTCTCCCTAATCGTGATGATGTCAAGGAGGGGGTGATTACCTACAAGCTTGCTGCCCATGCTGTGGATTTGGCTAAAGGACATCCTTCGGCACAGTATCGCGACAATGCTATGAGCAAGGCGCGTTTTGAGTTCCGTTGGGAGGATCAATTCCATCTTTCGCTTGACCCAGAGAGGGCGCGAGCTTATCACGATGAAACGCTCCCCGACGAGACGAACAAGACCGAGCACTTTTGTAGTATGTGTGGTAAAAAGTTTTGTTCTATGCGAACTTCTATGCAGGTAAGGGAGTTAGCAAAAGAAGAGGCTGAGTAATGAAAAGGTTGAAGGTGTTGCGATGTGTACGCGACACCTTTTTTTTATCTTTGTATGGGCGTCTTGTGGGACGTCGTTATTCTAACGGACTTTCTAAAACATATAAAGCAGACGGGCATGAAGAGCTTAGATTTGTCAGTCTATGGGATTGAGAATCCAACGGAGATCGTCTACAATCCATCTTATGATTACCTCTATGAACAGGAGTTGTCGCCTGCTCTTACGGGTTATGAGCGAGGTGTACTTACCGAGCTTGGGGCTGTGAGTGTTGACACAGGGGTGTTCACAGGTCGTTCTCCGAAGGACAAGTACATTGTGCGCAATGCGGAGACAGAGAAACACGTGTGGTGGGCTACGCCGGGGAAAAAGAGCTCCGACAATAAGCCGATGACACAGGAAACGTGGGAGTACCTTAAGAAGATTAGTGCGAAGCAGTTGAGCGGGAAGAAGCTTTTTGTGACTGACTGTTACTGCGGAGCAAACGAGAACACGCGCATCTGTGTCCGTTTTATTTGCGAAGTAGCTTGGCAAGCGCATTTTGTCAAGAATATGTTTATCCGTCCTACAGAGGAAGAACTAGCGAATTTTAAGCCAGACTTCGTCGTATTGGTAGCTTCGAAGACTTCCAATGATAAGTGGAAGGAACAGGGGCTTAATAGCGAGGTTTATGCTGCTTTCCATCTCACAGAGCGGATGGCCGTTATTGGCGGTACGTGGTACGGCGGTGAGATGAAGAAGGGGATCTTTTCTGTCATGAACTACTTCCTTCCTTTGAACGGCATGGCGGCTATGCACTGCAGCGCTAACGTAGGGAAACAGGGGGATGTAGCTATATTCTTTGGTCTTTCTGGGACGGGAAAAACTACCCTTTCGGCAGATCCCAATCGTGCCCTCATTGGTGATGATGAGCATGGATGGGATGACAATGGTGTCTTTAACTTCGAGGGAGGGTGTTATGCGAAGTGTATAGACCTTGATCCTAAGAAAGAGCCTGATATCTTCAACGCTATTCGTCGTGACGCGCTGCTTGAGAATCTTGATGTGGATGCTAACGGGAAGATTGACTTTGCCTCGAAGAAGAAGACGGAGAATACCCGTGTGTCGTATCCGATTTATCATATCGAGAACATTGTAAAGCCGGTATCTCGTGCAGGGCATGCTAAGAATGTGATATTCTTGACTGCGGATGCCTTTGGGGTCTTGCCTCCTGTATCGGCGCTTACTCCAGCACAGATGCAGTACCATTTCTTGAGTGGATTTACTGCAAAGCTTGCTGGGACAGAGCGGGGGATTACCGAACCACAGCCGACCTTTAGCAGTTGCTTTGGACAGGCATTCCTTCTTCTCCACCCGACCGAGTATGCGCGTGAGCTCGTTCGGAAGATGGAGCAGCACGACTGCAAGGCTTATTTGGTGAATACGGGATGGATTGGTGGAGCTTATGGCGTGGGGAAGCGTATTGACCTACCTTCTACGCGTGCGATTATCAATGCAATTCTTGATGGTTCGCTCAATAATATCGAGTATGATGTATTGCCGATCTTCAATCTTCGTATTCCGAAGGCTGTACCAGGCGTAGATAGCAAAATGCTCAACCCGCGTAATGCGTGGAGCTCGCCCGAGGCTTGGGAAAAGCAAGCTCGCGACCTTGCGGCTAAGTTCATAGCAAACTTTGAGAACTTCATTGATAACGAAGCTGGTAAGAAGCTTGTGGCGGCTGGTCCACAGCTCTAGTTCTTACGGTTGAAGACAAGTCTATTGCGCCACTGGGAGGGTCTCCTCTCAGTGGCGTTTCTTTTTTAGGACCCAAATTCAAGAGACAAATGCAACACTAAAAGGAGACCCTTGTCACATATAAAAAATCCAGAAAAAAGAGAGGAAAAACTCCCCCCTTCTCTCTGGAACGGTTAAATGTGTATCTTCGCTTCCGTCCAAAAAAGTAGAAAATGGCACATCTAACGACAGAACAAAGGTACAAAATCCAAGTCTTACACGAAAAGAAGTACGCTCTAACAGAAATCGCAAAGGAAATCGGTAAAGATAAATCCGTCGTTTCTCGTGAAATACGACGGAACAAAGACCCGAGAAGTGGAACATACAAAGCCGCACTCGCACAATACTATTACACCCAACGTCTGCGTAGCAAACCAAAGTCCAGCAAGTTTACTGAAACGATAGCGACCAAGATTCGTGAGCTACTCCCTCAAGGTTATAGTCCAGAACAGATAGTAGGGCGATGTCGGTTAAAAGGTTTTCCCTGTGTAAGTTGCGAACGTATATACCAGTACATCTGGGCGGACAAAAGACAGAATGGAAACCTGTACACGTATCTACGACAAGCTAAAAACGATTACAGTGGACAATGGGAAAGAATTTGCTCAGCATAAAACAATCACAGAAGCCTTAGGAATCCCGATTTTTGGCTCATCCGTATCACTCCCATATTACTTTATGGGGAGCGCGGTGCCAACGAAAATATGAATGGTCTCATTCGGCAGTATGCGCGCAA
>CAUUCP010000012.1:0-50452 GCA_963543925.1 uncultured Bacteroidia bacterium | reverse complement strand
GCGCTCAATGTTGAGTACCTAAAAGAGCTATTAAAGATTTGATGCGGTTGCCCTGTGTCTTCCTCCTGTGGAAGGGGTATTATCCGTTTTATATGCTACCTTTACATGCCCTTTCTGTGAGAAAGCGTGTAAAGGTAGTGTTGTGTTTAATCGGTTGCTTATGAAATACTTGCACATCATCCTTCGCTCCTTATTGATGCTAGCTTCGTCGCTTTTTGTAGTCTCTGTTGCACAGGCTCAAACGCCACAACGCTACTCCCTGTCCAATGGGATGCAGGTAGTACTCGATCCTTTCGCTGCTGCCGATCAGGTCTTCGGGGGGATTGTCGTGAATGTGGGAGGAAAGCACGAGTCTCCCGACGCTACGGGGCTTGCACACTATCAAGAACACATGCTCTTTAAGGGAACCGAGGAGTTGGGGACTTCTGACTGGAATGCTGAGAAGAATCACATTGAAAAAATCTTTGCTCTTTACGACGAGCTCGGACGTGCTACTGATAAGAAAAAGATCGACTCCCTACAACAGGCTATCAATGCGGAGTCTGTTGCTGCTTCGAAGTATGTGATCGTCAATGAGTTCGACAAACTTATAAAGCAGGCGGGCGGTACTGGAATGAACGCTACTACGTCGTGGGACGGTACTGTATATTTCAATGCCTTCCCCGCTTCGGAGATGGAGCGATGGATGGCACTGTATGCACATCGTTTCGAACGTCCTGTCTTTCGTGGATTTCAAGCCGAGCTCGAAGTGGTCTATGAGGAACAGAATGCTTCGGTCGATAATATTGTGAGTCGGGTTTTTGAGCAGTTCCTCGCGGCCTTCTATCCAAATCACCCCTACGGTTCGCGCCCTCTCATCGGAACCCTGGCGCATTTGAAACGACCTTCTCTCACCAAAATGCGTGACTTTTTCAACACCTACTACGTCCCTAATAATATGACGTTGGTGCTCTCGGGGAATTTTGATGTAGAAAAAGCTAAACCATTAGTAGAAAAGTATTTCGGCGGATGGAAGTCGAAGCCTCTTCCCACATATACGCCAGTACAAGAACCTCCTTTCAAGGGACGGCAGGTCGTCTCGGTGCGAAGTTTCCCACTGCGTGCTGGTGCGCTCGCGTTCCGTAATCCGACGATGTCCAAAAAAGATGAGGTGACGGAAGATGTGCTTACGGCGCTATTGACGAACGCTGCCGAGACGGGGAAGCTCGATAGTTTGTCTCTCGCGGGGAAAGTGATGGCTGCGATGGCTATTCGTATCCCGTTGGTGGAGCAGAGTGGGATGATAGTTGCCTTTGTGCCAAAGGTCGTGGGGCAACGCTTCTCCACTGCAGAGCGTTATGTTTGGTGGGCGATTGACGATCTGCGGATGGGGCGTTTTTCAGATTCGGCGCTCGCTGTAGCCAAGCTCTCCAAGCTCGTTGAGTGGGAGAAGAATATGGAAGAGCCTGGATTACGATTTGCTGCATGGAGTGATATGTCGCTCAGAGGAGAAAAAATCGAGGATGTGCTCGGGTATAAAGAACGACTCGAAGAGGTGACGCGCGAAGATGTCATGACCTTTGCCAAGAAGCTCTTTCAATCCAACTACCTCCTCTTTCGGAATAAAATGGGATTTGCGGGAGGTGAGAAAATTGCAAAGCCTGACTATAAGCCGGTTATCGCAGCAGCAAAGGGAACATCGAAATTTGCAGATAGCCTTAATCGTATACCAACCGTCCGAGGACAATGGACGCCTATCGAAGAAGGGAAAGATTACCAGATAAGGAAGTTGGCACGGGGAGGGGAGTTGTACATGACTAATAATCCAATCAATGACATCTTTACTCTCACTATCCAATATAGTGACTATCCAGAAGATTTTGTGCGTAAAGCCTCTTTCCTCGCAGTGATGGATAATGCTGCGCCCGACTCTCTTACTTTGCAAGAGTTCAAAGAAAAGCTGGGATTTATCGGCGCTTCGATTACAGTTAAGCCAAATAATGAGTCTCTTACCATTAAGGTGCAAGGATTGGAAGAAAATTACGCTGCTACGATGGAGTATGTGCGTCGCTTCCTCTCCTCGGCGAGATTGGATAAACAGGAGAAGGAAACAGCCATTCGTAACGCCAAGGCTTCGTGGAAGGTACAACGTAAGTCGGTAGAATTCCAAGTCGAGGCGCTCGAAGAGTATGCTCGTTTTGGAAAACAGAGTAAGTATCTTCAGAATCCGACTCTTAAGGAGTTGAAAGCTGCTACGACAACGCAGTATGATTCTATCTTTCAAGTTGCACTTGCTTACCCTTGTAATGTCTATTACGTGGGACGTCAGACAGCCGACCAAGTCGCAGCCGATTGTGAGCGTATCCTCCCTCTCGTGAAGATGCCAGCCGTGCACCATAAAAAGGAAGATTGGCAACCCGTGGAGGACGTTGACATCCTTTTCTTTGCGAACAAAAAAGCGACTCAGGCGAAAATTTCGATCCTACAACGCGTGGAAGATTATGATACCAACACAGAGACGTATCGCACACTGCTCAATTCCTACCTAAGCGATGGGTTTAGTGGATTGCTACTGCAAGAGATCCGAGAGTTCCGCTCACTAGCTTATACCACTTATGGTTATCTTAATAATCCAATCCATTTGCAAAGAAATACCTTTTTCGAAGGAAAGTTGGAGACTCAAGGTGACAAAACCCTAGAGGCGCTCGAACTTTACTTGAAACTCATCGATTCGATGCCAGCATATCCCGAGCGGTTGCCTGAGTGTAAGACCAACATTACTAACCGTTTGGCGCAGATGCTTCCTTCTTTTAGGGTGTTACCACGCTATGTGGCTTCCTTGAAGCGCATGGGATTTAAAAGAGATTGGCGTCTCGGAATTCAAGAGGAGCTTCCTACGATTTCCTGGGAACTCTTTTATGCCTATTACCAACGGCAGTTTCAATCGGGTAAGCGTTTGATAATCATCGTCGGTGATCCTCGTACCGTAAATCTCAAACTACTTAAGCAAAAGTATCGTGTGCGGGAGGTGAAGCTGCAGGATGTGGTGCGTAACTAGATTTTCATTATTTTTGATTCGCCACCAATTCGTTTAGTCTAGAATGTTTGATCTATGTGCTGCTTGGGAACAATTCCCTGTTGCCCTGACAATTACTGACCTTGAGGGCACAATTGTCTATATGAATGAAAAGTCGGCTGAGGTGAATGCTAAGGGGGGAGGTAAGGATTTGATAGGCAAGCAGGTGCGTGACTGTCATAACGAGCGTTCGCGAGCTATCATCGAACAGCTTTTTAAGGGAGAGGTCAATGCTTATACTATCGAAAAAAAAGGCGTGCGCAAGCTCATTTACCAAGCACCTTGGCGGGTAGAGGGGGAGGTACGTGGTCTTGTCGAGCTCTCGATTATCCTCCCCGACGGCGAAATGCCGCATTATGTACGTAGTTAGTTGAACCCAATATTCAGTATAAACATGCGAAGTTTCAAACGATTGGCGCTCCTGCTCCTGCTCGCCGTGTGTGGGGGAGTGGCTTTGGCGGTCGAGAATACGCCACTCTGGCTTGTGACTCCTAGCATCTCGCCAGATGGGCGGCAGGTGGCCTTCTCATACCAAGGGGTGCTTTACATTGTACCCGTAGAGGGGGGAAGGGCGAGAGCACTTACCTCAGGAAAATCTTATAGTACAAGTCCTGTTTGGTCGCCAAAGGGCGATAAAATCGCTTTCGCGAGCGATCGCTATGGTAATTTTGATATCTATACCATCAATGTCGATGGTTCGGATCTGCGTCGTCTAACCACGATCTCTGGTTCGGAGATTCCACAGGCGTTTACTCCAGCTGGTGATAGCATTATTTATACGGGGGCTTATATCGCTTCTAAAGAGTCTGCGAAGTTCCCTAGAGGCTGGCTGGCTTCGCTCTTCCGCGTGTCGGTAAAGGGGGGGGCTGAAAGCATGATGATTCCTGCACCAGTGCAAAATGCTCATTTCTCTCCCGATGGAAAGAGTCTCTTGTTTGAACAACGTACGAGTGTGGAAAACGAATTCCGTAAGCACCATACTAGCAGTGCTTCGAGAGATATTTGGATGTACAGTCCAGCCTCGCATAATATGACCTGTGTGGTGAAGCGTGCTGGTGAGGATCGCTGTCCACGTTTTGCCCCTGATGGAAAAAGTTTCTTCTTCCTGAGCGAGAGAGAGGGTGGTTCCTTCAATGTCTATGAACAGAGCCTTGCTGGAGGTGAGGCTACTCCGATCACTAAGTTTGAGAAGCTTCCAGTACGTAACCTTTCTATCGCGACGGATGGACGCTTGTGTTTCCTTTACGATGGCGAAATTTATACCCTACGTAAGGGCGAAGAACCTACGAAGTTGAAGATTGAGGTTGTGCGTCCGAACGAGGATATAGAAAACCGTAACGTTACTCTTCGCAGTGGTGCTTCCGAAGCGGCATTGTCGCCTAATGCGAAGGAAGTTGCTTTTGTAGCGCATGGTGATGTCTATGTAACATCCGTAAAGTACAATGATACTAAGCGTATTACCAATACGGCTACGCAGGAACGTTCGGTGAATTTCTCGCCCGACGGACGTACGCTCGTCTATGCTGGGGAGCGTGATGGTAGTTGGAATCTGTACCTCTCAAAAATTGTTCGTCCCGAGGAAAAGTACTTCTCATTTGCGACAGAGATTAAGGAGGAAGTACTGCTGGCTACACCAAAACAAACCTTCCAACCAGTATTTTCTCCCGATGGTAAAGAGGTGGCCTTCTTGGAAGATCGCACGAAGCTCAAGGTGATTAACTTGGAAACCAAGCAGGTGCGAGAAATTACTAACGGAAGTAAAAATTACTCCTATGCCGATGGAGATCTGAATTTCGAATGGTCGCCTGACTCCAAGTGGTTTGTGATTCAGTACATAGACAAGCATCGTTGGCCAAATACGGATATCGGACTCGTGAGTGCTGCGGGTGGGGCACAAATTACTAATCTTACCCTGAGTGGTTATACAGACACCAATCCCCACTTTATGATGGGGGGAGATATGATTATCTGGCAGAGCGACCGTAATGGTTTGCGTAGCCATGCGAGTTGGGGGGCACAAGGCGATATCTATGCCTTTTTTACCACAAAGGAAGCATACGATAAGTACTGTCTCACTTCTAGCGAGTACGAGGTTTCAAAGGAGATAACATCCGAGAAAAAGGATGAGAAAAAAAATGATAAGAAGGGGAAGAAAGACAAGAAAGAAGAAGAAGAGGCTACCAAGGCGCTCAAGATCGATCTCAATCGAGTAGAAGATCGTATTGTGCGCCTGACAATTCATAGTTCGGATCTCTCCGATGCGGTGGTGACTAACGATGGAGAGAGCCTCTACTATCTCTGCAACTTCGAAGGAAAGTATAATCTCTGGAAGACCGATCTTCGGAAAAAATCTACCAAGAAGGTTCTCGACCTTAATGTCGGGGAAGGAGGAATTTCGAGAGACAAGAATGGAGATAATATCCTCGTGGCTACGGAAGACGGACTCACGGTGATTGAACTCAAGGGGGAAAAGCAAACCTCTGTCTCTTTCGCGGCGTCTTTTGAATATAAGCCTGAACTGGAGCGTCAATATATCTACGAGCATGCTTGGCAGCAAGTGGTCGACAAGTTCTATCGTTCTGATCTTCACGGTGTAGACTGGAACTATTATAAGGGGGCTTATGCTAAATTCCTGCCCTATATCACGAATAATTATGACTTCTCCGACCTCCTTTCCGAGCTCCTTGGCGAGTTGAACGCTTCGCACACAGGATCAGGGTATCGTCCTACGGGAAATCCTGATTCATGGAGCACCGCCTCGCTCGGTGTCTTCTTCGATAGAAGTTTTACTGGAAAAGGGGTCAAGGTGACTGAGGTGCTCTCCGGGGGACCATTTGATCTTGCAGACTCTAAGCTCCGTCCTGGAGACATTATTACCCATATTGATGGTGCGGTCGTAGAAAATTATGGTGAGTTCCCACGCTTACTCAACAAAAAGGCTGGAGAGCGTACACGCGTTGCTTTCACCCATGCTGGAAAGACCGAGAGTGAGGTCGTGAAGCCTATCGGTCTTTGGATGTTGGGCGAAATACTTTATGAACGTTGGGTAGAACAGCGTCGCCACGAGGTTGATAGCCTTTCTAATGGTCGACTCGGTTATGTACACATCCGAGGGATGGATTCTGAAAGCTTCCGTACTATTTACTCGGATCTTTTTGGTCGTTACAATGATCGAGAAGGAGTGGTTATTGACACGCGTTACAACGGTGGGGGACACCTCCACGAAGATGTAGAAGTCCTCTTTAGTGGTAAGAAGTATCTCGATCAAGTGCCGCGCGAGCACTGGGTTGGTGAGCAACCGAGAAAGCGTTGGAAGAAACCCTCGATCATGTTGATGTCTGAAGCTAATTATAGTAATGCACATGGAACACCGTGGGTCTACAAGACTACGGGGATGGGCAAGTTGATAGGGAAGCCCGTGCCTGGAACGATGACCTCGGTATGGTGGGAAACGCAGATAGATCCCTCCATCTATTTTGGTGTGCCTATTGTGGGCTATATTGATTCGACGGGAAATTATCTAGAAAATCAACAGCTCTATCCAGATATTGAAGTAGACCTCGATTACTTGCGTCTCGAGCAAGGGCATGATTCTCAAATCGAACGTGCGGTAGAGGAACTCCTCAAGGATTGTGATGCGGTAAAAGCTCGCAGTCCATGGGTGGAGATTGACAAAAAGTATGATAGAAAGTAGTTTCCTCTTGTGATGGTGTCGTGTGGGATGGTCAAGGACTTCGGTTCTTGACCATCTCTGTTTGAACGAAGGCGGGGCATAGGATGGCGGTTAGGGACGTCTAAGCATTATATTGCATATTAATGCTCTTGAGCGGATATTTTCTTGTGTAATATAACAGATTATTTAATAGATACTTAGTTGTACTTACCTATTAAGAACGATAATGTTTTATTAGAAACGGGTTGAAGTATTAGGATATGTCGTTGAAAAAAAAAACTTGCGGGCGCAAATGCTCTAATGTATAACAATCATGCGTTTATCTTATTCTTTAATATTCTGCGTGTTATTCTTTTGCTTTTGGGGGCTACGTGCCGCGGCTCAAGAGCAAAGAATTGTAACCCCGTATTCGCGACTAGATACTTATAATGTTAGTGCTTTTCGTTTTTTTGGTGGTGGTGATTTTAAGTATCTGACGCCAAAATCTGGAGATTTTACGATTCAGGTTACTGGTTGGCACGTAGGTTTAGAAAAACAGTACCCGAAGTTTTCAATTGGGGGGACTTATTATCGGGGAAAGGCGCAGTATATGGGGCGAGATGAGAAACCACTGGAATTGGGGCTCGTAAAGGAACAGGATACAGCGAGAAGTCTAGCAGAGGGGTATCAAACGAATTTCACTGCCTCGCAATGGGAGGGGCACTTCATGGCTCAACTGGTGAGAACGAAACGTTTTCAAGTACATCTAGGAGGACTCTTCGGAAAATTCATCCTCGAGCCAGAAAAGTCCGATTGCACATTCTTGGAAGACAAATATTCTCTTAGCGGATTTTATGGCGCCCCGTTCTTGTATATCGATCTCGGGATCTCCATACGGTGGACGCTTTATGCTAGTGCCGCTTACGAGATTAGCATGGATGCCAAATCTGTACATGCTTGTGTGGGGCTTAAGTGTATGCTTTTCTAAGCAGAGAGGAGGATATCTAGATGAAAAGACATGTTTTATACTGTGGAGTGCTTCTTTCACTACTGTTATTCAGTGTCGCAGCGCAAGCACAAAAGAAAATCATAAAGGCATATCGCCAAGCATTGGAGGAGGGGAAAGGTTACTTTAAGATGGAGCTGAAAAACGATTACATCAGTTGTGATGAAGAAGCTCTCCTGAATTTTGTACAAAGCAATCCAGACCTTGAGTGTAAATACAGTTCCTGCATTAGGTATCGCTATGGAAACTTCGTTTTCCCAGTTATCAAAGCGGAGTTCGTGATTAAATCGAATAGGGAAAAAGAGTATGAGCGACTATTTAAACGATACGATGACTCTTTGACTCTTTTGGGGTATCGAACCTGTCTTGATAGTGTAACTAAAGACTATTACTGGGTAAAGGTGATTAATAAGCCAGAAATAACCTTGGAACGATTGTTTCGAATACCCTATCTTGAACTAAAAGAAGACTCCCTTATGCAAATGTATGTAGATTGGGTAAAGTTCGCTAGAAAAGATTATTTCTCTCAGAATATAGAAGGTATTGAAAAAGGTACTTATTACCCAATAAAAGATTCTGAGTATGCAAAGGAAATGACTGATATTGTATTTTGGGGGCGTGTGTATAGAGTATTTGGAGAAACGCCGCGTATCACTTATCCGAGATTGGCAATTTACGAAGAACAAGAGCGAGATTATCAGAAAGCAATGACGGGAACGCTTAAAGATTGTTTATTATACTACAACTGGTATACTACATTTACAAATCGTAAGCATAACATGCTCTCTAGAGAATTTAAAGCGCGTCTTTATGATTTCTTGGGTTCTAAAGAAACATTTGATAAGGAAAGTGAACAGCTAAAATATGCCATTTACAAATATGCATATGAGCACATTTCTATCTCGCGAGAGTATCGTAAAATCGATTTTAATTCGACGATATTGAATAAAATGGTTGATTATCTGGATAGGGTTGAAGAATCTAGACATATTTTCTTTGATAGGATAACGAAGAAGGCTTCTTTTTTTATGAAGATGTATCAGGATTATGATCCAGATCAGTATATAGAAAAAGTTGCTACTAGACTAGTACAAGCTAATTACGAGAGCTTTAAGTCCACATTACAGTATTTTCGAGAGGATCGAGAATGTCTTAATGCTGAGCCTCCATCTGCCAGAAGTATGGAGAGGATGTTTGAAATGGAAAATACAGCTCTTCAGATTGCGAAATCTCCAGATGAAAGAGCTAAAATCTTAGAGTATAAGAAGAGAAGAATCGAATTGATGCCAGAGTATAATGACATAAGTAGTCATTGTGATCAGGTTCGAGAAGCGAGAAAAGAGAGGCGTCGTATAGAAAATTGTCTAGCCTGTGAAATTGATGAGGAGAGGACAGAGTGGCCAGATAAGAAAGAAGATGGAGGCTTTCTCTATATGAAAAATGGAAATTCGTATTGGTGGAAGTATTCGAGTGAAGGGGGATATGTTGTAGATGTAGGCTTCTTTTCTGATACTAAAGTGTCTACCTTTACAGAAATGATAAGGTTCTTTGAGGAGAGATGTAGACGAGAATATTGCAGATAGTGTAAAAACTCACTACTACACTCTTGTGCATGACCCTGCCTGTGATGAGAAATCTCCCATAGACGAGTTCCCGTTGCAGGCAGTGTATTTCGTTTTGTAGAAATTTTTCTTACCTTTGTCCAAACTGGCGTGGTATAGGGCACGCGGTATATCTAAAGATTGATGCTCATGGAGCTGACAGCAGCTATGATAGCCGCCTATCTAGAAGGCGAAGTGGAAGGCGACCCCAATACTCGCGTCTCTGAGTTTGCGAAGATAGAAGAGGGGAAGGAGGGCAATCTGTCGTTCCTTTCTAATCCGAAGTATGAGCACTATCTCTATACCACAGGTTCGAGTATCGTACTCGTAAATAGAGAGCTGAAGCTAAAACAAGCAGTACGAGCTACGTTGGTGCGAGTCGAGGATTCCTATGGTGCGTTGGCAAAGTTGTTGAATTACATCGAGTCGCAACGACCAAAAAAACGAGGAATACATCCGCTGGCTTGTGTGGAGGAGTCGGCAAAGGTGGGGCGAGAGGTATACATAGGTCCATTTGTCTACGTCGGTGAAGGGGCTATTTTGGAGGATGGGGTACAACTCTATCCGCATACCTATATTGGTGATATGGTGCATATTAAAGCACAGGCTATTCTTTATGCAGGCGTAAAGGTTTATGCAAAATGTGAAATCGGAGAACGGACGATCGTTCATGCGGGAGCGGTGATTGGGAGCGATGGATTTGGTTTTGCTCCTTTGAAGGATGGTTCATTTTCTAAGATTCCGCAAATCGGAAACGTTATCATCGGAAATGATTGTGAGATAGGAGCAAATACTACCATAGATCGCGCTGCATCGGGGGCTACACGAATCAATGATAGCGTGAAACTTGACAACCTAATCCAGATTGCACACAACGTAGAGATTGGAACTAATACTGTGATGGCAGCACAGTCTGGGGTAGCAGGGTCTACGAAGGTCGGAAAGAATTGTATGTTCGGAGGACAGGTCGGCTTAGTGGGGCATATAGAAATCGCTGATGGCGTGCAGATCGGTGCACAGGCGGGAATTTCTAACTCTATTCGTACTGCAAAAGATCCTCTAATGGGCTCGCCTGCCATGCCCTTGCATGACTTTTATAAGTCCGCTGCGCTCTTTCGTCGCTTTCCCGAACTGAACGAGGAACTTTCTCGTTTGCGTAACGAGGTGAATGAACTCAAGGAGGCGCTTGTTCGTCAGAAATCGCAAGAAGAAAAATAGTCCACTTCGGACGATTAAGGGGAATCTTAGAGAGTGCTATGTCTTGTTTACGATTGATGTTTAGGGAAAATCTTCGCATCTTTACGATTTGTGGGGGAATATGCGTTTCGCTTTTCACCTCAGCTTGTGCCAATCACACAGTGCCGAAGACATCTGAAGTCTCCGAGGCGCGCGAGATAGATATTCTGTCAGAGATTCCTGAGGAACAAACTACGGTACGCTGTAACAAGGATACCCTTATGATTGTGGCGGTCGGGGATATGATGGTCGGGACAGATTTCCCATCCAAGACCTCCTTGCCGCCAAACGATGATCCTGATGCTTTGTTGAGTCCAGTTGCTGCTTATATTCAAGCTGCAGATGTCGCATTTGGCAATTTAGAAGGAGCGTTTCTCGACGGAGGAAAACCTGCCAAGGGGTGTCGAGACTTGTCGAATTGTTACCTATTTCGTATGCCAACTCGGTATGCCGCAGCTTTTCAACGTGCGGGATTCGATTTGTTGAGTCTTGCCAATAATCACGTTGGTGATTTTGGAACGCCAGCACAAAATCGGACACGGGCGCTGTTAGACTCTCTTGGGATTCGTCATGCAGGACTCTTGGTGCACCCCATTGATACCCTAACCGTTGAGGGCTTGCGTATCGGTTTTTGTGCTTTTGCCCCAAATAGTGGTACTTGTCAACTTAACGATTATGCCCTCCTTCGTCGTACAGTCGAGAAGCTTAAGAAGGAAAATGATATCGTGATCGCTTCCTGTCACATGGGAGCTGAGGGGGTCAAACATACTCATGTGACTAAGCAAAAAGAGCTTTTTCTGGGGGAGAATCGAGGAAATGTCTACGAGATCGCACGGGTGCTTATTGATGCAGGGGCTGACATGGTGCTCGGGCACGGACCGCATGTGACGCGAGCGATGGATCTTTACAAGGGGCGTTTCATTGTTTATAGTATGGGAAACTTCTGTACCTACGGACGGTTTAGTTTGAAAGGGGTCTCTGGGATAGCGCCTCTTCTACAAATTCGGATTACGCGTGACGGGCGTTTTGTTGATGGACGAGTGATTGCTACCAAGCAGATCGCGCCAGGCGGAACTCTCCTTGATCCCTCTGGACGAGTGATTGAAGAGATGCGTCAATTGATGTCGCAGGATCTCCCTAGAACAGAAATCGAGCTTTTGGGAGACGGACAGATTCGTTTGAAAGCACAACCGTAATTTATCATCAAAATGATAAATGAGCCTCTGACAAAGCTCTACTACTCCATTAGTGAGGTGAGTGAGATGATCGGTGTTGAGCCTTCAACACTCCGCTTTTGGGAGGGAGAATTCCCACAACTGACACCTAAACGAACAACAAGAGGGCGAAGACAATATACCCAACAAGATATCGAGCTCTTGCGTCGGATTTATCATTTGGTTCGGATTGAAGGGATTGCTATCGAGCAGGCGAAGAATCGACTTTCCAATATTACGGACAAGGAAAAGGGGCGTATTGAAGTGGTGAGCAGACTTCTGGTCATTAAGAAGCTCATAGAAGATTTGAAAAAACAACTCGACTAGTATTTTCATTCTTTATGCGTCAGGAGGTTACATTCTCGGATATCGAAGCCTCGATTGCTGCTTATGCGCCTTTTTCGTTACAAGAGGGGTATGACAATTCGGGACTTCTGCTAGGCGAACGTGACACGCCTGTACGGGGCATTTTGCTCTGTCTTGATGTTACGGAACGCGTAGTACAGGAGGCTATCGAGTGTGGATGTAACCTTGTCGTATCGCATCATCCGTTGATTTTTCGTGGAGTAAAACAATTGTGTGGTGATACGGGGATCTCGCGTGCTGTGATGTTGGCGCTTCGTTTGCGTGTGGGGATTTTAGCAGCACATACCAATCTGGATGCTACTCGTGGAGGCGTCAGTTATGCGCTTGCTCAAACACTCGGGGTGGAGGTCCTGCGGGTCTTGCATGCAACGGTTGCGACCCTTGACGGTGCGGGGTTTGGAGTCATGGGCATGTATCCAGACCCCATGAACGAAGAGTTCTTTTTACAGGAGGTCTCGTCTAAGTTACAGCTTCCCATCATTCGTCATAGTGCTCTTTTGGCGCGTCCTGTGCAGAAAATTGCGCTATGCGGTGGTAGTGGTATGGAGTTTTTTGATGATGCGCTTGCAGCTGATGTGGATGTTTATCTCACCGCTGATGTTAAATATCATGACTTTCAGCGCCCCGATGGTCGACTACTCCTTTTAGATGTCGGGCATCGGGAAAGCGAGGTGTGCGCTTTGGGATTGTTGAAAAGCATTCTCTGTGAAAGTTTTTCTACCTTTGTGTGTTATGTGTCCGTACAGGATACGAACCCTGTGGGTTATTTTTTACCAAATAACGTTAGATAGATGGCAGAGTCGAATGAGCAGGTGCTTCGCACAGAGATGGCACCAGAACAGAGTATCGAGATCCTTTATAGGTTGCAACAAGCGAACTCAGAGCATGATCGTTTGTTAGCGCTGCTGGGTGATCTGCCAGAGGAGGTGCGTGATCTAGAGGATGAGATCGAGGGGTTGCACACTCGGATTAAGAAGCTTCAGGCCGAGATGGATGAGCGTACGGCACGTGTGACCAATATGCGTCACGAAATTAAGGATAGTGAAGCCAAGATTAAGAAGTATAAAGAGCAGCTCGAAACAGCAAGCAATGATAGAGAGTACGACTCTTTGACTAAGGAGATTGAGTACCTCGGTTTGGATATTGATTTGCATAATAAACAAATAAAGGATGCAAAGGCGCGCAACGAATTTACAAGCAATGAGTTGCAGTCTACGCAAATGAATATTGAAGCAAAAAATGTGGAGCTCGAAGCTAAAAAAGAGGAGCTCGAAACTTTGACAGCTTCGATTGCTAAGGATATGGAAGCGCTTCAATTGAGAGCTGAGGAATTGAAGGCTCAGTTATCTGCACGTTTACAGACGGGATATGAACGTATCCGAAAAAATGCGAGTGATGGGCGGGCTGTGGTGCCAATTACGCGTGGAGCTTGTGGAGGGTGCTGGAATCGTATCCCGTTACAACGCACGGTTGATATTCAGATGAATAAAAAGTTAATATTCTGTGAATATTGTGGGCGGATCTTGGTTTATGATCCTACGGTTGACGAGGAAGAAGTCAAAACTTTGAAATAAAATTCCTTTGTGCCGATGCTAGGTGCTAAGGGAAAGTACCCGTGGAAGAAAATACGCATTGCACTCTATTTTCTGAGTGCATGTGTATTGTTATTTCTTTTAGTACCGCGTCAGCAGCGCTTTTTTTATGAATTTCAGAGAGGGAAGGTCTGGACTTATCCTCCCTTGATTGCGCCGCATGACTTTCCGATTCGCAAATCTCAGGTAGACTATCGAAAAGAGGTAAAGGCTGTTGAGCAGCAGGTACGTCCTCTTTTTATAGAGGATACTGCAGTTTTTGCTCGTGTGTCGCAAGATTTGCTCGGACGTTTGCATGCTAGTTATGCGCTTTATCAAGATTCATTGGTTGCACTTCGGTTACGAAATGTCAATTTTTATGACTCGCTCCACCGCGAAACGCACGATACGTTAGAGGTACGATTACTATCTGTATTACATTATCTCTATAATGTGGGGATAATTAAAACGCAGGAGGTACTTCAAGCGACTTCTTCGTCTGAATTTTCCGTTTTGAGAAAGCGTATTGCTTATCAGACGGTACTCTCCGATGTCTATTCTCCCAATACGGCGGCAGCCTATATCTCGCGCTCAATATCGAAGTTTAAGACCTCAGAGACTGAAGCGGCGTTTTGGAGAAAGTTCAAGTTTGCAAATTTTCTAGAGCCGAACCTTTATTATGATTCCATTCTTACTATACAAGTCCGAGACGAGGCAACTGCGGAAGTTGCTAAGTATCGAGGTGTTGTAAAGATGGGGGAACGTATTGTAAATACAGGTGAGTTGATTACTGATGAGATCTATTCGAAAATAGACTCTTTGCGTCAGGAGATTGATGGGCAACAACGTCATGGTTTTCAGCGTTTGGCTTCGGAGTTTGGATATTTCTTTCTGATTTTGGCGGCATTTTTGGTGTTATATCTTTTTTTACAAGAGAATTATCCTGAAGTGCTACTACGCGAACGAGCATCGCTCTTTCTCTTGTTGCTCTGTTGGGGGATGTTGAGTGTGGGGTTCTTGGTGATTCGTTTTGTTCCAAGTTTTCTATATCTCGTGCCTTTGATTCTTGTACCTTTCTTGGTACGTACCTTTTTTGATACGAGGATCTCTTTGGTCACCCATCTTCTTGTAGTTGTTACGTTGGCTTTTTTTGCTCCAGAGAGTTACTCTTTTACAATGTTACATGGGGTGGCAGGGCTCGTGGCAGTCTTTGGTATCAAGACCATTACGCGTCGTGGACATCTTTTTCATAGGGTGTTGTTTGTCTTACTCACCTATGTGAGTCTTTATAGTGCGATTACTTTCTTGCAAGAAGAGGTCTTTTCTATGACGAATGTTAAGGTTTTGGCGCTTTTTGCAGGGAATGCTCTTCTGACCTTGGCTAGTTATCAGTTTTCCTATCCTCTCGAGCAGACGTTTGGTTTTGTGAGTAGCGTTACGCTTCTTGAGTTGTGTGATACGAATCAACCTCTCTTGCGAGAACTTTCGAGTCGAGCGCCTGGGACATTTCAACATTGTATGCAGGTGGCTAACCTCGCTGAGTCGGCCGCTTTAGCTATCGGTGCAAATGCCTTGTTGGTGCGTGCTGGTGCACTTTATCATGATGTAGGGAAGCTTCAGCATCCCGAATATTTTGTGGAAAATCAAAGTGATGGGATGACGCCTCACGCAAATCTCACGGAGTTAGAGAGTGCTAAGAAAATCATCTGTCATGTTACGGATGGTTTGGAGTTAGCACATAAGTATAAGTTGCCCGTGCAAGTACAAGATTTTATCCGTACGCATCATGGTACCACACGTACGGAGTATTTTTACAGAACGTATCTCGCAACTCATCCTGATGTCGACCCCGCCTCAGTAGCAAAGGCGTTTACTTATCCAGGACCTCGTCCTTTTACACGAGAAACGGTCTTGTTGATGATGGCAGATAGTATAGAGGCTGCTTCGCGTACACTGAAGGTCTATACTCCAGAGTCTTTGACCCAGCTCGTTGAGGGGATTGTTGCGCATCAACAGAATGCACTCCAGTTCGATAATTCGAATATGACGCTTCGAGATATTGCTATAGTGAAGCAAGAGTTTATTGCTAAGCTTAAAAATTTTTATCATTCTCGAATAGAGTATCCGCCAAGTCCTGAGGAAGAGGCTGAGAAAAAATCTACACATGTAAATGCCTGAGGATGTCTGACACTATTTATTTTGCGGGTTTGACGCTTCCTGAGCTTATCGCCACGATTGTGATGATCTTGACTTATGTCTCTGGCTTGTGGGCGTTTTTTCTTAAAGCTGGAAAGCCTGGATGGTGGTCTCTTTTACCGTGGATAAATATATTACTGATTGCTTACACTTTACGTATGCGTTTAGGGTGGGTGTGGCTTCTCGAAATTTTACTTGCTCCGATAGCTTTTCCGATATCGGTTTATTATTGGCATCTTTGTTTGGCAAGAGCGTGTGGTTATAAAGGTGTGGGTGTTGCCATCGCTATGTTGTTATTTCCTTACTTTACAGTCCTTTTTGTTGGCTTTAGTCAGCGTAAGTATGATTACGAGAGAATGGTGCGTTATAAGGAGAATGCGAAGCTCTTTTGGTTAAAAGTCATGATGTATTTTTTTTATACGCAACTTGCAAAGAGCGAGACGGGGTCAAGGTATTGGTTTCTTGCGCATGGGATGGGAGGACGGAAATCGCGTGGGCGTGTTCGTCACTAGATATCTTTTGGGGTAGTAAGTTTTTGGTCAGAAGGTAGTGTGTTAAAGAGTCGCTGGAGTTTTTCTCTTGGGATTTCTTTTTCTAGGTCTTCTTGTCTAAATGAATATTATTTACTTTTGTGGGCATTTTTTGTGGAACGGCTGTTTCTTATTTGTGCTTTTGTCCAAATGAGGGCTTTTTTGGGGGGCTTGTATTTGGAGTTCTGTTTGTGCCGTATTCCTTAGGTGAGTCTGAGAAATCGTATTCCAAGCTCACAAGAATCTAAATCTCGTAATGTACGATATTACTGAATTGCAGAATATGCTATTGCTCGATTTACGCGTCGTGGCTAAGTCTATGGGGCTTAAGCGGGTAGAGAGCTATAAAAAGATGGATCTAATCTATGCGATGCTTGATCGGCAGTCGGAAATGCAGCCAGCGGAGATCTCGCGTATACGAAAAGAGAATGCTAATCTTCAAAGTGCTCCATCGGCAGTCGCTGAGGAAAGAGAGTTAGGAGAGAGAGTCGATGAAAATGCGAGTTCTCTCCCGCCGATAAAGTTTCAACGTAAGAAGGAAAATAAACAGGAAGTGCGTGTCGAAGACTCAGTTTTGGGTGTAGGTGTTAAACAAGATACCGCACAATCTGAGGCGCAGAGCAGTGATGTAGGGGGAGGAGCGAGCACGGAAGAAGCGTTATCTGTGACGGGTGAAACGACTATTACGTTGGTTGACGAAAAAAGCGATACTAACTTGCAAGTAGAGTCTACTGTACCAGAAAAAGGTCAATATGAGTCTGGATCTGAGGAACGGCGTGCGCGTAATCATCAAAAGAAGGCAAAGGAAAAGAAGAAAGAAGATCCTCTTTTGATATTTGATGAAGAGGTTACAACCACGGGCGTGCTTGAGATAACAAATGAGGGGCAAGCATTCCTCCGTTCCTCTGATTTTAATTATCTTCCTTCGCCAGACGATGTGCAGGTGACGATGCAACAGGTCAAGCAGAATGGTTTGAGAAATGGTGATACGGTGGAGTGTTTGATTCGCCCACCAAAGGAGAATGAGAAGTACTTTATGCTCCGAAAAGTACTTACTATTAATGGGTTGTTTCCAGATGATGTGCGAGAACGTGCAGGGTTTGATTTCTTGACTCCACTCTTCCCAACCGAAAAGTTTGCCCTTCTTGGGCATGATATGAATAATTACACACTTAGAATTGTAGATCTTTTTGCTCCGATTGGTAAGGGACAGCGTGGATTGATTGTTGCCCAACCCAAGACGGGAAAAACTATGTTGCTCAAAGAGATTGCTAATGCGATTGCCGCTAATCATCCAGAAGTTTATCTTCTTGTATTATTGATAGATGAACGTCCCGAGGAGGTGACCGATATGCAACGTAGTGTTAAGGCTGAGGTGATTAGTTCTACTTTTGATGAGCCTGCAGAGCGTCATGTTCGCGTTTCAAATATGGTTTTAGAGAAAGCAAAGCGCTTGGTGGAGTGTGGACATGATGTGGTGATTTTGTTAGACTCAATAACGCGCCTTGCGAGGGCTTACAATACCGTGGCGCCTGCCTCGGGAAAGGTGCTCACTGGAGGGGTTGATGCCAATGCATTGCAAAAGCCGAAACGCTTTTTTGGTGCTGCGCGTAATATCGAGGGGGGGGGATCGCTTACCATTCTTGCCACTGCGCTCACTGAAACGGGGAGTAAGATGGACGATGTCATTTTCGAAGAGTTTAAAGGAACAGGGAATATGGAGTTGCAGCTTGACCGTAAGCTTGCAAATAAGAGAATTTTCCCTGCTGTGGATATCACTGCTTCGAGTACGCGACGTGACGATCTTCTTTTAGATAAATTGACTCTTGGAAGAGTCTGGATCTTGCGCAATCTCTTAGGTGAAATGCCTTCTACCGAGGCGATGCAGTATATTCGGAGCAAGATGGAGGGAACTAAAGACAATGAAGAATTCCTCCTTTCAATGCAAAGAGTACGCTCCTAGTTTCTTACAAACTTGTTTACGTTTTTCTAGAAAGAAAAATATTTTCTATACCTTTGTCGCAGGTATAGGAAAACGGATCTGCTGGAAAGTGGGGGAAGGTGTGTTAAGGATGGAGTTTCCTCTTATCCATTGGAGTGAAGATTTATGGCAAAACGCTTTCATTTTAATCCAGAGACGTTGCAGTTTGAGCAGCGGGCTGTGACTATCGCTACGCGTCTGAAGAAAACGATAGGCTTCTTTGCATTGTGTACTTTTGTCGGTGTCGGCTCAATGTTCTTTTATACAATATTTTTTGACACCCCTCGTACACAGGTACTTATACGTACTGGGAATGAGCTAGATGCTCAGATTGGTATCTTACAATCGCAGGTAAACGATGCCATGGTGCAACTTTCAAGGATTGAGAAGCGAGATAACCTCCTCTATCGGACTATTTTTGAGGCAGATAGTATTCCTTTTTCGGTGCGAGCAGGTGGTACTGGGGGGACTTATCAGTACGCTGCTCTGGAGGCGTTGCAAGATGGAACAAATCTGCGCGAGTTAGCGCTCAGTTTGGATGTGCTTACGTGGCGTGCTTATATTCAGTCGCGTTCGTTTGACGAGGTTACTAAGTTGGCACATGAGAAAGATCGCTTGATGCATTGTATTCCAGCTATACAACCAGTTTCTGTTCGTCAGTTGACGCGGATGAGTTCTACGTTTGGGTATCGGAGTGATCCTTTTACACGGAGTGGTAAATTTCACTCTGGGGTGGATTTTACTGGGGCTCAAGGAACGCCTATTCATAGTTCTGGGGATGGTGTTGTTGTTGTTGCTACTTATTCGAGTACGGGCTATGGGAATCAGGTGATTATTGATCACGGGTTCGGATACAAGACACGTTATGCTCATATGAGTAAACTCTTTGTTACAGAAGGGGAGCGAGTTAAGCGTGGGCATGTGATTGGGGCGATGGGGTCTACGGGACGTAGTACGGGAACGCATCTTCACTATGAGGTCTTGGTTAAGAACCAGCCTGTAAATCCGCTTCTTTACTTTAATGATATGAATGAGAACGAGTATGAAGAAATGCTCGCACATGCAGAAGTGAAGGATTTGGATTAGTCGTCACTTTTTGTACTGCACACTCTTGTTTTCTCATTTCTGTCTTTTCAGGTCTCGCTTAAATTTCTTTGCTTGTGGCTAAGCAGAAGTATCAGTTCAATCTGGAATCGCTTTCCTATACTACGGTCAAGCGTGGGGTGAAGCATTACCTAATTCTGATCTTGCGCTACTTTTTGGCGAGTATATCTCTTGCTATATTGAGTTATATTATCTTCTCTATATTTTTCGATACGCCGCGAGAGCGGCAATTGGCGAAAGAGAATAGAGAGCGAGAGGAAATCTTAGCCAAGTTTACGGAACGCTATCAGCAGGTTGCGGCAGTCTTGGAGGATATCCGTCAAAGAGACGATAATATCTATCGTACTATCTTTGAGTCTGATCCTCCCCACTTTGATGAACAGGAGTCTCAACGGATGGTTACTTTTCTTTATCGTCAAGTGGAATTAAAAGGTCCAGATTCTTTGGTGCATAGTACTGAGGGGTTGCTTTCTGTTGTAAAACAAGATGTAACTGACGTTTCTCAGACATTTGATACTGTAATCCTTCTAGCGCAACAAAATGAAGCGCAGGTGTCGGGGATTCCTGCAGTCTTACCAGTCAATCCGTCGCATTATACGCGTGTTGCTGCGCCGTTTGGTATGCGGATGCATCCTTTTTATAAGGTGCTGAAGATGCATCGGGGGTTAGACTTTACAGCGTCTATCGGTACGCATGTGCATGTTACGGCAGATGGTGTCGTGACGAATGTGGTGAGTTCTAAGCGTGGGCATGGAAATACGGTGATCGTAGAGCACGCCAAGGGGTATAGGACTCTTTATGCTCATTTGGATGAAATGCATGTCCAAGTGGGGCAAAAAGTTTCTTTAGGGGCAATTATCGGTACAGTGGGGAATTCTGGTATGAGCATGGCACCTCATCTTCATTATGAGGTACATCTTAATGAAGTTCCTGTTGATCCACTCCACTATTTTTTTCTTGAGTTAGATCCGATGGCATTGGCGGATATGGCACAAAAAGCCGTCCAGTCTGGACAGTCGTTGGATTGATTTCTCTTTGTTGCTTGCCCTGTTGGACGTTTTTTTTATTTTTGTCTTTTGCGGGTGAGAGTATTCACCTCAATAAAATTGTAGCTGGATGGAACTGGCTTTTGTGACTTGGGACGTATCGCCAGAGTTCTTGCATATAAGCGATACGTTTATTCTTCGTTTTTATGGAGTCTTCTGGTCGTTAGGGCTTATTTTGGGATATCTGCTTTTGCAGTTCTTTTCTAAGACGGAGCAATATCCGTCCGTTGTAGCAGATAAGATAGCATTATATGCTACGGTAGGGGTTATTATTGGAGCGCGTTTGGGGCATTGTCTGATTTATGACTTCTCGTATTATTTCTCTCATCCGCTTGAGTTTTTTGCTTTTTGGGAAGGAGGGCTTGCCAGTCATGGAGGCGGCGTGGGGGTATTGCTGGCACTTGCATTGCTTTCGCGTAAATTGAGAATTCCTTTTTTGTGGATCATGGATCGGATAGCAATACCGATTGCATTTATTGCCACAATGATTCGTTTAGGAAACCTTATGAATAGTGAGATTTATGGGGTAGAGACTAACGTGCCGTGGGGATTTATTTTTACAAGATTTGGAGAAACGCTTCCACACCATCCTACGCAGATTTATGAAGCTACTGGGTATTTCCTTGTCTTTCTTGTTTTGTTTGGGTTGTACTATCGTCGCCCAGTTATCCGTAATTATCGAGGGTTACTATTCTCTATTTTTCTGATTACGATGTTCTCGGTGCGTTTCTTAGTTGAATTTATCAAGAATCCACAGAGTGCTTATGAGGTGGGTATGTTGCTCAATATGGGGCAGATTTTGAGTATTCCTTTCCTACTTTACGGTGTGTATCTTTTGGTTCGAGAGTTGCGGCATGGGGCATATGAGCCTGTAACCATCAAGTTTTCTCCTCAAAAGAAGAAAAGAAAATGAAACGGTACTGTGTCGGTCTATTTCTTTTGTCTTGTCTGCTATGCTTTTTTTCCTGTACTGATTCGCAGCAGGGGGCGATTTCTAAAATCACGGGTAAGCCAGGTGAAGTTCTGGTTGTCTCTTCTATTGATATTTCAAAGACGCCCTTGCGAGATTCTATAGAAGCCATTCTGAAGATGGAATATCCTTATATTCCACAGTCAGAACCGAGTTTTTCCACAATGTTTGTTACGGAGAATATGTTCAGTCATATTTTGCAGCCGTTTCGAAACATCCTCTTTATAAAGTTCCATGCCGACTCTACGCGTGTGACTATGCGGATGGGAGCGGATCGCTGGGCTACAGGGCAACGATTGGTTTATTTGAGTGGGCAGGATCAACGTTCTATTGCTACGTATCTAGGTGCACACCGCGATCTGTTTTATAATCTCTTTGAGGATTTTGAACGGGGGCGTTTGCAGGCTGCGAACTTAGCCTTGGAGGAGAAGATGTTGGGGGATTCTGTTCGAGCACATTTTGGGGTATCGCTTATCTTTCCTCGTGGTTATCAGTTGCGTCGCCTTGCTCCAGATTTCCGTTGGTATTCTATCGAAACTAAAGACATTAGTCAGGGAATATTGGTATATAAATATAAACGGAATGGGGAGTGGTGGGCACTTGATACGTTGGTCTCTCACCGAGATTCCATGACGCGCCGTTACATACCAGGTCCTAATGTAGATACCTATATGAAAACGGTGGATATTGTGCCTCCCTTTATTCAGCAACGTGTTTTTCATGATGATACTGTCTATGAAGTTCGTGGTTTTTGGGAGGTTGAGGGACATCCGATGGGAGGGGGCTTTGTGAGCTACTCGCGTCTTTCGCGAGGTAGAGATTCAGTGGTGACGACAGAGGGGTATATTTATGCACCACGCTTCAAGAAGCGAGATTATGTTCGTGCACTTGATGCTTTGCTTCGCTCTCAGTTTTAGATTCTAATTTTACACCAAGAATGCCTGAGGTAAAGGAAGTTAATTATACCGAGGATACGATCCAAACCCTAGAGTGGAACGAACATATTCGTCACCGCCCTGGAATGTATATTGGTAAATTAGGTGATGGAACGCAGCCAGACGACGGGGTTTATGTTTTGTTGAAAGAGGTCTTTGATAACTCGCTTGACGAACATATGATGGGGTATGGGACACGTATTGACGTTGCGGTAGAGTTGGAGACGGGGATTGTTTCTGTACGAGATTATGGGCGTGGTATTCCATTAGGGAGTCTTGTGGATGTCGCGTCTAAGATGAATACTGGGGCGAAGTATGAGGCCGGAGTTTTTACCAAGTCTCTTGGTTTGAATGGTGTCGGGATTAAGGCGGTGAATGCTTTGTCTTCTCATTATGTGATTGCAAGTTTTCGTGATGGGCGTGGGGCGCGTGCTACTTTCTCGTGCGGCAATCTACTTAACTTTGAGGAGTTTGATGCACCAGATGAAAAATCGGGAACGTACACAACCTTCCAACCAGACGATACGCTTTTTAAGAATTTCCATTACGACATCTCTATCGTACAGGCGATGTTGCGTAACTACACTTACCTTAATACGGGGCTTACAATCCTTTTTAATGGGGAGAGCTATCGTTCTAAGGGAGGGCTTTTAGACTTGCTTGCAGAGAATATGGTGCGTGATCCTCTTTATTCTCCAGTGCATCTCAAGGGTAAGGATATAGAAATTGCATTCACGCATCGTGATGCGTATGGCGAGGACTATTATACTTTTGTAAATGGGCAGCATACGTCGCAGGGGGGAACGCATCTTTCAGCCTTTCGTGAGGCGCTTGTTCGTACGATTAAGGATTTCTTTCACAAAGATTTTGAAGCAGAGGATATCCGGATGTCCATTGTTGGGGCGTTGAGTATTCGCGTGCAGGATCCTGTTTTCGAATCACAGACAAAGACCAAGCTTGGGAGTAAGGATATGACGGCTGAAGGACCGACCATCCGTCAGTATATCGGCGATTTTGTCAAGGAGGAGCTTGATAACTTCCTGCATAAAAATCCTCTCGTGGCAGAGGTGCTCCTGCATAAGATACAGGATAGTGAGCATGACCGTAAGTCAATGGCAGGGATTCGTAAACTTGCTAAGGAGCGTGCTAAGAAGACAGGACTGAACAATCCGAAGCTTCGTGATTGTCGTATTCATTATAACACCAATCATGAACGTGCTGGGGATACGATGATCTTTATTACTGAGGGGGATTCTGCTAGCGGATCGATCACCAAGTCTCGTGACCCCAATGTGCAGGCGGTGTTTTCCTTGCGAGGTAAGCCCAAAAATACGTTCGGATTGGACAAGAAGATTGTCTATCAGAACGAGGAGTTTAATCTCTTGCAAGCGGCATTGGATATAGAGGAAAGTCTTGATAACCTTCGTTATAAAAAGGTGATTATTGCTACAGATGCCGATGATGATGGGATGCACATTCGTCTGTTGTTGGTGACCTTTTTCTTACAATTCTTTCCAGACTTGATTCGGCAGGGACATCTCTATATTTTTCAGACGCCACTCTTTCGCGTGCGTAACAAGAAGGTGACCCAATATTGTTATAGTATAGCAGAGCGGGATGCTGCGGTTAAGAAAATAGGGGATAAGCCAGAGATTACCCGCTTTAAGGGGCTCGGGGAGATATCTCCGGACGAGTTTCGGGAATTCCTTGGAGAGGAGATTCGGCTTGATCAGGTGCGCCTCTCACGCGAGGATTCTGTAAATGAACTTCTTGAGTTCTTTATGGGCAATAATACCCCCTTCCGACAAGATTTTATTATAGACAACCTGCGTGTTGAGGACAATTTTGTCTAGTCATGGTGAGTGAGCCGCAGACCGAGCCTCTCGTGCTAGAGTGGACTGAGGATGGATCGCCAACGCTCTATTCACCACGTTTCCAAGAACATTACCATTCTACTCACGGCGCTTTGGCGGAGTCGCGTCATGTCTTTGTTGACAATGGTTTGGCGTTGTTGGGGGGAGAGTCTCCCGTTCGTATATTAGAGTATGGTTTCGGGTTGGGAGTTAACTTTCTTGTGGCAGTTGAGTGGGCATGGAAGACAGGGCATGCGATAGAGTATACTACTCTGGAGCGCTATCCAGTGGGGTGTGATTTGTTAGCACCCCTTCATTTTTCCGTAGAAAAAGAAGTTTATGACTATTGGTGTCTGGCACACCGACTTTCGTGGGATACTTTGCACACGCTTGCGCCATGGCTTCTCTTTCAGAAGGTGTTGTGTGATTTTCTCACTTACGCTCCTTCTTCGCCTGTGGATATTGTCTTTTTTGATGCTTTTAGTCCTACGCGAGTACCCGAACAGTGGTGTGTAGGGCTTTTTGCTACCATAAGAGACATACTGTCTTCGAAGGGCTTTTTGGTGACTTACAGTGCGAGTGGGGTTGTAAAGCAAGCGTTGCGTGAGGCGGGTTTTCGTGTTAAGCGACGTCCTGGAGCACTGGGAAAACACCATATGTTACAGGCATTTATTGCATAGAAAAAAGGGGGATGTGTAACGTTTTGCTAGCAAAGACGTTACAAAGGCAACGGTTTTTTATTGTAAAGAAGCCTTATCTTTGAGCAGTAGCTATAGACTTTTCTCGGATGGATTTTACGGTATTGGTAGCTCTTTTGGGTCGTTACGGACGACTGATATTGCCTGACTTGGGAGCGTTTCTTGTGAGCGATTTCGAAGGTGGCTATAATGCAGCCAATGTGACTTTTAGTCCTTTCTTGCGCTATAATGATGGGAAGTTGGAACAGTACCTAGAGTCTGATTATGCGCAGACAGTGTCGCAGGCGCGGCAGAGTGTACAGGATATTGTCCGTTCCATTCGTCAAATGCTGGAAACTACGGGGGTGTGTTTTATTCCCAATCTTGGGGAGCTTCATCAAGATGAAAGTGGGCAGATCACCTTTGTGGCGTTATCCATCGCATCGTCACCTATTACACAGTCCCAGCAGGAGGATGCTGCTTCGTTTGATATTCCCTTGATAGATGAACTTGCTACAGCTCCAGCTCCTGTTGGAGAGTTTACCATCTCGGATGGGAGTTTTGCTCCTAGAGAGAGTCTTGACACCACTTCTTCGATTGAGGTTACTACGCAAACGGAGGGTGACTTTTCTTTGGATGGAGCTATTGCGGGAGTGACTCAGATTAGTGAACCTAGCGAACATCTTCCTCTTGTAGAGATTACTCTTGATGCGGAAGGTGGAGCACAGGGAGGAGAATCCTTTGTGGTTGTAGAACCTCAGCAGCAGGATAGTGGCTATCCTGTAGATGATTGTTTGCATGCGTTGGAGTCGTACAAGACTGCTACGGTATCTTCTCCGCCAGTCGTAGACAGTGATAGCGATAGTGTGGCTAATGAAGGTGACAACGAAGAGGTAGCTCCTACTGTACAGGAAGCGCAAATACTGCCTTCGGAGAAGGAGGAGGCTTCTGTAACGTCTTCGGAGTCGTCTTCTTCTCATATCCAGATGGTGATGAATGGAGTGAAGAGTACTCGTACACCGAGGTCGGTGGCCGCGACGGAGTCTTCAGACACTCCTTGGGTTGTTCCACAATCGATCCCTCAGAAGCAGCGGAGTTATATGGGAGTTATGTGGGCTGCTATTTTGATGGTTGTTGTTTCACTTCTTTTGATCGATTGGCTTTGGTTGCAACAGGTAACACCGCGTTTTGTGGCACTGTTGGAGGATCAGGGAATTCTTCTTCGTGGGCAACCTTCCGTTGATATTCAGCCACAGGAGGCTGCACAGGTGGTTGTGGCTACACCTTCGGCTTCCATTCCAGCGAATTCGGCTGCGGGGGCAGTCGGGGAGTTGGAAAAGGAGTGGCAGCGTCGTGTAGCAACGGAGGAGGGAAGTACAGCACAACCCACAGGAACGGGGAATGCTGGTGTCTCTGTTGCTACGCAGGGGGCTATTGCTGGAGCTTCGTCGAATGTGACGACAGGTAGCGCCGCTAATACAGGTTCTAATGCTTTGTCTCATACGGCTTCGTCTTCTGGTACGGCGACAACTGTCGATGCGCGGGAGCGTTTCATGCCTGCCACGAGCGCGGGGGCATTCCATTTGGTTTTGGGGAGTTTCCGTGATGCTGATAATGCGACGACTTATGCTGCTAGATTGCAGAAGGCAGGTTTTCGAACCACAATTCTCGACCAAGCCTCTGGGATGCATGCTGTGGTTGTGGGTTCGTATACGACGCGTCGTGAGGCTGCTCGGGCATTAGATGATATTCGAGGACGTTATCCTCAAGCTTGGGTATTGGAGAGATGACGTTGAAGCTCCTCTATGAAAAAGACCTTCCTCCGAGTAATTGTCCTGAATTCCGTTGGCACGCTAGTGCCCGAGCGACAAAGGTGCAGCTCCGTCGTCTGAGAGTATTGCCAGCTCTTATTTCCTATCCGAAGGGGCTTGCTCAGGAAGAGCTTCTTGCTATTCTGGAGAAGTTTCCCCTCTATCGCGAGATTGCAGATTTACCCCATCATCCGGTTGAGAATCCTTTTCCCGAGGTCTATGTCACACGAAATCATACTATATCGTTGGTACATGATGGGGCGGTTCGTTCTATAGAATCGCAATTGACAGCCAATGGGGTACGGATAGTTGTCCCTACGACGATGTCGTTGGATTCTTATCGAGTACAGCGTTTTGCTTACGAGTATTTGGTGCAAATCCTCTTTATCGAGGCTAATGAGCTGTTAATCCCCTATGTGTTGAGCTATGCGCAGCGTTTTGGGTTAGCTGTTAAGGATGTCAAGATTACGGCGCCTTCGCTTAAGTGGGGGAGTTGCTCGTCGGACGGGCGCTTGCTCTTCTCTTTTTTTGCGATGCTTCTTCCCAACGTACATCTTCGTTACTTGGTTTTGCATGAGCTTACGCACCTTACTTATCTCAACCATAGCGACGATTTTTGGAAGTTACTCAGTCAGTATCTTGAGTCTGACGCCATCCTTGCGGATCAAGCTCTTGAGTCCTTTTCTCGGAACGGGCTTCGTCTCCCCGTACTTTTTTAATCACTTCTACCAATGCGTATTGGTGCTATCGACTTGGGGGAGTTCCCTTTGCTCCTTGCCCCGATGGAGGATGTTACCGACCAGTCTTTTCGTCTTTTGTGTAAGCGATTTGGAGCGGACTTGGTCTATACCGAGTTTGTGAATTCCGATGGACTCATCCGTGGTGCCGCTTCTTCTATAGCTAAATTGGAGCTTTTGGACGAGGAACGTCCTGCCGCAATACAGCTTTATGGACAGCATTTGGATGCAATGGTTGAGGCTACGCGTATGGCTTGTGCGGCGAATCCAGACCTTATTGACCTTAATTTCGGTTGTCCAGTGAAGAAGATTGCTGGACGTGGTGCGGGAGCTGGTATGCTGCGCGATATTCCCCTTTTACTCAAAATTACGCAGGAGGTCGTGCGGGTAGCAACCTGTCCTGTGACGGTAAAGACCCGTCTTGGCTGGGACGAAGATTCTATCTGTATAGACACTCTTGCAGAAGCGCTTCAGGATTTGGGGATTGCCGCTCTGACGATTCATGGTCGCACGCGAGCACAGATGTTCTCGGGACAGGCAGATTGGGCGGCTATTGCGCGCGTAAAGGCTAATTCTCGGCTGTATATCCCCATTATAGGTAATGGGGACGTCTCTACTGTTGAAGCGGCTTCTAATGCGTTTAGAACGTATGGTGTAGATGGTGTCATGATTGGGCGTGCTACCTATGGTCGTCCTTGGCTCTTTCGTGATGCGAAACATTATATTGCTACGGGGGAGCGTCTCCCCAACCCGTCGATTGAGGAACGCGTTGCTATTGCGCGAGAACACCTAGCTCTTTCGGTACGTGTGAAGGGAGAGGTGCGCGGGATCTTTGAGCTCCGTCGTCACCTCGGGTGTTATTTTAAGGGGTTGCCAGATTTCAAGTCACTTCGTCTTTCGCTCCTTACGGAGCGTGATCCTGCGCAGGTAGACTATCTTTTATGCGAAGTGGCACGTCGTTACGAAGGATGGCTTCCGCCAGAGACTGAGGAGCATAATGCTCCATGGACGACGTAGACAAGGGGTGCATGGTGAGAGTGTGTGGGGGCGGGGGAAGATTGTGCTAAAAAGTGGGTAAGCATTTTGCTTCTCTCTTTTGCTTGTCTCTTATGCCTATTTCTTAGGCTTATTTCCTTGCCCTTAATAGGTTAGTACATGTTATTGTATTTAGGAAATCCTAAAACTATATTTTATACGACTAGCTAAATAATACGATATGTGAAATAATAGAATATGCTATATATGCGGCTGTTTTTCTACCGAATTTGCAGGGGGTACACCGACTGTACACCGAGGAAACAAAGACTCTACACCCGCTCTACCCCTATCCCACCCCGTGAGTAGCATAGATATTTAGGAATGTATAAAGCTTTTACAAGCACCCAATCTCCTACAAGAGAAGCCCGTAAGCCGATACACTTCTTGAGGACAGTATTCTTTTTCTGGACAGTATTTCTAGAAACTCTTTATCTTTGCTGCGCAGTTCCCCCAAAGAAGAAGGCATGATGGGAGGTCACAAGAGTAAGGAAATCACTGGGGAACGTGACCTTGAGTAGTGCAACGGAGTTTTTTACAATGCGTGTATTACAACTGAACGCTGAAACGAAGAGTGTGACTGGTCGTCGCGAAGCGCGCCGTATGCGTCTTTCAGGGCGTGTACCAGCCATGGTGTACGGACATGGCGAGAACATCATGTGTTCTCTCGAGGAACGGGACTTGCGCGCGCTTCTTATTACCCCTTATGTACATCTTGTCGAGCTTACTGTGAATGGTAAGGTGGAGCGTGTGATTCTTAAGGAGGTGCAGTATCATCCAGTATCCGACCGTCCCATTCATATTGATTTTTACCGTTATACGGACGATGAACCTATTACGATGTCGTTGCCGATCGTGCTTCAGGGGCACGCACGTGGGGTGAAAGCCGGTGGTAAGCAGGTGCCAGGTATTCGTACACTGCGTGTTAAGGCGTTGGCTGCTGACATGCCAGACTACTTGCCTGTTGATGTCTCAGACTTGCGTCTTGGGGCAGCGATGATGGTTTCGGAACTCAGTTTCGATAAGCTGCAGATCGTGGATGCGCTTACGCAGGTGGTGGTTTCTATCCGCGCACAGCGTGGTGCAAAGGTACAGCAGGAAACAGAAGAAGGGGAGGAATAGAGTCATTCCCCTCGTTTCTCGTCTCTTTTACAATGGGGTTTGGGCTTCGACTCAAACCCTATTTTTATGCGTTTTGGTCACGAGTAACGTTATTTGAAAGTAGGGGGGCATGTGCTGATGAGACTTTGCGGAAAACATTTATCTAATCTATTGCGATGAAATTCCTGATCGTGGGACTGGGCAATCCAGGCGAAGAATATAATGCTACACGCCACAATGCGGGCTTTATGACGGTCGATACTCTTGCTGCTCGACGTGGCGTTTCTTTTCATGTGGATCGGCTAGGTGCGGTTGCTGAGTCCACTTTTCGTGGCAAGCAGCTTCTCTTACTCAAACCGTCCACGTATATGAACAATAGTGGGCGTGCAGTGGCCTATTGGCTTGCTCATGAGAAGATCCCGGTGGAGCAGCTTTTGGTCGTGGTGGATGATTTGGCACTTCCGTTGGGGTCGCTTCGTTTGCGTTTGCAGGGGAGTGATGGTGGACATAATGGACTTAAGGATATTGCTGCTCAAGTTGCTACTCAGAAGTATGCACGCCTTCGTCTTGGGATAGGTCATCAGTTTGCACGGGGGCATCAGGTCGATTTCGTATTAGAGCCATTTGCTGCAGAGGAGCGTTCGCTCCTTGATGAGACTCTTGCTCGTGCCTGCGATGCGATAGAGATGGCACTTGGGATGGGATTTCAACGCGCAATGAATCTGGTGAATACTGAGAAGAAGGAGGGTACGCAACCCCTTAATGCCCCTAAGGAATGAGGATTGATAAGTATCTGTGGTGTGTGCGTTTATTTAAGACGCGTGCTATTGCGCAGGACGCGCTGCGTCTGGGGCGTGTAAGGATGGGTGGGCTACCTATCAAACCCTCTTTTGAACTCAAGGTAGGAGATCGCTTCACTGTGCGGCATCCCCCGTTCGATTTTACCTACCTCGTCCTCGCTTTTCCTAAGGGACGCCTTAGTCCACCTCTTGTCACCGAATACCTGACCAATGAGACGCCCTTAGAGACCCTAGAGGCGCTGCGTACGCTTCGACTCTCTAGCCCCCTTGTGCGGGATCGTGGCACGGGGCGTCCTACGAAGAAGGAGCGTCGCGATTTGGAGGATTTCCTCGATACCTTTGCCGAATTTGACGAGTTTGAGGAGGAAGATTCGGTGGAAGAATAAGAAGCTCCAGTCAATTCTTTTTACATTCTCACCCATTCGTTGCTCGTGTAACTTTAGTTCTAAGCAATAGTTGCAACAGTGTTGCGTTATTGTAGCGTGTTGCAGAACCGAGAACTATACATTGGGCATGACTATTGGGCGTTTTGTGGGGGTGTTTCTCTCATTCATATTGTTGGCGACGAACCTTGTTGCGCAAACGTGGCTTGAAGGGCGTGTCGTTTCCCAATCTGAGCCCGGAGGGGTTGCTGGTGCCTTGGTGTATTTGCGAGGTACGAGTTATGGCGCCTATACGGACTCGGTGGGGCATTTTCTCTTTTCTTATAAGGGCGAGCTTGCAGATTCTCTGATTGTGGAGAGTCTGGGTTATGAGCGTTCTGGGGTAGCGCTTGCTTTTTACCCTAACTGCGATTTACATATCGCGCTTCGTTCTTCTTCCGTTGATATAGAATCGGTGCGTATCACGGCGAACTATGCAGCTTCTAAGCAAAAGGCGTCGATGCAGACGTTACGGGTTGTGGGAGCAGAGCTTATTTCACAACGACGTCAGTCTACCTTGTCACAAACCCTAGAGCAGGTGGCGGGGGTTCATGCCATGAGTATAGGTAATGGTGCGAGTAAGCCTATGATCCGTGGAATGGGATTTAACCGGATTGTGGTCCTGGATCGAGGTATCAAGCAGGAGGGACAGCAGTGGGGGGCAGACCATGGTCTCGAACTCGACCAGATGGCTGCCGAACACGTGGGGGTCTACAAGGGGGCGACCAGTCTGCGTTTTGGTGGGGATGCTATGGGAGGCGCTATTGTGGTGAATGCCGATATCCCTCGTCCGTTAGACGGATGGCACGCGAAGGGGGTTACCTGGTTTGCCTCCAATGCCCAGCTTTTTGGGGCATCTGCGAGGGCATCGTATTCGGGTAGTCATTTCTTTACCGATTTTACGCTCACAGCAACCCAATATGGCGATTATTCCGTGCCGCAGGATACTTTGGTCTACCTTACGCAGAAGTTGCCGATTTACGGTCGTAAACTCAAAAATACGGCGGGGTATGAACGAGATGCTTCGTTGACTCTTGGTTGGGAATCGCAGCTAGGTCTTTTTGCTCTGACCGCGAGTCACGTGGCACAGAAAATGGGCTTTTTCCCAGGTTCGCATGGTATACCGTCTCCTGCGCGAGTTTTGCCAGATGGGGATTCTCGCAACATAGACTACCCGTATGCTACGGCGCGTCACACCAAGGTCTTACTCAACTACCGTTCTAATCCTCAGGGGCGTATGTGGACAAACTACCTAGACCTTGGTTATCAGTACAATGTTCGCGATGAGTTCTCCTCATTCCATACCCATTATCCTAATCAAATGCGTCCAGAGAAGGATGCCGACCTTGAGCTCTCTTTTCGTCTGCAGACTGTTTCGCTCGTAGATCGGCTTGTATGGAAGCTGGCCAGAGGTAAAAGTCTTGAGGTGGGGATGGATGCACAGGCACAGGATCACTCCTTTTCGGGTTATGCCTTTCTTTTGCCGCGTTATCATCGTTATACACTTGGGAGTTTTCTCACGCTTTCTTGTCCACTCTCCGATCGTCTACGCCTTGAGCTGGGGGGACGTGCCGATTGGGGACAGATTCGTGTGTATGATTACTACGATTTTACGCTTTCCGATTATCTTGCTTCCCGGCAAACGCTTACGCCTACTGAGGTGGCGGGTTATGCGCATTTGAGTCCTGCGCTTCGTCGTAATTTTTGGAATGCGAGTGGTGCGCTTGGGGCGAGCTGGCAACTGGAAGAACACAATGCTATAAAGGTCTCCTTGGGACGTAGTTTTCGTCTTCCGAGTGTGCACGAGCTTGCTGCTAACGGGGTACACCATGGTTCTTTTCGGTATGAGCGTGGGGATGTGCAACTGGATTCTGAGACTGGATACCAAGCCGACCTTGAGTATACCCTTACTTTTGGAAAGTGGCATTTTGGGGTCAATCCTTTCGCGGCGTATTACACCAACTATATTTACCTTGAACCTACGTCTCGTTGGTCTCCGCTCCCTGATGCAGGGCTTATCTATCAGTTTACACAGGCGCGTGTCCTTTCCTACGGAGGGGAGGTCGAGGTGCATGGTCATCTTCTTCAGTCTCTCTCTTTCAGTGGCAATGCTTCCTGGGTTATTCTTGACAATCTTACGGACGGTTATCCGTTGCCTTTTACACCTCCATTCACAGCGCGTGGTGTCCTTAGTTGGACGTTGCCGTTTGTTGCGCCCAGTTGGGGGAAAATAATCCTTGAGGGGGAGACGCATTGTGCGGCTGCACAGGAGCGGATAGCTCGTAACGAGCTTGAAACACCGAGTTCTTTGCGCTTTGATGCGATGTTTACCTACCGACTGCGCTCCTCTATGGGTGAGTGGACGCTCCGTGGTGGGTGTCGTAATGTTGCTGATACGCGTTATTTCAATCACTTGAGTTATTACCGTGCACTTGGTTTACCAGAGCCAGGGCGGTCGTGGAATATCGAGCTCGCCTGTACATTTTGAGAGAGTGTGTGTGGGGGGGAGATTCCCTTTTTGTTGCAATGGAGGTGAATATTCAAATCTTTGATACATATGTCTGAAACTGTTTGGGATACTTGTGATTTGCGACGCACACCGTGTCGGGTGGCTGTCTTGCGTTGTCTTGCTGAACAAGCTGATGCGCTTTCTGAAAAGGAGCTCTCAACCCGTTTGGCAGGTGAGTTTGATCGTACCACCTTTTACCGTACCCTTCGTGTTTTAGAACAAAAGGAGATCATTCATCGCATAGTGATCGATCCCTCGACGGTAAAGTATGCCCTCTCGGCAGAGCTTACACATAAGACGCCACACGGTCATTTCCATTGCAAAGAGTGTGGGCGGGTGTGGTGTCTGAACAGTATTGAGCCTGTGAGTTATATCCTCCCCCGTGGTGCGGTAGGTGAGGAGGAGGAATTTACAGTTCATGGAATTTGTCCTGTTTGTCGGGCAAAAGGACAACCCATCGATCAAGGAGAGGTACAACAATAGGAATTGAACGAAGTAGTAACGTTATTCATCATAAATACAGTAAATTAGGATGAGATTGGTTAGTATGGGTCTTTCCCTCTTGGCAGTGGCTAGTATAGCCCTTTTTACAAGTTGTGGTAAGGACAAAGAAAAGGACACGAAAAAGCCAGATATTGTCCTTCACGGTCCTGAAAAGGATGCTAAGGTGCAGATTGGGAAGGGGATGCACTTCGAAGCAGACTTTGTGGATTGGGGGGGAAAGTTGGCCTCTTATAAGGTGAATATCCACGATGCGTTTGATGGACATTCGCACTCCGCAGTAGGTCCAGATCAGGAGACTACGGCAACCCGTCATGGTGATGAAAAGTCCGAGCCATTTAGTTTCGATAAGGAGTGGAAGCTTGACCCTCTTATGAATGCTCACATCCATCATCACGAAATTATGATAAAGAACCCGAGTGGTAAGAAGGTTACTCCGGGAAAGTATCACATTGTAGTCTATTGTGCTGACGTGGCTGGGAATCAGAGTCATATCACACGTGAGATTACACTCGTAGAGCCCATGGAACATGAACCAGATGCTGATGCGCATTTTCATATCGAGCGTCTGCCACAGACCACCCATTACTATGCCACGGAGATTATCTCTTGTGAATTGGAAGCGCACTCGGAAAAGGATCCTGTAAAGCAGGTGCGCATCATGTTGTTACCCACGAGTGTGGTAGAGAAAGGGGAGGCGGAATGGCAGGCTGCGGCGACCCCTGAGAAGTGTTTTGCTGTCCTTGCTGAAATTTCCGATAAAAACCAATCTGAGGTTGAAATAGAGGGTGCACTGACCGTGGGCGAAGAGCACGACAATGCGGGAGGAACGGGAAAAGGTAAGAAACTCAACTGGGGTAAGGCTGGCGAGACCAAGAAGTATGTACTCTATGCGGCTGGCGAGACGGTGGGGGGTAAGAAGTTCTACCTGAAGAAGGAGCAGGCTAAGATCTTGGAAATCACTTACGAGAAACGAAAATAGGAAAGTGAGTTTGTGCTAGGTGGATCGCGCTTTGCGATCCGTTGAGGTAATAGGGGTTAGCGATCTAGGGTCGCTAACCTTTTTTGTTAGGAGAGTATCGTATCGAAGAGCCCCCTTCCGCCTATCCGTCAATCCCGCCCTATAAGGATCGCCTTCCATCTAGTCTAAAGGATCGCCTAAAATCGGATCGCCTTCAATCCCGCCCGTCCGGCGCGAGGACCGACCGTCTGGCGCGAGGACCGCGAGGACCCACGAACCTAGGTTGCGCTTCTCCTCATCAAAGGAGGCGCCGATGAGAAGGACCTTCTTGTGTGACGCTTGGTAAGGGGTAGCGTAACCCTGGGCGATGATTTGCTCGATGGCATCCTCGGGCGTCCCTGCACTCCAGAGCTTTAACTCAAAGATGTAGATCACCTCGTCGGTGTGAACGATAATATCTGCCCGCCCCTTATTGTTGTGCACCTCCGTGTGGACGAACTTCCCTAACAGGGTAAAGATGAGATAGAGGGCGACCTGCGCATCGCGTTCGCGGTACTCTACGTCGTTGATATTGTCATAAGGGACTCCCGCCAAGAGCGCCTCTATCTTAGTCATTATCTGCGCTACGTCGCCTGTCTCTATAGCCTCTTGGAACTCCCATACTGCCGCCCCCGTCTCGGAGTATTTGAGTGGCGCGAGGATAGGCTGTAGGTTGCCGAGGAAACTATACTTTACCTCCTCGTTCGGAAAACCGAGGAGATAGGTCTCGCTCGCGGGGCGGTAATCTTTGATCGTCAGATACCCTGCTTGAAAGAGTATAGGAACCACATCCTGCGAATCGGTGCTATAGTTCTCTAAGACAAAGCGCGGGACGGGGACTCCCTTCTCAAAGCTAGGAAAGTAGTGCCGTTCGCGTTTGAGCTTCTCCACAAGGAAGGTGGGTGTGCCCGTGGCGTACCAGTAATCGCTAATATAGTCCTCAGAAAAAACGCTAAGGAGACTGAACGGGTTATAGACACTCTCGCCTCGCTCTGCAAATAGATAACCATCGTAGCGTTTTTTGAGAAGTGCCAACGCTTCCGCACGAGAGAGTTTATACTGAGTAGCGAATGATGCTATCTCAGGGACGAAATTCTCTAATAACTCCTTTTCTGTAATACCACAAATCCCTGAGTAATTAGGCAACATCGAGAGGTCTTTCAGATGGTTCAATCCGCTAAAGATCCCCACCTTACTAAAGCGCGTTACGCCCGTTAGGAAGACAAAGCGGAGGTATTTGCTACTTCCCTTTAGTACCGAATAGAAGGCATGTAGCATCTCCTTGTAACTCTGATGAAGTGCGGGAGCGTGGAGGGTGTCAAGGAGTGGCTTGTCGTACTCATCAATCAGGACGACCACCTGTTGCCCTGTTTTTTTACACGCACGCTGTATGACCCCTCGGAAACGACTCGGATAGGTCTGTTCCGCAGGCTCTACCCCATAGCATTTTTCCCACTCGGTCAATGCGACATTCAGTGTATTATTAAGCTCAAATTCGCTGGTGTAACGTTCTTCGTTCAAGGTTAAATACAGGACAGGATACTTCTGCCACGCCTGACGCCCCTCCTCTGCCGCCAGCTCGGGTTCGGCATGTTCTAGATAGAGTCCCTCAAAGAGCTCTTTCTTTCCTAGGAAATAGGCTTCGAGAGTAGAGAGAAATAAGCTCTTACCAAAGCGTCGCGGACGACTGAGAAAGTAGACTTTACCTTTGAGCAACTGGTAGATATACTCCGTTTTATCCACATACAAAAAGTTCCTTTTCCGAAGGTCTTCAAAGCTCTGCTCCCCCACGGGCATTACACGTTTTGCATCCATTCTCTTCTCGTTTATTCTTGCGAAAGTTACAAAAAAAATCCTCAGGCTGGTCACTAAGGGCTGCGCCAATAGCAAACAGGGCTACTCGCCTAGATATAAATGTCTCAGCGCATTTCGTATCCCTTTTTCAAAAAAACTAGGGGTATAGCATATAGGCTACACCCCTAACAGAAAACACTTTCAAACTTCTGTGTATCTCACACGCGAGAGAAACTCTACAACAATCCGTAGATGAAAATTACGATAATCGCCACTGGAGCAATAAACTGGAGAATAAAACGATACACATTCAGGACGGTCGTACTGATCTTGATCGACCCATCATTGGAAAGCTCCTTGTACACCAAGGCTTTCTTGAGACGCCACCCGACAAATAGCGAAACAAAAAGCCCACCCAAGGGAAGGAATATCTTGGCAGTGATAAAGTCCAACTTATCAAAAAAGACACCCGAATAAGCACACCCCCAAGACAGACCAAGGAGTAAGATAGTCACAATGATTGTAGCCACTGTACGTGAGATCTTAAACTCCTCGTGCAAGAATACTGTCACTACTTCCATAAGCGAGATCATCGAGGTGAGCGCCGCAATAGCAAGGAAGATAAAGAAGAAGACCGACCAGAGCGATGAGAAAGGAAGCGCCTTGAAGAGCTCTGGGATGGTCATAAATACAAGTCCTGCACCACCTTTTTGTAACACTGCCTGAATCTGCTCTGTGGGTAACGAGGAGAGTGCAAAAGCGGATGGAAAGATAATAAGCCCCGCCAAAATAGCCACCAATGTATCCAAGAAGGCTACTTGGGTAGCAGTCTTGGTAAGGTTGGAATGTTTCTGGAAGTAAGAGCCGTAGGTAATCATAATCCCCATCCCTAACGAAAGGGAGAAAAAGGCCTGTCCAATGGCATCTAGGAAGATGGTCGGTTGCAGCGTATCGAGGTTGGGTTTGAACAAAAATTCCACTCCAGCCAATGCGCCGTTAAGCGTCAAGGAACGAATAGCCAAGACGATCATCAGTACAAAGAGGAGCGGCATCATAAATTTAGCAGAGGTCTCTATCCCCTTTTTCACACCAGAGATGACAAAGAAAGCCGTCAGGACAACGAAGATTGCAGCCATCCCCCATTGGCGCCAAGTGTTTTGGGTAAACTCGGTAAAGTAGGTGACAAAGCCATGTTCTCCACCTTCTACACTCATGAGTGTCCCTGTAGCAGAATCAATGATATACTCCAGTGTCCACCCGCCAACTACGAAATAGAATCCTAGTATGAGAAACGACGCCAATACTCCTAGCCCACCGAGAAAATGCCATCCCTCTTTCTTCGGAGCTAGTTTAGCAAACGCACCCGAGGCATTAGCCGAAGCAGCACGCCCGATGATAAACTCAGCAATCATAAGCGGTAGACCAAAAAGCAAGATACAGGCGAGATAGACCAAAAGGAAAAGTGCTCCACCATCACTAGCAGTTTGACTTGGGAATCGCCATATATTCCCAAGACCCACTGCCGATCCTGCAGCCGCCGCAATCATCCCGAGCTTGGAGGCAAATAAGGCTCGAGTCTTTGTCGATTTCACTTCGCTCATTTTTTCTCAGTATTATGGGTTAAGACTACTCAGGGATTAGAAGGTCAGTATGTGGGGGGGACTAGTTCCTTTTTCGACGTGCTAGAAAAGCCGGATTCTCCATGCTCTCAGTATTGTAGGTCAGCGGAATCCCTTTCTCTTTATCTATCACTTCCGCATCTGCATATACACAGATAGCCTGTCCCGCAGCCGTATCCCACTCAGAGGTGGGGGTAATACGCGGATAAAGATCGGCAGATCCTTCTGCAACTAGACAAAACTTTAACGAAGAACCGTACGGTTTGGGCTCTTCCATGTCAGGGTGTGCTTTTCGCACTTCCTGAAGATAGCCGTCCATCTCCGGAGATAAGTGAGAACGACTATACACTATCGAGAATCTCGCGGGGCGAAGCTCTTCTATCGGCAAACGCTTTACCGTCCCCGTAATCTCCCTTGCATTCACTAGTTGTTCTACGGAACACTCCTCTCGCGAAAGCGAAGCATCCGAGTCTTGCAAATCCATACGATAAGACCCGACACCCTCTGCTGCAAAGTACAGCTTCTTTATAGCTGGCACACTAATAACCCCGATGATGGGTTTCCCGTTTTCTATCAATGCGACGTTGACCGTGAACTCTCCATTTTTCTTGATAAACTCCTTCGTACCATCAACTGGGTCTACAAGCCAAAAAAGCGACCAATTCACGCGCTCCTCATAAAGGATAGTACGTCCCTCCTCGCTAAGGAGCGGAATATAGGTGTGCATGAGGCGAGCTCGAATCTCGTCGTCTGAAATCAGATCCGCCTTCGTCAGAGGGGTAGAATTTGATTTCAAATTCACGCCAAAGTCGCTAGACTGGTAGATTTTCTCCACCTCACGCGAGGCACACAGGACGGCATAGACTGCATCCCCCAAAAGGAGGTTGATGGTCTCTTGTGTTAATTCTTTTGCCATGTCTAGGTCTTATGTTTCAAACGCTCAGTGTTGAGTGAGGTGACTAATTCTACTTACAAACAAAGTACAAAAAGATTGTCGTTTGCTTAAAAAAGCTATCCACCATAACAAAGGTAAGTAAACATTTTTCAAATAACAAATATTCCACCACGATCTTTCTCTATGACAAGAGCGGATATCCTACAGCACGTGCGATTTTGTTCAAAGAACGGATCGTCTCTAGACTGACTGGGATCCCCTGCTTGAGGCGCTGTGTACGCAACAACTGCTCTGCAGCCCCTGGGATACGTACCCCCGGAGTCCCCTCGCGACCAGGAGCATTGCGAAAAGTATCTATCCACAAGTCAACACTCGCACGAAACTCTGATGCGGGGCGAAAGGCGTCGATTCGTAATGCTCCGAAAAAATGTCCCACGCCTTGTCCTACAGGACGCATCAAAATCGGGAGATAAGCAAAAGGTGGTGGTACAAAAGGACCAAAATTTGCCCCACTGAAAAGAGCACTAAAAATGTCAACCAATGCGCCAATACAAAAACCTTTGTGACCTCCGTGATCGGCATCGCCCCCTAAAGGTAGCATCGCTCCTCCGCGTTGTAGCGTCCCCACATCGTGGGCAGGCGCACCCATGACATCCTGCACCAGATTGGAGGGCAAGGGAGAGGGCATACGCTCTAACTTTCCTTGAGAAAATGGTACGGTAGAAAAATCAAAAACCAACGGCGGATGCTTCTGCGTCGGAAACGCTACTGAAATAGGATTGGTGCCCAACATCCGGGTCGTACCATTGGTCGGAGCCACTAGAGGTTCCGAATTGGTCATCGCTACTCCCACCATATCCTTTTCTACACCTAACATGCTGTAATAGGAGGCTACCCCGAAGTGATTGCTCCCTCTGACGGCCACCCAACCCGTCCCCGCGATAGAGGCCTTCTCTATGGCCAACTCCATGGCGCGTTTTGCTGCCAAAGGACCAAGGGCTGCATCAGCATCTAAAGTAGCTGTGGAAGGGGTTTGATAAACTAAACGCATCGACGGTTTGAGGTTCACACGTCCACTCCGAATCAATTCATAATAACGCTCCGCATACACGAGTCCATAGGCATCTAACCCCAAAAGCTCGCCCTCCAAAAGAGACTGTGCTATGGTTTTCGCATCACTCAGAGTACACCCCAATGCTGCAAACAGACCCGTGAGGTACTCAAGAAGGTAAGATACCGCCAACATACTATTTTCTCCTTTTGGTCAACAAAGATAAGCCACTCGCACTAAAATAACACCTGTATCTGAAGATGCAAAATCCACCCCGACCTTACTTTCCAACCCCCCAGTGGTATAAAGCGAGAAATACCCACATCGAGTCCCCCGACGTTGGTCTGCAAAAGAAGTTCACCACCTAAACTCATGACCCCTCGGGTTGTCTCCTGATGGGTCAACTCCCCAACTTGTACTACGCCGCCGCAACGAGCGCGCGCACTCAGTAAATACCCGCCACGAACCGTAAGGTAGGCATACTGAGGAGTAGTCCATTGCTGCTCAGCCAATCCTCGAAAATGTCTAGCACCACCAAAAAGAAAATCATCCAACCCGCTAAGCGTCGCATGGGCGTTGCGACGCGGTCTCCCATAGCCCTCACTACGCACTTCGCCACCCAAATATCCATGGTTGCCAAACGGTTGTTGTACTGAGAAGAAAAAACGATACCGTCCCTCCAGTTGTGTCGTTTGCATAGCCCATCTTCGTACCCCAATCCCCAAATGCACCTCCCATTCAAACCCTCCTCCCGAGGGGGAAAGATAGTGTCCTAAGTAAGCATTGTCCCAATAACGCACCGTAGCGCTACTATCTTGACTATGCAAGTGGCGATTCTCAACCAGCGAGCGCAACTCGTGCCATCCTCCTAATCGATAGGATATCCCTCCAGAAAAACTCCATTGGTAACGCTGTGCCCCAAGCAATTTTGCCTCCCACGAGCCAAGTACTCCCCAAGTCGTCGAAAAAAGATAGGGAAAATGTGATGACAAGAAGAAATATTGCGACGCGCGCCCGCGCCCAACCCAAGAAAGCGAAATCTCTTCACCCCACCACAGTAAGTTGAGAAGATGTAGCTTCGCGTTCCCCCAAAAGGTCATTTTTCCACCCACAGGACGAAAACCCAATGCACCCTCCAATAGATTCTGTTGTACCCCCTCAGCAAACAGGTGCAGACGCACAGACCCCGTATCCAAAAGTTCCAGTACACTAGGCATGGTTCTTCGCAAATAGCGTGTATCTTGCAACAAGCGATCGATCCGTTCCAAAGCGTTACTCCCTAACAAAGCACCCCGTCGCAAACCTAAATGAGCCTCCCACTGTTGGGAACGCCATGGAAGTGCACCATGCCCCAGAATCTCTGCAAGTGGAAAATCTTTGCCCTGATACAAAGACCATGCAACCCGATACACAGAGTCCCCGAGTAGGCTCAAACGAGCACCTAACCTACTCTCCAGTGTCAATGGAGTAAGCTTGTGGTCTTGCAAAAGCCTCTCTTTGGCGAAATACTCCAACATTTCAGAGGTCCAAGGACGTTCCTTCCCATCGCTTTGGAGATAATATCGCCTTCCTCTCAAAACCCGTAACCGATAATTCCCTGCAGAGGTACGGTAAAGGGAATCGAGATGTGCCTCCCAGTATCCAGAATCTTGTAACTGTTGTAAAAGGGCTTTGGTGGAACGAAAAAGGTTATCTGGGAAGGTACTCTCAGTGGAGTCCGAAACAGCTACATACTCAATCTGGTAGCTACCATCGCGCCACTCCCAACGAGGCGCTAAAGATTGTCCGAATGCATATACTGCACTGAGACACAAGAGGAGTAAATACCCAACTTTATAGAGACCTTTACACATAATCGGTGGGGGGGGAGGATGCCATTGTACACAAAAGTACAATGTTTTTATCCAGAGCGTGCTCCTAACGCTCTTATTTCCGAAGAAGTGATTGTTTCGCCCCTGTAGAATATGGTCGTTGATACTGTCCTAAAAAGTGTATATGCATCACAACAACGGGGAAGAAAAACGGGGAAATACCGCTTTATGTTTTCATCAATTCCTTATCCCCAAACAAGGCATGTTCGGAGTACACCAAGGCTACACGTACGCTATACGTGCTCTACACGTGCTCTACACCGAGGGAATTAGGTAAAATTACCTACTCCAAAATAGCTCATATTCTATACATATTTCTTTATTCTATTACTCTATTATTTAGCTTATCGTACAAAAATAGTGCTTTAAGATTTCCTAAAGTGACAGTAGGCACTATGTGTATAAGATCCGCGCGCTGGGCGGCGAAATAGGCAAGTCTGTTACACCCTGTTTAGGGCAGTAGCAAAGAACTCTTGCTAGCGCTTTCCGTCAGCCGTTTGCTTCAAAGAAGTCGCTTTTTTACTAACTTTGCCCTACAACGTAAAAAGATGAAATGATCCCAACGATAGATTTCCACGGACTGTGGGATGAACTTTGGAAGCCGCAAACTGTCAACGTCCGTGTCCGCTATGGCGAGACCGACGCCATGGGGTATGTCTACTATGGTAACTATGCCCTTTATTTCGAGGTGGGGCGTAACGAAACAATGCGCTCGCTCGGTTTTCCTTACGGTCGTATCGAAGAGTACGGAATCATGATGCCCGTGGTCGATATGCACCTCCACTACGACTCCGCCGCACATTATGACGATCTCCTAGAGATTACTACGGGATTTTTGAAACTCCGCGCAGCATCACTTACCTTCGGGTACATCATCATGCGTCCAGCAGATAACACCCGAATCGTGTATGGGACGACTACCCTAGCTTTTGTGGATCGTGTAACACGTCGTCCTGTACGTGCGCCGCAAATCGTGCGCGAACGACTCGAAATGGAAGCTTAGGAGTCTAGGGTGAGATGCCGTGCCTCACGTCTCTCTACCTTACGCAGTGGCTTATGGCTGCTGGACTGTTGGTGAGTCTACTCTACATCCTCACGATCCTCACCACGGTCATTGTGGTGATTCTTGACAAACGAGACCCGACTAAAGCTATGCTTTGGGTCGTGGTCTTGGTCACCCTACCAGTGGCAGGCTTACTCCTTTACCTTTTTTTCGGGCAAAACCTGCGTAGGAAACACATTTTTAAGCGAAAAAAACGTGTAGACAATTCCTACCTGAACGATGCCACCATCCCCTTTGGCATCTCCTATCTGGGTACAGAGACCAAGGTAGAGAGTGTCTCGGCACATCGACACATCGCACAGCTCCTTCTCAATAATAGTCTAGCCCCCGTGATTGGCGGAAATCAGGTTTCGATCTTTCATGAGGGGAGGCCCTCCTTTCAAAAGATACTTAGGGATCTGGATAGTGCTCAAAAGTACATACATCTCGAATATTACATATTCAAAGCCGACAAGTTGGGGCAACGAATCGCTGAACTTCTCATAGCAAAAGCCCAAACAGGGGTGGAGGTGCGGGTAATCTATGACGCCGTGGGGAGTTGGGGAATTCCACGTTGGTTCATCAAAAAATTACAGGCCGCAGGGGTGAAGATTTATCCCTTTCAGAAGGTCATCTTTCCCTACTTTTCCAGTCGACTCAACTATCGCAACCATCGTAAGATATTGGTAGTGGATGGTCTTATAGCGCACATGGGAGGGATGAACATTGCGGATAAGTATATCCAAGGCGGCGAAAGCACAGGACCTTGGCATGACACCCAAATACGCATCGAAGGTCCTGCAGTATCCGCACTTCACCTTGTATTCCTTACCGACTGGGCGTTCGTTTCGCGAACCCCTTATACCTTCTCCCCCGTAGATTATACGCTCCGCCCACTGCCAGGGCATGTAGCGCTGCAGGTTACCGACAGTGGTCCAGACAGCGACTGGGCTGCGATTATGCAGTCTTTTTTCCTTGCAATCTCCAAAGCGCAACGCCACATCTACATTTGCACGCCCTACTTTGTGCCAAACGAGAGTATTCTGACCGCTTTGCGAACCGCTGCCTTGAGTGGTGTGGATGTACGCTTACTCCTTCCTGCGCGCAGCGACTCGCGCTTTGTACTCTGGGCTACAGAAGGGTACATCTCTACGCTCCTAGAGGCCGGGATTCGTGTCTTTCTTTTCCAAGGAGGGTTCAATCACTCAAAGATTATGATGGTAGACGGTACACTAGCTACCGTGGGCTCTGCCAACATGGATATCCGTAGTTTTGAGGACAACTTCGAGGTCGTCACCTTTATATACGACGCCGAGGTGACGCAACAGCTCGAACAAGACTTTCTAAACGATGTCTTGCATAGTCAAGAGATCGATCTAGAAGAGTGGACGCAGCGTCCTTTTTCGACACGTATGAAAAACTCCTTTGCACGGCTTTTTAGCCCACTCTTCTAATTTACCCCCCCCCCTAATGCGCGATCTAGAAGATATATTAGAAGCACCTGCCCAGCGGATTGCGACTTTTGTACAGCGTCATGGGGTTACTGTGTTGGCGATTCTCGTCTTCAACATGGTCATCGTAGTGGTACTAATGAGTATCCGCTTAGTCACGACAGTCCAACACGACGCCACCGTGACACTTCTTTTTGAAGAAGAAACCTCGGCAGACGAATTGGAGAAAGCCACCCAAGAGTATGAAGCATTACTTCGTCAGCAGGCAGGTACACCGCCCCGTAATATAGTCATAGACGCCTCACAGCCTATCACTCCTGATCAAGAGCTGAATGCTGCCCTTTCTGACGACAAACACACCAATGCCAACGAAATCTACGAAGAGATGACACGCATCCAATCTGCTGTCGCAGCCACCCGTGCGGAGGCACAAGCTCTCTCCTCAACTGGGGACGTAGACATCCCGCCTGAAGATCTTGTAAAGCCCACCAATACACCTATCTACAAGGGTCCCTCAGTACTCCGCTATGCACTTGAAAATCGCACGCCAGTGCGTCTCCCTGTGCCAGCCTACAAGTGCTTGTTAGGGGGAATCGTAGTGGTGGATATCTGGGTCAATAAGACAGGGGGAGTCGTGAGAGCGGAGGTCGCGAACCAAGTAACACATCGCGATCAAGAGTGTCTTCATGACGCTGCTATAGAGGCCGCCCTACGTTCTCGCTTCAATGCGTCGCCCGCTGCGCCAGATCTGCAGCAAGGGAAGATTACCTATGAGTTTGTGCAGCAGTAACTCACCACACAATGGAAATCTATAAGTTCGGAGGTGCGTCTCTTGCAACCCCTGCGGGAATGCAGCGTATGGCACAATTAGTCGCCCAGTATTATGCCCCACAACAGGCACTATCCCCGCTGGTAGTGGTGGTGAGTGCTATTGGTAAGACGACCAATGCATTGGAGCATGCGCTTTCGGTAGCCATTGCCAAAACTGAAAGCGGTGAAGGGACAAGGGAGCATGCGATAGCGAAAGCGCTCGAACCCATAGAGAAGGCGCATAGAGAGATGGCTGCAGCTTTGAAGCTATCTGCTGAACACCTCCTTCCTATAGAACGTCTTTTGGATCACCTCCGTCTACTCCTTACACACCCGCCTAGCACAGACTATGATACGCTTTACGATCAACTTATTTCGCAAGGAGAACTCTTGTCCTCTCTTCTCTTTACTGGACTTTTGTGTGAAAAGGGGTTATTACCCGAATGGGTTGACATTCGCAGTGTCCTCCGCACCTATCCCGGGCATCGTGGTGCAGTCGTCGATACCAATCTATCAGCACCCCTCGTACAAACAAAATTTGTGGGGAAAGAGCTTTATATAACCCAAGGGTTTATAGCCTCTGACCCCTTAGGGGCGACTACGACTCTGGGACGTGAGGGATCCGACTACTCCGCAGCGATTCTCGGCTGTTTTCTCCAGGCTGAGCGGGTTACGATCTGGAAAGATGTGGACGGGCTTTTTAATGCTGATCCTAAGCTCTTTCCTGACGCGCAACGCATTGATACGATTGATTATCGCGAGGTTATAGAAATGTCGTACAATGGAGCGAAGGTCATTCACGAGAAGGCATTGAAGCCTCTTCAAAATGCAAATATCCCCCTCTATGTTCGTAGTTTTCTCCATCAAGAAGGAGGGCAGAGCAATACCTCAGGTACTCGAATTTGCCATGTAGAGGAGGAAACGCACACAGAGTCACTCCCTCTGATCGCAGTCTTAGAGCAACAGCTTTTGTTGACCGTAGCACCGCGAGATCTTTCCTTTGCACTACAGGATTCTGCGAGTCGGATCTTCGAACTTATTCGCTTACATCATCTGACCGTGCGACTCGTACAGAACTCTGCCGTGCGACTCTCGCTAAGTATAGATTATGATCCCGTACATTTTCCCGACCTACTAAAAGTACTGCAAGAGGATTTCCTAACCTCCTACAACCTAGATGTGGTGTTAGTCAGTATCCGTCACATCCCAACAGAATGGCGTACCGCATGGCGAGCGTTTTCCAATTATCTACTCCTGCAAGAGACCCGATCGACGTCTCAGTATCTTCTGTTACGTTCGGTCTGGAATACGGAATTTGCTCCACAGTTGCGCCAGGCGATGGGGGAACGTCATGGGCGAATATAGCTTTAGCGTCTCTGGGTGTTATGGACTTATTTTCTACCTTTGTGCTATAAAAAGATCATGAAACGATGAAGTTCGACGTACGTATAAACATCATGCCTCAGCGAGCCCTTCTCGATCCGCAGGGAAAGGCTGTCTTGTCGACAATCCACCAACTAGAATATGCGTCGGTGAAGGACGTCCGTATGGGAAAGCACATTGTTATGGAAATTGAGGCGGAAAGCGAGGGCAAGGCGAGCCAAATCGCTGGAGAGCTCTGCTCGAAACTCCTGTCCAATCCCGTCATGGAGAGCTTTGAATATAGCGTAGAACCACTGAAGTAAGTCATGACCGTGGAGGAGTGTCTGCGCGAGGGACGTGTAGATATCCACGAATTGTTGGTTGCCAAGAATCCGAAGTTGGCGGCACGTCTTCCTAACTTTCTTTATCGATACCTTACTCGTATCCTGCACTTATCCGAGGTCAATGCGACCATCCGTGCTGGGAAAGGGCTTTCTGGGCAAGATTTCGCACGGCATATTCTCGAGGAATTTGGTGTGCAGTACACGATCCATGGGTTGGAGCGGCTGGATCGGTCGGCACGTTATTTATTCGTATCCAACCATCCCCTTGGGGGGCTGGATGGTGTTGTGCTCATTGACGCGATTGGGCGTGCACTAGGGCAGGTCTATTTCCCAGTGAATGACCTACTGTTGGTATTACCACAGTTCCGAGATATCTTTCTCCCAGTGAATAAGCACGGGGCTTTCTCGCAAGATGCCGCTGCGCGTTTGAATGCTGCTTATGCTTCCGCTGCACAGATTCTTTACTTCCCTGCGGGACTTTGTTCTCGTCGTTCGCGGCGTGGGATTCGCGATCTTGCGTGGCGTCCTAATTTCGTAGGAAAGGCGCTCGAATATGAGCGTACGGTAGTGCCTTTGCACTTTAGTGGACGAAACTCCAATTTCTTCTACAACCTCGCTTGGTTGCGAAAACACCTCGGTATAAAAGCAAATATAGAGATGCTCTACCTCGTAGATGAGATGTATCGTCAACGAGGGGCTCGACTTGAATTGCGTCTCGGTCGTCCGATCCCTCCCGCTTCACTGAAGAGTTTGGGGAGTACTCGTCAAGCAATCGCTACGGCTTTGGAGCGAGAGGTTTATACTCTTCCGTTACAGAACACCTGATGATAAAACGTTTTGCGGTATGGGGAGGGGGGATCTTCCTCTTTTTATTGCTGTGGGGGTGTCATCCTTTCCGTCAGGCAGGACAAGCGGAAGGGACTTCCGATGCACCGTTGCACGTAATTGATCTTCTCCGTACTCCTTTTCGACATGGTGCTACAGTAGCTGAGTTTCGTGCGGAATTGCCCACCGTACGCCCTACACGGATGCTCTACCGCCCCTCGCGTATGCAGACCGAAGCTGATACGCTTTACGAATTTACGTTGCCCCATACGAGCAAGATCATCCTCTATAAGTCCTCTACTGGGCAGGAGCGTTTTATGGCAGCGACTATAGGCGTGCCTGACTATCGTCTCCGAGGAGGAATACACGTTGGGATGACAAAAGATTCATTACGAAAACAGTTGATAGACCTCCAGTCGCTGGAGGCAGATACCCTCAAATTACGGCAGGAGCACGCCCCGTACGAGGTACATTTTTACTTCGATGCGCAAAAAGTTAACCGTCTGCAAATCTTAGCAATACCCACAAAATCACATCCATGATCTCCAAAGTGGAGTAGAAAATAAGGTAACGGAATTTTGTAATTCGGAAAAAAGCAGTACCTTTGTGTCGTGCTAAGGGACGGGAGACACACCCAGACCGCGGTGTAGGTGGCTTGCCCAGGTGGCGGAACTGGTAGACGCGCTAGTTTCAGGGACTAGTAACAGCAATGTTGTGCAAGTTCGATTCTTGTTCTGGGCACTGTATTAGGAGTGTGTATCGCGTTACGTTGTTTGTGATAGAGAAAAATGCCCAGGTGGTGGAATTGGTAGACACGCCAGCTTGAGGGGCTGGTGTCCGTTAAAGGACATGCAAGTTCGAGTCTTGTCCTGGGCACAATTTCTTTTACCAGAAGAGCGTTCCAAAGGTTTCCTTTTGGAACGCTTTTTTTATACCGTTGGAATAGAAGAATAACTGTGGAAGGATGCCCCTCTTCTTTGCGAGCGATGGTATCGCCACCTCTCTGAAATAGTTTTAGAGAATCTTATGGTCGCATTAAAACCCATATTGTCTCCAGCCGTATATTCCTCTATAAAGTTGCATCTGAGTATGGAAACAGACACGGAAGCGAAGATACACATTTAACCGTTCCAGAGAGAAGGGGGGAAGTTTTTCCTCTCTTTTTTCTGGAATTCTTTTATATGTGACAAGCGTCTCCTTTTAGTGTTACATTTGTCTCTTGAATTTTTGTAACTTTCGCAAGGAATGGACGAACAGGAAATGGCAACAAAACGTGTAATGCCCGTGGGCGAGCAGAGCTTTCAAAACCTGCGGAACGATGGTTGTGTCTACGTGGATAAAACTCCGTACCTCTACAACCTAGTAACCCAAGGACGGTATTATTTCCTCAGCCGTCCGCGACGTTTTGGTAAGAGCCTATTCCTCTCTACCCTCGAAGCTTATTTCCTAGGAAAGAAAGAGCTTTTTGAGGGGCTCTATCTAGAGCATGCCGAACCCGAGCTGGCGGCAGCGAAAGGACGTCAGCCATGGCAAGAATATCCCGTGCTTTATCTTGATCTGAGTGATAATAATAATAAGATCCCAGAAACGCTAGCTATCAACTTAAACGATCAACTCTCGGGCTGGGAAAAACGTTATGGCACAGAACCGTCGGAACAAGATTTTGCTACACGTTTTCGCGGGATTATTCGTCGTGCCTGTGAACAGACAGGGCAACAGGTGGTCGTTCTGGTAGATGAATATGACAAACCCTTGCTCGATACCTTAGGTGACCCAGAGCTTCATGCCAAAATAAAGAATACCCTCCACGGTTTCTATTCTGTCCTAAAGGGAAATAGCGAATACCTTCGCTTCGTCTTTCTAACGGGCGTAACGCGCTTTAGTAAGGTGGGGATCTTTAGCGGATTGAACAATCTGAAAGACCTCTCGATGTTGCCCAATTACTCAGGGATTTGTGGTATTACAGAAAAGGAGTTATTAGAGAATTTCGTCCCTGAGATAGCATCATTCGCTACTCAGTATAAACTCTCTCGTGCGGAAGCGTTGGCACTTCTCAAAAAACGCTACGATGGTTATCTATTTGCAGAGCGAGGCGAGAGTGTCTATAACCCGTTCAGTCTCCTTAGCGTCTTTTCTGAGGACTATATGAACGACTATTGGTACGCCACGGGCACGCCCACCTTTCTCGTGGAGAAGCTCAAACGCGAACGGCATTACTTTCCTAGCTTTGAGAAGGGAGTCCCCGTCCCGCGCTTTGTTTTAGAGAACTATAATACCGATTCGCAAGATGTCGTTCCTATACTCTTCCAAGCAGGGTATCTCACTATCAAAGACTACCAGCCTAAGAAAGGGGTTTATCGGTTGGGCTTTCCGAACGAGGAGGTGAAGTATAGTTTCCTCGGCAACCTACAGCCTATCCTCGCTCCACTCAAATACTCCGAGACGGGGGCGGCAGTATGGGAGTTCCAAGAGGCTATAG
>CAUUCP010000011.1:0-50742 GCA_963543925.1 uncultured Bacteroidia bacterium | reverse complement strand
GCTTTCATGGGTCAAAGGTAGAGAGACTCTACTAATTTTGATGCGGTTGCCCTGGAGGAAGACATAATCTTCTAATGAGATGGAATCACATGTACAATACAATGCGCATAGATTGCCCCGCAGCCTTTGAGTGGATATCTGAGTATAGTAACCTTACCTTCTCCTTCCTTTAAGGCTTCAATCGTCATTGTTTTGGTATCCACGATCTTGACCACGTCATCTTTCACACTCCAAAATGCCATTTCGTCCTGATCATGCTCATTCCCCATCCCCACCCGCTTTAATGTCAATGTACGTTGCTCTCCCTCCTTGAGTGTAATTTCCTCAGGTTCGAAAGCCATGGTCGGCATCTCCTCTACCTTGAAATAGAGATCTCCCAGGAAGAAAAAATTTGCTTGAGTGACTAATGTTATACGTGCCTCGAAGGCCTGATCGTCAAATTTCATTCCGTCTGCCTGTAAATAGCACTTTTCTGATCGAGTGGTATGTTTTGCCCATTCGACCAAGGTTTTGGAGTAGTTCTCGACACTCATCCCAGACTGTGAGAAACTCAGAGCTTGACAGCTATCTAACTTCCAAGCCCCGAGATTTTGATTGAATGTAGAGCATTCGGTAAAAATATCTTTCATTTTTTTCACCTTGCTCACATCCCACTTGTCCAATGGTTGATTAAAACGACGACAGGACATGAACATAGATTCCATATTGGTAGTGCTACGCACATCCCATTCGTTCAAAGGCTGATTAAAATTTTCAGCAAGTGCAAACATGAGTTCCATTTCCTCAACCTTACTGACATTCCAAGTATTCAACGGCTGATTGAAAGCTTTGCAACGATAGAACATGCCCTTCATATCGGTAACGTTGCTGACGTTCCACTTATCAAGCGGCTGATTAAAGTTGACACAATTCTCGAAAAGGGAAAGCATACTGGTCACCTTGCTTACATCCCATTTGTTGAGTGGTTGATTGAAAGAGGTGCATCCCGAGAAGGTTCCGCTCAGACTCGTGACATTAGAGACGTTCCATTTATCCAATGGCTGGTTGAAAGAAGTACACTTTTCGAACATATAAGCCAACATTTCAACCTTAGAGACATCCCAATGATTCACAGGAGAGTTAAAAGCAGTACACCCAGAGAACATCCCCATGAGGTTCTTTACCTTGCTCAGATCAGGCTTGTCTATCTTTTTCGCGAATTGCAGATTTTTACAATTCGCAAACGCATAGAGCAACCCCTCCCAACGGACATCACCAAACTGTTCAATCCTCAACAAGGCATCACAACTCCCAATCTCTCCACTCCCCACAAACATTTCCAAGAGCGGATTGTACATCGTCATTTCCTGTACACCCTCGGGACCAGCCTCTAGGATCAACTCTCCATCGGAAGTAGGGAGATAGATGTATGGTTTTTCAATGGGATTCTCTATTGTCACGGTATCGCTTTTGAGCACCTTGCCCGTAGAAGCTTGCTTAATCACAAGTCGAAAATTCTCTCCCTGAATCGGGATTTTCAATTCCTCTCCCGCTTTTCCTTGCCACCTAGTGATAAAAGGGCGTCCCTTTGCCGTCACACTTTCCACACTACACAACAGCAACACAAAGGCTGCTAACAGTAAGCCATACCACTTCCACTTCATCGTCATTTCATATATAGTGTACAAATGTAACTGCTTAAAACGGGATTAACAAATGCAACACAATATTATCAATATGCAAATGCTTTAATGCGATATTCATCTTCAATACTTCATAGGAATCATTATTGGCTTGTTTGGGCAAACGTCCCATAAAATAGGACACAGACGACTTCATCATCCCTCATGCATACCTCGTGGATGGTGTTTTTCTATCGTTTCACGGAGATGTTCGTGTGAGAGATGCGTATAGACCTCAGTCGTAGCAATAGAAGCGTGCCCCAACATGGCTTGTACGACACGGAGATCTGCGCCACCGAGTACGAGCGCCGTAGCAAAGGAATGGCGTAGGGTATGTGGACTGACCTCCTTGAGAATTCCAGCCTCTGCAGCCAAACGTTTCACCAAATTGAAAACAAAGATCCTACTCAGGCGTGTTCCTCTCACATTCAAAAAGATAACCTGTTCGAAGCCTTTTACAATCTTTGTACGTTGACGCACAGCGATATATGCTTCTAGGTCGCAGAGCGCCTTATCGGCAATCGGGACAAGGCGTTCTTTATTCCCTTTACCAAAGATACGCAACAGCTTGTCGTCGTGCAAGATGTCGGAAAAGGTTAAATTCACCAGCTCCGAAACGCGCAAACCACAACTATAGAGAATCTCAATGATGGCTCGATCCCGCTCGGCAAATGCGCTTTCAGGATCTATGGCAGCCTCCATAGCATCGACCTCTTCGAGCGAGAGGACGGTCGGTAAAACCCGCGGCGCATGGGGAACAGAGAGCAACTCGCTGGGATCTTCCTTAATCAGTTCGGAGAGTAAAAGATAACGGAAAAAAGAATGGATACCCGCCATGAGACGCGCTTGGGAGTTTAATCCCAAATTTCCATCCTTCCCTATTTCAAAGATAAGCTCCTCGATATCAGTCTGTACGATCTCTTGCGGAAGCTTTTGTAGTTTATCCACCGCATAGCGCATCAAGATCGTAACATCGTGCTCGTAAGCGAGTAAGGTTTGTGGTGTAAAGGCTCGTTCGAGGCGGAGATAAATCAAGTACCCTTCTAACAACGAACGCCACTCGCTTTCCTTTGGAGAGGGCTCCTGCTCTATCATCTGACGTTACTCTGGGATATAGACGATATCGCCGTTTTCTAACTGATAGGCGATTCCTATCTTTTTTCCCTTGGATTTATTGGAAGCCTCTTCGTTTTCACTGGGCTTAAACTTTTCTATTTTCTCGCCCTTCTTCATGATAATCTCCATATCATCCTTGCCTGGATTTTTAACGATGGTATAATCCTCCTTGGAAAAGACCTCGGTCATATTAAACTTGGTAACAAGGGCAACCATGAGACCGAGCGCGAGCACCATAGCGATATCGAACATATTGGAGAGGAGACTCGACGGGTCGGTATCCTCCTCTTGGTATCTACGCCTGTTGGGATTCATGTTTCGTTTCGTTGAGAGTATCGTTGATATAATCCAACCAGATCAGACTTTGTTGATTGTAGGAACGGAGGGCTTGAAGGAGGAAATAACCGACCCCTGAGGCAAACATCCCGAGCACGGTGGTGGCAAATGCTACCTGCATATTGTATGCCATAGAAGCGACATCTCCCGTTCCGAGTGCTACCAGCGCTGGTCCCATAGGGATGAGCGTCCCCATAAGTCCGAGAATCGGACCGAACTTGGTGAGGATCTTAGGGCGTGCCAGATGCTTTTCGAGCTCAAGTTCGTAGGAAGAGATGAGATAGTTCCTTTCTGCAGGAGTGACCTTCAATAGGTCGAGGGCGACCTTTTCAAACGGCGTAGCGCGATCGGCGACCTCAAGGGCTTCTCGCAGCGGCGTCAATCCACTATACTTTATCGTACTGAAGAGAGGCGCATACTTCTTGGCATGAAGCCGCTGGCGCTGCCGTACGCCGAGATAGCCCCCGAGTAGGAGGAGTGAGAGTATAAACAAGCAAATGAGCCCCACGATCACGGGAATCAGCAACCCGTTTGAGACCCAAAACATGATGTCCGTAATAAATTTCATGAAGCGCGTAATTACATTTCAGATGAACGTCGAGCAGCTCCCGCCCTCCGCTTAGCGATTCGTTGTAGAAAATAACCGAGCGCCGCCATGCTGCACAAGCCCACGAGGAGCATCCCCGCGTGCAGAAGCTCGGCAGGTAAATCAGAATGTACGACCCCGTGCACCAATCCCTCTGGTGTAAAGAGCATAGCGGTGACAACGAGGAGGAAGGTGAGAAAGCTCAGGAGTATAGAGGTTTCTCTCGTCAGAGCCAACCAACGCTTGACATACGGTGCTAAGAGCACGACAAGCGCCACCAGAAGAGCCAAGATCACCGTCACGCCAAGAAAGGAGTACCCAGGAAGCAAAAAGAGCAACTCCACGCGAAAGTAAAATAGTGCGGGTAAGATGAGAAGTGGTGGGAGATAGTATGCCGATTTATGCAGGGTGTCAAAAATGACGTGTAGGAGTCCGTAATAACGGATGCGGCGCGGCGACGGCCATCGTACATCACGGGCGGTAACTGCCAAAATACTCAGGAGCATATCTAGCATCACCAACAGTGTGACGTCATTAAGCCAACGCAGCGTATTGAGTGTCTCGTCCACCCAAATTTTGTTGATAGTAAGGGTAAACGGATGGAACAAGAAGACCGCTCCCGCCAAAAGGAGCGCATGCACGCCTCGCACCCACCACGAGACACGCTCCCCTTCCTCTGTCACAAGCTTAAGTACAGCAAGGAAACTCAACAAAAGAAATACGCTTCCCACAACAAGAGTCGGTTATAATTGGTACAAAGGTAATGACTCTAGAACAATTCTAAAAGGGCTTAACGCCACGCACCTTCCTCTAAGCGAAAAAATATATCCCGCACGTGAAACTTAACATTCCCTAAGTAGAGAGGGATACTCTAAAGAGAGGAGGTAAATCTCCTCTTTCCAGATGTTGAAAATATCACTCCCCACAAAGCGTCATGTTACTGGAGTGTATTCCCCCAGAGAACACACTCTGGTAACACGATGCGCTATTGAGAAAATACGCTACATTTCTTCCAAAATACTACTTTTTACGACGACGCACAATCTGAATCACCACCAAGAGAGCGATAATCACGGCAGCTGTTACCACCCATGGGAACTTCGATGGCGAGTCATTCGCAGCATTTTCCTGCTGTTCAGAGGATTCTTTCTTCAGCACCTTAGACTTTGCGCCATTGTTTTCCTTGGGGACTTCTCTCACATTATCGATCTGCTTCTTGTACTCCTGTGCACTCTGTGCAGGGAGGTTTTCTGCGATAAAGTCGTGGAGTTTTACATTACCACACACCATTCCGCTACACCCCGCATTGTGCTTTTGTACGGAAGCATTATGAACCTCGGCGAGTTTTTGCACCTGTTCGGGCGTAGCCTTCCACATTCCCTTGCGCACGGTCTCGAGCATGGTAGCAGTAAAGTCCTGCAAGGCTGCAGGATTCTCTCGTTCAAAGAATTCGAGAGTTCCGAGCTTCTTGTCATCCAACACGTAGGTGTTATAGATATCGTCCCAGAGTTCCTTGTCAATCACCGAGGGCTTCATTACGTTCCACGCATAGGTGTTTCGCACGAGCTCGTCAAAACCATTGGCAGAGGTAGCGCCTCCCTTGACGAGTTCCTTGATATACGTGGGATTGAGGATGGTGGTACGAGCTTCGACGCCAATGGCTTGCTTCAGCTCTTGGGTACGAACCCGTCTTCGATTGCGGAGGTCACTAAAATAGCCTTCTGGGTCTTTTCCAGTCACTTCTCTCACGGTGAGCGTCAATCCCCCCATAAATTCATAGACATGGTCTAGGCTGAGCGCGCCCCACGTGTTGCTCTGTCTTGGCTGCACGACGGCATCGGTATTCTGTATTGCAGCTTCGAAAACCCCGTTAGAGAAACCTTCCCAACTCTCTTTGTCGCCGTAAAAAGCTCCCATGTTGTTTAGATAGGCATCGGCGATCTCCTTTCGAGTTTCCCAACTATCACCGCTTTCGACCATTCCTTGAATTCCCGTGCCATAGGCGCCATTGAGCCCCCCGAAGACCCGATATTTGCTAAGTTTACGCGCTTCGATTGGCGAGAGCCCCTTATCAAGCAGCACCCGCTCAGCGTCTCGGACGCCGCGTAAGATTTGGTTTTGCTCTTCTGATTCGCCATTGGCTTCGGCAGCGAGGTTGACAGCCTTCTGAATGAGGAAGAGTCGACTCGCAGCAAGGTCTCGGAACTGTCCCGAGGTCTGAATGAGGACATCGACACGGGGACGTCCCAACTCTTCCAAAGGCATCAGACGTACGTCCTGTACACGCCCCATACGATTATAGACAGGCTCTGCCCCGAGGAGATAGAGAATCTCGGCAATTGTCGTTCCTTCGCTCTCGATAAAGCTACTACTCCAGAGCGAGAAACTCACCTTGCGCGGCATCTCTCCATTATTACGACGCTTATAATCCGCAATGAGATCTTCTGCCAACTGTTTTCCGTGTGTCCACGCATTCTTGGTTGGGGTACTTTCTGCATCAATAGCAAAGAGGTTGCGCCCAGTAGGCAAGACGTCGGGATTGGAGATAAAATCCCCCCCCGCACTTGAAGCGGTGTACCCCCCTGCGAAGGAATTCAGAATTGCGTTCAACTCGATGCGTGGACTCTCGTGCAAAAGTCGATTGTAGACAGCCACTTGCTCTAGAGAACGTATAAGCAGATTGACCGCATCGCCCAACAAGATTTCTTCTGGTAACGGCTCTTCTACCACAGCCTTCTGAGGGGGCATCGCCATACCGCCCATCCCAGCGGGAGGCATAGCTCCTCCTTTACCAGCCATGGCTTTCATTGCCTCGGGAGACATCCCACCCTCGGGCTTCTTGTCGCCCATCCCAGCGGGAGGCATAGCGCCTCCTTTACCAGCCATGGCTTGCATGGCAGCTGGAGGCATCCCCCCTTCAGGCTTCTTGTCGCCCATCCCAGCGGGAGGCATAGCACCTCCTTTACCAGCCATGACTTTCATTGCCTCGGGGGGCATTCCACCCTCGGACTTCTTAGCGCCCATCCCAGCGGGAGGCATTCCGCCACCCTTACCCGACATGGCTTGCATGGCAGCTGGAGGCATAGATCCGCCCATCATGCCCATCATCCCCATGCCTTGCCCTTCCTGACTCTCACGCCAGAGAGCGACCTTCTGTGCTATGGCAAAATCCTGTGCCGTCACCCCCGCTTCTCGAGCCAAACGTTCTGCTGCTAACGAAGGGTTCGCCTGTATTTTCTTCACCAATAACTCGGCTGGTTTAAGATAATGCTTGTCGAAATAAACATTCGCTTTGAGTTGTGCAGCCGTCACCTTGCCTCTCGAGAGGTCGATCTGCGACAGCGCATACGCGACAGGATCTTCGGACATTAAGGTGACACTTGACTGGATCTTCGCCTCGGGGAACTGTTCTCCAGTTATATATGCCCCACCGACAATTTTTGCGGAGGCGAGCTCTTGCACAAAATCCGCCAACTGATCGATATCTGCACGGGAGTAAGGAGTATTGGGAAGCGTATCTAACTTCAGATCGCGACAATATCCCTCCTTAAGAGCAAGTTTCTTGATTTGTAACCCTAGCTTGGGATCGTCTTTTTCCTGACTAAGATATTGCTCTGTGAGACGGAGGAAATTCCCCACCGCCCCCTCAAGCTGCGTTGCGATGAAAGGTGGTGGTAAGTAAGAAACGAGTCTCGCATAACTGCGTCGCTTAGCTATCATCCCCTCTCCCACATTTGCCGTCGTATAGTAATAGGCATGTGGGAGGTCATAAACCAGCCGATCGGCATAATCTTGACTAGAGAGTGCGACCTGTTTTCCCTGTATAAATTCGAGACTACCGTGGGTACCGAAGTGCATCATCACATCGGCATGGAATCCGTGACGTGCCCACAAATAAGCAGCAATAAAGGGATACGCAGGCACGCCCGCCGATCCATGCACCATCTTGAAATCGTTGGTGCCCACCCCTTGCGCAGGCTGTGGTATCAAGACCACGTTTCCGAACTGCACCTTCGCCACGCCAATACATGTGACACCGTCCTTCTCTATCACCTGATGCTCACCTGGGACGTCTCCGTACTTCTTCTTGAGAGTATCCATTTGCTGCTGGGTCATGACACGTGACATCCAGCGCGCAAGCGAATCACCACGGACGAGCTCGGGATAGCCACTCAAAAGATAGTCGGCGGTAGATCCCTCGGCATAACTGTTAAAAAGAGGCGCCTGAGTCATCAAGACTTTTCCGAACTCCTTTGCCGTCGCAGGCAATCCTTCGAGATTGTACCCCTTGGCTTGTAGCTCCTTCAATACGTTGTAAAGCGACTCTATCACTTCGAGCCCTGAGGCTTGTAGAGAATTTGCCCCAGGTCCTTTGAGATAATAAAGTGCTACACGTTTGTCCTTATTGGGTTTACGCTGTAGCGCAACATAGTTCCACAGGGTTTGCGCAAAGGTTTTCATCCGTTCAGGGATGGTATAGCTATAGGTAACGCCGTCTTCATCATTCTTTTGCGCGACCACCACGTAGGGTAGCAGGGCTCCGTCCATTTCTGGAGTCACCACGCTTTGACTGAGGAATCCCCCCAACATTCCGTTTGGGTCACTCTCCCAATCCTCTTTCAACATATTGATAGTCAATGGAGCAAAGAGTGGAATATTGCGTTGCTTGAACCAGGTTTCGACCTGTTTTGACTCTCCCATCATGAATCGTCCATGAGGCATATAGACCACAAGATCGGGGTCAATCTCGGTAAGGTAGTCGAGACGTTTTCCTCCCGCATTAATCGGGTACACATTGAAGCCTACGCTTTCAAGCCCATCAATAATGGAGTCTAGGTGTTCTCTGTCAGGAGAGAATGGACCTGCCGCCATGCCAGTAAAGAATGCCAACTTTGGTGCACCAGCATGAAAACCGTGCTCGTTGTAATACTCTTGGAACTCCTTTACCGAGAGAAAGCCTTTGTCAGGCAGGTTTTTCGCAAAGAGGCACTCGCTCGGATAATCGATGGGATCGAGGATTTCTCCCGTACGGAGTCCCTTGCCTAAAATTTCTTTTCTGAAATAGTTGAATCCAGATCGTAGGTTCGTAGCCCCTGCGCTAAGCCCCGCACTTCGGAAGTACTTCATAAAGCGCTTGAGCTTGGTAGAATCGATATTATTAAGCTCATTTTCAGGGGTGGTTGTCATAAGAGTGAGGTAGGCAATCCCCTTCTCTCCAAGGTCTTTGACACGCTGCCGATCCTCGTCAGTCCACTTAAGTCCCATGCCGAAGGCAATGACGGCATCGTAGGCCTCGAGTTCTTGAGTGTTATTCACGATATGGAGGGTCACGTTTTCCCGATCCACGGATCGCATCATCCCCTTGCAGGAGGACTCTGGATAGTTCACCATCGCAATCCGTACGGGACGTGGACGGAACAAGAAATAGAGTGCCGCGGCCATCCCGACCGCCAATAGCACGACCAGCAACAATACAAGCTTCTTTTTCATCACCTCACTCTACAAACAGAAGTCTTAGTAGCGTAACGCTAACGATATATAAAAACTACGTCCAGGGGACAACGACGTGACTACACTCACCTGCTCAGAGACGTGGTTTAGGAGATTTTCGCACCCTAGTGTCAGGGTCGCATAGTTTTTCCAACTTGCCGAGACTCCCGCACGGAGGGTGTAGTATGCAGGATAGTCCTGATACTCATAGGTATTATCCTGTTGCGACTTGACAAAAGCTGCATGCAGGGGACCGTTGAACCGTCCCGAGAGATCCCCTCCGAAGGTATAATCCTTCTTAAGGTTAAAACGATAATTTATGGCAGCCGATGCCGTGTGCGGACGCACCTGCGAGAGGTCATAGACGTTTCCATCCTTGTCCTTCTCCTCTACAACGTCGTAAACGAAGGAATGGTTCAAACGGAGATCTAGTCCTTTGAGGATATGATAGGTAAATACTGTCTGTAACCCCGCAATCCATGTCGTCCCGTTGAGATTCATGTAGCGGAGGTAGTTCTTTCCATTCTCTTGGATAGCTCGCGTCTCGATTCGATTTTCAAACTGGTTGTAGTATCCCGTCATACTGAAATTGATCTTCCCAAAGATAAACTCTGGCGATAAGGCAAACATACGACTGGTTTCGGGCTGAAGATTTTCGCTTCCTTGGATGGTGAACATCCCTTGGTGATTCCACTCCATAAAGAGCTCTTTGAGGGTTGGTGAGCGGAAGCCCATGGCAAATGACCCACGGAGCGCACAGACCTTTTCTCTCCACATCACGGCGAGTCGTGGCGTAGCATATCCCTTGAACTGCGAATGCATGTCATAACGGACTCCAGCCGTGAGGGTTAATTTTTCGATCGCCTGCCACTCACTCTGTAGATACCCCGTATAGGTAGATGCGCTTCGATACTTGTTAATATCGCGGAATTTATCTCCTCTGGAACGCTCGTTAATTGACTCGAATCCGAGATTAAACCTTGGCCAGCTCTCTCCCCACGGTTTGGCATTCAACTGTATCCGCGAGGTATGTGTGCGATAGTCGTGCACTGGCACTGTACCCTGTTTAGGGCCACTGGCGACGACGAGGTCTCTCGTATAGGTGTCGTAGTTATATGCCACGTCGAGGTTGTAAGCCTCATTGAATCGATACTGGGTATTTGCGCCTATTTTATAAAAGATATAGTGGTTGTAGTTCGCAGGGTTTGCAGCGAATTGCTCTCGATTGTTGTAGGTACCGTTCGCCTCAATCTTCCAGCGCCCCGATGGTAAGGCATACCCGAGCTTTTGTGATACGTTCCATATTTCGTTGCCAGGCACAACCATTGTATCTAAGACATCGCCGCCCGCATTGCGCAAGCCATAGGCATCTTGGAAAGACCATCCCCCCGTAGTGGCGGACTGCCATCCTTTCTGTTTTACACCGACAAAGAGGTTGTGACGTTGCACTCGGTAGGAATCATAGAGTCCTGTATAAGAGGTTTCAACGGGTTTCTTTGCGCTTCGAGTAATGATATTGATCACTCCGCCGATGGCGTTTGATCCGTAGAGTGAGGAGGCAGCCCCACGCACCATCTCGATTCGCTCGATATTATTCGGGTCTATACGATTGATATCGACGGTATTATTCCCCTCATTGGTAATACGCTCTCCGTCGACAAGAAAGAGAACATAGTCGGATGACATGCCTTGGATAGTCATCCTCTCCTGCGCTCCTCCATGCAAGGAGTACTCAATCCCAGGTAGCACGAACTGTATGACATCGAGCGTCGATCGAGGATTGAGACGCTGGATCTCCTCCTGCCGTACAACGTGTGTGATCACAGGGACATTGCGCAAGGGACGCAACTGTCGGTCTGATGTGACGACCACATCGTCGATATCCAGCTCTCGCATCAATGTGCTATCCTGTGGAGTGTTCGTCTGTGTCGCTCGCTCTTGCTGAGCTAAGAGCGCAAGCGGCGCGAGGAGAAAGAGAGAGAGAACAAGTTTCTTCATGGTCTATAAATCTGCGCGTTTATCTAAACGCCACAAGCGGACAGGGAATCCTCCCCGTCCGTATATTGGCACTACCAATACTTTAGCAATCAACATACTACGCAACAATAGAGTCCCCTTACTTCACGTCGTAAATATAGGTTATTTGATACTGAAAAGTGACCTCTCCGCTGGGCGCGATACGACATTTCGCGATCTTGCCGTCAGCACACCGCACGAAGAATATCGCCTCTTCTATTCGGAACGTTGGCGGCATGGTATTTTTGACATATGTCACGAGCCCGACATGGGTAGGGTCACTAAAAAAGTATTTTTTATTATTCTTGTACTGGGATGTGAATAGGTGATTAATCCCAGTTTCCGAGAATTTCCCATACTCCATCTTACCACTACTGGCTTTTGAGTTCCAAATCCCCTCCTCGTCTATCACCCATTGTTCATCGGTAGGAATATTCTTGTAATCATCGAGTTTTACTTTTCTCGTCTCCTCTGTGTTTGTAAGGAAGGCGCCTCCTTTTCCAGGTCCCGACATTCCAGAATTGGTTTTGAAATAGAAGGTCGAGATAGCCAAATCCCACTCTCTGGAGTGCTTGGAATCCTCGGCAGTCATCATTTCCACCTTTCCAGTAGCGAAATTGACACAGGCGAAGAGATCCTTTCTTGTGGCATCAATTTTTTCGATCTGCCACTCTCCAGCGTTGAGCTTTCCCTTCTTCTCTTTTTCCACCTTCTGCTTTCGACAGGCTGGTGTCACCAAAATGAGGAGTGCAGCTGCGAGAGCAAAAGGGATTCCTATTCTACGCATCATCGTGTACACACTTAATCCAATTTGACGCAGCAAAGTTATAGGGAATCCCCATAAGAGACAATCATAAGAAATAGTGAAATTCTGCGGCAGTAACAGCCAGACTCGATGGTCACCGCAGCGCCCCCTCCCCCGCTCGCCACAAGGCATAGGGGGAGGAGACCTCTACTCGGAAGGCGCTAATATTCAAAGAGAATCGCCCTTCTGGGGCGATATGTGTTCTATAACTGTGGAAATAACTGGCGTGCCGCGGCCGTGGTTCGCTCGGCCACCACGTCTGTCGTTTCTGCGCGAACAGCGGCTAAACGCTCCCCAATCAATGGGATATAGTAGGGCGCATTGCGCTTTCCTCGGTATGGTACTGGTGTTAGGTAGGGCGAATCGGTCTCCAAGACTGTACGCGAAAGATCGAGAGCGCGCAAGACCTCCTCTTTCAGACCATTCTTAAATGTAGCCAGTCCTCCGATCCCGACCATCAGGTTGTCATTGCGCATGGCTCTGTGGAGTTGATCGAGTGAACCCTCGAAGGCATGTAGTACCCCTCTTACAGTGCGAAACGAAGAGCGTTCCAAGGTTTCTAGGATACGATCTATTGTTTCACGGGCATGGATGATAACGGGTAGATTGTAGTACATAGCCCACTGGAGCTGTTGTTCAAAGACGGGGATCTGCCATGCCATGGAATCGGCGTAGTGATATGCGTCGAGCCCGATTTCGCCGATGGCGACCTCTCCATGCCCGTCGACAAACTTTAGAATCGCGTCGAGTTGTTGCTTCGGATTCTCTGCTAATTCTCCTGGGTGCAATCCTACGGCAGGGAAACACTTCTCTGGGTAAGTAGCACAGAGGTCATAGACCTCTAGCATGTCCCGTTCGTTACATGCGGGTACGACGACCTTGTTGACTCTCACCTCGGCGGCTCTGTTGAGAACCTTGTCGACCTCTCCAGCAAACTGCTTATCCTGTAGGTGTGCGTGGGTATCGATCCACTCCATCTTGCTTTTCCCTATTCAGTAATACGAAGCTCTCTCTTGATATTTTCTATATCCTCTCGGAACTCTTTGCTACAGTCTATTCGATCTTTCACAGCCTTTGTAGCGTGCAAGACGGTGGAATGACTCTTTCGTCCCAATTGTTGTCCTATGGCAGCCAGTGGGGTCTGCGTATACTCCTTTGCGAGGAACATGGCTATCTGCCTTGGTTCGACGATATTGGCACGTCGTGTGGTTTCGCACAGTTCATCGGCTTTGAGGTGGAAGTATTTAGATACCACTTGCTTAATCTCTTCAATCGTGAGTGGCGCAATGGTCCGTTCCCCGACGGTGTTTTTCATCACCTCCTGTGTGAGTGCAATGGTGATAGCTCGTTGCGCAAAGGTAGCATTCGCCACCAATGAAGTGTAGACCCCGATCAGTTCTCGGATATTACTTGGTACGTAGGTGGCCATGTATTCGAATACCTGCGATGGGATATTGTCAATACCGTCCCTCTGTGCTCTCTGACGCAGGATCTCGACACGCTTGTTTAGATCCAATGGTTGGATACCAATCACCGTTCCACTTTTTAGACGAGAGAGCAGGGACTCCCTGAATCCACTCAGCATCGCAGGCGCTTGTGCACTAGCAAAGACAATCTGGCTATTGTTTCTCTGCATACGTTCGAGGATATTGAGCAAGAAGTCTTGGGTATAATAGCGTACGGAGAGTTCTTGGAGATCGTCTACGAGGAGTAGATTGATCGACTCGTAATAAGCCTCGAATTCGTCAATGGCTTCTTTCTCCCCCTTTTTCTTACGAGTACAGACCTCGGTAAATAGCTTAGTGAACTGGTTTGCGGTAATGTACTGCACGACATAGTTTGGAAAGAGCTTTCGGAACTCAAGTCCCATGCTTTGCATGAGATGTGTTTTTCCGACCCCAGGGTCTCCGAAGAAGAAGAGTGGAACCTTCATTCTCTGGGAGGAGAAGTCCTGTACGGTTTGCTTACACGCTTGGTATGCGACCCGATTTCCCTCTCCTATAGCGAAATGCTCGTAACAGAAGTCTGGGTGGAGTTGAGGATCTACGGTGACATTGCGCACGATTCCACGTTGTTCCCTTTTTGCCTCCGCAGAGGAGGGTCCGAGCATAACGTTCTGATTTCGTCGCGGATACTGTGGCGATGCAGGATACTGTACAGAGGTACTTTCCGCCTCAGTAGCTCCACGCTTGACAGCCACGAGATAACTGATCGGTACTTGTTTTCCTAGAACGTGATTCAGCGCACGTCGCAGGGCGAGGATCAACTTTTCCTCGATATACTGTCTATAGTAATCGCTCGGTACAAAGATCTTGAGTTCACGACCGTCATACGAGACGACATCACACGGTTCTAGATAGGTTTTGTAAATTGACTGTGCGACCAGATCCTTCAAAACCGCCAGACAGGCAATCCAAATCTCGTGAGGTTCACGTTCGTTCATGCAACAGGGTAGTTATTTCTGGACTTCAAATGTACAAAATCTTCCGTATATCCCTTATCTCGAACTACTCCTTTGCTTGAAGGATCTCCTTTGAACGCTGAAGCGCTAGATGGATGTTTGGCAAGACGTTTTCTCTCCCGATGCTATCTAAAAGCCCCGAGGTGAGGAGGGTATGTAAGACCTCTTTGTTCACCCCACTGAGGACGAGGTGTACCCTATTCATCTTGCATATTCTGACGAGGTTCGATAGGTTATGCACCCCCGTAGAATCCATGAATGAGACGAAACGCATTCTCACAATCCTGACCTTTGATGTTCTTCCGACGGCAGCCACGGTCTCCTCAAACTGGTTTGCGATACCAAAGAAGAAGGGTCCTTCAATTTCATAGACCTCTACCCCCTTTGGGATATCGATGGTTTCGTTCTGCAGGTGCTGGTCTTTTTGTTCCTCGAGATCGAGTGCGAGGCGATCTTCGGAGACACGGATACGTACTGACTCTATCATACGACGCATAAAGAGCAACATAGCGAGCAACAATCCGATTTCAATAGCGATCGTCAGGTCTAAGAGGACAGTCAATGCGAAAGTAACAGCCATGACAGCGATATCGGCCTTTGGACCACGTAAGATATTTACCACGGATCGCCACCCACTCATATTGTAGGAGACAATCACCAAGACCCCCGCCAAGACAGCCATGGGGATATAATCCATAAGGGGACCTAGGAAAAGCAACAAAAGCAGCAAGACCACGGCATGGATAATTCCCGCCACGGGCGTACGCCCCCCGTTGTTGATATTGGTCATGGTGCGTGCGATCGCTCCTGTAACAGGGATTCCTCCAAAAATAGGCACAATGAGGTTGGCAGCTCCTTGTGCAATGAGCTCGGTATTGGAGCGGTGTCGATCGCCTGTCACGCCATCGGCAACACTAGCCGAGAGCAGCGACTCTATCGCCCCGAGTAGTGCGATCGTAAAAGCGGAGGGGAAGAGCTCGCGTACTGTTTCAAAGCTCAGGGTAGGGATGACAGGAGAAGGGAGTGTAGTCTGTATCGTGTATCGGTCGCCGATACATTCGAGCCCCTCGAGGTGCGCAAACCGTTTTAACAAAAAAGCAAGTACCGAAAGGAGCACCAAGGCGAGCAAGGAGCCTGGGATCTTTTTCGAAAAACGAGGTGTAAGGGCAATAATGGCGATACTTCCGATGCCGAAGCATAGTGGGAGGAGCGAGAGGTTACTCAGCGCGCCGAGATAGCAGTTCCATTTACCGATGAAATCGCCGGGGAGTTTGGAGAGTCCCAATCCGAAGAGATCGTTAATCTGAGTAGAGAAGATCGTAATGGCGATGCCTGCAGTAAAACCGACGATGATGGGGTATGGAATGAACTTGATGAGCGATCCCAAGCGCAATGCCCCCATCACCACAAGCAGGATTCCCGCCATAAAGGTAGCAACGATAAGTCCATCGATACCATACCTTTGTATGATCCCGTAAACGATAACGATAAAGGCTCCTGTTGGACCTCCGATCTGCACGTTTGAACCACCGAGGAGCGAGACGATAAATCCGCCGAGGATGGCGGTAAAGATGCCGACCTCTGGGGAGACGCCACTTGCAATTCCAAAAGCTATCGCGAGTGGCAAGGCTACAATCCCGACGATAATGCCCGCCATAGCATCTTGAGCGAACGTCCCCAAGGAGTACCCCTTTATCATACTCACCAGTTTGGGCGAGAAGTCGAACCAACCTTTTTTCTTATCCATGTCCATAGCTCTTTTGATGTACAAAGATACTACAGAAGAACGTTGCTCGTCTATCCTCTCTGAGATGTGGGATACTATCTCTTAAGGAAGTGTGTCAGCGTCACACGAGATCTGGTAGGAGATCGGGGGGCTTATAAAGCTTTGTATATTTCTAAATGAATGCAACCGCCTAGGAATTTGGGATAGGGCGTACGTAGGCTCTGCGGCAGTATGCACTGTGGGTAGGTGGAACGGGAGGTAGGTGGGAGGTTACAGACTTTTATAGACAGTAGCGTTATCCTCCGTAGGTGTGCACGCTCACTCCTTGCGCTGATGGGAGGTAATTCACTCCGTACCAACAGATCTGGAGTAAGAGGAAGGATAGGGCTAAGAGGCAGAGCGCAGTTCCAATCGCCCTTGGGCTTTGACGACGGAAATGGATGTATACGAGGTAACTCAGGAGGGTGATGGCCGCCCAAGTTTCCTTCGGATCCCAGCTCCAGTAGTGTCCCCAAGCCTGTTTTGCCCAGAAGGCACCAAGTAGGAGACCTATCATGAGAAAGGAGAGCCCCGTATAGACCATATTGTCGGAGATGTCCATGAGTGCGACCTCCTTTTCAAAGAGCTTTTTCGTTAAGAGCTTTTTCTGCAGCATGGGATCTTCAGCCCTCTGCTTTCTACGACGCACGAGGATGTAGATGGTGACCAAGAGCGCGGCCCCAAGCATCGCATAGGAAAACATATATGCCACGACATGGGGTACGAAATAAGGGCTTTCGAGCGCTGGCATCATACTCTTGTTATGAATCTCTGGCTTTAGTAGGTTGATCATCAAGAATACCCCCGCGAGAATCCCCGCAAAGCCTAATATCCAACGAAATCTCCACCGGAGATATACGATCGCCCCCGCTAGGAGGGCAAAAAAGGAGTACCAAAGTCGGGTTTCTCCCATGGTACGCATAGGAGGACGCTCGAGGGAATGCCACATAAGTCCGATATAAAGCGCATAAACCAGAAGCCCTAGTAGGTAGAGAGATAGGGCTACGCCACGTTTTTCTTTATATGCCATCCATCCCCCCAGGAGCACCAAGACAAGGGTAGGAGCGGCGAAGAGGAGTAAATCGTCCCAAGTGATCATCATACCATGCCTAGTCCTGCAGACTCGGAAGTGCAGAACGCTGGGGGATAATAAAAAGCGCGAGGGCTCCGAGCATCATCATCACAAGCCCGAGATAGACGACGGGCAACCATGGGTCACGCACGAGTTCGAAGACGGAGGTATCGCTCCAACGCCCCTTTTCGTGGTCGTAATCGAGCTGATAAATATACCAATCCTTGAATACTAGGGGATGGTTTACGGAGATCGTCGCCTCGGTCTTCGTACCATCTTTTGCAATGAGAAAGACCTCGGAGCGGTATTGTTTTGGCTCTAGCTCAGGCATCACGAGCGTTCGATTGGGTTCGAGCTCGAGAGCGCGGTGTGGTATGATATAGCTACCAGCGGAGACCCATCCGTTTACCACCTTGCCCAATCCACGATGTTGCGCCGTGATCCTTAGACTTTGCACCCCTCCCTTGCTTCCATAGGCGACATAGTGTAGCGAATCCTTGGAGACCACGGGGGCACTGTAGGGGAGATGTTCCTCTACATTGATGATCCAATCTCCGTACTGTGTCGTAGCAGGGCAACTCTCTACACTGTAATGCCAGGGTCGTTCTGTGGGGAGGGTATGTCCCGCACTGTCAATGAGCATAAGTTTGGGAGGATACTCTTCGAGCGTAAACTGGGAGAGTCCGATGGCAAAATCCATATCCATGAGCTGCGTTTTTCCTTGGCGATGCGCGCGCCATTCTGGATACTCTGCACCTTTTTCAGCTTGCAACTGCAACTTCTCTATCTGGTGCGCGCCCAAGAGCCCTGCCCAGAGGGCTATGTAGAGCCCGACGTGGTTGAGTAGAAAAGAACACTTCCTTGCGATCTGCAGTCCAGTAGAATTGGCATGTCTGGTAGGGACGACCGATGTATCGTTTATCTTTTCAGAGGAGGCTCTTTTTCTTCTCCATTTTATATTTTTCACAGTCCAATATACGGTGGCACATCCCAACGTCCAAAGGACATAGAGGTAGAGATAGAGGAAATAGCGTGTGGAGAGGATGTGACTCCAACCGATGGCGTGTATCCAGCCCGTTACCCCGTGTGCAGCGATCTGTTCTGGTGAAATCTGGCGTGTAAGCCCCATGATGATGAGTAGCATCCCCCAGACACTCATCCCCCCTACGGCAGCATAGTGTGTAGAAAAGAAGCGTGCCATGGCATACTTTTTCGCCAGAAGTCCTACCACAAGAGATAGGAGGAGGAATACTCCCCCTCCTATAATGTTCAGCGGATATCCCCATGCAGCCTCTGGTATGACTCCGAAGAGGAAATGACTTAGGAATCCTAGACAGAGTATACCGATGGGGAAGGCAAATCCCTCTCGATATCCCCACGGTAGAGTCCACATAGGGTCTATATCTTTCTATGTCTAGATTCTGTTTCCCTTCTTTGCTTCTTCCAACCAACGAGGCACGACGGTAGACATAAATTCACGTTTTTGCGCTTCGAGCTTTGGCATATCGAGCCCGATGTATTCCTGCGCCTTTGCCTTGGTAGAGATATCGGGCATGGGTACGGGGTCAAGGTGACCGAGGGAAGCTAATACCTTCGATAGTTCAAGACGTGCTTGCATAGCACGTTCGAGACCGTGCGATAGGATGCGCGTGATCTCCTGTGGTGCGTGGAAAGAAGCTCCGTGGGAGGCTACTCCGTAATCCCAACGCCATTGCGACTGACGTATATACTTCAATACAGGCTTCATCGCATCCTCGGTCGCCCCCTTTTCCCATGCGAACTTAGCTTCGATATGTGCGGCAGCGAGCTCTTTTTCCAACTTGTTACGGATCTCGTTGGCCTTGCGTTGTCGATCGTAGACGTTCTGTCGGAGTGTTTCTTCACTCTCGCGGTGACATACTTGGCAGGTTCGATCGATGTACGCCAATGGGCTCTGTATATGGTGATCGCTGAACTTGACTCCCCCTTGACTCATATAGGGCATATGACAGTCGGCACAAGCTACGCCACGCTGCGCATGAATTCCCTGTTGTGCGATCTCGAAGTCTGGATGCTGCGCCTTGAGTATAGGCGTACGACTGAGGGCGTGGATATAGTCATAGTAATTTGCCTCGTCGTAATAGCGCTCGGCGTCCTCCATGGTCATACCTTTGTCCCATGGGAAGGTGAGGTACTTTCCGTCGCCTCGGAAATAGTACTCGACATGACACTGTGCACAGACGAGTGAGCGCATTTCTTGGTGGGTCGCCTTGGTGATGTCGATCCCTCGTCGCTCGAATGCTTCGATCAGTGCAGGTCGGGAGATATGCAGGTTCATCGTTTCCACGTCGTGACAGTCGGCACACCCGATGGGGTTCACGATCTCACTTCCAAAGTCACTCCACTTTGATTTGTAGAATTCGGCAATTCCGACCTTCTGCATCATACGTGGGACGTCTGGGCTCTTACATGTCCAACAGGTGGCGGGCTGCATATCTTTCGTGTCCTGTACCCCAGGTGTCCCCACACGTAGTGTTGCGTTCATGTCTTCGATAGCATGTAGGTGTCCTCTTGGCGTGGTATAGTCACGGGAGAAGGCGTATCCACTCCACAGGATCACCATTTCGGGGCGCATAGCGAGTACGTCGACCTTCTTATTTCCATTAAACTCGGAAACAAAGGAGGTATCAGCGGTTTGCAACCATGTTTGGTACTCTCGTGGATAGTTTGTCTCGAAGAGGGCGTTCCGCGCCTCTCCGTTGGCAAGCTCGACCTTCTTTTGGAATAGGGATTGGATTTCGGCACGTCTCTCGGTGACGGAGGCGGCCAACAATCCTAGACAGAAAACGACCACCATACTCGCAGCAAAGAGTAACCACCCTTGCCAAGTCTTGAGTTTCTTCATTGTGCTTATCGTTCTTTGTTTTTTAGAGCGTCTACTTTTTCAACTGTTCCCGCAACCACGCAGGTACGGGGGACTTTGGGTAAGGTACAATGGCATTGGGTGTGGCGGCGAGTCCGTTGACCCCTCCGTGGGGTACGTCTCTGTGACAGTCCCAGCATGCCTTTCCGTTACCCCGATCGAGGTCGTGTGACGTAAGATGTCCCGTCTGCACGAAGGTCTGATTGAGTTGCGCATGACACCGGACACAATTGGCATAGATGACCTCTCGACTCTCGGCAATGGCTTTCATCGCCATGGGTTCTCCCCTCATGGTAAAGACATAGGAGTGTCGCAGCCCGTCCTTTGCCTTGAAGAAGTATTTATTCAAAACGTTGTTATGGGGTACATGACAATCGTTGCAAGTGGCGACATTTTTATGCGAACTATGCTGCCAAGTGGCGTGGTAGGGACCCATAACATGGCAATTGACACAGACACTGGGATCGTCGGAGAGGTAGCTATAGGCACGCGAGACATAGACGAGGTAGGCAGCAAGCCCCACGAATGCCCCCGCGAGAGATACCGCGACGACTTGCGCCCTGTAATTGGGGAGCAGGTAGCGTAAGAGGTTACGGACGAACGTGAACATTGTGCAACAAAATTAAAGACTCGTATCACCTATATAACGTATATAGAGAAAAATAGTTGCAGTGCAATACTCTTTCCACCTAATAGAGAAAACGAAAAAATAGAGTTTCGTATGATGTCATTCATCCTCGCAGCACCACTCGGCACAACTGGTCGCGGTTTCGTAGAGACGTACGGAGAAGAGCTCGAGTTTTGGTGGTAGTGCCCCTAGGAGGCGCGAGACAATCCATGCCAAGAGGTTTTCGCTCGTGGGTTGTAGGGGGAGTTGTAGGATTCGCATTGTAGCATTTGTCGCGATGGGCGATGTTCCGTTCCGGATGACGAGGGTGTGATCGAGTACCGAGATGACTTCTCGCTCTACGATTGTTTTTAAGAGACTGAAATCCATCACCATACCATCTTTGGGAGATTGCTCGTCGGCGAGGACTTCTCCTCTTATGGTGACGAATAATCGATAGGAGTGACCGTGTAGATTGGCGCACAGTCCGTCGTAGCCTGGTAGGAAGTGCGCAGCTTCGAAATGGAATTCCTTCGTCACACGTAATCGCATCGGTGATATGGATTCGATTTTACACCGTTTCTTTGTTTTCAGTCGTATACTCAAGATTTACGACGCGATCTGGGTTGCTGGCGACGAAGTTCGTCCAGGAGGTCGCCTTTGTTTTGTTTCCCTTTGCTTGTGGGGAAGTTTTTTCTGGGATGTGGGGTAAAGCGGTCATCGGCGCGGTATAGAAATGACACAGCGCGATGGCAAGGGCGTCGGTGGCGTCGTAGGTTTTGAGTTGATCGAAATTTACGGAGGGGAAGATACATCGTAAGATCTGTGCGACCTGCCCTTTGGTAGCCTCTCCCGTTGATGCAACGACCTCCTTCACGCGACGCGGAGAGTACTCCTGTGCAGGAATACCTCTGCTGAGCGCAGCAGCGAGTGCTACGCCCTGTGCACGCCCGAGCTTAAGCATACTCTGCGCATTCTTTCCATAAAATGGCGCTTCGACGGCGAGTTCGGAGACAGCATAGTGGTCTATAAGTTCGAGGACGAGTTCGTGGATGTGGGCTAATCGGGCGTAGGGGTCAGCGATTCGCGTCAAGACCTCGACATCAGCGAGCAGGAATTGTGGATTTTGTTTTTTCTCACCTCGCAGGATGGCATATCCCAAGAAACGCGTCCCAGGGTCAATGCCTAGGACGCACCTTTCGTTCATCGTTTATTTGTCGTTCCACGGAATTAGCTCGCAGCCCATGTAGCTTTGCAAGACTTTTGGGATCACAATCCCTTCGGGAGATTGGTGCGCTTCGAGGAAAGCGGCGACCACGCGCGGGAGTGCTAAGGAACTCCCGTTGAGGGTATGTAGGAGCTCGTTCTTTCGATCCTCTGTACGTTTGTATCGCAGGGAGAGTCGGTTTGCTTGAAAGTCTTCGAAGTTGCTTACCGAACTTACTTCCAACCATTTATCCTGTCCTACAGAGTAGACCTCGAGGTCGTAAGTGAGTGCGGAGGTGAAGCTCATATCTCCCGTGCAGAGTTTGAGGACACGGTACGGTAGCTCGAGTTTTTGTAACAAACCCTCGACGTGCTGTACCATCTCTTCGAGTCGGTCGTAGGAGCGTTCAGGGAGTTCTAGGCATACGATCTCGACTTTGTCAAACTGGTGGAGTCGGTTGAGTCCACGTACATCCTTGCCATAGGAGCCAGCCTCTCTTCGGAAGCACGGGGTGTAAGCAGTGAGTCGTATGGGAAGTTCTTTTTCCTCTACCACCATGTCTCTGTAGAGGTTTGTGACGGGGACTTCGGCAGTGGGCACCATGTAGAATCCGTCGAGTGGTGCGTGGTACATCTGCCCGTCCTTGTCGGGTAGCTGTCCCGTGGCGTATGCACTGGCCTCGTTGACCATGATGGGGGGCTCGATCTCAAGGTAGCCAGCCTTGGTATTTTCGTCTAGAAAGAAGTTGATAAGGGAGCGCTGCAGTTTCGCGCCCCATCCCTTGTAGACGGGGAATCCAGCCCCAGTGACCTTGACCCCGAGCTCGAAGTCGATAATCCCGAGCTTTGCGGCTATATCCCAGTGTGGTAATGGTTGTCCTTGGAGATTGGGTTTCTCTCCTTCTGTACGTACGACGAGGTTGTCCTCTGCATTCTTCCCCGTAGGTACCGATGCATGGGGGATATTGGGTAAAAGGACGAGCTGCTCTTGAACGAACTTAGCGATTTCCTCGAGGGATGTTTCGAGTTCCTTTGCTTTTTCTTTGAGTTCCTGTACCGAGGTTCGTAGTTGCTCTGCAGCCTCCTTTTTTCCGCTCGCCATCAGGGCACCAAACTCTTTGGAGCGTTGGTTTACTTCGCGTTGAATTTCCTCGAGCCGAGTTTGTGTTTCTCGTCTCAGGACGTCCTTTTCCAAGATAGCAGAAATGGACTCCTTTACCGCAAGTCCCCTTCGTTCGAGTCCAGCTATTACGCGCTCTTTTTCGTCGCGTAGTCGTTTCAAGGTTATCATACTTTATCCCCCGTAATCTTTTGCAAGGTAGTGCTTTTTTTTATCCTAGCGAGGTTATTGTGGTACAAAAAGCGTCGTGATGTTTGTAGGATGTAGTTCCTAGTGGGTCTGCCAAGCACCACCGCGCTGTTGCGAGAATAGAAACGCGGATTATTTGGCAACAATCACGACCTGAACTAAGACGCTTTTTTCCATCAGGGGCAATCAGGCGCAACTGGTTAGTGAGACTCACCACTTCGCTTCCCTCTCGTTTGAGCTTCGTCTTGAGGTACTTCCAGTAGTTTCTATTTTTATTGTAGTCGTCTTGGTCGTTCAGCACACCTATGATGTCCAACACGGAGAACCACCATTTGGACTCAGCCTCATCCCAGACAGCGCGCACCTCTCGGTCGTTAAAAAATCGTATTGAAATCTTGCTCATACGCTTGGCGGGTTGTTCCACACTTTTGTGGACAGTGTTGTGTATCATCCTAACAATGCTTCTAGGTCAGCCCTCAGGAAGTCTTCCAGAGAGACACCTCCTGTTCCTACGACGAACGCTTTTCTGGGGTGGAATTCCTCGACAAAGGAAGGGAGTCCCGAGTTCATACCTCGTCTCCCGCTTTTCACCTCAATCGCCGTCACCTGATCGTCGTTTACGATGATGAAATCCACCTCTTTATCCTGATCGCTCTTGTTCCTTGCTGGCTCTCTCCAGTAAAACACTTGATAGTCCATTTCCTCGGCCATTCCGAGTAGATGAGCTCCTATTGCACTTTCCACCCATCGTCCCCAAAGTGTTGGGTCTGTTCTATCGGCAAGAAAAGATCTGCCTTTGTATGCCGTGAGCAAGGCGTTGTTGTAGACTTGATATTTTGGGATGGATGCTTTCTTTCGGGCATCATCCTTGGCATATTTTTGCAATCCCGTGAGCAATGTACACTGTTCGAGTATCTCTAGGTAGGATGCCAGTGTGGTCACGTTTCCAGCATCTTGGAGCTGTCCCATCATCTTTGTGAGAGAAAGGAGCTCGGCGGAGTAACAACACCCTAATTCAAACAATCGTTTCATGAGGGCAGGTTTGTAGATATTGGATGTCATGAGTACGTCCTTTTCGATGGCAGGTGTCAGGAGGGAATCCTTGATATATTTACGCCAACGCTTTTCGTCTTGCATCATGTGTGCAGCCCCAGGATAGCCACCGAAGTAGATGTACTGTTCTAGCGTTACTCCGAAGGCGTCGTACATTTCTTGGAAGCTCCAATGCCCGAGTCGAATGAGTTCGAAACGCCCAGCCAAGGATTCCGTAAGTCCCTTTTTGAGTAAGAGGCGGCTGCTTCCTAGGAGTATCAGTTTGAGGTTTAGATTTTTGCGCGTATCCTCGTCCCATTCTCTTTTTACCTGCTCGCTCCAGTTATCTATCTTCTGAATTTCATCGATTACGAGTAGGTGTTCTTTCTCTTTACGAATGAGCATTGTGTTTCTTGCAGCTTCCCACACTCGTCGTATCCAGTCGGTGTCTTGTGGCTCTATGGCATCGGCAACTTCTACGGAATGGGGTATGGTCATGTCCTGCATTAGCTGGGCTACGAGGGTTGATTTTCCTACTTGTCTTGGTCCTACCACGACTTGTATAAAACGCCTTGGTTCTTGGATACGGGCTTTGAGTGTATGGTATTGTTTGCGGATATAGTTCATACTCAGATCTTATGAGGATTTTACTCAAATCTAATGAGGATTTTACTCAAATCTAGTGCGATTTTTACTCAAATCTAGTGAGGATTTTACTCAAATCTAGTGAGGATTTTACTCAAATCTAGTGAGGATTTTACTCAAATCTACCAGCAAAGGTACTCAAATTCATTTGTTTATGAGAATGTTGTAGAGATGTCTCCTAGTTTTCAACTACAATCTTTAGGGGAGCATCGCGCAAGCACCCCGCAAGCACCCCGCAAGCATCGCGCACTTTCCCCCCTCTTTTTGAGTGCTTTTCTTTTGAAGAATGGACGACATTTCTGAATAAACTTTCTCCTAAAGAGGGGGCTTGTTCCGCCATGAATTAAGGTTCTGAAAGAGGGGATAAGTAGCCCGCCTCCCGTTTCTTAGAGATGTGAGGTTTATGAATTCCTAAACCTCTATTTTTATACGATAAGCTAAATAATAGCATAACGGAATAAAGAGGTACGTATAGAAAATAGGCTATTTTGGAGTAGGTAATTTTACCTAATTCCCTCGGTGTATCCTCGGTGTAGAGTGGGTATAGTATCGGTGTACTAAGGGAGTACCCCTAGTATGCCTTGTTTACGGAGTAGGAGATTCATGAAATTATAAAGTTTTATCAGCAGTTCATTTTTCTAGATAAGATTGGGGGGAGTTTAGATTTTTTACAGCATACGAGTTGGGATGCTTTCCTCTGTTCTGGGTAGATTTTATCCGTTTTTACGTGGATGGGTGTTTGTTGTTTAGATAACTTCTATTTAACTTTGTACTACAAACAGGGAGGACAATGCACTATATAGAGCGGATAAACCGTGGTTTCGGACGCTATGCGGCGTGGGCAATTCGGCGTCGTGTGTGGGTGTTGCTTGGGACGTTGCTTGGGATCTTGGCGCTCATTTATGGGGTGTCTGGTTTTCGCATAGAGACGAGTTTTGAGAACTACTTTTTGGAGAACGACCCGATGTTGGTAAAGACTCGGGAGTTTAAGGAGATCTTCGGTAATGACAACTATGTGGCGGTGTTGGCGGAGTCGGACTCTCTTTTTTCTCGTGGCACGCTCAGGCTTTTACGGCAGTTGGGTGAGGAGTTGAAGGATAGCATATCTTATGCAGACAAGCTTACCTCGCTTACAGATTTGGAGTTTATGACGAATGAGGATGGTGAGATTCGGATTGAGCAGCTCGTTCCAGAGGATCTTCCTAGTTCACCTATTGAGCGTGCCAAGTTACGCGCGAAGCTGGAGAGCAAGCCCGAGATCGCTCGTCGTTTGGTATCGTCTGATGGACGTTATACGTGGCTCTTATTGAAACTTCGTCCCTTTTCAGATGAAAAGAGCGCAGCGAGTCAGCAGGGTGCAGAGTTGCAGACTGGGGCAGAGACGGAGCGCATCTTACAGAACCCAGCGTATGCGAGCCTTCATTTGCGCGCGGCAGGTTTGCCGTACCTGAACTATGCGAAGATGGCGTGGATGAACAAGAGTTTGAGCCGTATAGAGGGTCTTGCGTTGATACTGGCGATGATCTTGTTGCTTTTTGTCACGCGATCGTGGCGTGGTGTGTTACTTCCGATATTCATATCAGCGCTATCGGTGGTATTGATGTTTGGGTTGTTGGGTTATTTCCATTACGAGACGGATTCGATGATGATGGTGATCCCGATCCTCACGGGCTTTACGCTCCCGATCTCGTACAGTGTGCACATATTCACCTTTTTCCGTCGCACCTTCTTGCGACACGGAGAGCGGCGTCGCGCGGTGATCGAGACCATGAGCGAGATGGGTTGGCCGATCTCTTTCTCGGCGCTTACGACCATAGCGGCGCTACTGACCTTTTTGTTCATCCCGGTGAAGCCGCTGAATTTTGTGGGGATAGGTACGGCACTGAGTTTATTTTTTTCCTGTGTATTGATAGCGCTTCTCTTCCCCACGTTCATGAGCCTTGGTCGTGATCGCCGACCAGCAGATGAGGGTGTTGTGGTGGCAGGTCGTAGGTCGGATCGCATCATGCAGCGTTGGGGGGAATGGGTACTGGGGCATGGTTGGCTGGTCTTTGGTGTGGCAATTTCATTGACATTGTTCTTTGCCATCGGGGCTACGATGGGAGAGACCGCCTTTGACGTAGAGAGCACTATGGGGCGACGTGTTCCCTACGTCAGGACGTTGCTGGAGCTGACGGATACCGAATTGGGTTCTCTCTATTCGTACGACGTGCTGGTGGAGTTTCCGAATGCTGACGATGCGAAGACTCCAGAACACCTGCGACAGTTGGACTCACTAGATCGGTATCTTCTTTCGCTCCCGCTTAGCAAGCGCACGACCTCGATCTTGCCCACAATCAAGGATTTGAATCGTACGCTGAATGACAACGATCCAGCGTACTATACCATCCCAGCTACGCAGGAGGAGGTGGCGCAGCTCCTGTTGCTGTATGAGAATGCTGGGGGGAGCGAGGTAGAGTACTGGATCGACTATGAGTATCGGCGGTTACGAATCTCGATGGAGATGGACTCTTACAACTCGGGGATAGCGGAGCGTTTACTTCCTCAGATCGAGTCAGCGGCGAAGGAGATCATCCCTGATGCTACTACGCGCATGGTAGGTACGATGCCACAGTTTACGACGATGATGCAGTATGTGATCCGTGGTCAGTTGACCTCTTTTTTTCTTTCGTTGCTCATCATCATGCTCATCCTGATGGTGGTCTTTCGGAGTGTGAAGATAGCGTTGGTGGGTATGATTCCGAATATTTTGCCGGGGATCGTAGTGGCGGGGATTATGGGTTGGTTGGGTTTTCCGTTGGATATGATGACGGCGACGATCATCCCGATCGTACTTGGGATCTCGGTGGATGATACGATCCACTTCATCAACCACGCGCATTTGGAATACTACCGTCGAGAGGATTACACGGAGGCAATCCGTCGGAGTTTTCGAGTAACGGGTGTTGCGATGATTTTCTCTACCGTGGTTTTGTGTGTCAACTTTGGTACTTACATCAGTTCTGAGGCGAATATGGTCTGGCACATGGGGGTACTTTGTATCGCTGGTCTTTTGACGGCATTGCTAGCAGACCTGACCTTGACGCCCCTTTTGTGTCGTCGTTTTAAGGTATTTGGAAAGGAGGTTAGACAATGAACCGACTAGGAGTATTTCTGAGCCTATGGGCGTTTTTATTGAGTACGCTGGCGGTGGCTGGCGAGGATGGCGCATCGGTCATGCGCAAGGTAAAGTCTCGTCCGGATGGAGAGACGCGCACGGTCGATGTGGAGCTGAAGCTTGTGAACAAACGTGGGAGTGAACGTGTGCGGAGGTTGACCTCGTACTCTAAGGATATCGGCGAAGACGTGAAGAGTATCATGTTTTTTACGTATCCTGGGGATGTAAAAGGGACGGGCTTTTTGACATGGGACTACAACGACCCCAAGAAGGAGGATGATAAGTGGCTTTATCTTCCTGCGATGAAAAAGGTGCGTCGAATCAGTAGCTCTTCGGCGAAGACGGATTACTTCATGGGAACGGACTTCACGTACGACGACATGGGTTCGCGTAATGTAGAGGAGGACACGCACAAGCTTTTGCGAGAGGAGGAGCTTGATGGTCACAAGTGTTGGGTCGTAGAATCCGTGCCCGTGAATAAGGGAGAACTTTATTCGCGTAAGGTGTTGTGGATACGGAAGGATGCAGCGATGCCGTTGCGGGTAGAGTTTTATGACCGTCTGAACAAGTTGCATCGGTTGTTGACGGTACAGTCGATCAAGCAGGTGGGTCAGTACTGGGTGTTTGAACAAGAGACGATGGAGAATGTACAGACGGGTCACAAGACGGTGATCACGTTTTCGCATCATGCCTTTGATATGGCGTTGTCAGAGGATCTGTTTACGACGGGTCGTTTGGAACGTGGTAACTAGCGCCTTGGGGGGTGGGCTTTTTTGGGCAAGCTCTGCGTTTGTCAGAAATAAGGTTACTTTTGAGTAATCAAATAGACACGCTTAAGTACAGAAATCTCTATGATACCGACACGCCGCTATTCCTTTCTTTTGTTATTCTTTTCGCTACTGTTGAGCCCTTTCCTCCTCTCTGGGGTTTATGGTCAGGAGGGAGAGTCATCGCCTTTCGAGTTCTTTGGGGATATCGGGAGTTATCATGCCTTGCGTTTGCGCTCTCCGTATGATTGGATGACCTCTCGCAACCGTTTTCGGTATGCGGTGCGTTATCGTCTTGGAGATGTGCGCTTCTTCACTTCGGGGAAGTTAAATCACCATGCCTTCATCCGCTCGTACACGGGTGTTTTTCCACGGGAGTACTATCTTGACTATACTACGCAACATATTGGAGTACGTGTGGGGCGTCAGATCATTTTGCGTGGTGTGGCGGATGGTTTGCGGCTGAATGATATTCTCTCGCCTATGGACATGAGCGAGTTCTTGACGCAGGAGTATAGTGATCTCCGCATTCCCGTGAATGCGGTACGCTTTTTTTACCTCTCGGAGGTGGTGAATGGTGAGTTAGCGTTTATCCCAACGTTTCAGGGTTATAAGCTTCCGCTAGAGCCTTATAATCCGTGGAGCGTAGTTCCACAGCTAGAGCTTCCGGTACAGATGATGGTGGGTGGTGAGCCGGACGTCCTGTTGGAGAACATGGAGTATGCAGGTCAACTATCCTTTACCTTGCCGGGTATAGACTTTTCTTTTTCTGGGGCGTACACTTGGAACAAGCTTCCTTGTTACCAAGCTAAGGTAGCTGATGACTTTTCCTATATATCGATCTATCCTCGTTATGATCGTATGGTGGTCGTAGGTGCAGATTTTTCGAAGCCGTTAGGTGCTTTTGTGTTGCGTGGTGAGGGAGCTTATACGCATGACAAGCTTTATACGGCTATGCAGGCAACCGATCCTGTGGTGAAGAAGGATTTGCTGCAAGGATTGGTGGGTGTGGACTGGTATGGTTTCTCGTCGTGGATGCTCTCGGTACAGGGGATGTACGAGTATATTCCTGATTATAAGAGGTCGGAGGTGACGGCGGACGAACACTCGGTTGTAGCGACATTGCGTTTATCGAAGAAGCTCGTCAATGATCTGTTGGGAGTATCGAGCTTTGGGTATTTTGATGTTATGAATCGTTCGCTCTTTAATCGTTTTACAGTGGACTATCAAATCGTGGATGGTTTGACAGCGAGCCTCGGGTATGATCTTTTTCATGGAGAGAAGGGTCTCTTTTCGATGTATCGTTACAATTCGGAGTTGTGGGGTCAACTCGTGTATAAGTTCTAGGATGATGGACAAGGGCGCAGTGGCGTCGCTGCGTATGGATGGGTTCTCGTACACGCTCCCTTCGGAGCGTATTGCACAACAACCCATTTCACCCCCAGAGGCAGCGAAGCTATTGGTATGGCGGGGAAAGGATGTGCCCCTAGCGGATAGTACCTTTGGCGCACTGGAATCTTGGTTGCCCGCCCGTAGTACACTCGTATTCAACGACACGAAGGTCGTACCAGCGCGCATGGTGCTGTACAAGGCGAGTGGTGCTCGGATAGAGGTATTTCTGCTAGAGCCGTATGCTCCGCACGTCTATGAGGAGGCGATGCGGAGTACGACGGAGTGCACGTGGCGTTGTCTGGTCGGGAATGCGAAGAAGTGGAATGAGGAGACACTCACCTGCCCCATCTCTGGTGGGGTGTTGGAGGTGACCCATGAAGCTTTTGTTTCGGATCATGGGGTGGGTGGTAACTTTCTGGCACACTTTCGCTGGACTGGGGGGGAGAGCTTTTCGGGCGTGTTAGAGTCAGTGGGAGAGATACCGATACCTCCGTACCTCAACCGCGCGACATGTGAAGAGGATGCGAGGTGGTATCAGACGGTTTATGCGCATTGGGAGGGTTCAGTGGCGGCTCCGACGGCAGGTTTACATTTTTCGGAATCGATGCTTCGCTCGTTGGCGGCTAGTGGTCACGAGTTACTTTACACGACGCTACACGTGGGGGCAGGGACTTTTTTGCCCGTGAAGAGTGAGACCATTGGTGGTCATGCGATGCACGCGGAGCGAGTGTTGATAGCGCGATCTTTGGTAGAGCGTCTATTGGCTACGGAGGGCAAGATCATCGCGGTAGGTACGACCTCGTTACGGGCTCTGGAGAGTCTTTACTGGTATGGTGTTCTGTTGGGTCGGGAGGATGTAGTGTCGGGCGAGGTATCTCAGTGGACGCCGTACAGTGGTCTAGCGGAGGAGGAGCGTAGTGTAGTGCTTCGACGGTTACTAGCGCATTTTTCGCGCACGGGAGCGGGGGTTATCGAGCTTACGACGTCGCTCCTGATAGCCCCTCCGTATTGTTTGAAGATGGCAGAGGGGCTGGTCACCAATTTTCATCAGCCGGGGAGCACGCTCTTGCTATTGGTTTCGGCGGTGGTAGGAGGTGACTGGCGTCGGATGTACGAGCATGCGCTGGGGAGTGGTTATCGTTTCCTGAGTTATGGGGACGGTTGCCTGATCATGGGTTGAGACACACCGTTGCTGGTTCTAGCTGGTGGTTGTTATAAAACAACTATCTTTGCTATTGGCAATAATAAAAACGCGCGGTTGTGTTACTTTCTGTTCCTTTGCATCTGTATGTTGTGGATATGACGCCCGACTACCTAGATGAGCTTTTTCGCATCCTTCCAGACTACGTAGACTGTGAGTCGGAGACCTATAGTAGCGGGGTAGGTTTTGTGGACAGTTTACAACATCGTAAGTTTTCTCGCACGGAGTTGCATGTTGTTCTTCTTACGTACGAATTTGGTTACGGTTCGTCGTACGTGATGAATGGGCTGGAGGTGTTGGAGGTTGTACGTCAACGACATCCTTTTTTCCGCTTCATCATGCTTTCTCAGAACAAGGAGCTGGAGTATACGATGAAAGCGAAGTCGCTGGGGGCCTATGAGGTAATCAACCGCGAACAGATAGCGCTTCAGATCTTTTCGATTCTTATGAAACTTCTTTCAGAGGATCGTCTTCCGTTGGCACGTCGTCGTATGGGCGTAGCTACCTTACGGGTCGTAATCGCTCTTTTCTTCAGTGTTATTGCCTTTTACCTCTATCTCTACATCTATGGATAGTGGGGGTGCTACGCACTATTTTCTGTATCGCGTGGCGTCGGACTTGTGGGGTCGGTGGGTGGCGTCTGGGGACTCCCTCGCGGAGGAGATGGTACGTTGGCAACTCTTCTTTCCCTCGTCACGTTCGAAGCTTCACTTTATCGAATATCTTCGTCGTTTTGCGGCAGAGCGTAAGGGTGGTCTTCCTTTGGTGCTTCCGGTGTGGGGAGATCTGCGGAGCGAGTTTGCTCGGATAGCAGACCAGACGATAGTGGATCCGCTTTTGTTACTTCCTCGCCTTCATGGTAAGTACAAGGAGTTGAGTCATGAGAGCATTCCTTTGGAGGCTTTTTTTTATTGGGGGATGCGTATCCTGCACGACTTCGATCAGGTAGATAAGTACGTAGCAGATCCTCAGTTGTTCTTTCGCACTCTGGGGGAATACCGAGTATTGGATCGTGATATTCAATACCTTGACGAGGAGCAACGGGAATTATTGTCACGTTTCTTTAGTAACGTATCTCCTGATCCCAGCTCTGAGTTACGTCGGCGCTACACCGAGATCTTGCAGTACCTCTCCCCTCTTTACACCGACTTGCAGGGGTACATGTCTACGCAACACGAGGGGTATGAGGGGGCAGTTTTTCGCACGTGTGTATCTCGTCTTCGCAGGGATCCGTCGCTCTTAATCCCCGCTCACTCTGGAGTAGAACATCTCGTTTTCATAGGTTTCAACGCACTGAATGCGAACGAAAGGGCTTTTTTTGAACTCGCGAAGCAGGGGATAGACACGCTTTTCTATTGGAACTATCCTCGTAGGCTTCGCAGCCCCGCGCACCGCGATGCGGCACGTTTTGTGGACAGGAATCTAAAGCTAGGGAATGCCCTTGTGGAGGAGGCGGAGGAGGATTCGTCCTCGCTGCCGGAGACGACGCTGCTAGCCGTACCTTCGGTATTGGCACAAACGGAGGTAGTCCGCGATATTTTGGTGCGCGATCCTTCCGCCTCCGAGAATGCGGTACTCGTGTTGGCAGATGAGCAGTTGCTGCTGCCCTTGTTACGGATACTCCCTCGGTCGCTCTCGTACAATATCACGATGGGGTATCCGCTTCGTAACACACTCGTTTATACCCTATTGGAGCTACTAATCGCATGGCTTTTACACCGCGATAGTCAAAACCGCCTTTCGTCTAGTAAGGAGCTTTTGTCATTTTTGTCCCATCCTTTTTTGAAGGCACTGTCGGGGCTCTCGGAGGTACGCGAGTTGATAGAGCAAGAGAGCGACGCTTTCAACGAACGGAGGCTATCTCCGGGGAGTTTGTTGTCTCAGTGGATATCCCAAATCGATGATAATGAGGGCCGTTCACGGTTCTTGTCACTCTTCTTAGTGCAGATCGGTGGTTTGATGGAATCGGAAGAGTCACTTTCTTCTGAGCGTGCGCTTTGGCAGACGTATATCGTGACGGCGTATGAGCGTCTGAAGGGCCTAGAGCAAATGCTGGGGCGTGCGGGTATCGCCTCAACCCCGCGTTTATGGCATCAGCTTCTTCCTCAGGTTTTTCGTGATGTGAAAGTACCTTTCTTGGGGAATCCGCTAGGAGGGTTACAGATCATGGGGTTCTTGGAGACGCGCGCTCTTGACTTCGATCAGGTGACCATAGTTTCTTGCAATGAGGGGCATCTGCCTGCGATCAAAAGGGTTTCGACGTTTATCCCCACCACTTTGGGTAAAGTGTTTGGGATGCCTACCCTTGAGGATCGGGAGAGTATCTATTCCTATTACTTTCAGACGATTATTTCCCGTGCCCGTCGGGTTCGGCTGATCTATACCCACTCGGAGGATGCTGTCGTAGGCGAGCCGAGTCGTTACGTATTGCAGCAACGCTATGCTAGTAGTTTGCCGTTAGCGGTGGAGTATCCTATAGAGGTCGTCCCCTCTTTGCGTAAAAAATCCCCACCTTCTGTAGAAAAGACGGGGGTGGTACGTCAGGTTCTGGAGAGCTTTTTGAGCGGTGGGAGTACTTCGGGGCTCAGTCCGACGGCACTAAGTGAGTACTGTATTTGTCCGCTTCGTTTCCATTTCAAGTATATACAACGCATTTCTGCGCGTAGGGAGGTTGTAGGCGTCGAGTTACCGCCACGAGAGTTCGGCACAGTAATCCACAATACTCTGGAGTTGCTTTACCGGGATTGCAGGGGCAAATGTTTGGATTCGGATGTGATAGCTTCGCTTCGTGGGTCTCTTTCTAGGGCATTGGAGACTTCCTACAGGGCGACTCGCGGTATAGCCCAACGTTCCCTGACGGGTATAGAACGTTTGGAGTGCGAGATGATTTTTGAGCTTTTGGATGCTCAGTTGGTCTTTGATGGGCAGCGAACCCCTGTAGCTAAGATATCCGCCCTTGAGGAAAAGGTTGTTGTTTCGGTCGCCCTCTCTGCTGGTCGTCGTGTAAACCTGCAGGGGACAATAGACCGTATAGATCAGCAGGGTACGGGCTACACGCTGATAGACTACAAGACGGGGAGTTTTTACGAGGGATATCTTCGTTACCGCGATGCCGATCGTCTTTTTTCTCCAGAACCTTCCGACCGCTCTTATCTGTTACAAATTCTTTTGTATTGTTACCTCTGGCAGCAAAAGACTGGGATTTCCGCGACGCTTCTGCGTCCGGCGCTCTGGTTCATCGCGGAGCGTGGTGCGGTAGACTTGTCGCTTTATACGCTCCGGGCGAATGGGAGTGGGAAGCGTTCGTTTGAGAAATTGGAGAGTTATTCGGAGGTATCTACCGACTTTGAGGCTTCTCTTTCTCGGACCCTTGAGGAGCTTTTTGATTGGCAACGTCCGTTTTTTGGGACGGAAAAACGTGGTCATTGTGTGACCTGTCCTTATCGCGCGCTTTGCGATATTTAAGTTAGGCGCTAAAGTCTATTTCTTATTTCTTTTTTTATTCGGAAAATAGGTGCTATCTTTGGTGTATAATAAGGCTGCGAAAATAGCCATCCCCTATGAGTGAATTGCGCGAAACAGTACTTGGATTAGAACCTCTCACGCTAGAAGGGTCGTTGATAACGCCCGAGGTAGATTTCGATCATGAGAGTGGACGATTGTTCCTGCGTGGCGTCTCGATGCCCGAGGATATGGGGCGTTTCTATGCACCGTTGCTCTCTTGGATGCGTAAATATGTGGAGAAACCTGCTCCCGTAACGGTCTTACGCATCGAGTTTAGTTATTTCAACACGGCCACCTCTAAGGTTCTATTGGAGCTTTTTTCCATTCTGGAACAGGCGCTGGAGGATGGTCATGAGGTTTCGATAGAGTGGTGTTTCAATCCTGATGACGTTGATATGATCGAGGCTGGTGAGAATTACCAGATGCTCTTGCGTATCCCATTTCAGCTTCTTGAGATGTAGTGTCTTTCCCCAAAGAGATAGATTATGGATTCCTACTTCGTATTACAGGGGACGGATGCCCCTTTGTTGTATTTTGATACACAGCGTCACGACTTCTACATTTGCGGTATCTCTCACCCGGAGTCAGCTATGGAGTTTTACGGTTTTCTGATCCGTTGGCTCAAGGGGTATGTTGACCAGCAGCTGACGCACACGCAGGTCGCTCCTCATAAGTTGACGTTTTTATTCCGTCACATCAATTCGATGTCGTTCCGCTCGGTGAGTCGTGTGTGTCGTGTCTTCTCTCAGTTGAGTGCGGTTTGCCCTTGTGAGATAGTCTGGCTTTTTGAGAACGAGGATATTGATATCTATGAGGCTGGTGTAGACCTAAAAGAGGAGCTTGCGTTGGTGACGACGCCCTTTCTTTTGGAGGAGACGAACGATACGATAGAGACGCTTCAAGAGCGTCTTGTAGCTCGCTACCGCGAAGGGAATTAAGTTTTAGAGATATAAGAGTATAATTGTGGGGTGCGATCGCTGTTCGGATAGGATGGTGGTCGCGCTTTTTTTTATATAACGTTTTGTGGTGTCGTCGTCGCGGTTCACTGTCTGGGGGAAGTGGGTTGGACGCTGTGACCGCTAGTGTTCGTGACACTGTGTAACGGTCTGCCTATTATGAGGCTTACACACTTTTACAAACGCAACCTTACGGACACTTCCTTACAGATGCTGCCTTACAGACACTGCCCAGTTACTTGCAAGGGAGGCGTCTTTATTTTTTGGGTGCGTGGGGATTATTTTAAGCTTTTTCGAACAACATTTCTCGCAGCGATGACATATTTGTACCGCGTGCAGCGGAGACGAAGATGCAACGGCGTTCCTCGCGTGCAAACCAACTCGCCTGTAATTCGTCGAGCGTTTGCTGGGTTCGAGCTTCTTCGGAGAGATCGTAGGGTTCTCTGTCTGGATTTTGATAGAGGTCTATCTTATTGAATATAAGGATTTGCTCTTTGTCTGCAGCGCCTATCTCAATGAGGATATTCTGTACGGCGGCCATCTGTTCGAGGAAGGCAGGGTGTGAAACGTCGACGACGTGTAGGAGTAGATCCGCCTCGCGCACCTCGTCGAGTGTAGATTTGAATGACTCAACGAGTTGTGTGGGTAGCTTGCGTATGAAACCAACCGTGTCGGAGAGGAGGAATTTTCCTCGCTCGCTGGCGATACGTCGGACAGTGGTGTCTAGTGTAGCAAAGAGCTTATTTTCAGCCAAAAGCTCACTTCCAGAGAGATAGTTCATGATTGAGGATTTTCCCACGTTGGTATAGCCGACGAGTGCGATCCGCAGTATCCTATCTCTGTGCTTTCTTTGTGTACGGAACTGTGCGTCGACCTGTGCGAGCTCTTGTTTTAGCTTTGCGATACGGTTGTGTATGACCCGTCTGTCGGTTTCTATTTCTCTTTCTCCGGGGCCGCGCATTCCGATCCCTCCTCGTTGTCTTTCGAGGTGGGTCCACATTCCGGCGAGTCGTGGTAGGAGGTATTCGTACTGTGCGAGCTCGACCTGTAGGCGTGAGTGTGCTGTATGAGCGTGTGCGGCAAAGATGTCGAGGATCAGTCCTGTACGATCGATCAGGCGTACCTTGAGGATCTCCTCTAGATTTCTCTGTTGTGTTGCTCGCAGTTCGTCGTCGAAGACGACAAGATCAATTTTTTCTTGTTCAACATACAGTGCGATCTCCTTCGCCTTTCCAGTACCGATGTAGGTGCGTGAATTTAGGGTCTGTGCGTGCTGTATGAAGCGTCTGACGACCTCTCCTCCAGCGGTTTCGACGAGGAAGCACAACTCATCCAGGTATTCCTCGGTTTGACGGAGAGGGGTATCGCCCAATCGGAGGGCTACTACGACCACACGTTCGCGCGTTTCTTCCATGCTGCTCGGGTTATTTTTTCTCTATGAACAAATATAGCGTCTTTCTAGAATCCGCCTCCGACTTGCGAACAATTACTGTATGGGGTTGTTTACTGTTTAGTGAAACGTCAAGTATCTATTATCATATATTTAGCATACCATCTAATCTATAAATACCAGACTTTCTCAAAAAATAATCGTGTGATTTACTTGTTTTGCTAATTCTTTTTCTTATCTTTGTTACCAAGGAAAAACTATTTAGTACAGAGCGAATGAGGAAATTGGAAACACTTGCGATGGTATGCTTGACCATATTGACGGGTGGTGTCACTCTTACGGGTTGTACGACAGCCCCCAAAGAGGAGGGTGTGGTAGAGACGAGACCACGCTTGAGGTGTGATGTGCCTCCGATCCGTGATGGTCACTTCACCCCCGAGGTGATGTGGTCGATGGGTCGCTTGGGTGGCTATGCGGTATCGCCAGACGGGGGGTATCTCGCCTATACGGTGACACGCTATGATGTAAAAGCCAACAAGGGGTGGAGCGACCTTTTTGTGAAGAATCTGCGGACGAGCGCTGTGCAGCAGCTCACGGATTTTAGTGCGCAGGTATACAACGTGGAATGGAGTCCAGCAGGTGCGCTCCGTTTTGTATCCTCTCACGAGGGGACGCCCCAGATTTATACGATACAACCTGACGGGACGGGGCTTACGTGTCTTTCGCAGGTTGCGGATGGGGTGGATGGTTTCCGTTATTCTCCTGATGGGAAACACGTAGCCTATATTTCTACAATCCCCTTTATCCCTCAGGTCAAGGATCGCTACCCCGACTTGGATAAGTCTACGGGGATGGTCTTTGACGACCTTATGTACCGTCACTGGGACGCTTGGGATGACGGTACTCGGTCGCATGTTTTCATTGCTCCTGTTGAGGCGAATGGGAAGCTGGGAGGGGGCGGAGTAGACCTTCTGGAGGGAGAACCTTACCACAGTCCTTTACGTCCTTTTGGAGGTATAGAAGAGATTGGCTGGAATGCAGATGGTACGGCGCTTGCCTATACCTGTAAGAAGCTCGTAGGGAAGGCGGCTGCCTTTAGCACGAATTCGGACATCTATGTTTATAACCTTACGTCGAAGACGACGCAGAACGTTTCAGAGCCGAACCCGGGGTATGACCGTTGTCCAGTATTCTCTCCTGATGGCAAGTACCTCTTGTGGACGAGTATGTTGCGTCCTGGTTTCGAAGCCGACCTAGAGCGTTTGATGCTTCTTGATCTCACGACAAACACGAAGAAGCAGCTCTGTCCTGGGTTCGACTATTCGGCATCCTCGATGGTGTGGACTCCGGAGAGTGATGGTTTCTATTTTGTTTCTGGGGTTCGTGGTACGTCACAGCTCTATAAGCTGATGCTTGGGGAGGAGATGCCTGTAGCGCTCACCACGGGGCGTCATGACTATCACTCGGTAGTACTGTCAGGAGATAAGTTGTATGCGGATCGGGTGTCGATGCTCTCGCCTGCCGAGGTGTATTCGGTGGCCCTATCGGATGGAACTCAGACCCAAGTGACCGACATCAATGATGCGATTCTTTCCCAACTCAAAATGCCTGAGATTCGCGAGCGGTGGATACGTACTACGGATGGCAAGGAGATGTTGACGTGGGTGGTTCTCCCCCCCCAGTTTGATAGCACGAAGCGTTATCCTGCTCTTCTCTTCTGTGAAGGTGGACCGCAGAGTCCTCTGACACAGTTCTGGAGCTTCCGTTGGAACTTATCTCTGATGGCGAGTCAGGGGTATGTGGTGGTAGCCCCCAACCGTCGTGGTGTGTTGACCTTTGGGCAACAATGGACCGATGAGATCAGCAAGCACCATGGTGGTCAGGAGATGAAAGACCTTTTGTGCGCGATCGATGAGTTGGCGAAAGAGCCTTGGATCGATGCAGAGCGTTTGGGGGCTGTAGGGGCCTCGTACGGTGGTTTTACGGTCAATTGGTTGGCAGGACACCACAACAAGCGTTTCAAGGCGTTTATTAGCCACTGTGGGGTATTTCATTCGGAGATGGAGTTCTACACCACCGAGGAGATGTTCTTCGACGAATGGGAGATGGGCGGCAAGCCTTGGGAGAAGAATAACCCCGTAGCACAGAAGAGTTTCCAAGAGAGTCCTCACCAATTTGTCACGAACTGGGACACCCCAATAATGATTATTCATGGCGGTCACGACTTCCGCATCCCGTACACCCAAGGGATGGCGGCCTTCAATGCCGCGCAAGTCCTCGGCATCCCGAGCCGTTTCCTCTTCTTCCCCGATGAGACGCACTGGGTGCTCAAACCACAGAACGGATTGCTCTGGCAGCGCGAATTCTTCCGCTGGCTAGACACCTACCTGAAAAAATAAACAATATAGAGCACTAGCACGCACTATATATGGTAACGCGAAGACGGACAGGTGGCAGCAGGTGCGCTTCTTCACAGAGTCGCAACGCACGAGATTCTTAGCAATGCATTCACATCCTACGTACCGTGTCCATTCGCAGATTCTAGATCATAGTTTTTTAATTAACGTATTGAGATGAAATTTTTCTTAGATACAGCCAATTTGAACGAGATCACCGAGGCGGCGTCCTACGGGATCTTGGACGGGGTGACCACCAACCCCAGCCTTATGGCCAAAGAGGGGATCAAGGGGCATGCGGCCGTCTTGGAACACTACAAGCGTATTTGCGAACTAGTGGATGGCGATGTGAGTGCTGAGGTCTTTGCTACAGACTTTGACGGGATGATGAAAGAGGCGCACGAGTTAGCAGCCCTTCACGAGCAAATCGTCGTAAAAGTCCCGTGCACCGAGAATGGGATCAGAGCCGTACACGCCCTTTCGGAGGAAGGGATTAGCACGAACTGTACCCTTGTTTTCTCGCTAACGCAGGCACTCTTGGCAGCCAAAGCAGGTGCGTCGTATGTGTCGCCGTTTGTAGGACGTCTTGATGACATTTCCGAGGATGGGATCGCTCTGGTACGCGGGATTGTTGATTGCTATTTCGAGTATGAGTACGACACCGAAGTCTTGGCAGCGTCAATCCGCCACCCGCAGCATGTAGTACGGTGTATCGAAGCAGGAGCAGATGTGGTAACCTGTCCGTTGTCGGTTATCAAATCGCTCTTTAAGCACCCACTCACCGATGCGGGCTTAGCTCGTTTCATAGAGGATGCGAGAAAGATGAATTAGTACCTTTATTTATCAAATAAATAGAGAGTTGTTGTTGTGTTTCCTTGGTTGCCGCTCCCTGTACGGGGGCGGCTTTTTTATATAGACAATCGTATGGGGAATTATAAGGAGTACAATGGCGTACACGCGCTTTTTCCTCTATCGCACCTATAGACGCATATTAAATTCGGGAATATAGCATCCACCTATCTGTGACACTACCCAAAGAAAGCCGCCCCTCTGCCCAAGCGACAGAAAGGCGGCTTTTTATTCAATCAATAGCACGAAGACTACTTAGATACCATTACGCTCTTTTGCGCGCCATTTTGCGCCTCTATGCGCACGAAATAGATACCTGAGGACAGTGTCTCTGTATCCACTACAAGCTCTTTTTCGGAAAGCGCCCCCGAACGTACCACCATCCCTGCGGCATTGACTAGTTCGTAGCGTGCTACGACGCCCTCGGGATTCAGGATGCGCAGCTGCGAGGTAAACGGGTTCGGCGCTACGACGATGCCAGCCAACAGGGCGTCCTCTACTGCACCCCCTTGCTTGGACTCAAATACCGCCTTCACTTCCGTAGCCGCCTTCACTGTGAACTTCTTAGTCTCGGTGATGTCCTTGTCGCCAGCTGTCAGCGTCTTCAACTTGTACCCCTCTTTTTCGGTAACCTTTACTGTCAGTTCTGTACCGTACGCTACAGAACTGAGGTCGGAAGCGCCAGTAAGCTCAATAGCACCCCACGCCTCGTTGTTTACACTGGTCGTTACAGCAAAGGTTTCTTTCTCAAACACCGCCGTGACGGTGGTCGCTGCTGTGACGGTGAACTTCAGTATGGTCGTGATATCCTTGTTGTTGGCCTTCAGGGTCTTGAGCTTGTACCCCTCGTCGGGCGTAGCCTTTACGGTTAGCTCGGTACCGTATTCCACAACCTTGAGGTCGGGTGCACCCGTAAGCTCTATCGAACCCCACGCCTTGTTGTTTACGCTCGTCTTTACGGTAAAGGTCTGTTTTTCAAAGAGTGCCTTTACTTCCGTAGCTGCTGTTACAGTGAACTGTTTCGAGTTCGTGATATCCTCATCGCCAGCCTTCAGTTCCTTCAGCTTGTATCCCTTGTCGGGCGTAACCGCTACCGTCAATGTCGTCCCTTGTTCTACCGTTATCGAGGTCTCCGTAGCGTGACCATCGATAGCGATCTTACCGTTGGTGGGTTGAGTAAGGGTTACTATGAATTTGGGAAGAGACTTCTTGAATACCGCGGTTACGGTAGTGGCTTCCTTGATAGTGAATTCCTTCGCAGCAAAGATATCCTTGCCGTTGGCACTGAGCTCTTTCAATTCCCACGGGTCTTTTTTCACAGGCACTACCTTCACTTTCGTCCCGTAGGGTACAGCATTGAGGTCGGTGATTGCCGCATCTGTGGCAGCATTCTTGAATGTCAAGGAGCACCCTTCGCCCGTAACATCTGGGGTAATCTGGAAGGTAAGGAGCTCAAACACCGCCTTTACTTCCGTATCTGCGGTTACGGTGAACTTCTTGGTCTCGGTAATATCTGCGTCGCCAGCCTTCAGACTCTTGAGCTTGTAGCCGTGTTCCGCGTCAGGGGTAACCGCTACCGTAAGATCGGTGTCTTTCGACACCTTTTCCAATGCCCCCGTCGTATAGCCAGGGATGGCTATTGTACCGCCCTCGGTTTGTGTTACGGTCACCTTGAAAGTGGGTACATTCTTGTCTTGGAAGACTGCGTAGACCGTCACCTCGCTCTTAAGTACAAAGCTTTGGGGCGTCGTGATGTCCTCTGTGCCTACCATAAGCGACACCAATTCCCATGGGTCATTTTCCACAGGCACAACCTTTACCGTCGTCTCGTAGGGCACGGCTGTGGGGTCTAGTGGCTGGTCAGCGTCGTCGGTAAAGTTCAGCGAGCCTGTCCCTACAATATTTTCGTGGAGCTTGAAAGTCTTTTTCTCGAACTTCGCTTTTACCGTGGTCTCCGCCATCACCCTAAATTTCCGCGTAGAGAAGATATCGACGTCGTTCGCGGTGAGTTCTTTCAATTCGTACCCCTCGTCTGGCGTATCCAGCACGGTGAGCTCGGTACCCTCATCTATCTCTGTGAGTGCTTCAGTATCCTTACCCTCTATTGCGATGATGCCGTGCTCCACGGGTGCGATCGTCACCTTGAAGGTCGGTAGTGCTCTATCCCCTATAAAATTCCACCCACGCTCGATGAGTTTCTGGCGTGCCGCTTTGGCTTCGGAATTATAAACACGTCCATTGACGTTAAAAGCAAGATCGCGCACATCAGTTCCATTTGCCCAGCCCACGAGGGTCTTCGAGTAGTTTTCCAGACTCATCGCAGTAAAGCTCAACCCTCCCACCGCAGTCTGTATTTTCCACGTTCCGAGTGACTGGTCAAAGGCTGAGCAGCGCTCGAACATCCCCTCCATGTTGTTCACGTTGCTCACATCCCAGTTTAGTGGCTGGTTAAAGGAGGAGCAGCCATGGAACATGCTGTTCATGTTGTTCACGTTGCTCACATCCCAGTTTAGTGGCTGGTTAAAGGAGGTGCAGCCATGGAACATGCTGTTCATGTTGGTGACGTTGCTCACGTTCCAATTTAGTGGCTGGTTAAAGGAGGTGCAGCCATGGAACATGCTGTTCATGTTGGTGACGTTGCTCACGTTCCAATTTAGTGGCTGGTTAAAAAGCTCGCACCCCGAGAACATATACACCATGCTTTCGACGTTGCTCACATCCCAATTTAGTGGGCTATTAAAGGAGATGCAGCCATAGAACATGTAACTCGTGTTGGTGACGTTGCTCACGTTCCAGTTCTCCAGCGACTGCTTAAAAGCCTTGCAGTCATTGAACATGTAGTTCATGTCGGTCACATTCGCCACGTTCCATTTCTCGAGCGATTGGTTAAAAAGCTTGCAGCCAGAGAACATCCCACTCATGTTGGTCACCTTACTCACCTCCCAATTCTCTGGTGGCTGGTTAAAAGCTTCGCAAGCAAAGAACATGTAGCTCATGTCGGTGACGTTGCTCACGTTCCAATTGTTTAGCGGCTTATTAAAGGCAGTGCAGTGCATGAACATCTCGCTCATGCCAGTCACGTTGCTCACGTTCCAGTTGTTTAGCGATTGGTTAAAGGCAGCGCATTCAGAAAACATCTTACGCATGCTGGTGACGTTGCTCACGTTCCAATTATCCAGCGGCTGGTTAAAGAAGGCGTTGGAGAAGAACATCCTCTGCATATCCGTCACGTTGCTCACATTCCAATTCTCTAGCGGCTGGTTAAAGCCATAGCAGTTAGAAAACATGTAACTCATATTGGTCACGTTGTCCACTTTCCAATCATTTAGAGATTTGTTGAATCTAAAACAGTTACAGAACATATAGCTCATGTTGGTGACGTTGCTCACGTTCCATTTATCCAATGGTTGGTTAAAGGTGGCGCAGTTATAGAACATGTAACTCATGTTGGTCACGTTGTCCACTTTCCAATCATTGAGCGACTGATTGAAGGGTGAGCAGCCATAGAACATACTCCCCATGTTGGTTACGTTTGAAAGGTCTGGAGTGTCAATTCCCGCATCGAAGGTCATACCTGCACACCCGTAGAACATTCTATAGGCACTCGTCCATGCGACCGTTCCGAACTGCACGACCTGCTGCAATTTATTATTACTGGTAAACGGGGTGACAAACTCACCATAGTCCTGTCCTCGCATCTGCATATACTCCACCCCTTCGGGACCCGCCTCTACGGTATAGATGCCATCGGCGTCGGGAGTAAAGGTATAGTAGGGCGCGTCTCCTTCTGTTACCGTAACCTTCTGATCTTTTACAGGATTGTTGCTTTCATCTTTGATGACAAGCTGGTACTCTTTTCCCACGATGGGGATCTTCAGTTCCTCGCCCTTTGTTCCTTCCCACTTGGTGATGAACGGGCGTTCCGTTCCCGATTGGGCGAATACTCCCGACACGCCCCATGCACAGAGCAGCACGACGCATGCTGCTACGACTTTCAAGATTTTGTTCATTAGTTGTTATTATGATAGATGTAAAAACCTTGGGCAAGTTACTAAAAAAGACATCAATGCAAAACAGCGTATAGTGGGAGAAAAAGCTGCGCGTACCGCAAAGGTAGCGGGGCACTGGGATAAAGAGGAATGAAAAATATTTTTCTCTAGTCTCTGAGACAGCATCTCCCCTCCCGTCGAGTACAAAAAAAACACCGCAGTACATATAGTACTGCGGTGCCCCTCAAAATAGTTACACGAGCTCCTCAACTCATTGTAACTACCCACCTACTCTATCTTATGCGTCGAAGCGACATCCGCCTAGCTTATGCGTCAAGGTGGTTATCCGTTCCTTCGACGACACAAAAGTAATACATTTGTTTGAAACGATCACTATCGACGTATAACTCCCCTCCCATTAAATCAATGAGTGCAGAGACTGTATCGAGCGAGATATCACGCCCCCCCTTGACAGGCTGATAATGTTGGGCTGCTGAGAAAGAGAAATCCTTTTCTACAGGCTTCTGCCACTGCGTACCATTTTCCCCTGCACGGACATAGAAAATGGGCATGGCAGCGATGCCGACGGCTCCGAACTCGATGGTCTGGGTACGTGGATTGAGAATAGAGAGCGAAAGCAAGAGCTCGAGCACCATGCGCAACTTTTCGGCATCGGAGACAAAGACGCCCTCCCCCTCAGTGTCTAGGTATGAGGAGACATCGACCTTACTGCGCTTGGAGGAGAGAATCTGCTGGTGGATACGGATATTTAGTTCTGAAAAAAGGAGGTGCAAATCGACGGGCTGCAGCTGGAGCACCATCTCCTTACGCTGGAGCATGGAGAGGGTGAGGATGCTATTCATCATCTGCATCAATCCGTGTGCATTGCTATTGATAATCTCAAGGCTTTCACGCACCTCGTCATCCACATTCTCTGCGGAGGCGATATACTGCGACAAGCCCACAATAGCATTCAGGGGCGTGCGCAACTCATGCGATACATTTCCCAAGAACGTTTCTTCCAGCTCATGCTTCTTGCGCCTATGGGCTACCACACCCAACGCAGAGGCTTGCATCGCCCCGCCCACCAAAGTAGTTTCGCCGTCTGGGACATAAGAGAACATCGCCCCTCCGCCTTGTGCCCCCGCGCCCACAAACAGAGTCAGTACAAAGACCGAAGCCAAGCTGAGCACGACCAATGCAAAGAGGAGTGCGTAGCCAAACGAACGCCCCTTCCACGGAGCAGTATTGACCACCTGAGAGGTCGTTCTTCGCTGCTGTACTTTCCCCCCTTGGAGGGGAGCAGCATCGGCGCTCTGCTGGTTCTTCACTTGATCTCGCAATTGGCTCTCGACCTTGGTTCGCATGGGTGCTGGTACAGGCTTCTCTTCCAGCTTTGTCCACAAGACCCCTTGACGCGCCCAGTCGATGACATCCTCATTAAAGACCCGTAAACTATCAATCGTCTTCTGCTGCAAGACGACGGTATCGCGCAACTGTACGATGGTTTTCTCCTGTGCCACGATGGTCTCCTGCTGTTTTTCGACCAGCACAGGGTAATCCACCACGGGTTTTGGAGCGGGGGTTGCATGGGTGACACGCAAGGCGTCGAAATTAGCTTCCTGTAACTTAGGCACGAGTTTGGGGGAGACACTCAGCCCTGCATAGGAAACGATATTGGCGTCGTCGATCTGCATTTTCCAACTCAGTACGACGCCGTCGTCGGTAAACTTATCGGGAACGATGGATGCCATCCACCCGACGCCCTTGTAGGCCGTTTCACTTACGACGAGCACGGCATAGTTCTCAAACGCCTTGCATATCAATGGCATTTGACGAATATAGGATGACGAAACGAAGATAAGATTGGGATAGAAGGCCTTATCGCGCTTCTCCCAGGATGGGGTTATCACGACCTCGACCTCTTTCCCCTGCACCTTGTGGCGCTGGAAGTAGTTGACCACCTCCTTATTAAAAATCTCGTGGGTACCCAGGAGCTCGATGTAGAACGTCCGCTGCCGTTTGAGATTCTGCCAGTAGACCTCGTTGGAGAGGAGCGCAAGGTACTCGAGTCGCTGGTCGAGCTTCTTGGTGCGATTTGCCGAGTATGCCGTTGTAGGGAAAAGTCCCCACAGCAGCAACCCCAAGCAAATCATCACGACACCTATTTCCCGACGCATAGCAGCGAGTTTCCCTTCTTTTCAGTTAGGCAAAAGTAGGTAATTTCTGCACCCCTGCGTTCCCCCCCACGCCAAATAGTGCCCTGCGCCCTATCTTTGTTGTGCAAACACCAATATACAGTGACCAACAGAGCCATGGGCGATCTCCAGATTTACCGCGCATCGGCGGGCGCGGGTAAGACCTATACCCTAGTAAAGTTGTTTATAGCCAATGCATTGCGCGATACTCACGCCTTCCCAGGCGAGCCCCCTATCCCCTTTAGCCCCTACGCCTTTTCTCACACGCTTTGTGTAACATTTACACAAAAAGCGACGGCGGAAATGAAGGAGAGGATAATTTCCAAACTCTACGATTTGGCCTACAGTCGGGATCCTCAACTGGAAGGAGAGCTGTCTGAAGACACAGGACTCCCCATAGACGCACTCCGTAAACGTGCACAAGAGACCCTGCGTACCCTGCTCCAGCACTACTCGTTACTGAGCGTTTCGACGATCGACAGCTTTATCCAACAGATGGTGAGCACGCTGGTGTGGGAACTCCAACTGGGGACGGACTTTACAGTCTCGCTAGAGGAGGAGGTCTACTTGCTGCGCGCCTCGCAGGAACTCCTTCGCTCGCTTTCGCCCGACTCCTCTCTCTATGAGTGGTGCAAGAGACGTGCCCAGAAAAAAATGGAAAATAACGAGCGCTGGGGGTTGGAAAAAGCGCTTGCAGCGAAGGGTCATATCCTCTTTAGCGATACGTTCTCCCAACTCCCTCCCAACGAACGGGATGCTCAGTTTAGTCGTCTACACTTCCAAGAGGTACGAACAAGGTTACTCGAAGAACGGGAAGCGTATGACAAGACGATCTCCTCGCTATACGAAGCGCTCGCTACGCAACTCTCCCCCCAAGACCAAAAAGAGCTAAAGAGCGGCTGGAGCGCCCTTGCGAAAGTCATCGACGAACGGGAACGCAACGGCATACCACGCGAATTTCCATCGGCGACCACCCAAAAATTCCTAGATGGTCCCAAGGAGTGGCTTTCCAAAAAGAAACAAGAAGAACATCCCGAGCTTCTGGCTTGCATAGAAAGGGTTCTTCCCACCTATAAGACACTGATCACCTACTTGTGCGCCCATCGTGCTCGGTACAACTTCCTACACCTCACGCTAAAACAACTGCCCGAGCTAGGACTATTGAACGAACTGTACGAAACCCTCCTTGAGGTAGAAAATACGGAGAACACACGACTGCTGGGACACCTAGCCTCCCTGCTCGTAGCGCTGGCAAAGGAGAATGATGCGGCTTTTATCTACGAACGTATGGGGGTTCGTTATGACTCGATCTTCATTGACGAATTTCAAGATACCTCGCAACTCCACTGGAAACTCCTCGAACCTTTTGTAAAGAACGCCTTATCGCAAGGAGGTGAGGCGCTGCTCGTGGGGGATGTGAAGCAAGCCATCTACCGTTGGCGCGGTGGCGACTGGCAACTTCTGGCCAAGACGATCCCTGACGCCTATACTGGGCGCCTCTGCTCGCACACGCTGAATAACAACTATCGCTCAGCGAGGGAGATCGTCACCTTCAACAACCAACTCTTTTCCCAACTCCTCCCCGCCACAAAGAACTACACCGAGACGTTTCTAGACAACGTAGCAGAGGATCTAGCTCCACTGCGTGCTGCAGTACAAGCGAAGCTCCTTGCACTTCAATCCCTACTCACCCGCGCCTACGAGGACGCTTCGCAGGGCATCAAAAGCTCGCTCTCTGGTGGAGTACACCTATCTCTGGTACCAGAGGGGGAGGAGGAGGTCGCACAATCCCCCACCGAAGCCCCAGTATTGCAATATACCCTACGGTTAATCGATACGCTCATAGAGGGGGGTCTAGCCCCCGAGCGGATCGCGGTACTGGTACGGACCCGACGTATGGCACAGTACTTTGTTGAGGCTATAGCCTCGCACCAAAACGGTGGTGGCACGCAGTACGCCGTAGTGAGTCAAGACGGATTGTTGTTGGACGCCTCGCACGACGTACAGCTCGCCTTGGCAGCCCTACGAATCGCGGTAGGACGCGAGGAAGACTTGGATATCATCACCGTGGCACAGTTCGTCCATGCCCACTTGGCTTCTGACGAACCCTGGACACGCCAACTTTTTGACAAGGAAGCGCACGAGAGCCAGCTCTCGCCCCACCTTTGTGAGACGCTCACTTGGTTGCGTAGCTTAGCCACCCTTCCGCTTCTCGACCTCTTTGACGGCATTCTCCAAGGTCTAGGACTACCGTCCCACTCGGGGGAGATGCCCTACATCGCGACCCTTCGAGACAAGGTTTATGCCTACCAGCAACGCGAACAGAACAATGCGCATGCCTTTCTGACCTTCTATGACACCCAAGACCCACAGAAACGACACGTAAGCAGTAGCAACACGGCGGGGGCGCTGAATCTGCTCACGATCCACAAGGCCAAGGGTCTTGAATTCGACACGGTCATTTGTCCAGAACTCGACTACCACCTTCTACTCAACAATGACGACACTGTATTGTGGGATGCTGGGGGGGGGCAACGGTTCGGGACACTCCCTCACGGTGTATCTCTCCAGCACCTCGCCTCGGAGTTTGCCCCCAATACTGTAGAGGAATATTTTTTGCGGACGGTCGATGCGCTGAATACCTATTACGTGGCCTTTACGCGCGCAAAGCGTCAGCTGTACCTGGTACACTCTTACTCCCGAGCGGGCGAAGAGAAGGAGACTAAGGGTGTCAAAAAGAGCTCCTTCTCGCATAACTTCTGCACGACTCTGCTCCCCGTACTCGAGGCATTTCCTTGGGAAAAGCGCGATACGACCCATGAGGTACGACAGTACAGTATAGGCGATATCAACGGGCTTCCTAACGATGTCGCCACAAGCTGTGAAGCCACACCCGCCCCGAAAGGAAGTGAACCGAACAGTGAACCTAGCGCCCCCATCCCGCCACTAGACTCTCGGGGCGAGGGAGGGGATAGTGCCCTAGCGTCCACTGCCCTCCCCTGCAGCTATCCCTACCTGCAGCGAACCCCCATGGCAGGGCACATGGTGATATCGACGCCAGAGAACGACTTGGAAACGCTCTTAGCACGTAGCGAGGCCTCGAGCTTGGGGACAAAGCTTCACCGCCTGATGACCACCGTCAATACGATAAGCGACCTCCCCAACTTGGGGGCACAACTGGTACGGGAACACCTCGTAGACTCGTGTCAAGCGCATAGTATCACCAGCGCACTTGCCGAGGCGATGCAGAGCCCACTGCTGGGTTCCTGCTATTGTCAGGACCCAGGAATCAGCATCAACGCGTGGACAGAGCACGACTTTCTGGGTGCCGATGGGATGCTCCTGCGCCCGGATCGGATTGTTTTTCTGGCGACACAGACTGTGGTTATTGACTTCAAATTTGGGAATAAACGTTCCTCGCACCGAAAACAGATAGCACACTATACCGAGCTACTTTCCACGCTCGGCTACCCCGCCCCGCTGGGTATCTTGTGGTACATCCACGTCAATGGTGCGCCGTGTGAAGTAGAATGTGTCGCGCAATAGATACTGTTTTAGGTGTATAAACAGCACGGGCTCTGGTAGGCGAGCGGGGGCTTGTGACGCTTTATGCTTTCCTCAATACATGATACTCCCTACGGGGTGGATCGGGTGTAGAGCCTTTGTTCCCCGCATGTTCCCCGCATGTTCCGTCTATGTATCGTCGGTGTAGAGTCTATGTTCCCCCTGTAAATTGGGTGGGAAAATAGTTCCTATTATAGACGTATTCCTTTATTCCTACACTCTATTATTTAGTTTATTGTATAATAATAGAGCTTTATGATTTCCTGAAGTGGTGGTGTGGAATGGGGGGAGAAAGAGCGGGCGGTAGGCGGGTGATTTGTACACTTCTTAGGACAATAACCTTATCTTTGTATAAACCAACGACAAGGAA
>CAUUCP010000010.1:0-54728 GCA_963543925.1 uncultured Bacteroidia bacterium | reverse complement strand
CTAGAGGGTTCTTTTCTGGGAGCACTAGGTCAAGGCTACAGGATCGGATGCTTAGTTTGTTGCATAGAATCCCTTGGGTTTGTAACGAATCGGTGAGTGCTGCGCCTTGCAAGACAATCGAGTTACTGATTACATTTGTGTTCTCTGTACAAATTTGTTTTACACTGCATTTTCCCACGATATGGATCTGAAGTTTGGACGCTTGAGAGAGGATAACGGTTTCGAGCTGTGCACTATCTAGCGTGAGGATCTTTTGCTTAGCATCGAAAGCGATCTTTCCTCGCTTCAAAAGCCCTTTTTGGGTAAGTGTTTCGGAGAAGGTTGTGACATTTTCTGATGTGAGTTCTATTCCCCCAATAGAAAGAGGATAGAATTCTCCACCTTCTACGATATCCCCCTTAATCGTCCATCCGAACTCTTGGATCAGTTTGGTACGAGCCGTACGTGCGTCTTCGTTGAAATGCAATCCTGCGGCATCTAGTTGGAAGTTTTTGGGAACATTGTTCTCATCCTGCCCAGCCCAGCCGAGCAGGCACTTGGAATAGTTCTCGACACTCATGCCAGAATTGGCTAGAGAAAGCGCTTTGCAATTCTTTAAGTTCCAACGCCCAAGGTCTTGGTTGAAGAGTGTCGCACCAGCAAACATGCCCGTCATATCTTTGACCTGACTAACCTCCCACCGCGAGATGTCGGCATTGAAACGAGGACAGTTTTGAAACATCCCAGCCATGTTGGTTACCTTACTCACATTCCACTGCGAGAGGTCGGAATAGAATTTCGAACAGTTAGAAAACATATAAGCCATATTCGTAACCTTGTCGACCTTCCATGCAGAGAGGTCGGTATCCAAGGTGCGACATCCGCGGAACATGGAATCCATCCGGGAGACCTGATTCACATTCCACTGCGAGAGGTCGGCATTGAAACGAGGACAGTCTTGAAACATCCCAGCCATGTCGGTTACCTTACTCACGTTCCACTGCGAAAGGTCGGAATAGAATTTCGAACAGTTGGCAAACATATAAGCCATATTCGTGACCTTGTCGACCTTCCATGCAGAGAGGTCGGTATTGAAGGCGCTACATCCGAGGAACATGGAATCCATCTGGGAGACCTGATTCACATTCCACTGCGAGAGGTCGGCATTGAAACGGGGACAGTTTTGAAACATCCCAGCCATGTCGGTTACCTTACTCACATTCCAATCAGCAAGATCGGAAGTAAAATTCGTACACCCTCGGAAAGTAGAGTTCATGTTGGTAACAGTCCCGACCTCCCACTTTGAGAGATCTGCTGTTAGGTTACGACACCCAAGGAACATCTCGCTCATGTCAGTCACTCGCGAAAGATCTGGTGTGTCTGAGAAATTCCCCGTTAGTGCACCACAATGCGCGAAGGCTCTGTGCATAGAAGTCCACTGTACCGCGCCGAACTGAACAATACCCTTAAGATAATAATCAGATTCTTTGGAGAACATCCCTAGGCGAACATACTCCACGTCTTGTGGACCTAATTCTATATCAAGAACAGGCTTGTAGTTAAGCACTTTTCTATACGGATGTTCTAGCTTGGAACGTCTAACTATTTCTTTCTTACCGTCAATGTTAAGATGATAATTTTCCCCCTTTACAGGCAAAATAAGCTCCCGTTCCCCTTTAAACTCATCCCCCCTCCACTTCGTCACGAAAGGCTTTTCCTCTGCACGGGTGTGGTGGAGAAGTACAAGAGAAAGAACAATAGGGATAAGGATATTTCGCAACATCGTAGTCAACGCTATTTATTTTTTCTTGCCGCTCTTTTTTCTGACCTCTGTGGAAGTCGTGGGCTTCTTGAGCGAAGGTTTTACCGTGACTTGGCATGTTGCCTCCAACTCATCATGGTCGTCATTTTCTGGAATTCGTACAGTCACTTTCGTAGTTCCTTCCTCTAGTCCTTTTATTTTAAGGGATGTAGGATCTACGATTTCTACAATACTCTGGTCCTCTACTTCAAACTCTATTTGCGTAAGCTCTTGGTCGTCTATTCCTTCAGCAACGAGTCTTAGTAGGGATTCTGTGTCGACATGTGCCACAGACTCAGGTTTACGGAACAGGATATAATGTTCTCGTAGACGATCTCCGTCGATCTTGTACTCTCGTTGTTTTTGTAATTTTTCTCTTGCAGCTTTGGCTTTCTTGTTGTAATACAAACCGAAGGCGTCTATTCTCCCACAAGTCCCCGTTCTGGATTCACTAGCCCATTCCTCCAAAGTTTTGGAATATTTTTCGACATCCATACCACAGAGTAGTAAGCCTAGGGTTACATATTTTGGCAGATCCCAATTTCCTAAATTCTGATTGAATGCAGATGCTCTATAAAACATGGAATCCATTTTTTTTAGATGTTGTACATTCCACATATCAAGAGATTGGTTAAACGCCTCCGCATCAGCAAACATGTAACTCATATCCTGCGCGCTAACAATATCCCACTTATCCAATGGTTGGTTAAACTTCTTACATCCGTGAAACATATGGCTCATATCAGCGACTTTGGAGACATCCCACTGGGAAATATCTTCATTAAACTCTGTACAATTCCAAAAGCGTAACGACGCGTCTTTCGTGAACATGGGGCCTTGCTTCGCAATCTCACTAAATGTCACATTCTTACAATTGTAAAAATGTAAATTCTCGAACTTCATATTTTGCCAATCCTGTACAATTATTGCATTCTTAGTAAAGATTTGTAAGCTCTTCCAATTATTATCAAAGTCATCAATTTCTACCGTAATCGTAATATCTCGTCTAGGTGGGAAGAGCTTAATTTCTCTGCGCTCACCTTCTTCCAATACGGTCTTTGTTTCTTTTACGTAGGCATAAACCCTTGGCGCATGACAATAATCCTCATAACTTTTGAGCCCGAAATACATGTACGTAGGCTCCAGTACGTCATCAATCTTCACGTCTACCACAAAGGCTCTGACTACTTGAGCGATACATACTTGAAAGATACTCAGTAGTATAATGACCCCTATCCGTTTCATTCTCTTTTCTTTTTCGACCCTAAGACTCAAAAGAGGTGGGAAGCCCCCTTGGCTCTTCCTAGCCTTCGGACTTCCCATCTCTGCTATTCTAAAACGCGATTCTGAGTTGTGCCCCCAGAACAGGTTGTGCCCCCAGATCGCCTACCGCTAGCCAAGGCTCTAGTTTTACGGAGGGGTTCTTGGCGACGTATTCGTAGCGCCGCGAGACGCGATCGGACGGGTAGTGGGTGTCTGTGACGGTGGCATCGATGAGCTGCACAACGTAGAAAGCGCCCGCCAAACCGTAGCCCAGCATGGTGGCATTTCGCCATCCCCTCGAGCGCCAGAACAAGCCTAGCGGACCGAGTTCCTGCTCAGCTGCACGTATTTTCTTGTACTTCAGATTACACGCTACGGCGCCCCCTAAAGCCCCGAGGGTACCCACCATGTAGATCGCCCCTTTCAGATAGTGCCTTTTATACATCTGCCCCAACCCTGGCAAGAAGAAGGAACAGAGGAAGGCACCCGCATCGGAACGATTGCCATAGATCGTCCGTTCGTACTTTACTTGGAAACGAGGTGGTAGCATCCCATTGCTATTTTCATGAAATACCCAGAGTAGCAAGTGGATGGTAGTTAACCCGCCCGTTGAGCTCTCTACCCGGTCGATGACATCGAACTTCACGCGATTCTCATTGGCTAGGATACGGACATCGGAGTTTCCCTCTCCGCTCGTGACGAGGGTTCGCACCCCAGATGCGAAACTATTGTCCTTCATGAATTTTCGGATGGCAGCGTCGTAAGCAGCATCGGTATTCGTAGACGTTCCACTAACGACCACATAATGCCCTGCACTTGCCGCCGATCCTACAAAGGGTAACTCGCCGTCCACCCATGGCGGATTGATGCTCCTAGCCTTCTGTGCCGACAAGATGGTGAGGAGTATGACACAAACGGCAATCAATAACCGTTTCATGGCGGTATGCTAGTTCTGTTTTTCGGGATCTAACTCTCCCGCGTTAACCATATCGTTAATTGTTTTCACGAACTCTGCCCCCATCTTAGCCTCGTCAACTGAACTTTTTAAGGCATTTCTTGCCGCACTTTCTAGAACTGACGCCTCGACGAGGTAGACGATCCTGTATTCTTTAGAGCCAGGGCGATCGAGACTTCGTCTGTAGATCCCGTAACTCAGTCGCATAGACTGGCCGACCTCAGCTTCGAAGGTCTTTACGAACCCCTTGAATGTTTGCTCTATATCGGCGGGCGTTTTGTTCGATTGCTTACTGGAGAGCATCCCCGCACCGCGTCCCTTGATCTTGGTAGAGATATTCTCTACGTATGCGACAATGGCGTTTTCACGCGCTGTTGCTTGGCAGAGGTTGGTGGTTGAGCAGTTTTCGGCATTACCCACGATTTCGCGCAGCCCTTTGTTTTCAACCTTCTCTGCCATGTGTTCGAGGATTGCTAATTCGAGGGTCCGTGCTGGGTCGTCGAGCTCCCATCCTTGTCGCTCGAGTTGAGCAGCTTTTTCTACAGCAGCTCTACGCCGCGCGTCCTCAACCTGCTCTTTTACAGAGAGCGTTCTAGCCTGCTGTGGTGTAGGGCGTGCCGTTTCCTCTACTTGTTGTGGTGCAGGAGGAGTGGGCACCTGTACAATTCGTTCCACCACGCGGGGGGCACAGCTTGTCATAGAAAATGCAGCGACCATGGCTGCCACGAGACCTAATTCCCAATGCTTCATTTCTTTACTTGTAAATTCTCAGTTTATTGTCTTGTACCTTCAAACTCCCATGGGGCGTTATTTCCGCCCGTGCATGTAATGCGCACACTTTTTGAGGAAAGGGTGTAGTAGCAGGTCACGGTCTCGGAGGGGATGTGTGGGTAGTGGAAGATCTTGTAAAAGACGAGCTTATCTTCCTCCTCCGTGGTAAGTGCTAAGTCGGCATAGGAACGATAGCCTACGGTAGAGAGCGTCCAAGTGCCGTTGTTTTCCGACACCTTGAGTTCGAATGGCTCGCTCGTACGTTTTCCTTCTTGTGAGCGGAAACCGTTGTATATCCCAGCGATGCTTTGGAACTTTTGTGCCTTTTTCTGTTCTTCCTCTTGTTTCTTGCGCTGTTCTTCCTCCTGCTTTTTCCGCTCCTCTTCCTCTTTCTTTCGTTTCTCTTCGTCTTTGATTCTTTGCCGTTCGGCTTCTTCTTGTCGTCGTTGTTGTTCGAGTCGTTCTTTCTCCTTCTTTTTCGCGCTATTCTCTACGTTTTCGCTATCGCATCCCCCGAGTAACACCAAAAGGCTTAGGGCAGCGATAAAGATGTGAAACCAGCGATGCATGATGGTAGTCCTCCGTTTTTTACTGTTTTATCCCTTCAAAGACCCACTCACGCCCTGTACTAAGCTCTTTATATTCTATGTGCAATGAATGCGAGGAAAAGACAAAACGACACAAAACAGAACTGACGTCTTGTTGAAAGTATACCAATTGCTCTTCGTTCTCTGATGTAAGAGACAAAGAATTTGAAGAGAATGCTTGACCAGAAACTGCAATACGCTGATGTGTAGCACCGTACCATTTTACCTCAAAAGTCCAGTCCTCCCCATTCCGCTTTCCTTTATAAAAGCCCACTATACTCTCAAGGCGCGCTATTCGCGCTTGCTCAGCCTCTTTTTTTCTTCTTTTTTCCTCTTCACGCCGTCTTCTTTCCTCCTCTTGCCTTCGCTGCTCCTCTTGCTTTTGTTGTTGCTCTAGGCGTTCTCTCTCCTTCTTTTTCGCGCTATTCTCTATGTTTTCGCTATCGCAACCCCCGAGTAGCACCAAAAGGCTTAGGGCAGCGATAAAGATGTGAAACCAGCGATGCATGATGGTAATCCTCCGTGTGTTATTTCTTTAGACGCCACTTCTTAGCGCCTTATTCCCACGAATTCATAACCCAAAGCTCCTTCCCCTCTTTCATACACCCGAATTTTCTTCTCTGAGGGCGTGAATTCACAGATAAGCAAAACTTCTTTATATTCATTTTCATTAGCATTGTACCACTGAAACACTCCAGTAAAAGTGTTTACATCACTTGATTTCAAATCTACCCCACCCCAACGCTCTTTTCCTCTCAAGCGAAGGTAAGCGTCTTTCAGATAGACTTCCAATGTCGCCACTTTAGAGTCCAAAACTCCATGATAAACCCCTACGACGCGTTTCAGCTCCTCTATTTTCTCGTTTTCTACTTTACCCTTGCAACCCCCGAGTAGCACCAAAAGGCTTAAGGCAGCGATAAAGATGTGAAACCAGCGATGCATGATGGTAGTCCTCCGTTGTGTTATTTCTTTCCTACGAACTTCATCTGTGAGCGTAGCTCGTTAATCTCGAGCTTCCTGAGCGAGGTGTTGAAGATGCAGACCAAGGTGTTGTCCTCGTAGGCATCCGTACCTCGGAATTCGTAGATTGGGTCTCGGCTATCGGCTTTCTTTAGGAAGAAGCGGCGACTGTTCCAGTGGTCGAATGTGAGGAAAAGTCCTCCGTCATCGCAATTGACCACGACGCGCTCGGGTTCTCCGTTGCATTGTCCTGTGTACTCCCCTTTCACGGAATTGTAGAGGGTGCGGAGCGCCTCTATTTTCTTGTCGTCGTCGCACGCTGATAGGAGCAATAACGCCCCTATCGCTAAGATCCAATACTTAATAAACCGTCTCATCTATAGATATTTAGAACTGGGTATACCCTTGTCGTTCCCCTCAAAATCCGCCACAAGTTTTTTTCTTTTGACATGACCAAATCAAAACGGCTATTTTGGTAATATTTTTCCATTATAAATAGCAACCATTACACAGTAAACTCCGTGTATATCTATGATTTTTAATGATTTAGTGCTATAATGAAAGGCGCTAATGAAAGAAAAGAGTGGCAATCATCTACAGCTTCGTTACACTGGATTCAGGAATCGATCATGAGGCTCGTTTCGTGAAAAAAAGGAAATAGAGGATTATTGCACGGTAAACACCGTATATATCGATGTTTTTTAGTAACTTAGTGCCATAATTAAGGGTGCTTTTTGGATCCCCAGTTTATAATCTTTATCTATCCCCCTTACTGTTATATTTGAGACAGAACTAATGTAGGAGGCTTCTGGATGTCCTTCAATACCCGAGTCGTAGACTCCACCCTTCTTTTATCCCTAGAACGCTTACTATACGTTGTTATTCTGATCGTTGTGGGGAGTGAATTTGTAAATCGAGGCAAGGAATTCTGGGCAACCTCTACGCCATGTGCTAGTGTCTCCGCCTCGTCTTTACGGGCAGTCTTAGTTGTAAATAATTCACTGAACAAGCGTTTTCCTAGGAGCTTGCCTCGTATTGAGGGAGAGCAAAAGACGCAGCTTCCCCCTAGACGACCGTCTTCTGTAGTAACACACCGATCGGAATCAGCACGTTCATTGATTCCCTTTCACCCAGATACAGTAAGCCTCGGGACGTGGGTAAGCCTTGGTTTTTCAGAAAAGCAGGCTGGGGTTATTCTTCGTTATCGTGAGAAGAGTGGTGGTTTCCGAAGTAAAGAGCATTTCAGGCGCTGCTATGTGGTGGACGAACGTGCTTACGCGCGTCTTGCCCCTTACCTTCTTTTGCCAGAAAGCTACAAGAGTACACAAGGCAAGGGTACACTTCCCCCTAACCGAGCGTCTTCTGGCGTAGCACACCGATCGGAATCAGCACGTCCATTGATTCCCTTTCACCCAGATACAGTAAGACTAGCGACGTGGGTAAGCCTTGGTTTTTCAGAAAAGCAGGCTGGGGTTATTCTTCGTTATCGTGAGAAGAGTGGTGGTTTCCGAAGTAAAGAGCATTTCAGGCGCTGCTATGTAGTTGATGAGACCGCTTACCAGCGTCTTGCTCCCTACCTTCTTTTGCCAGAAAAAGAGGAGAGCGCCTATTCTCGCAACGAGAATAAGCGCTCCGAACAGCCACATGAGCTTTTTGCCTTCAACCCAGATACGGCGAGTGCAGCTACTTTCGAACGCTTGGGCTTTACTCCCAAGCAAGCACAGGCGCTATTGCATTACCGAGCGAAACTTGGCGGTGCGTTTGGCTCTCCCGAACGTTTTGCTCGTTCCTACGTCGTAGACTCGGCACGCTTTCAAGCGCTGAAACCCTATCTACGTTTTGAGTAATTCGTTTACAACAACTCCTTGACGGCTTTTTCCACTTCTGCCATATCAGCAGTCGGTTCGAAACGAGCAACAACATTGCCTTGCTTATCGATGAGGAACTTGGTAAAATTCCATTTGATATCGGGCTTGGTTGCATAATCTGGGTCTTGCTTTTTGAGCATAGCCCCCATGCGCTCGGCACGCTCTCCTGTAAATCCTTGGAAGCCTTTTTTGCTCTTAAGATAGGTATAAAGGGGCGACTCGTTTGCTCCGTTCACCTCGATCTTTTGAAAGAGTGGAAACGTTGTGGCATACGTTCCAGTACAGAAGTTTTTGATTTCTTCCATCGAACCTGGTGCTTGTGCTCCAAATTGATTGCAAGGGAAGTCTAGTACCACAAAGCCTTGTGCACTGTACTGTTGATAGAGCTTTTCCAAAGCCTCGTACTGGGGCGTAAAACCGCACTGGGTAGCGGTGTTCACAATCAAGAGGACTTTGCCTTTATAATCCTTTAGAGGAACGTCTTTACCATCTACATCTTTTACGGAGATATCATAGAGCCCCGTCTGTGCCACAGCATTCCAAGCCATGGTGAGTAAAAGGAACACAAAAACAATCTTTTTCATAGTAACCATCTTATTATTCTCTCCTCTTTATTCTCAAGAGCTTAAGACAAAGGTAGTTTTTCTTTGAAAAATGGATACTGTACTATAAAAAAGCTCTCCAACCGACCAAGTTGTCAGCTGGAGAGCTTTCACGTAGCGTCCGATATTGCAATCAGACGCTTTTAATCAGTTATGCGTTATCTCGTCTTTACTAGACGGAAGGTTTTATTTCCGCCCTGTGCATTGGTCAAGCGAAGGAGGTAGAGCCCCGCAGACAAGTCTGAGGTATCTACGGTCGTTTCCGCTTCACGAAGGATATCCGAGCGCAGGAGTAGCCCATTCGCATTAAAGAGCTCGTACTTAGCAGCACCGAGATCTTCCGTATTGAGGATACGTATTTGCTTGTCGAACGGATTTGGCGCAACGGTGGCATCCACAAACGCAGCGACTTCGATTGGGTTAGTAAAGTCGACCTCGATCTTTATATCGCTGGTAACGACTATTTCAGTCCCCGTTCGGATCTTCTTTCCGTTCACCATCAATCGTTTCACAGAATAAGAGTCATTGGGTTGCGCGAGGATAGTAATCTTCGAGCCAGGTATTAGTTCCGCTCCATTTTCCAGCATACTACCTTCAGCGTCGAGCACCCTCAGAGTACCGTTAGCCGCCTCTGTGATGAATAGGTTAAAGTAAGCCACATTGTAACGCCAAGCAGCATAGAGCAACAGGTCTTGTTCTACGGGTTCTGCGAAATTGTAGGGAGTCGTGAACGTCGAGTCAACAAACCATCCTACGAAGACCATCCCTTCTCTTTCAGGATCTTTTTCGAAGCGGAGTCGTCTTCCGTCACGGATACGTGCAGGCTTCATAGGCTCAGCGCCATTCATTTCAAATGTCACGGTGTGGTAGATCGGATTCCACAGAGCATAGAGATTTACCACAGCCCCATCCATTGTCGCGAGATCTTTGACGCGCGCTTCGTCTCTGTAGACGCGAGCGCCCTCGGGTTCAGTAGCCCAGCCAGCGAACTCGTAGGTAGAGAGTTCAAAGGTTGCCTTGTTCAATCGGGCGTATGTTCCGCACTCCATGGGTTGTTCCTCCATATCTCCCCAACCATATCCTGCATCGAAACGCACCACATAGATGCTAGCCGCCCAACGCGCGTGGAGTTGGAGGTCTGCAGTAACGGGAGAAGCGAAGTCATAGCGAGTCGTATAGTTCGCATCGGTGAACCAACCTAAGAAGCTAGCCCCTACTTTCACAGGCTCTGCGGGCGCAATTGCCTTGCGACCGGCGAGAACCTTTTGTGGCGCAACGGCAGACCCATCGTGGGTGTTGTAGGAGATGGTATGTGTAGCCACTGTGCCATCGACCCACTGCGCGTAGAGCTTGACCACCTCGTTCGAGGTAGCGGTCATGTTCTGAACCTGCATACCGTCATTGTAGGCGACCTCTCCGTTTTGTTCAAGACTCCAACCAGCGAAGGTCTTACCTTGTTTTTGGAAGATATTTGCTGGGAGCGCAAATGGCGTACCGTAGGTCGCAGCGAGATTGGGCATCGTTCCAGTCCCGCCATTCGCGTCAAAGGCGACAGCGTAAGAGATCGGGCTCCATGTAGCATAGAGGGTCGTATCTCCGAGGATAACGCCAGTGGTCTTAAATGGCTTTTTGAGCTCTTTATCGACCTTCCAACCATCGAAACGATAGCCAGTGCGTACGGGATCTGGGTAGGACAGGGTGAGTCCTTTCTGCGTTTTTTCAAGACTGGTAGTCTGTCCATCGACGAGCGTGAGTTGTACCCACGAAGGCGTACTAAAGAAGGCTTTGTAGGTAACGTTTCTCGTCACGCTCTTGATGACCATAGTCGGCGTGGTAGCTCCGTTGCTCCAGCAGAGGAATTCCTTTCCGGCATCTGGCGTCGCTACCACAGGAGATGTTTCCTGCCCTGCGTGCACCTTCTGTACGGTAGCACCGAGAATGGATCCACCATTGGTAGTGACAAAGGTCACCGTGAATTCAACGGGTCGGAAGGCAACGACGATCTCTATATCTGCGGTGACCTCGATGCGATACTTACCACCCTTTGGCATAATCGTATTACCGTTGACTGTCACACTTGCTGTGAAGTAGCCCTCTTCAGGCATAGCTTGCAGTGTCAGGACATCTCCTTCTGGACAGTATCCTGATTCTTCGAGTTTCTTACCTTGGTTATGCGTAATAGAGAACTCGCCGTGTGCAGCCTTTTCAAAGGAGACTTTGTAGGACGGTAGAGCCACGAAATGCGCGGTATGTAGACAGTCAGCTATTACATTTTCATCGTTACGTGTGCTTTCGGTCTTGTAGTCTTCCCATCTATCAAAACGGTAGCCGAACTCTGGGAGCGCATCCACGAGTACAGTAGCCTCTCCGTCCTGTACTTTCTGGTAAGCAAGCCCATAGATATAGCCACCAGTCGTAGCGTGATACTCAACAACGTGTGTGATGCTACTAGCGGTTTTCGCGAAGATAGCTCGCGCGTATATAAATTCGCTATCCTTTCGGCTTGGTTCTGTTTTCCCATCGCTCCACTTCACAAATCGATAACCGCTCTTTGGTTTAGCAGTCACGACAGGTCCCGACTCTCCAGCATTCTTGACAACTGGGAGCGTAACGCCTCCTTCGACTTCAATCTCACCTCCCTCGTCAGCAAAATACATTACAGAGAAGGTTGTAGTCTTCTCGGCCTGGAGCTTTACATTGTCGAAAATCGCTGCAAAGCCCCAAGTATCGCAGTAGTGGAATTTGAGGCGTATTTGTTTCTCATCATGCAGGTCATGTCGTTTGATGACAATCTTAGCCGTATCGCCTTCGAGCATATCGGTATAGCGACGGAAGATTTGTTTCCAACTGACTCCATCGGTCGAATAGTGTACAAAGAAGCCTTCGGAGGGCTGTACATTGAGACCGATAATCTCGAACTTGTAGGCGAAGCTTAACGTTAAGTCGCCTTGGCTTCTCTCGAGGTTAATCCATGGGGTAATGAGATCGACTTTGACTTCCTTATCGGGACCGACTTTCTGAGAGTTGATAGCCGCGAAGTTCCCATCACCAATGGTACCGATACGCCCAACGTAGTTGGATGTTATCTCCCACGACGCATTCCCCGTATTGTCGATATTGAGCCAGCCTTCTGGTGTCTTATCCGAAGCGTTGAAGTCTTCAACGAATGGAAGTTCACGAGCTAGTGTAAAGATCGCTTCGACGGTTTTGTCGTAGAAGATCGGATTATCCTTTCGTTCTTCAGTATTCACCCCATCGCTCCAACGTACGAAGTAGTATCCTGGCTTAGGCATCGCCTTCACGACCTTGGTACCGTCAGGCTGTACTAGTTCGTAACTAGGGAGGTTATGTGTCGTTCCATCGGAGATGAACCCTCCATCTAGAGCCTTGTAGGTCAGCTTCGGCACAGCGGGTTCGAAGATAGCCTTATCAGTCACATTGCTCGTAACGCCGCGGTCGATACGTGGGTTGTCTGTAGAATGCGAGTTTTCCCATTCTTTGAATCGATACCCCAAGTCAGGTGCAGCAAAGACGGGTTCACCCGTCGTACCACTCGGGATGAGCTGATTGACCCCTCCTTGTACAGAACCGTGTTCTCCTGCGGAGTATTGCAACTTAATCTCACATTTTTGCAGCTTAATTTCCACCACAGGCTCAGCTCTATCAACGAGCCATTCTCCCTCCAATGAGGTATACCCCTCTTTGGAGAAGGTGTACTTATAGGCTGTAGAATCAACCAGATTCAACGTGATGGAGTAGTTCCCCTCGGCGTCTGTCTTATTGACGATCTTATTGATTTCCACCTTAGCATCGGCAACATTACGATTAGCGAAATCGGTTACGTGGAATTTCACCAATTGCGTTTCCGTCGTTCTTACCGTGAGCGAGCCTGTCGTAGGAGTTACAGAGTAGTTTCCGCATGTAAAGGCGGTCGTATTGTTTGGCGACCATGTATGTTCTCCGACGGGGAGCGGTATCGTTTTATCCCATGGTGCTCCGCCATACAGTATAGTATACGTCACCTTTTCATTGGTCATCTTATCGAGCTCGATGCGCTCCCCTGCACCCACAGGGTAGTTATATTCGAGTTCATAAGTGAGAACGGGATGTCCGAAGAGGGCTCTCTCGTTCTTAGGCGCAACGGTGATAGATCGTGGGGTTACCGTAATGGTCACCTCCTTTTTCTTTTCAAATGTGTTGCTACCATTGGCTTGTACGAATGTCAGCTTAGCAGTACCTACGCCAGTTGCCATAATCTTATTTCCAGATATCGCAACGATGTTTGCATTGGATGTATGCAACTCGATAGGCGCGGCGAAGTCGACGGTAGCACTTTCACCGAAGACCAACGTTTCTGGCACCTCGGGCGCGACGAACTCGCTATTACGCAATGGTCGTAACACGTAGTAGTTTTCCTGTTGTTGGTTTTCTGATACCACCTTAATCGTAGCCGCTTTTCTCAAGTCTACCAGGGTTTTTCCGTTCTCAAAAAGTTTTCCTTGGTAGTAAACTTTCGCGCCATCCGATGCTTTGCAATGGAGTCGTACGGCCGTATAGTTTGTCAACCCAGGCAGGGCGAGATACTCGGTCTGTGATACGGTGTTTTTCACCTCGTCAGCTGTCATGCGAGGGTTATCCTTTTGTAGGATGGACACCTCGAGCAAGTCACAGGGTTCTCCGACATCCTTTGTCGCGGTAATCTTAATCGATTCGTTGAATGTCTTACCAAAGAGTTCGAATGGAGCAGGTTTAAGTTCGATACTTCCTGAGGAGAAGTCAAACTCTGTATCCTCTTTCAGCGGCGCACCGTTATAGGTCAGGTCTAGATTTGACCAGAATGGAACGATTTCCATCTTAACGTGTGCTAGATCTGTGCTTCCGCGCAACCATACCGAGACGTTATTGTCTTTAATTTCAGCAGGTCTTGAGAAACTCTTTGATTTAACCTGACTTACGAGTTGTGTGGTCTTGATCCACGCGGGTACGACAGAATCCAAGGCACGTTGCGTACGTACATGCGCATATTTTCCTTCCCATGCGGCATTCATAGCGAGCCTATTACCGACCCCTTCGTTGAGTTGGAACTCTGCGATCAGCCCGTTCTTGTAATTGAAATCAGGAGTTGCATGCTTGTACATGTACTTGTTGATTTCGGACTCGGTTCTCGTTTTGTTCCAGATACGCACTTCGTCAATACGTCCTTCGTAGGCACCAGCCACTATGACAGGGGTGTTTGGCATATGGAGTGGAGTATCGCTCCCTTGCGGTCTCATCTTGATCGGCTTACCATTGATGTAGACGCTGACCTCTCCCTTTGCTTTGTGGGAATCGTATGTTACCGCAAGGTGTTGCCACTGGTCTAGTTTTACAGCATTGGCTTCTGAGATGAAGATTCTTCGTTCATTCACCAAGACAATGAGCGTCTTTGGTGGGATCGTTTGCGACTGACGGTCGAAGAGAGTAACCAGTAGCGCTCCCTTCTTGTAGAAGATGTTATTCAAGGAACTGTGGCGTGGGTTGATCCAAGCCTCGAAAGTCATCCCGTTCTTCACGAGATTTTCCCCCTCAAATGTACCACAGTGCAATACCTCTCCCGAGTAGGAGTCTCCGTGGAAGTCTAGCGCATAGGAATCGTCCTCGCTTGGTATAACACAGTAGACGGTTTGTTCGATCGTGTTATTCTCTTCGTTCTTATCATCCTTATCCTCAATAGAGACCTTAATCTTGTGCGCTCCGACTTTCGAGAGGTCTACGCGTTGTTTGAAGGTGAATTCTATCGAGTCAAAAGGTTTAATCAACTCGCGACTTGTTTCCAATATGGGTAGATTGTTGTCAACCTGTAAGAGTACATTACCTACCTCTATGAGTCTAGGCGTGCAGTTGGTGATCCACACCTTCACCTTTTCGCTATTAGAGAGTTTTGCAGCACTCTTAACGATAATACTGGTTGGTTTCTTATCCACCTGAATTGGGTTTTTATCCCCCTTGAGTTCTATGGTAAGGTCTACCATATTCCCTGCAATAGGGAGAGCTCCACACGGTGTATTTTCGGTAGTCAATGCACTAGCAATACGCAAGCGCTTCATACCATAGTAGGCATCTGTTGGGATGTCTAGGATTAGATTATAGCTTGTCACGTCGGGTTTTGCTGGGATGATGTACGACTCCTTGGGATCATCGAAGTCGCCGTCGTCATTCCAATCGACCCAAGCATGAATACTATAAGCCTGTGGATTAGAGAATTTCTGAGTAGTGAGCGTGAGCACCGCCTGACGATCAGGACGATACATGGTGAATACCGAGTCGAGTACATACTCATGATCCATGTATACTGTTTCGCCGTCATGATCACCCTCTTCTTCATTGAGTGTCCAAGAACAATCCTGTCCTACAATCGAGAGAATGAGGTCTCCACCCTTTACATAAGAACGGTCTCCGCAATAGCGGTCATTGAGTACGGAGATCTCTTTTCTATTATCGCTGGTGATGTAGTCGTCGCTCACGATAACTCCACGAAGCTTCATTTTCGTAGCCACGGGGATGTCTGCTAGAGTGCTGAACGTGTAGAACACCTTCGACTTGGGAGCGATAGAGGGGATGGTTTCATACTCCCACACTTCGTCATCCAATGAATAAGCGACGCGGACATTCTTCATTTCCCGATCCGTGACATTTTCCACAGTCATGTTCACGGGTACCTTTCCGTCCTCATGGAAATTTTGGTCGATACTCAAGTCAACGAGTGAGTAGATATTCATGGGTTGTATCTCTCTAACCTCTGCCACCCAACCCGTGTTGACATACCCGTCGTTATTGGAACGGAAATATACACCGATCGAGCCATCTGGATTTTTCGATGTAAATGTCATTGGCGTCTTCATCTTCCCTGTCACGGGATCGTTATAGTCGCCACGGAAGATATGTTCGTAGAACTCGTCGTCTCCGATCACGAGGTTGGTGTGCTTATACTTTGTTGCCACGGCTAAGAGGTCGTCGTACTCACTACAATATTCGTAAAAGGTGATTTGTACGATATTCCCTGGCTTGCTTGGCAAGAAGTGTACCGTGGAGCTCTGATGGTTTGGGTAATCTCCTCCATCACCTCCGTTGTCAGTATAGATAAATGTATGCTCTACCCGCTTGACGGTCAATGGGTCAAGTGGGTAAGTACCCAAGAATCCTGTATAGGTTGGGCTGAATGGGTGTACGTAGGTATTCCCAAAGTTGAGTACCACGCCGGTCGTCTTATTGTTCTCCTTATTGATATCGTCGGGGTGTACGATCTCCATGGTTATCTCAAAGCTCTTTCCCTTTGGGTCATTTGAGGAGAAGTCAAACTGCTCTGGCCAAGCGAAGACTCTTCTTTCGAAAGGCTTCAGCGGCGCGAGTTTATAGATCCCCTTTGCCTCGCCATTGACAAAGCATTTCACCTGTGCGTCAGTGACCGTTTTGAATCCTTCATTGACAATGAGCATGCTCACGGATTCCTTGGTAATCGTAGACGAGCTCTCTGGTAGATAGAGCTTCTTGAGCTGTAGATCGGACGTTGGCTCGGGGATATAAATCTTGACGCGATCGACGTAGAGTTGATCGACCCACGACTTTCGAGCGGCGTAGTACATATCCACATTCACGGTCTGCCCGATGAATTCGGAGAGATCGTAGTAGGAAGGTGTATCTCCCTTTGCTGCTCCGAAGGCGATAGTTCCCTCTCCGTTCCCGATATCCATGTATGGCAAATCGTTATTACCGACCTTCACCTTAAATACCGAGTGATTTTGAGAGTTACGGAAACGCTGTCTTTTTTCGACGGCGAGGATTACCTTTTCGCCTCTTTCGATCCCCGTGAGGTCTACGTTACAGATACGCATGCGCACGGCGTTGTTATTCTTTACAGGGTCGTACGATTTTGGGAGCGTATCCTCACTATCCCCCCACTGTTCGTTGACAGCGTCTTGTTTTGCAGTAATAATGAGCGCGTGTGAACCGAGCTCGTAGTCGGACCAGTCTTCCTCTTTGTAGTAGACATCCAATCCGCAGGTGTTATTTGCCGAATCGATCTGTATATGCCGCGAGGGTACTTGTACGAAGGTTTCATTGAGTAGCACCTTCCCCTTGGCAGGCATTTTTGGCAACGAGGTTGTGACGTTTGCTAGCTGTCCTGGGGTTCGTAGACTCTCGATACCATCGGGACCAACTGCTATGACGCTGAATATATTTTCACTCTCGCTGGTAATATCCTTTGCTTGTATGGGGTATGAGGTTTCAGTCACCTCGGCTATCACATGGAACTCGCTATTGGGTACATCCGCCTTAAGTACCTTGTACTTCGTAGCCCCTGTTACAAGTTTCCAAGAGAGAGACCATCCCTCCTTAGAGCAAGACTGGCTTTTCAACTTGAAGTCCTTTGGCACGGACATAATGGTAAAGTTATTCGGGGAAGCGGAGATACGCTCGGGATGGTTGCGTTGCCGCACCCGGATTTTAGCTTTCCCTGTTAGAGGCGCTTCGGTTGGGATAGTAACGGTGGTGATATTGTTGCGGCTCTCTTCCTTTGCCAACAATTGGTAAGTCAGACCTCCGTCATAGCTGATGTCGATATCTACGGTGTCGTAGATCTTATTCCACATGACCTTAATTTCGTCACCGGGTTCGAAGGTTTCGCCCCCAATAGGATAGGTCAATTCGAGTTCCTTGTCTTCGATGAACCATGTCAGGACATAGTCCTGTCCAGAGGAGACCACGCGCGAGGGGAGGATCTCGATATTATAGAACCCTGGCTTTGGATCTTCGATGAGCACTTGTTCAATGTTGTCTAGTCTGTTCACCCCTGTCACCGCACTCTGGCGTGGGTTATTGGGATTAAGTACCCATGGGCGGAAGATCTCATCGCCTTTCTTTACGACAAGGTCGAGGTCGTTAATCAGGGCAGGTTCTCCCCAACGCCGGTTGGCTTTCATGGAAACGGTGTCGTTCCATGTAATCATGACACGGAGTCGACGGGTACCAGCGGGCACTTGCAGCGGGTATACGTGTGCAGGATCTTTCTCCTTAATCGGTTTCCCGAAGAGATAGTTTTCCTGTTCCATCATCTCAACGGCCCGCTTACCGTTGATAATCCCATAACCGTATGCATAGTCAGGACCCCAACGTCCAGCATCGTCTGCAGTATTTGCCAAGAGCGCACGCAAGAGAATCGAACGCGGATCTGCGCCATTGTGTAATTGGTGATAACGCTCGGTCAAGAGAACCATCGTACCACTCGCCGAAGGACACGCCATAGATGTCCCCGACATGAATGTATAGCTATTGTTTGATACACTCGAGTAGACATCTTCTCCCATAGCACAGAATGTAGGTGCTAGACGACCGTCGTCCTGAGGGCCACAACTCGAGAAATCAGTAATACGTCCATTCTCGTTGACAGCACCGATGAGCATAATGTTTTTAGCACGACGCACGACGGAGCGGTAAAGATAGCGTCCGCTACAAGCACCTTGGTCGTTCCCCGCAGCGTAAACTAGGGAAAGCGTAGGCGCGGTGAGGGCGAGGTTGTCCATGGCAAAGTCCGCCTTGGTAACGTCGTAAACCAAGAGGTAGAAATATTTACAGAGGTTATCCAAGGAAGGACCATAGGAGTTTTGCGTGAGCGAGATCCCGTAGTTCTTAAACGCCTCTAGCATTTCTTCTCCTTCACTCTTGTCATTTTTCTGACGGTTGAAGTTATAGCTCCAGATCTTGGCCTTAGGCGCCATCCCTTGTCCTAGCGGATCTAGTAGTCCAGCCCCCGCCACCGTCCCAGCGACGTGTACTCCATGGCTTCCCGAGGCACGGATCGTAAGTTCAAATTCCTTAATTGTAAGACGATTTCCGAAGTCTACGTGTCGGTCTACGCTCCCGTCCCAGATACCGAAGCGCACCCCCTCGCCGGTCAAGCCTCGTCCCCCGAGCGAATTGGGGAGTTGTAGTATATTGGAACGGCTGACCACCTTTGACTTACTATTAAAGAGTTCCTGCGGCGTTCCGACCATCGTGATGGCTTCTACCCATGGGAGCTCTGACAGACTCTTGATCTCCTTGGTAGAGAGCTCTAGATCACAGGAACGAACGAGCTCGGAGAAGTTCGTTGGGTGGAACCCTAACTTTCCGAGCTCTTTCTTGACAAAATCTTGTTTTACAGGAAAGTAATGTAGGGTGGTTTTGAGCTTTCCGTAAGAGCCCTTGGTCCACTCGGGGGTTTCCGCCAAAAGGCTTTCACTGACCTTCCACTCTGGCGCGATGGGCATCACGGCATTCGCATTAGCTCCTGCCACTTTCATGAGGTTCACAGAGCCGGGGATCTCGACAAAGTAAGCGTTGTCCCCCATATAGTCGAGAAGGGAGACGCCACTCTTCTCGAGTAATTCGCGCTCCTTGGGTGTAGGAATACTTTCGAACTGCAAGAGGGCATAGTTCGTCCCCGCGACAAACGCTGGGTCGAGCTGCTGGAGTGTTGGGATATTCCCTCCTCGCAGGGGCTGTGTCCTCAATTTCTTTAGGTTTTGGTCGGGTACGACTTTGTGTGACCCGAATTGCACGCTTTGTGCAAGCGCCACCCCACCAGAGAAAAGGAGGAGCGTCAACAGAATCCAGAAACGTTGTTTCATATCGTCCTTCGCTTTTAATGAAAAATTACCATTCAATCCTATTATAATAAAGGACAGACTCAGGATCTTTTCTAGCTATGGAAAAGCTTCTGAGTCTGTCCATCCGCGATCGTTAAACTCTTCTTCCGACTATTCCATTAACGAACAGCATGGCTCTTTTCCAATCTGAGCACCACGGAATGGAGTTGTCCGTTGATATGTACGGTGAGTTGCAAGATATAGCTCCCCTCGGGCAACGTCTTGGTATCGATACGTAGGGTGGAAGCAGCATCCTTGTTATTTCCAGCCAGGCAACGTACTCCAGCGATATTGTAGAGTGCGTAGGTCTGTATTTGGCTCGCCTCGGCAATTTCTATAACATCAGTAAATGGATTGGGGTACGCTTTGATCTGAGCGAGGAGGGCATCCTCAGCAGGCGTTCCTTCATCGAAGATGGCGGAGACGACCACATTATAGGCGGGCATTACGAAGGAGTAATCGGTACCCTTCTTCGTAACCTCAACCGTTACAGTCTCTTCTCCCTTCTTGCATACCTTCAACGACCCTTCCTTGAGATGGTAACCATTGTTCGGGACGACGGTCAGTGTAATTTCCTTTCCAGAGACAGAGCTGGTGGGCTGTGCGAAGACTTTTCCATTCTCAAGGGGTGCTATCTCGATCTCCTTTTTCGATTCCTTCTGGAACTTTGCACTCACCTTGACGTTGAACTTCGGCATCACGAAGCTATTCGTCTCATCTACGGGGACATCAATCTTCCCATCTTCATTGGTAACCTTTATCGATCCTGCCACTGGTTCGAAGCCATCGTCTGGGATGAGCTTCAAGGTCACCTTCGTATCCCAAGGAATTTCCTTTACATTTTCAATTCCATCACACTCGATACGACCGTCGTAGATAGCCTTTTCATCAAATCTTACCGCAAAGGGGGATTTTTGGAACTCTACATAGAGTTCGACGTCGTAGTCGGGCATGGAGAACTTCTTGATGATATTCCCTGCAGCGTCTTTATCCAAGGTTACAGGAGTATTTTCATCCCCTTTCTTGTAAACTTTCAAGGAGTTGGGTTTCTCTGCATAATAGTTGTTCGGACGGAGGAATATCTGAACAGGAGTTCCTGTGGCGTGGAAATTTGGGAATCCAGCAATAGTACCATTCTCGATCTTGTCAGAGAGGGAGACAGTACGTACTTTTTCCGTAATGATGTTCCATCCATACCAGGTTTCTGGGCTTACCTTTCCCCATCCCCCATCTGCTTTGAATGCCGCAATGGCATTGGTTAGTTTGTCTCCCTCCAATGGAGTAATTCCATCCTGATCTAGCAAGATTAACTTACGTCCCTTGCATCCACCGCAATCAAATGTTTTGATTTTATCTTCATCGCTCATATTAACCAACTCTGGCACCTTAGCGCCGATGGCGAGCGTACGCAAGGACTTACACCCCTTGAAAGCCCAGCGCCCGATCTTCTCCAGCTTTGGTGCAATGAGGGTTGTAAATGAACCGTCAAACATAAATGCCTTTGCCCCCAAATCTTTCAACGCAGGGAAATTCGCGTATTCCAGCGCCCCATTGAGACGGAACGCTCCGGAGTCGATTTTTACCACCTTGGAGAGCGTGACAGCCTCCAATCCGGAGACGGTCTCTGTAGCCCTGATATTTTCTTTGAAAGCATCGTACCCGATCTCAAGGACCTCGGGGAACATTTCGTCACGGATTTCTGGAATGATACAGCTAGTAAAAGCCTTAGCCCCGATCCGTTTTGCGTTCTTAAAGGAGAAATCTACCATTTTGTTGCAGACAAAGAACGCAGCCTCTGACACACTGTCAATAAGATCGAAGTGTACATTATTGAGGTTATAGCAACGCGCAAAAGCTCCTCTTCCGAGCTTTTTGAGGTTCGGGATATCGATCTTCAGGAGCTTATGGCAAGAGCTAAAGGCGGACTCTCCGATCTCTTCTACTTCTGGGATCTCCACGTCGGCGAGCACCCCGTAGAGCGTGCTTTGTCCAGGGAGACTCCCCGCAGCCTCTGCGTTAAATGCGAGGTTTCCGATCTTCTTCGCTTTGGGGAGTGAAATGCTGCTGAGCGCCAAGGTATTCCCGAAGGCTGCATCCCCGACTTCCTCGAGATTGGGCACGGAGACATCAATCAACTTTTCACATGCATAGAAGCTATTAGCACCAACTGAAACCACATCAGGAAGATTTAGTTTGGTAAGACTCTCCTTTGCATCTTGGAATGCAGAGGAACCTACATTTTTAAGTCCTGCGATATCAATCTTGGCAATTGATTTCAGACTCAAGTATCCTTTGAAGACCTGTTCATTCTTCACACTCGGTATATCCGCCACCTGCACCCCTGGGCTTATGATAAACTCGTTCAATATGTAAAGTGCCGACACATTTTCAGCGAGCCAATTCCATTCATTGGTCGTAAATGAGCCCGAGATCACGTTGATACTTTTCACCTCCTTGTAGTTATCAGAGAAGCTTGCGTCAATAGCTTCTTTAAGCGACGCACATGTCTGGTGAGCTCCACCGTTGAGCGATACCGTGAGGGTATTTTTAGAGAAGACCGCCTTTACCTTGACTTCTGCAGCGGGCATCTCAAAGGTTCCATTTTCTACAGCAGTCCCGTTGTATGTAACCGTCCCAAAAGAATAGCCGAGGGCTGGGTATTGTGTCACGATCACCTTTTTGCCAGCAGGGGCATATCCGATAGGTTCGATAAAGAGCGTACCATTGACGGTCTCAGGATCCATAGAGAGTTTATAGAGCTGCGAGGTTGGGATCGTCCACCCATACCATTTTTCGTCTGTGGTATTTTTGTCATCTACGGCTTTATACTTCGCAGCGACGGTCGCAATTTCAGCTTGTTCGGTAAGTATCGAGCCGTCCTCCTTTTGGAAGAGGATCATATCCTGCTTGGGACATTTGTCAAATACACCTCTTTCAACCGTCGGCGGTTCAAGACCGAGCACTAGTTGTTGGAGTTCCTTACACCCACGGAAAGCGTACTCCCCGATTCTTTTGAGTTTTGGGAAACTGAGTGTTGTGAGTGATATACAACGAGGATGTACCGAGATGGTGTCACTGTCAGAGAAGGCAGCATTACCGATCACCTCGACCTTCGGAGCATTTACTTTCATAAGACTCAGACAGCCATTGAAGGCATGGACAGGGATCAATGTCACGAGCCCGAGGTCTACCTCTTCCAAACTCCGGCAATCCAAGAATGCATTACTTTCGAGCTGGATGGGATCTGTAACCTTAGGATTCGGCTCTGCCATGGACTCGAGCGCAGGGAAGGCTACTTTCTTGAGTCTCCGACAGTCATTGAATACCTGTTTTCCCAAGCGCTTGACTTTCGGAGCATTGAGTTCCACGAGCTGCTGATTGGTGTCGAAAGCATTGTCACCGATACGTTCACAGTCTGGCGCCTCCACCTTAACCAAGTGGGTACAGGAGATGAAAGAGAAGCTACCGATAGACTTGACTTTGTTCAAGATAACTTCTTCCAGCGCACCATGGTCACCCGCATAGAAAATGCCTTCGTAGTCGGTGTTATCCTTAATGGAGGATACGCTTTCGACGTCCTTTGTGATCTCAAAGGTCTTCAGTTGACTGAGCTTCACGCGATTGGTCTTGAGCCAGCCCCAGTCACTATTGGCAAAAGAGCCGCCAGAGATAACGATCTTGGATATTCTTGTGAAGTCCACATTTCCATCATTATCCTTCAAGGCGTCGATATACTCATCCTCTGTTTTGCTCTTCTTGAATAAATCTTGGATATTTCCCGCATCGGTACGTTCGTGTTTTTCATCGACGTCGATACCTTCGCTATTCTTATAGTGCAAGTGGATAGTCCCCTTCAAGATCTTTTCCGCAAACGTAGCAAAGAGTTTGACATCAGCCGCAGGCATGGCGAAGAGCTCATCTTTGATTTCTACCGGCTCTGTGCTCCCTGTCTTCGTATACTTGAGTGTACTGAGCCCCTTTCCAGACTCTGGGAATGCATAGACATCGACAATCCCCCCCTCGCGTTGGAAGCGATTTGGTTTAGATTCGATAGAGCCTCCTGTGATGTCATCTGCGATCTCTATCTTGTAGAAGGACTCGATATTCCAGCCATACCACAGCGCATCATCTTTTTTACCATCTTCTGCAGCCAAATAAGCAGTCTTAGCGGTAGCAAATTCTGCTTCAGATAGAGCAGAAGCATCGTCATTTACTGGCATAAGGACAGGATGCGCCACACGCTTATTGGTCATAAATACGGAGGCGATGTTTTCGTCCTCTTCCTTGTACTGTCCAGGATTATCTGGGTCTGGCTTCTTGAGCTTCTTTTTGGGTAATACGGGTGGCACTTTCCCCAATTTCACGAGGGCTAGGCGTTCGCAGTTGTAGAACGCATTCACCTTTATCGAGGTAAGCTTTGGCGCGATGAGGACGCGCAACGTATTGCGATTGGCAAGAGCGAACTCTCCGAGTTCCGTAAGGTCTGGGAAGATAGCGACATCGAGTCCCTTTCCTTCGGAAAAGCTATTCTTTCCGATCTTTGCCAACTTGTGGATCTCTACATACTCACATCCTGGGGCAATGGGGCTACCATCAGACTGTGGCACCAATTCGGTAGACTCTACGTCATCTTTTGGTTTTCCCATCACAGCGTCCACGCCCGTTTCTATATCAGCAACCGAGTTGACAGCTTCCGTAATGATGAAAGACTTCAGCGCCTTCATCTGACTCGTTTTACTCCTGAGGTATTTCCAATCAGCAGTGGTCACATCCCCAGCTTTAATCTCGAGTTTTTCGACAGTACTCAAGTTCACGCCTTTCAAAGCAGCCTCTAGCGAAGCACCTGTTTTCGTCTGATTACCGATCACCACTGTGAGATCCGTGGCACAGACCACGCCGATAGGAACAGAGAGAAGAAGGCACACTGCCGAGACAAAGAGCAGCCTGCCTATGCTAGTAAAAGATCTCAGATTTCTCATACCTGTGCAAATTGTTTAGTGAAACTTTTTTTTCTGAAATGTTCGTGATAGAGGTTTCGTATAGCAAAAAAGCCTCTCTGCAATCCCAAATTCTAGGGAATTTAGTGCCATAAATCCGACGGAAAATGTAGTTACCAACATAGAAATCCCCACTTCACCTATCTTTTTTGCTTACCCCAAGTTAGTCAACTTTTTTTACTAAGACGCAAAAACGAGGTGTTCTAAGAAATAAATCTTTACACGACTAAAGAATTTCGCAATATTGTTCCAAAGGATACTGTCACGAGAAAAGGTGGGGGAAAAAGCACAGCTCAGTTACATGCCAGTTACATGCCAGTTAATCCCCCTACCCCACCTTCCCAACAAAAAGAAAGAGCGCAGTGGAAAGACCACTGCGCCCGTATATTATTCTAGACCTCAACAAACTACTTTACCACACGCAAGGCACGACTTGCGCCTGTAGAGGTGGTCAAGCGCACGAAGTAAATACCTGCGGGGAGGTTATTGGTTTCGATACGGGTCTCTTCTCCCGTAAGCTCACCCGTTTTAACCACCAAGCCCGTAGCATTGAAAATGCTGTACGAAGCCTCACCTAAGCCCGTATGTTGGAGACGGAGCTCGGAAGTGAACGGATTGGGGGCAACCCGCACCCCAGCCAATAGGGCATCCTCTACGGCTGTGATATCCTTCAATACAACCTCAAGGGTAGCTGCCGTGGCGGGCATCGTGGCTTTGTAGGTCACCTTGTCAGACTCGGCGGTGAGTACCACACCGTTGAACTTCACACTCACGATGTCCTTTTTCTCTGGGGCTTTGACGGTGATGACGAGCGCTGTCCCCTCCTTCACCTTGGTGTCTGCTTTTACCTCGGTCTCGCCTGCCATGATCTTTACCGTAGCCCCACCGTCGGTTACCGTGATAAGGTTGCCATCCTGATCTCCCCCTGTCGTTGTCACCTCGAGGGTAGCAGCCGTGGCGGGCATCGTCGCTTTGTAGGTCACCTTGTCAGACTCGGCGGTAAGCACCACACCGTTGAACTTCACACTCACGATGTTCTTTTTCTCTGGGGCTTTGACGGTGATGACGAGCGCCGTCCCCTCCTTCACCTTGGTGTCTGCTTTTACCTCGGTCTCGCCTGCCATGATCTTTACCGTAGCCCCACCGTCGGTTACCGTGATAAGGTTGCCATCTGGATCTCCCCCCTTCGCTTTCAAGTGGAGCGTCAGAGTTGCGGGCGCATTAGGCATCGTAGCTGTATACTTTCCGTTTTCGGCCTGCAAGGGAGTCTCATCAAGGGTGAGTTTGTCAAATTCCTTGTCTTTAGGATACTGTCCGACGATCTCGATGACTAAACCTACGCCGTTGGGTACCGTATTACCATTTTTTACGGTAGTCCCTTCGCTCGTCTTCACCACCAGTTTCATCCCAGCCTCTACTATGGTGAGGGGGTGCTCCTTCTTTCGTAGGGTCACAGAAATCGTTGCATCCTTTTTCGGCATGGTATACTCGTATTTACCGTCTTTGGGTACAGCGACCTCTTCATTTACCTTCACCTGCGAAGACTCCTGAGTCAGATCTGTTACCTCAATGCCGATCACCAGTTTCGCCCCCTCTACCACACGCGAGCCAGTGGTCACCGACTTTCCATTGGCAGTAACGGTGAAGGTAATCCCTTCTTTCTGGAAGCTAAGTAAATAGGTGTCTGCGACCGTTACCTCGAATTCGACCTCCCTATTGGGCATAGCGACTTCGCAGCGATTGTCGACCAAGGTCAGTTCCTTATTACCGAGTTTTAACGAGGTTACCTCTTTCTTATCGGCTGGCTTCACTGTGATTTTCAGCATAGTCCCCGCCTTGATTTTATCTTCATTCTTGACAGCTGTATTCTCCGTCCCCGCGGTGACCTCTATGGTAGCCCCATCGACGTTGGGTATCGTAAGCTTATGCTGTTGAGACTCTCCGACCTCTGCATTTACAGTGGCTTCGGTTTCGGGCATCTCAAAAGTCCAGATGTTATCATCCACTTGTTTAATTCTTTCTGTTTTGACCCCACTCACCTTTACGGCATTCAGGACTTTTCCTTCTGTTAGCGCCGCTCCCTGCAATGCAAACGTGAGAGTGACGTCTGTTCCTGGCAACAACGAAGCGGGGCTTTTAAGCTTCTCCTCTTTCCCATCCTCTTTGACAGTCACTTTAACCGTATATTGATCTGCCTTATCTTCGAAGTAGAGCTTATACTTCGTATCGGAGGTGGGACGTTCTTCCAATTCAATCTTGAGCGCAGCATTTTGGTTCGATATGCTCGCCTTGTAGTAACCTCCCTCTAGACGGCAGTCAAATGTCCCCAATGTCACTTTCTTAACCCGATTCTTGAATGTTAAAGGCGTAACGAAGATTTTAAGCTCAGTGCCCTCTTCCAACTTAGTCCCCGAGGTTACATTCACATTGCCGTTTTTCAACTTTACTGCGATTTCACACTTATCGCGTTTTTCATCCCAGGTTATCGTATACTTGGGTTTTTCGACGTCTTTCAAAACCACCTTAACCACAGCCTCCTCGTTTGGCATAGTGAAATCCGTCTTCCAGATCTTCTTATTCTGGTCTGCGGGATCTGCCTCTTCCGTAAGCGGATAAGAAGTATTATTCACCTCTATCTTATCCACCGCCTTACCTGTAACGGTAGGTCTCAACCGCACTTCGACATATACCTTATTATCTTTTTCCACCTTTCCACCTTGGGACAATTCTACTTCTCGTTCCTTATCCACGCCTTCTGAATCCTTGTATTTTTCTATTGTATAGAGTTTGATGGTAACAAAATCCTTTACCTCTTCAATATTCCAGTTTACAGGCTTCCCTTTGGCTTCATCCTCTATTTCTGCCTCCAAGGTCACATCATAGTCAGGCATACTGAAAAACCATTCTGTATTGCTAGTTCCATTGGGGGTAGCACTTATCTCTACAGGCTCCTCTGTAGGAACACCATCTTTCACAACCGTTTTCTTTCCCTTCAGGACGACGGTTTTCATCTGCTTTCCAAATGCGGGAACAAATGTGAGGATCACCTTGGTATCCTTATCCAATTCTACCCCCGAGGTGAGATTGTCTGTCGCCCCCTCTTTCTTGGCAGTCACCGTGTACTCCCCTGCCTTATCTGCAAAAGTAAATTTCTTAGGGAGAATCTTATCCTCCAATACGGCACATAAGACGAATTTTTCTTTCTCTTCTTCCGATACAAAGATCTCATACTGATTCTCCGTCCCAGCTTTCTTTCTATCAGTACAGAATTTCTTCCCCGTCTCTACACCCTGTTCGTTATATGTTACTTCGTCAATCTTTTTCACCTGTTTTGTATTATCGGTTACATTAACGGTAAGAATAATCTTTTCTCCATACAAAACATCACACGGAGTCGTAAGAGGATTCCCTTCCGAAGAGGAAGCCGTCATAGTATACCCCGTTTCCTCTTTGAGGATGAGTTTCTTCGTCTTCGTCTTATTCTTAAGCGTTACTATCACAAATATGTCCTCATTGGGCATGTCAAAAGTATACTCGCCATAGTCCTCTTCGACGGACACCGCAGACTCATATTCACCATTAGCCTTCTTTCTGCAAGCTTCCACCTTATCAATTTCCTTTTTGTCATTTTTCACTTCAACAAAGAACGTGACATATGCACCCACCGCCGCTTGATAGGGAGACGTAACACCCTCATCTTCATCTAAACTATTCACTTTAAAAGAAGTGAACGTATATTCATTCGCCACATTTTCCCATGTGAGGGTCTTTGTTAGGGTCACCAGCACAGAGACATCCTGGTCTGGCATATAGAAGGTATACTCCTGTGTGTCTTTATCGAAATTATCCCTATCAAATTCCACCACAGGCTCCGCTGTTCCTTTTTTACAAACGGTTACCGTACCGACATTCCTACCTGCTTCTTCTACTTTTATCTTCAGAGTAACCTTCTTCCCATTCTCCACCTTATTGGGGGAGGCGATAGGAGTAACCACGTCCGCGACTTTCAATTCCTCGAACGTGTACTTTCCCACCACATTGTTGAGAATCAATTCCCGTTGGTTCTGCCCCCACGCATGCAGGGAAAAGACCAGTAGAGCTGTAAACAACAAGCCCGTTCTCCATAGATATCTCTTCATCTTTTATCCTTTTTCTACCCCTGTGAAAATACAAAGGCTACTATAAAGATACAACTTTCTTAGAAACAAGTGCACGCCACTCAGAATACCGTCCTTATCCCAAAATTCCCCGCGTGCTGTAGCGGGAGCGTCCCCAAGAGACGAAGCTCGTAACGCACAGACAAGATCAGATAGGAGGTGAGCTTCCAACGAAGCGTCCAATCTGTTAGGAAGTTCCCCCCCTCCTGATAGCCGTGCGAAAGGGTATAGGCGAGGGAATTTCCCCGGAGGGCAGCAAGTTCGGCATGAGCATAACAGAGGCGTCCCTCTCCCTGCCACTTTCCTCCCAGAGGGACTCTCAGGGCATACTCGGTCTCCCACATTGTAGCCGTGGGCTCTTTCCCCGCCAAAAGGAATCGCGATAGACGCCCCAGCAGACGCTGCTCAGTACCCGTTTGGTGACGAACGCCGAGGGTCAAACACGCCTGCAGCGTCGTCACTTCGAGACTGGGCGAAGCGCCATACGGGAGGTGCTGTCGTCGTCGTTCGAGACTCCCCTCCGCCTCCACTATCCAGTGCGCCACGTCTGGGGTCTCCCATCCCCCGCGCAAGGAACGCAGGGAGAGCGCACTCGCACCTTGTGCAAGCCTTTCTCCCTGTTCCGAAGCACTCCCGCCCACAAATAACGCCACGGGGGGTGCGCCACGATTGTACCAAATCTTCGCTCCCCCCTGCCACTGATGTTGTAAGGCATGGGGCGCATCGCCGAGCGGTACGAGGATTTGCCACCACGCACGTTCCGTTCTTTTTTGCACTAAGAAGGTCTCTGTTTCCACATCCCAGCGCTGCCACCATAGCGTTGCCGAGTCGATACGCGCCTGCGCTGCTCTGGGGGTAAAATTAAGGGTAAGGCGTACACTCGCCGTCTGCGTCGCCCGTGTTTGAGAGGATGGGACTCGCTGCAAGACATAAGATCCCTGATCACGAAATGGCGCGAGGACAAACTCATCGAGCTGCTGCTGTCCATCTTGATTCGCATCAATCCACGTATAACGCCCCTGCCCGTCGGGAACTCGGATGAAATGGTGCTGCCACTCTGGGGTATTCTCAGTCGAGAGCTCCTGTACCACGGCTCCCGCGAGACGCCGCTGCCACACCGAGAAACGACTGGCGAGCTGCGAAAGAACGTTCTGCGTCTGCACCCACACCTCCCCCTGTTGTGCCCACTGACGCTGATAATGCAACAGTACAGAAAATGCACGCACCCCCGCCTGCGTGGAGAACTCTAGTGTCTTGCGTAACGGTAAAAGCGTGGGGAGGAACGTCGCCGCGTCGTGGCGGTAGGTCAGGCGCCCGTCGACATAGGTCTGCGTAGAGTCCCCTCTGCGAAAACGAAGCCCCGTCTGCCACCAACGATAGTCAGGCGCAGGTGTCGCCCCTCCCTTTGTCAATTGTTCCTCGCTCTCAAAGAAAAGCGACGGCGTCAATTGTTTGGCACGATAAGCCAGCTCGCCCCGCAACTGGTTTGTCCAGCGTTTCCAATCCCTCCCCTGCAAATAGTGAATCCCAGCGCTGGTCTGCATGGCAAAAGAACGCCATAGATAATCAGCCTCTCGTCCCAACGCCCAACCCTTCAGGAGTGGGGTGAGGATCATCTTCTGTGTGACCTTTGCCTGTCCCAACGGATTGCGTAACTGTAGCCAAAGCGCAGCATCGCCCCATGTACCCTCTATGCGTTGTTGGGAGATTCCCCACACCCTCAAGGCATCTGGCGACAAGAAATCTCGTACAGGACGAAATGCCTCCTGCACCCAACGGGCAGTAAATCCAGCCAAGAGATCATGTTTTTTCCACCTAAAAAGCTTGTAATGCGCATCTATACGCGTCGCAATCCCACCGCGACGATGCCCCTCTGCTCGCTGCAGCGTATTGCGATCCCAAGCACTATAGGCCAGCGTAAGCCTCACTTCTCCTCGTTGACTCTTTTTCCCCACAGCGCTTTGCCAAACTTGGTGACTCTGCGGTGGCGTCAAGCGCCCTCCCACAGCAAACGTTCCACGGTGTTGTCCATCCAGCGGAGCGATCCACAGATAAATCGGTTCATTCCCATCTCCTTGACTCTGGAGGTAGTCCCCACCCTCTGGCACGTATTGAAAAAGCGGATGATAGAGCGAGTCTACATGCCCTGGCGGCACATAGCGATAATAGACATAGGCGATCCCCGCGACAACGGTATCAGCAGGAAGATAGCCCCCCTTGAGACGTCCCTCTTCTTTTACGAGCGGAGGTTGAAAGTGAAGCGCATCCTCGTTTGGCGCCAGTCCGCCCAGCGCATCGTATGCCGCCGCACGCTCCTGCTCTGTTGCTTGTCCATCCAGTTGCAACGAACTCGCTGCGTCATGCGCCAAATACCCCTTCACCCCCAGCTGCCAACCGCGTGGGAGGGAGACGTTGCCTCCCCCATGCATAAGATAACGTGTATAACGACGCGCGACCTTTTCATAACGAATCCGAATTCGGCTCGCGGCATGGATGGGATGCCGAGGCGTAAAACGCACCTCCCCGAGGTTATAGTCGATCGTATAGTCGTGATCTTCCCCTCGGAGGAGTAACCGTCCATCGAGATAGACCTGTTCCGAGCCCGCGAGCGCCGTGACCTGCAGCAGCCCCGCACCACTCCCCTGCAAACGATAAGGTCCCTGTATCCCCTCGAGCCCCAACATCTCGACTTCTGCGAACTCACCCTTCGCGACCCCAAGGGCAAAATAGCCATCCTTCGCCCCCTCTGTGGATATAGCGGCAGCCACGCCCATTGCTGTGTCCACAAGGGTACGCCTCTGGGCAAAACCCATCCCCCCCCCCTGTATTGGGGTCTCGTAGTGTAGGAAAGAGTCGCTCGCCCGCAGGGTGATATCGCCCGCCTCGGCATACCAGAGAGAGTCGAACACACGAAGATAGATCCGGTCGAGGGCTTGGATCTGCGAGCTCGTCCCATCGGGCTGAAAAGGGAGCGACTGGTCAGCGAGCTCTCCACGAACCTTCAATCCTCCTTCGAGCTCCCCCTCGAGTTCGAGGTTCATCCGTCCCGCAAAGGGAGATTGTACCGACTCGCCCAGGGTTGCCTCTCGCTCGGCATAACCTTTTAGTGTGAAAGGGGGTAACGTGGAAGGGGAACGTTGCGACTCCTGCCGCTCGGCTTGCATTCTTTTCCAAAGGGGTTGCTCTGCCGAAGAAGCAGAGTCAAGGAGCATATAAGCATTCCACTCCTGTTCCACTGGATAGGGGAGATAGCGAAAAGCGACCCAGAGGGTATCGTTTGGCGAAGGAGTCTCTTGTTCAATCTCCAAGATCGTTGCCGTCGAATCTACCCCCACGCGTGGGGGCACTGCAAGCGTGGAACGTACGATGCGTAACGAACCTGGCAAGATAGGACGCTCCCCGAGTGGCACTCGCGAGCTCCCCAGGGGACAAGGCAGTATGCGTTCGGAAGATAACTCGGAAAATCGTTTAGCCCAATGGTCTTGGATCGCCGCTTCACGCTCCGACGCAACGGTATCACCGACACCCGACGACGAATGACGCCCAGCCCCACCCAACAAAGGGGAGGCATAGAGCATCAAGAAGCAAAAGGCACAAAGCGAGAAAAGTAAAAAGGAGGAAAAGGAGTTCATCTAGGCGGTCAGAGAGGATTACACTTTGCCCAATATCTGAAAAAAAGAAGAGGAGGGAAGCTACACATCGCGTATATGCGCCTTCCCCCCCTTTTTTTTACGAATGAGTCAACGCCTAGCGTCGAAAGGTCGTCATCGGGAGCACATAGGGATCTATCAAGAGGGTAGGCGCCAAACTCATGTGGTTGAAACGCACGGGACAGATGTCTATCCCCCCGCGACGCGTGTAGAGACATGCCACCATGAGCATATCTGCGTTGCATGTCTTACGAAAATGTTCGTAGACGCGATTGACCACATCCTCATGAAAGGCCTCTTGCCCACACATTGCATTTATCTCTTTCTGAATGTAGAAGATACTATCCGGAATATACCTGCCCTTCATCTCTAAATAAAGCGAGCCATAATCAGGCTGCCCCGTGATGGGACAAAAGGTCTGCATCTGATGTGTAAAGACCTTTACGTGTCGCAGCGCTCCATCTTGAGGTCTCGCGTATAGCGGTATAGGCTTTGCATTTTCCAAGAGGTCATACCCTGTCATCACCTCCTGCATGGTCGTATATTCCGTGAAGAAACGACACCAGACAGGCGTGCCAAGTAGCGCGGCTAAATCCCTAGCAAAGATCCACTCATACGCCGAGATTGCATCCCGAGGAGTCATTTCATCAAAGGATTTGAGACTGAGGGAATAGAGATAGAGCTTCAACGACTTGCTTTCGACGACCTTGTCACTCTTGGCATCGTAGGTAAATTTGAGAATCCCACAGACGCGAGTCCCCTTGGAGTCCAAGACACTCACCTCATAGGCATGCCACACGTCGTAGCCCATGGCAGTGGAAGAGACGCTACGCGGCACGGCTTCGAGCAGCGAAGGATCGTATTGAGTAGGGAGAAGCGATTTTTGACCAAGGTGTTTCATCTAAAAAGGATTTTGTGGCAAGAGCCCCTCCTCTGGTAGGAGGGATAGGATCTGGCGATAGAGCTCCTCTACGGAGATATCAAGACAGGCATAATCCCCTCGCAAACAGGGCTTATTGCCATACACAGAACAGGGACGACAAGGGAGATCTTCGCGCTGTACGACCCATTGCTCATCCTGTCCCCACCCATAAAAACCAGCGTAGGGATGTGTCGCGCCCCATACCGAGACGACGCGCGTCCCAGCCCAAGAGGCGAGGTGCATGTTGGCAGAATCCATGGCGACCATAAGGTCTAGGTGACGCATGAGGACGAGCTCCTCCAAGAGATTTAAGCCCAGCGCAGGAACGACAATGATGTCGGGTTTTGTCACCCATCGCTCCAGAAGTTGCTGCTCTTCGCCTCGACTCCCAAAGAGAAAGAGCTGCACGCCGCGCCGCTGCAACTTCTTGACCAATGCGAGCATCATGTCGAGATCATAGCGCTTCCCCCGATGTTTCGCAAAAGGTGCAATACCGACCCTCACCCGCGGCGTCTCAAACCAACGCGCACACTGAGGAGCAGGCTCACGCGCCTGCAATCCACCGAGTTGGTAGGGCACTTGGAGAGGGAAGCCTAGGCGTTTCAATACCTCGGCATATCTTTTTACGGAATGTTGCAGCTGGTGGAACTGTTTGCGCTCTTGACGCACCAAGGCCTTTTTCTCTCTACGTCCCTTTCGCAAAGTAGCACTCTGGTAAGCACGTGGGAAAGTACGAAGGAAGAGGAAGAGGCGCAAAATCCACGAACGCAGGACACTGTGCGTATCTGCAAGGTGCGAAAAGCGCACATTATGTACTATCTCCCCCGCCAAACGCCATAACCCCGCTATACCATGATGTTTACCACGCAGGTGGGCTGCTATAAAATTCACACCCTCTATCTCTTCAAAAAAGGGACGCGCAAAAGGCTGGGAGAGCACCGTGAGCGGCAGATTGGGGTACTGTTCTCGCAGGGCTCGAACCACGGGGAGGAGCATGACCACGTCCCCGAGTGCGCTCAAACGTATGAGCAATAAACGATCTTCTTTCACCTCTGCTACCTTAGCGTTTCTCTTTACCTCGGAGAATGGGATTGAGCGAGGGATCGTTGTACATTTTCATCTGCCGATAGGTCTTCATGACCTTCGTCCCAGCTGCATAGGCTTCCAGAAGCTGTTCGAGTGCTGTAGAAAGATCGACGCGCTGTTCGAGCAATACGTCAAGCTTGGCTTGACAACGCGCGCGATGCTCTGGGGTGGCACTCAAGTCCGTCGCTTGGCGCTGCATGTGATAGATCTTGAGATTGAGGATGGAGAGCCTATCCACCGCCCAAGCGGGGCTCTCGGTATTCAGTGTAGCGCCCTCGACAGGGGTCACATCGGCGAACTGCTGCAAGAAGAGCGTATCGATTTGCTCGACGAGATCGGTTCTACGTTGATTCAGGGCGTCGATCCTACGCTTAATGGCAACCGCCTCTTTAGGGTCAATATCTGGGTTGCGGATGATATCTTCCAAATCCCACTGGATATTGTCGACCCAATTCTTCTCGTAGACAAGAGCAAAAAGAGTCTCGGAGGAATAAGGGTTCTCTGGGGAGGCATCAAGGTCGGCAAGACGTCTATAGGCCAACGTAGCATCCCAAAAGATGCGGTTACACTCTACCGTAAAGCTCATAACACATAAAAGTTAGTTACTCTGTGAACAAAGGTACACAAAAAACGCTGTCAGAGTAGGTTTAGTCTGACAGCGTAAACGCTAGTTACGTAGTTAATACGTCAGCCCTCTGTGCAGGAGTTCTGGTCTACCCCCCGCGGGGTGTTGGTATCCTTTCGTGGCACAAAAGTAATTCGCTGGTTACACCAAGACATCAGTATTTCTACCTACAAGGGGGGGGATTCTATTCACCTTAGGATACTGTCCTACAGAGTGTGTAAAGAAGCTACCTATCTTCAGGTCGACCACTGTTTTTTATACACATAGTGCATACTGCCACTTCAGGAAATCCTAAAGCACTATTTTTATACGACAAACTAAACAGTACGGTATGCAAATAACACGAATACGTACAGAATATAGGGTGTTTTGGAGTAGGTAATTTTACCTAATTCCCCGCTTGTAGAGTACGTGTAGAGTGCGTGTAGAGTGCGTGTAGCGTTAGTGTACTCCGAACATGCCTTGTTTGGGGATAAGGGATTTAGGAATATATAAAGCGGCATAAGCTGCCCATTTCTTATCCGTTGCAGTGATGCTTACACACTTTTTTTAGGACATAAAAAAAAGGATACTAGCGAACTAGTATCCTTTCGTAGCGGGGGCAGGACTCGAACCTGCGGCCTCTGGGTTATGAGCCCAACGAGCTACCAACTGCTCCACCCCGCATCCTCGTAACGTCAAATGTGTTTCTCTTTTGACACTGCAAAGGTAAGTACTTTTTTCTAACTAACAAAAGTAGGCAGCAATACACCCAGACAAGAGGACGTTATTATAGGGTTGAGAGGACGGTCGAATCATGTTGACAAATATTAGGCAATCCATTCTTGTCCAGTATATTGAGACGATTTCTGCGATGCAGCAACGTAGGGGCGTACAGACGATCGCCGCGCGTGCTTGTTTTTCGCCTCCCTGCCCCTTTGTTTGCCAATAACACCCCCCATTTTGCGATACCTCAATTACATACTTTTCGTTCTAGCCGTGGCTGTGGTCGTTCTGACCCTCTACGTAACGCAGCGGCAAGCCACACGACTCATGCGCGAAGAGCAGGAGAGCATCCAGCTGTGGGCCGAGGCAACGCGGCGCGCGGTAGACTTGAGCAACCCTTCGCAGGACTACGCTTTTATCCTACACGTGATAGAGCGCAACGAGTCGGTGCCCGTAATCCTGACTAACGCAGCGCGCACGCCGATCTCGATGCGGAATATTGACCTAGAGGTATTTTCCGATTCGGTTCGTCTAGAAGCCCTAATAGAAGACTTTATACAGCTGAACGACCCGATCCGGATACAATTTCCTTCTGGGGACGAGCACTATGTCTTTTACGGACAAAGTGCTACGCTACGCGAATTACGCTTCTATCCCTTCGTACAACTCGGGCTTATTATCGCGCTCATCTTGCTGGGGTACTTGGTATTCCACCACGCACGTCGTGCGGAACAGAACAGCGTCTGGGTAGGTATGGCACGCGAGACAGCGCATCAATTGGGGACTCCGATCTCCTCTCTGGTCGCTTGGCAGCAACTTTTGGAGATGGGGGACATGGATCTGATCGATACGGAGGTTCTTTCCGAGTCGCTGGGGATGGATGTCCAACGACTGCAAAGGGTAGCGGAGCGGTTCTCGAAAATTGGGTCGAAGGCTCAACGCGAGGAGTTCGATCTGAAGTCAACCCTTGAATCCTCGGTGGCGTACATGCGCGAACGGATGTCGCAGCGTGTGAACCTCACTTTTCACCTATTGAATACGCCCCTTCCCGTGCAACACAACGCGGTATTGCTGCAATGGGTCATAGAGAACCTATTGCGCAATGCGATGGATGCGATGCCCCACGGGGGGAATATTGATCTTTGCGTACACTATGGCGAGGATCGGGTACAAATCGACTGTGCAGACACGGGGTGTGGGATTCCGAAGCGGAAATGGCGGAGCGTCTTCCGACCAGGATATAGTACCAAGACACGGGGGTGGGGGTTGGGACTCTCGCTCGCTCGGCGGATAGTACGTGAGTATCACAAGGGGAAGATTTTTGTGCTAGAATCTGCACCTCAACGCGGGACAACTTTTCGGATACTTCTTCCGTACTAGAATTGTAAAATTTTTACGACCTTTGGAGGGTCAAAACTAACGATACTGCTTAACGATGAAATTACAAGGTTTGTGTGTTTTGAGCGCAATGGCGCTCATGTTTTCTGCTACATTCGTTTCTTGTGGCAAGGATGAGGTGAAAAAGACTGTACAAGAGGTCACGGAAATGGATCTTGCCGACGTGACCAAGACGTGGAATGGTGAATATATATCCCGCAAAGATTTTATTGAGAGTGATGAAATTACACCGAATGGTCAGATAGAAATTCAGGGCAACAAGACGGAACTGACCATCAATACCAAGGATGTAAAAGGGATCAAGGTGACTGTAACAAAGAACACGCTGTTGTTACTGCATGGCGATGTTGTGAAGGACGAGACCCAGGGGATAGAAGGGGGCACGTTGACAATCACGAGCTCAGCCAAAGTACCGCTTCTTTTGGGAGTAGATATGAAGGAATCTAGCAAGAGCTTCGTCTTCAAGGGGAAAAAGAACTAGACATCGGATAGTGCTATCTAGGCTGCATTCCCGAGGTAGGGGGTGCAGCCTTTTTTATTGGTACTGTCCTGCACCGTGTATAAAGAAGCTACCTATCTTCAGGTCTCCCACTGTTTTTTATACGCATAGTGTATAGCACCACTTTAGGGAATCCTAAAGCTCTATTTTTACACAATAAACTAAATAATAGCGTAGCAGAATAAAGAAATACGTATAGAATATGCGCTATTTTTGGGTAGGTAATTTTACCTAATTTCCTCTGTATATCCTCTGTGTATCCCTATTGTATCCCTGGTATACTCCTAGCATGGCTTGTTTTGGGGATAAGGAATTTAGGAAAGTATAAAGCGGCATTTCTCCGTTTTTCTTCTCCGTTTTTCTCGCCCGTTGCTGTGATGCTGGACACACTTTTTTGTGACGGTATTTTTTTATTGAAACGAATCTCGGTTAGGCACGTAAACTTTTCTTACATTTGTATGATTCTTTCGAAAACGAGATACTATGCGATGCGGATGGACGCTCTTGTTGACCTTACTCTTGAGTATCGGTAGCTCGATCGTAGTTCGGGCAGAAAACGCCGCGCGCCAGTGGACACTGGAGGAGTGTATCGCGTACGCCTTGGCGCAGAGCCTCGACGTACGAAGCGGTAAACTGCAGGAGGAGGCAGCGGCGTCGAAACTCACCCAGTCTTGGTGGCAGTACGCGCCCTCTCTGAACGCAGGCGCAGGGTTGGGCTATACTTTTGGTCGGGCGATCGATTTTGGTAACAACTCCGTATCCAATGACCTGCAATCGACGAACCTTTCTATCCAAGCTTCTGTAACCCTATTTGAGGGTTTGGGGCACTACCGTACAGTAGAAGCGAATCGTCTTTCTCTGGACGTACAACGTTCTGCGAACGAATCGCTACGGCAGACGATCGCCCTGAGTGTGGTCTCAGCCTATCTGCAGATCCTTTACCAAACCGCCTTACTTGAAAGCCAACAACGTCAGTACGAACTGACGGAAGAGCAACTGAAGACCTCGCGCGACAAGGTGGCGGTGGGGGCGTTGCCTCAGGGCGCCCTGCTGGATATCGAAGCGCAACTCGCCAACGAACAACAGCGTGTTGTAGAGACGGAAAATGCAATCGGGATCGGGTATATCCAACTGCAGCAAATCCTCGACCTACGGGATGCGAACTTCGCCGTGGTACGTCCGACCTTTTCACCGGACAACCTCCCACAACTCCCAGAGGGCGACTTACAGGAGATTTACAACGAGGCTCGTGCGCATTACGCCCCTTTACAGGAGGCTTCTTTACGCAAGGCTCTTGCAAAGAAGAACATCCAGATCGCCTACTCTCGCTACTCGCCACGCCTGACTCTAGGGGCGAGTTATGGGAGTGGTGCGCGTCATTTCCTCGACAGCAAGGGACACCCCGAGGAGATTGCCTTTATGCAACAACTCAAAGACAACGCGAGCCAGAATGTGAGTCTAAACCTCTCTATCCCGATATTCAACAACTTTTCAGAACGTGAGGGGGTGAATCAAGCCAAGATAGGGCTGCAACAGGCTCAGATCAACGAACAAAAGACGGAGAATACCCTATTCAAGACCCTACAACAAGCATTGAGTGATGCTACGGGCGCTCTGAAACGTTTCCAAGCGGCGGAGCACAGTTACCAATCAGCCCAGGAGGCTTACCGCTGGGCAGCGGAGAAGTATGCCATCGGGGCGAGTAGTTCTTACGAATATTCACAAGCCAAGACGAAGCTGAACCAAGCCGAGGTGTCGCGCCTCCAAGCGATGTACGAATACGTATTCAAGACGAAGATTCTCAACTTTTACCGCGGCTTAGAGGTTACCCTCTGATGGTCACAAGCGAGTAACGATAGGCAAGCATGACAAAAAGCAAAAAGACACATAAGCGGCGGAACGTCATCATCATCGCCGTAGTGGGAGTGGCCATCATCATTGGTGCGATGGGTGCTGGCGGTGCATTTCGCGACAACGAGACGCAGTCGGTGGAATATCTCTTCCCAGAACGGCGCACTATCATCAAAACCATCACTGCGAATGGTCGCATACAGCCTGTTCTTGAAGTAAAGATAAGCCCCGAGGTCTCTGGCGAAGTTATCGACCTGCCCGTAGTGGAGGGCCAAGAGGTGAAAAAGGGCGACCTACTGTGTCGTATACGTCCCGACACGTATGTGAGTATTCAGGATCGCGCCACGGCGTCGCTCAACACCTCCAGCACGCGTGTAGCTCAGGCCAATAATCAACTGAAACAGAGCAAGGCGAACTTCGAGCGTGCGAAACAGTTACACGAGAAGCGTGCGATCTCTGACGCCGACTTCGAGCGTGCGCAAACGGAGTATAACAATGCGGTGAGCGAGGCGAGTGCCGCCGAGTTTACGGTGGCGAGTGCACGGGCTACGCTCAAGGAGGCAAACGAGAACCTGCAGAAGACCGCCCTTTACGCGCCAGTAGACGCGCGTATTTCACGCCTGAATATAGAACTGGGGGAACGCGTTGTCGGTACGGCACAAATGGCGGGCACGGAGCTGATGCGTCTTGCAAACCTCAACCTCATGGAGGCTCGTGTGGATGTGAGCGAGGCAGATATCATCAACGTCAGTATGAACGACACGGCGATCGTGCACATCGATGCCTATCCGGACACGACCTTCCGTGGGCTCGTGACCTTGATCTCGACCACAGCCAATAGCACGAGTTCGAGCGACCAAGTGACGAACTTCCAAGTAAGGATTCTTCTACTCAAAGAGAGTTATTCCTACTTGGTGACAGAGCAGCAGCCGATCCCCTTCAAACCAGGGATGTCGGTCTCGGTAGATATCCAGACGCGTCGCGAGGAGAATGTATGGTCTCTGCCCATAGAGGCTGTAACGACGCGCGGGGACTCCGCGGGGATGACCCCCGCCTCCAAGGCGCTGGAAGAGAACCGTAAACCCATAGAGATGGTCTTTGTGGCGCGGGGGGATACTGCGTATGCAATCCCAGTCCAGACGGGGATACAGGACTCTCGTTACATCCACCTGAAGACGGTGTTAGGGGATTCGGCACGCGTGATAGTCTCCCCTTACTCGGCCATATCTCGCGACCTAAAGGGAAAGAGTAAGATCCGTGCCACGAAACAAGAGAAACACGCCTTTGGTCTATGATGGAGACACCCTTGTACACTTATCTAGCTTTGGAGACTTCGGAGTCTTATACCTCCGTCGCGCTCCTACGTAGTGATGGCAAGCTCTTTGTCCGCGAATCTTGTGAACACAACGACCACGCGGTGGTACTCGACGTGATGATACAGGAGGTGCTCGCGGAGGCGGGGCTGACCTTTAACGACCTAGCAGCGGTGGGAATAAGTCAGGGTCCTGGTTCGTACACTGGTTTGCGAATCGGGTATGCGACGATCAAGGGTATCTGCTTTGCCACGGGTCTTCCGATGATTGCCGTCCCGACGTTGGCAGCCTTAGCGGGCAAGATCGAACGCTTGGCTACACTATCCCCCACGGCGGACAATTACTGCTGCGTGCCGATGATCGATGCGCGTCGCATGGAGGTTTATACCCAAACCTTCCGCCCTGGGTTACATGCGGAAACAGACGCCTATGCGTGCATCTTGGAAGAACGCCTACCCGTGCGTCCCGAAGGTCTACATGCCTACTACGGCGGCAGCGGGGCAGCAAAGGCGCAACAGATTTTAGATCCTGCACATTGGACATTCGTCGAGACCCCCGTGGTACGCGCCTCGGATTTACTAGACATTCTGCAGGCACGTTACTTGAGCGGTTTATTCGAAGACCTCGCTTATTCAGAACCCCTTTATGTCAAAGAATTTGAGGCGACTCCTTCTACTCGGACTCCTTTCCGCGCTCCTGTTCCCGCTGCAGAGTCTGGGGCAAAATAATCCGACATCGCCTCCCTTTTTGAAGGGCGAAGTATTGCGCTACGACGTGCGTTATGCTTTTGCCAAGGGAGCGGAGGTCGTGTTTACCGTAGGCGATACGGTGATGGAAGGGAGACGACGCTACGTCCTGACCATTGACGGGAAGACGACGGGGATGGTCGGGATGCTCTATCCCCTACGCGACATCTATAAATCGTACACCGACCCGTCCACGCATTTGCCCGTGCGCGCAGTGCGCAATGTGCAGGAGCAAAGTTATAGAGACTACAAGGTGGATACCTTTGACCGTCACACGCGTGCCGACTCGACCATCGTAACCCGGGAGACGGGGGAGAAGCTCGTACTCCCGCGACGAGTGTGTGATCTTGTCTCCTTGGGGTATGCGCTGCGTGTGAAACTGTCGCGCGCCCCGATAGCCAAGGGGACAATGCTCCTCTACCCGATCTATTTCAATGCGGAGTATCTCCCCTTTTCGGTGCGCTGCTTAGGGGTCGAGACGATCCGTACACGCTTTGGGAAACGAAAGTGCTACAAGTTCGTCCCCTGCATCCAAAAGGGCGAGATCTTTACAGAGAATGACGCCGTAACGCTGTGGTTTGCCGCAGATGGCGCATACGAACCCCTACGCATAGAGTTCAAACTCTTCGTCGGCTCAATGGTTTGCGAACTGGTGGGGACTTGAGTCCTGCTGGGGGAGCGCTGGGATACTCAACGCGCCTTCTGGTCAGATTCCCCCGCCCCCCACATGTCTAGCCAAGAATGCGTATATTTGTACAACAATCCTTGACAAAGAAACCCATGGAAACAATAAAAAAATACGTAGCCGAGAACGAGCAACGTTTCTTGGAGGAACTCTTTGGCTTGTTGCGCATCCCATCTATCAGTTCGGAGAGCGCTCACAAGGCAGATATGGTACGTGCCGCCGAGTATTGGCGCGACTCGATTCTGGCCGCAGGGGGAGACAAGGCAGAGGTGATGCCCTCGGACGGTAACCCGATCGTTTACGGGGAAAAGATAATCGATCCAGCGCTGCCCACGGTACTGGTTTATGGTCACTATGACGTGATGCCAGTCGACCCCATCGACGAGTGGCGCACGAAGCCTTTTGAACCCGTAATCCAAGACGGAAAAATCTGGTGTCGTGGTGCAGATGACGACAAGGGACAAGCGTTTATGCATGCCAAGGCATTTGAACTGATGGTACGCACGAATACCCTCCCCTGCAATGTGAAGTTCATGATCGAGGGGGAGGAAGAGATCGGATCAGGGAGCTTGAATAAGTGGCTCGACACGCACAAGGAGCTTGTCAAGTCGGACGTCATCCTGATCGCAGACACCTCGATGCTGGGACCAGACACGCCCTCCATCACCGCAGGGTTGCGTGGCTTGTGTTACGTAGAAGTGAAGGTTACGGGGCCGTGCCGCGACCTCCACTCGGGGCTATATGGTGGTGCAGTAGCGAACCCCATCAATGTGTTGTCGAAGATGATCGGTCAGTTGATCGATGACAATGGTCACATCACCATCCCAGGCTTCTATGACGATGTACTTGAGCTCTCGAAAGAGGAGCGTGCTGCGATGGCGAAGGCTCCCTTTGACCTCGAAGCTTACAAGAAATCGCTCAATGTGGACGACGTACAAGGCGAGGCTGGCTATAGCACGCTGGAGCGTACGGGGATTCGTCCTACCCTTGACGTGAATGGGATGTGGGGCGGTTATATCGGCGAGGGCGCTAAGACGGTGATCGGTTCTACGGCACAAGCCAAGATCAGTATGCGTCTAGTCCCCAACCAAGATTGGCAAAAGATTGGCGAGCTCTTTTCAAAGTACTTCAAGAGCCTTGCGCCGAAGTCTGTAAAGGTAGACGTAACCATCCATCATGGCGGTTCTGGGTATGTTTCTCCCACGGATACGGTAGCGTACCAAGCGGCACACCGTGCCGTACTGGAGTCGCTCGGGAAGGAACCCGTTCCGTTCCGGAGTGGCGGTAGTATCCCGATAGTGAGCACGTTCGAAAAGAAGCTTGGTGTGAAGAGTATCCTCTTGGGCTTTGGACTAGAGTCCGACGCGATCCACTCTCCTAATGAGAACTATCCCGTAGAGCAATTCCTCCGTGGGATTCGTACGATCCCGCTCTTTTACCGCTACTTCACCGAGGGGATGAAGAAGAAGTAACCTAGAAGCGGCAGCACGCCATCAATCAATTCGCGTGTTTAACGTATTTTAGCCCCCTAAATGGGGGCTTTTTTTTGAGCATAAGAGATGTGGAAAAAAGCGTTTGGAAAACAAGGAGAAGCCGACGCAGTGCGGTATCTAGAGGGGCACGGTCTGGAGATCGTGGCTCGGAATTGGCGGTATGGTCGCTCGGAACTCGACATTGTAGCAAAACAAGATAGCATTCTACACGTAATAGAAGTAAAGACCCGATGGGGTGACGAGTATACGAGTGTAGAAGCGCTCGTTCGTTCCGCACAGAAGCAACGCATATTGGAGGGTGCACAGGCTTTTATGGAACTGCACGGAGGGACGGCAACGGCAATCCAAGTGGATCTTTTGGTCATCATCACCAATCCTTGGGGCACGTCGTACGAATACATCCCCGATGCGATCCAAGACAGCTTTTAGCACACAATGTCGAATATACCCACGGGGGGAACTCTTGATAGTGAACGGACGACCGTTCCCACGGAACATCTCTATCTTTCTGTAACCACGGCAGCGATCTGTTTGGGCGCGATAGCCTATCCTCTTTCACAATACATCGGATATTTTTTCATAGTACTAGCCTTCCTGTCTGGCATCCTCTATTTTGTCAGCCAGCGCATGGTACGAGAGTCGCCCGAGTATCGCGAACGTCTTTTCTTCCCCATGCTTCCGCTGCTGGGGGCGGGTCTCCTGTTTCTTCTGGGCGGCGATACGGGTGCTTATCGTCTAGGGATCTTTCTCGCGGTGAGTAGCGGCGTGCTGAGTGTAGCATTTATCCGCACCTCACTCCGTGACCAACGCGGTTTCTTACTGTACAGTTTTCTTATCGCGTCGTTGCTTACACTCTGGGTCGGTACTCGAAACGCGGAGTGGGCGTCGGACGATGTATGGAATAGCCTCGACTCTGTACCTTTTGAGCTCCTACTCCTCTATGCCCTCTTTTACTTCTTCGGAGACTTTTTACGGAGTCTTCCGTTTATTTTCGTCCTCTTCTGTCTTCGCTTCCACCTTCGGCGCCTGACATCGGCGCTCTTGTGTCTACTCCTTCTTGCGTTGTGGGTGGGGATCTTTACCTTGCTATTCTACGCGGGGCATACGATGCTTCTGCTATTCCTCTTCCCCCTTCTACTTGCGCCACACCTTTTTCGTTGGATCAACTTCTTCCGAGGGATGATCGTACGTCTGACCCTCTGGGTGATAGCGAGTGTTCTTTTTTTGTACGCGCTGTCGTTTGTGGCACACTTCATCGACGACTACTATACCCCACAATACAAGCCTCCGTCGCCCTATGAGGAGCTGACAGTGAACGGTCGCCCTTATACCCACGATACCCTTTCATTCGCCTACCAGCATGGACAGTACAGCACCGTGTACGTTTGTAAAGAGGAGCTGGAGCAGGAGTGGTCTCGTTATTCGGGTAAACCGCTCAACACGCAACTAGGGCATGGAGAGACGCTCTACGAGGCATTGTGTTCCTATTTAGCAAGTGGCGGACACCGACGCGACTCGGTCGGGATGACCTTTCTCACTGCAAACGACATCAATGCGATAGAGCGTGGGGCAACAAGTCTGAAACTGCAAAAGCGTGGCTGGTTCTACTGGACACTCTGGCAGGAGCTAGAGCATGCCGAACGGGTAAAAAGTGGCAGGCGTCAGGAGCTCTCGCTGCTCTATGAGACCTACCGTGCGCTCACCGAGCGAGATTATACGACCTATCCCGTAGGTGTCATCGCAGCCTACAAACGCTGGGGGGCTATCCCTGTGCTATTCTTTGTGGTGTCGATAATAGGGGTTTTGCTGTGGATTGGTCTAAAATACCGTCGTTCGCATGCGTGGCATGTGTTGTATCTCGTGCTCCTTTTCCTGTTCATCGGGCACGGGCTTTTTACTATCTATGGTTTCTTCTACCTACTCCTTGGGATTTGGTGGTCTATTCGTTACAAAAAGACGGTAGTGAGCAAGGCTCTGTTAACGAAGCACGAATAATCCTCCATCAGAATCACACCACCGTCGGTCAATGCACGACTCTCTTAGGTACTTTTCCTTATCTTCGTAGCAAGAAAGGAAAAGTGACAGATGTGTGATACGCTACGCGATTTGCCTATTGGGATACAGAGCTTTGAAAAACTACGGCAACGGGAGTTGCTTTACGTGGACAAGACGCAATATATCGTCCCCTTACTTAGAGGAGGAGGGGTTTATTTCCTAAGCCGTCCGCGCCGCTTTGGCAAGAGCCTTTTCTTATCCACCCTACAAGCCTATTTTGAGGGGCGAAAAGACCTCTTTGAGGGACTGGCACTAGAACAGGCCGAAATAGCGCTCGCAGCAAGAGAGAAACGCGAAGCGTGGGTAAAATACCCTATCCTCTACCTAGACCTGAACAACGAAAGTTATAAGAACGGGGAAGATCTTACCAAGATCTTGAATAGACATCTACGTCATTGGGAAGAACTCTATGGCGTAGAAGATGAGAACGACTCACTCTCGGGGCGCTTTGAGAGCATTATAAAGCGAGCTTACGAGAAGACGGGGCAACAGGTCGTATTCTTGGTAGATGAGTATGATAAGCCGCTCTTGGGATCGATAGGAGATAAAGCGCTATACGAGACCTACCGCGCGATGCTCTATGAGCTTTATTCCAATATCAAGAATTGTGACCGTTATCTCCGTTTTGTATTCCTTACGGGGGTCTCACGCTTCGGGAAGTTGTCCATCTTTAGTGGTCTCAATAATCTGAACGACATCAGTATGGATAGGGCGTATGCTAGCCTCTGTGGTATTACGGAGGAGGAGCTCATCGCCAACTTTTCTCAAGAACTGACGGCACTCAGTACAGAACTGGGACGTTCGACGGAAGAGACGCTCGCGGTACTGAAAAAGCGCTATGACGGCTATCTGTTTACGGAAAATGGGGTACACGTCTACAATCCGTTCAGTCTGCTCAATGTACTACAAAAGAAAAAGCTAGGCGACTACTGGTATGCTACGGGGACACCCACCTTCCTCGTGCGGTATCTCCATACGCTAAACTACTTTTTACCCAATCTGGAGAACGAGGTGAATATGGGGACATCGGGGCTACAGGTGAGTCCTATGGAAGCCACCAGTCCCATTCCGATCCTGTTTCAAACAGGCTATCTGACCATTCGCGAGTATATACCCGAGGAGGGCGTTTACCGTCTTGGATTCCCGAACGAGGAGGTACGCTTCGGATTTCTAAAGAACCTTTTACAGCACTACGCCCCCTATATCGAGGATGCGAGTACGGAGACGTCTGCCTTCCTACGCGAGATTCGTGCGGGGCAAGTGGATGAATTTATGAAGCGTCTAGAGGCGATTATCGCGGGGATTCCTTATGACAATCTTGCTTCGGAGGTGGTAAAATATCGCGAACGGGATGCGCAGGTCTCGATCTATCTTGTTTTCTCGCTCATGGGGCAGTTTATTGCCTCGGAGGTGCACAATGCAACGGGGCGTGCCGATGCTGTGGTGCATACGCAGGATGTGATTTACGTCTTCGAGTTTAAGCTCGAGGGGAGTGCCACGCCAGAGGATGCGCTAGCGCAAATCGAAGCCAAGGGGTATGCCACGCCCTATCTGCAAAGTGGCAAGAGGGTGATAGGCATCGGGGTAAGTTTTAATTCCGACAAGCGAAATATTGGCGGTTGGGTAACGAAGACGCTCGTGGAAAGGTAGACGTAAGAAAAGAGAGAGACGATGTGTGATATGCTACGTGATTTGCCTATTGGGGTACAGAGCTTCCACGACCTGCGTCAACGGGGCTTTGTCTATGTTGATAAGACACAATACATCAGTTCGTTAGTCCGAGGGAAACACTATTTCCTAAGCCGTCCGCGTCGCTTTGGCAAGAGCCTTTTCTTATCCACCCTACAAGCCTATTTTGAGGGGCGAAAAGACCTCTTTGAGGGACTGGCACTAGAACAGGCCGAAATAGCGCTCGCAGCAAGAGAGAAACGCGAAGCGTGGGTAAAATACCCTATCCTCTACCTAGACCTGAACAACGAAAGTTATAAGAACGGGGAAGATCTTACCAAGATCTTGAATAGACATCTACGTCATTGGGAAGAACTCTATGGCGTAGAAGATGAGAACGACTCACTCTCGGGGCGCTTTGAGAGCATTATAAAGCGAGCTTACGAGAAGACGGGGCAACAGGTCGTATTCTTGGTAGATGAGTATGATAAGCCGCTCTTGGGATCGATAGGAGATAAAGCGCTATACGAGACCTACCGCGCGATGCTCTATGAGCTTTATTCCAATATCAAGAATTGTGACCGTTATCTCCGTTTTGTATTCCTTACGGGGGTCTCACGCTTCGGGAAGTTGTCCATCTTTAGTGGTCTCAATAATCTGAACGACATCAGTATGGATAGGGCGTATGCTAGCCTCTGTGGTATTACGGAGGAGGAGCTCATCGCCAACTTTTCTCAAGAACTGACGGCACTCAGTACAGAACTGGGACGTTCGACGGAAGAGACGCTCGCGGTACTGAAAAAGCGCTATGACGGCTATCTGTTTACGGAAAATGGGGTACACGTCTACAATCCGTTCAGTCTGCTCAATGTACTACAAAAGAAAAAGCTAGGCGACTACTGGTATGCTACGGGGACACCCACCTTCCTCGTGCGGTATCTCCATACGCTAAACTACTTTTTACCCAATCTGGAGAACGAGGTGAATATGGGGACATCGGGGCTACAGGTGAGTCCTATGGAAGCCACCAGTCCCATTCCGATCCTGTTTCAAACAGGCTATCTGACCATTCGCGAGTATATACCCGAGGAGGGCGTTTACCGTCTTGGATTCCCGAACGAGGAGGTACGCTTCGGATTTCTAAAGAACCTTTTACAGCACTACGCCCCCTATATCGAGGATGCGAGTACGGAGACGTCTGCCTTCCTACGCGAGATTCGTGCGGGGCAAGTGGATGAATTTATGAAGCGTCTAGAGGCGATTATCGCGGGGATTCCTTATGACAATCTTGCTTCGGAGGTGGTAAAATATCGCGAACGGGATGCGCAGGTCTCGATCTATCTTGTTTTCTCGCTCATGGGGCAGTTTATTGCCTCGGAGGTGCACAATGCAACGGGGCGTGCCGATGCTGTGGTGCATACGCAGGATGTGATTTACGTCTTCGAGTTTAAGCTCGAGGGGAGTGCCACGCCAGAGGATGCGCTAGCGCAAATCGAAACCAAGGGGTATGCCACGCCCTATCTGCAAAGCGGCAAGAGGGTGATAGGCATCGGGGTAAGTTTCAAATCCGACAAGCGGAATATTGGCGGCTGGGTAACGAAGACGCTCGTAGAAAGGTAGACGTAAGAAAAGAGAGAGACGATGTGTGATATGCTACGAGATTTGCCTATTGGGGTAGGTATCTAAGAACATCTCTCCTTACTCATGGTCGTTGTACAGACACTACCCTACCAGAAAGAATCCCAAAGTATAACGCCACTATAAAGAAAGCCGCCTCTCTGCCAAAGCGACAGAAAGGCGGCTTTTTATTCGATAAAAGACACAAGAATTACTTAGATACCATTACGCTCTTCTGTGCGCCATTTTGCGCCTCTAAACGCACAAAATAGATACCTGCGGGGAGAGTCTCTGTATTTACAATCGCCTCGCTACCAGAAAGCGCACCCGAACGTACGACCATCCCAGAGGCATTGACGAGCTCGTAGCGTGCTGCGACACCCTCGGGATTGAGGATACATAGCTGCGAGGTAAAGGGATTCGGCGCTACGGAGATGCCTGCCAATAGGGCGTCCTCTACCGCGCCGGGCCTATTGTTATCCTTTTGCTTAGACTCAAACACTGCCTTCACTTCCGTCGCTGCCTTGACGATGAACTTTTTGGTCTCGGTGATATCCTTGTCGCCAGCCGTTAGGCTCTTCAGCTTGTAGCCCTCGTTCTCTGTAACATTTACGATGAGCTCCGTACCGTACGGTACTGCCGTAAGGTTGGATGCGCCTGTAAGCTCTATCGAACCACACGCCTCGTTATTGACGCTGGGGGTTACGACAAAGGTCTGTTTCTCGAAGACCGCCGTGACGGTGGTGGCTGCTGTGACGATGAACTTCAGGGTAGTCGTGATATCCTTGTTATTAGCCTTCAGGGTCTTGAGTTTGTAGCCTTCGTTGGGCGTAGCTTTTACGGTCAGCTCGGTGTCCTTGGCTACTGTTATCGTGGTTTCCGTAGCGTGCCCCTCGATCTCTATCTTACCGTTTGTGGGGCGTGTCAGGGTTACAGCGAAGGTCGTTGGGTTACCCCCGTTGTTATCGCCACCTGTATTCCCACCATTTCCACCTCCGTTATTTCCGCCATTGTTTCCGCCGTTACCACCACCGTTTTCGCCTGTATTACCTCCGTTGCTTGGCTCTTCTACTGTCACCTCACATCTTCCTTTGAACCTGCGTCCATATTCATTGATTTCTGCATAGACAGTACACTCCCCTGCCGCTTTGGCAGTTACTTTCCAATTATTGTCTACGGTAACGATCTTGGAATCATAGGAGCGCCAGCTTACATCCTTTTTCGTAGCATTCTCTGGGAAGATATTGACTGTAAGTGTGAACTCCTCCCCGACCTTTAGGGTCTTGCTTGCAGGAGTGATGGTGATGCGCTCTATGGGGATGTAGACCTCTATCTCGCAGGTGCTGGTATATGTATCGTGCACCCCAGGTTTGGCAGCGATGGTGGCGGTGAGTTTACACTTTCCCTCCTTGAGCCCCTTGATATGCACCCCCTTCTTGTCGGCAGTCAGTTTGTAGGAGATGATCCCTTCTGCGTCGGTCGATAGAGTGACTTCTTCTTCTGTTTCCACTACGCCCCACTTCTCCAAGGGCAGCGTAAATTCCTTGTTGAATACAAGGGGTAAGGAATGTGGGGTAATGGCTACGCCACTGGATTGGTAGATATCGACATTATTGATGAATATCCATCCTTTGTCTATGAGCTTTTGGCGAGCCACCTTACCCTCGTCGTTGTAAATAAGATCCTTAACATTCTCTACGAAGTTGAGATTTCCTGCGATATTGGTTTGCCCTGCCCAGCCGACGAGTGTCTGGGAGTAGTTCGATGGGCTCATCGCGGTTGTAGGAAGTCCCTCTACTACTGTTTTTATCTTCCATGAGCCTAGCGGCTGGTTAAAAGAGAAGCAGTAGTGAAACATCTCTCTCATGTTTTCCACGTTGCTCACGTTCCAGTTGTCTAGCGGCTGATTGAAGGAAGAGCAGCCCTTGAACATCCAATTCATATCGGTCACGTTGCTCACGTCCCAGTTGCCCAACGGCTGGTTGAAGGAGGAGCAGCCCCTGAACATCCCTCTCATGTTGGTCACCTTGTTCACGTTCCAGTTGCCTAGCGGCTGGTTGAAGGAGGAGCAGTCCAAGAACATCGCCACCATGTATGTCACGCTGCTCACGTTCCAGTCGTTTAGCGGCTGGTTGAAGGAGGAGCAGTCATAGAACATATAGTTCATTTCGGTCACGTTGCTCACGTTCCAGTTGCCCAACGGCTGGTTGAAGGAGGAACAGCCCATAAACATCCCCGCCATGTCAGTTACGTTGCTCACGTTCCAATTGTTGAGCGGCTGGTTGAAGGAGGAGCATTTCTCGAACATCCTCCGCATTTTGGTCACCTTGGAGAGGTCTGGGGTGTCGATCCCCGCTGCGAAGGTCATGTTCTTGCACTGTCTGAACATCTCTTCCATTGACTCCCATTTTACCGTTCCGAACTGCACTACTTCTAGCAGTTCATCGTAACTGGCAAAAAACTCCCACTTTTCAGTTTCATCTTTCCACTCTGCTTTCATTTGCATAGACTTCACCCCCTCAGGACCTGCCTCTACGGTGTAAGTTCCGTTTTCCGTAGGAGTAAAGATGTAGGACTGTTTCGCATCTGCGACGGTTACCATCTCATTGACTTTCTCATTCCCACTCCCATCCTTGATCACCATCTTGTAGGTTCCTACGATGGGGATCTTCAACTCTTTCCCAGCCTCTCCTTTCCACTTCGTGATGAACGGGCGTCCCGTCTCCGACTGGGCCAATACCCCCGACACGCCCGACAGCCAGAGCAATGTCACGAGTACTACTACGATGTGCAACGTCTTTCTCATGATCGTCAATGGTTTACATTAAGTATGAAGCAAGTTCTCAAAAAAGAACGTTAACGCAAAACAGAGCGTAGCAGAGGAGTAGGGGGAGCGTGTCCCAAAGGCAGTAGGGGGCTGGGCTCGAAGGAGATAAAAAATATTTTCGGTAATTGTCGCAGAAAGGCTATAACGGGGGTAAATCCCCTTCTTTTTCGCCCCCGTATTGCTGGGAAAAGGAAGGGATTTTCGATACTCTTTCTCTGAAATACATTGCCCATAAAAGTGGGTAACAGGCGGTCTGTTTCTCTGTCTATTTCTCCGCCTACTGCCCGCTCTTTATACCTCCACTACACACTTCCGTTTTAGGGAATCCTAAAGCCTTATCTCTATACAACTAACCCAATAATGCGATATGGAAATGGAGGAACATATCGATAATAAGGGCTGTTTTTCTGCTGAATTTGCAGGGTGTACACCCGATCTACCCTAATCCCCTAGCAGCACCTATGTCCCCACCACTCTCTTTAGGACAGTATCATTTCTTCTCTTTGTCGTCTAAAACAAAGCACTACTATTCTTATTTCCCATATCTTTGTTCGTCAAAGGTTTTAGACTGTTGCCAAGCACCAAATACGTTTTTTGTCCATGGAGCGTCGCATAAGGAGGTCGTTTACTTTCCCGTTCATCGGATTGTTTTATTCTCTCTTTGCTACAATCTTCTTTTTCGTTGTAATACCTACGGCAGCACAATCCCTTCACGAGACCGCTATCCTCTCCGAAGTTCCCTCGGAAGCCGACCTTGATCGTCTGGAACAGTGGCAATACTATCTCTCGCACCCCATCGACCTCAATACAGCCTCGCTAACCTTACTTCGTACCCTTCCTTTTTTGCAAGAGGGTGAGGCGGAGGCGATTATTGCCTTTCGTGAGCATTATCAAACCTTCTCTGCAGCAACAGATCTCCTTTGGGTAGAGAAGTTGTCGCGTGAACGAGCATTGGAACTATTACCTTTTTTCAGCGTCACAGAGCCCCTTGTCGGACAGGTTCATAAGCAGCAGGTAGAAGTGTTGCAACGGGCATCCTATCGCGCTATAAAGGGCGAGAAAGCGCGAAAGCGTGTTCTTGGAAATCCTCTAGGGGTTGAGACGCGTATTAACTACCAGATTGATGACACTTGGCGCATTGCCCTTCGGGGACGTACGCAACCTTACGAACCCTTTGCTTCTCGCGAAAATCCTTATGGGCATGCGTCTTATGCAGGTTTCTTTCAGAAGACATTCACGGGGGATGCGCCAGCGCGGATTGTTCTGGGGAATTTTTCCTATTTGGCGGGCTATGGGCTTACTTTCTCTTCGTCGCGTTATGCCTTTCCCTCCGAGCGGACGTTATCTCCCCAAGGCGATCGTTATCTTGCGCGTGGCTGTTTTGCAACTCCTACGAGTGCAACACCGTTTGGAGTCGCTGCTACGAGCCGCTTAGGAAGGTCGTTGCTCCTCACCGTCGCCTTTTCCTATCGCCCTGTCAATGCCACTTATCGCGAAGTAAGAGGAGTGCGTCGCCTACGAACGGTGGATATTTCTGGGGCATTTGACACGCCCGCCCGCCAGAAATGGCGCAATGCAACGCGGGAAACGCTGGGTATTTTAGACTTGAAGTATTTACGTCAGCATTACTCGTTCGGTTTGGCTGGCGTCTATGACCATTTTCGCGACCCTTTCTTGGCCTCTGGGACCTCTTTGTTGGAATTGAAGCTACAGACCCAATTACGCCTAGGCGTCTATGGGTTATATCGTTGGCGACGTTTTCAGGTTTGGGGCGAGCTCGCTATGGGCGGGCTTCACCCTAAAACGTTTTTTGGAAACAAGGAACGTGGTAATGGATGGGCACAAGCGAGTACGCTCCTTGGGGCGGATTATAAAACAGCACGGTATGGTACGTGGGCGTTAGAGCTTTACCATTACGGACTAGAGAATGCTTCGCGCTACCAACGTAATTTCTCGCGAGCCTCTCACCCACGTGCACGCTATGGGGGGAATCTCTATTACCACCTTTGGATGTTACAAGGGCTGCAGCTTTCTGCTATCTATCGCGTTCACCACAGCTGGCGAGAGAGTGCTTGGCGACACGAGTTATCTCTTTCTGCAGATCGGCCTTTTTCCGAAGGGCGCATCCTCTTTCTACGTTACAAAACCTCTTATCGTAGCCCCGTTTATGCGATACGACATGATGTCAAGGTGCGTTTTACCTATCCTCTTTCTCATGTTCTGACGGCGACCTCGCAAGGGCATTTTGCTTTGGTCAATCGAAAGGCTACACGTGATTTTGCACCGCCGAGTCTTTTGCTTTCGCAGCGATTCGATTATGGTGAACGATGGCTAAAACTCGCTGTTTTTGTTGCGGGCTTCTACGGAGGTGGATATCCTGCAACAATCTATTACGGAGAACCCTCTTTTCGCTACACTTCTCCTATACATTCAGTGCGTCGTACGGGCGGTCGCGTGGTAGTCTTGTCTCGTTTTCGCTTTCTTCGTTTTTGGTCATTGGGATGTCGTTTTGGAGCAACGTTCGCATCTGAGCCTCGTCAGAATCTGCTTGCGGCCTACGATGCTCATTTAGAATTGGGGTTTGCGTGGGAGTGATACTGTCAAACATTTTCGTCCCGAAGAGCGACGTAACTCATTATCTAACACCTAGACAAAAGAAGGCAACGCGAGCGCATTGCCTTCTAGAGATTCGTATAAACAGGAGGTTTTTACGGCTCGATCGTGTGTGGGGGGGTACTTTCTGTCGCCTCATCGGAACAAGAGGTCGCCTCTTGTACGCTGAGAGGGATAAATAGTGGCGTCTCTGAAGAGATCTCAACGATGGCATTGCCTGTCGCTGCGGCAGCCGTGGGCGCATCCTCGGTAGGCAAAACGACGGGAGCGCTCTCCAGAGTATTGAGATCCTCCTCATCGGTGGGGTCGCAAACCTTAGCCTCATTGTATTCTAAACGTTCTTTAGGGAGGGCAGGCAAGGTAATAAAGCA
>CAUUCP010000009.1:0-56748 GCA_963543925.1 uncultured Bacteroidia bacterium | reverse complement strand
CGCTGGAGGAATGAGTGACCGTGGCGCTTACACACTTTTACGGACACTACCTAAACATGTGTCATGGGCTACCTATCTCTCCCCCTATTCCTCCCTCTTTGTACACACGCTGCATAGTACAGCTTTAGGAAATCATAAACTAGTGTCTCTATACAACTAACTAAATAATTTGATGTAAAATAATAGAATACCGCTATAATAAGGGTGCTTTTCTACCGAATTGGCAGGGAGTACAAGGGGGCTACAAAGGGTCTACATAGACTCTACATAGACTCTACAAAGGCTGACAAAGGCTGACAAAAAGGTACTACAGCCGATCTACCCCTATCTACCCCATGGGTAGGATAGAATATTTAGGAATATACAAAGCTTTATAAGCCCCCAATCCCCTCCCGATCCCGTGACGATTACACCCAACTATTACGAACATTAGCATTTAGGGCGAGAAAAAATGGATGTTTTTACACGCCTTTACGGACAATATCCTGTTTTAATGGCGCAGATTGTACAGACCGTAGAACATTTATTACCTTTGTGGGGTAAAGTTTAACCCCGCGTCTCCAAAGACACGGATAAATACTAAGGTTTCATGGATTACTTAACTTCTGACAAAAAGCAGGAGATTTTCGGTCAGTACGGAAAGTCCAATAAAGATACAGGCTCGCCAGAGGCGCAAGTCGCTTTATTCTCCTACCGTATCAACCACCTCACAGAGCACCTGAAGACACACCCCAAGGATTTCTCGACACAGCGAGCGCTACTCAAGCTCGTCGGTCGTCGTCGTAAACTCTTGGCGTATCTCAAGGAAATTGATATCGAGCGCTATCGTGCCATCATCAAGGCGTTGAATTTGCGTCGATAACTCTTGTAAGCGGTTTTTCTTAGCCCGTTCCAAAGGGGAGCGGGTGGCGGCAATTTGAAACAATTTGGATGCAGGTTATTGAAAAAAAAATCACCCTCCCCGACGGGAGGGTGATCTCTATTGAGACAGGTCGTTTGGCGAAACAAGCCGACGGGGCGGTCTTCTTGCGTATGGGCAAAACCGTCCTCCTCGCCACCGTGTGCAGCGCACAGGAAGCCGGCGAAGACGTAGATTTTATGCCCCTGAGTGTCGACTACCGAGAGAAATACTCCGCGGCCGGACGATTCCCAGGAAGCTTTTTCAAGCGAGAGATGAAAGCATCGGACTACGAGGTGCTTATATCCAGGCTTGTGGATCGTGCCCTACGGCCGCTATTCCCAGAAGATTATCACGCAGATACGATTGTAAACGTGATCCTCTTCTCAGGTGAAAAAGAGGAGATGCCTGATGCCCTTGCGGGGCTAGCGGCATCGGCGGCACTGTCGGTCTCCGACATCCCATTCGGGGGACCGATCTCCGAGGTGCGCGTGGCGAGAATCGACGGTAAGTTCGTCATCAACCCTCGTTATTCTGAACTCCAGCGTGCAGACCTCGACCTGATGGTAGGCGCCACACGAGAAAATATCCTCATGGTAGAGGGCGAAATGGACGAGGTCTCCGAAGAGGTCATGATCGAGGCCATTCGTGTCGCACACGAGGAGATCAAGCGCCATTGCGACCTACAGCTCGAATTGATGAACGAGCTCGGGATTACAAAGCGTACCTACTGTCACGAAACCAACGACGACGCACTGCGCCAACGGGTGCACGACTTCTGCTACGAGCGTGCGTATACCATAGCTAAATCGCAGCTCCCTAAAAAGGAAAGAGAAGCTGCTTTCGAAAAACTACTGAACGACTTCTGGGAAACGATACCCGAAGAGGAACGTGCCCCGCTCAAGATGATGGTCGCGCGCTATTACCACGCTGTGGAAAAAGAAGCCATGCGTACCATGATCCTCAACGACAAGGTGCGTCTCGACGGACGAAAAACCGACCAGATCCGCCCCATCTGGAGCGAGGTCGGTACCCTCCCCGGAGCTCATGGCTCGGCGATCTTCACACGTGGGGAAACACAATCGCTCTCCTCGGTAACCTTGGGGACAAAGGACGATGAAAAGCTCGTCGACGATGTCCTCTACGAGGGGACAGAGCGTTTCCTTTTGCACTACAATTTCCCACCCTTTTCCACGGGCGAGGCGCGTCCAACACGTGCACCAGGACGTCGAGAGATCGGGCACGGTAACCTCGCGCACCGAGCTCTCAAGCGTATGCTCCCCAAAGAGGATGACTTCCCCTATGCGATTCGGGTCATGAGCGATATCCTCGAATCCAACGGCTCCTCCTCCATGGCGACCGTTTGTGCGGGTACACTTGCCCTTATGGATGCTGGGGTCAAGATCCGAAAGCCAGTCTCTGGGATTGCCATGGGGCTTATCTCCGATACCGTAAACCAGCGCTTTGCTGTCCTCTCTGATATCCTAGGTGACGAAGACCACCTCGGCGATATGGACTTCAAGGTCACCGGAACACGCGACGGGATTACCGCCACGCAGATGGACATCAAGGTCGATGGACTACCCTACGAGGTGCTGGCACAGGCGCTCGAACAAGCGCGTCAAGGACGGATGCACATCCTAGGGAAGATCCTAGAGACGATTCCCGAACCACGTCCCGAGTTGAGTCCCGAAGCTCCACGCTGCGAGACCATGAAGATCCCACGCGATGCTATCGGTTCGGTCATCGGTCCCGGAGGAAAGGTGATCCAAGAGATGCAGCGCGATACCAACACCAAGATTAGTATCGAAGAGGTCGGCATGCACGGCGTGGTGACGATTTACAGCCCATCCCTCGACGCCTTGGAGGCTGCCCGTAAGCGAATCCTAAGCATTGTCGCCATACCCGAAGTAGGGGAAATCTACAAGGGACGGGTAAAGTCCATTATGCCCTATGGTGCATTCGTAGAAATTATGCCCAACCGGGATGGATTGCTCCACGTCTCCGAGCTTGATTGGAAACGTGTCGAAAAGGTAGAGGACTACCTCCATGTCGGTGAAGAAGTGGAAGTGAAACTGATTGAGATCGAAGAGAAGACGGGAAAACTCCGCCTCTCACGTAAAGTACTACTCCCCAAACCTCCTCAACCAGAAGGGGGACGCAAGTCGTAGTCTTTCTTAAGTTTATTTCATCTGGGAGCGCGATACAGCAATGTGTCGCGCTTTCTTGTCTAACAGCATAGCCATGCGCTGCATAGGGTTTAGTGTTAACAAACAAAAAAAAACAGTACTATCATAAAGCTAATAGGAAATTATCGAATATTGAAAAGGTTTCTGTATTTTCAAGTGTGGAACGTCCCCATTTATGCCTTAGGAGAAAAATTCTAGAGTGGTCTATGTCAAGGTCTATACGGGGTTTGAGACGATCCAACACAGGGTTGTTATCTCATCTCAAAACATCTTTGTAACGTCAAAGAAGGACGTTATAAAGACGAAAACAGAAAGATTTTGTTAACACTAATGTAAGGTATTATGAGACTGTTAAATCTCCGTATACGAACAAAGCTCTACATCGCTTTTGGGCTTATTATTTTCTGTGTGGCTTTGGGGGCGTTTTTTGTCTACTATTTCTTTAATAGGAGTAATCTCGCGGCCGATGTCGAGTCGGATAGTCGGTGGATAGAGTCCAATTTTTCTCTCGCGCGCCTAAATATCCAGACTTACAATACCAGTTTAGAGGAAAGCGATTTTGTGAATAGCAAGTGCTATATCGATTCCTGTATCCTAGGACTTGATCGTGCTGGGTATCACCTCTCAATATTAGGAATTATTGAAAGTAAGAAAGTGGAGGGGATAAAAGAGGATACGAAGAAGTATTGGGAGAGTATAGTGGCCTACAAAAAGGTGCGTCTTGCACTCCAGGAGCAAAAGTATAATATCGAAAAACGTCTAGATAACTACATCACACACATCGGACGATCGGGGTACTATGCACAAGCCGAGAATCTAGCCCTCTCCGTGCGGAATTTCTACCGTTTCTTCGACCTTATGGATGAGAACTATCTAACACAAGCCATTCTAGCTGCAAAGAAAGAACTACCTGCGGGATTGCCAGATTGGCTTTATACGCAATCGAATAATTATCGAAAAACCTTAGACGACATTATGACCTTGACAAAGGAAATGGGCATATACCTGAAACAGCTTCCCGTGTTTGGGAAAAATATCTCATCCTATAACCTTGCGGTCTCCGAAGCGAGTTTTGCATATCGAATGGCATTGCAACGGCAGATTCGTCTCATTATGTGGACGCTCGCTTTGGTATTGGTGGTCGGAGGTATACTCGTCGCTTTTTTCTTCTCGCGTTACCTCTCGACAGCCATAAACCGCGTGGTAGAGGATTTGAAAATCGTTGCCTCTGGAGACCTCCGAGTCAAGGTTCGAGCACACTACCTCGAAGGGAAGGATGAGATTTGTGAACTTGTACAATCGCTTTCGCAGATGATTGACATGTTGACCCAGTCCGTTTCTGCCATAGACGTGGGGACGACCAATGTCGCCAATGCCAGTGCGACCCTGTCGCAGATCTCCCAACAGTTGGCTCAAGGTTCTAATTCCCAAGCCGCGAGTGCTGAACAGATTAGCAGTGCGATGAGTCAAATGGCTGCCGGGATCAATACCAATGCTCAATCGGCTGTGGAGAGTGAGGCGATTGCCAAGACCATGCAGCAGCGAATTGCCGTGGTCAGTGACCAAGCGCATAAAGTAGAGGTCGTTGTGAATGGAATTGTGGATAAGATTAACGTTATCAATGAAATAGCGGCACAAACCAACATCTTAGCACTCAACGCAGCCGTCGAGGCGGCACGTGCCGGTGAGCATGGGAGAGGTTTCTCCGTCGTCGCCGCTGAGGTCAGAAAATTGGCGGAACGAAGCAAGGAGTCTGCAGAAGAAATCCAAGTTCTCTCAAAACAGGGCGTGGACGTGACGCGTCGCTCAGGAGATGCCCTCGCGGCAGTTATCCCTGATGTGGAAAGGACGGTGCAATTGGTACAGGAAATCGCTCTCGCCAGTCAGGAACAACAGACGGGGGTTGCGCAAATCAATGCGGCAATCCAACAGCTCAACAACGTGGTACAGCAGAATGCCGCCACCTCCGAGGAAATGGCTACATCCTCTGAGGAGCTTGATGCACAGGCGAATACGCTTCACACGGCAGTAGCTGTCTTTAAGTCATAAGGTCACGAAACGAAAGGGTGGGGTACGCTCTGGTGGGCAGTATCCCACTTTTTTTGTGGATTTCCCGTCGCTAGATTTGTTAGTTTCAAAAAAAGCAGTACCTTTGTGTGTCCAGAACAAAGGACGCGGCGGTTCGTAGCTCAGCTGGTAGAGCACGTGACTCTTAATCATGGGGTCGAGGGTTCGAATCCCTCCGAACCGACAAGGGAAGGGGATAAGTTTAGGCTTATCCCCTTTTTTCGTAGATTACACTTTCCTATTATATTTGTGTCTCTAATGGGGCTGGCGAAGAGGGGAGATGTGACGGTCTCTTTCGTGCGCTATACGCAACGCTCTGTATTATGTATTGCATTGATTGTCTTTGTATTGATGCTCTTGCATAACAGGTTGCATCCCCGCGGGGGAGTTGAGATACGTCGGATAGAGAATTGCGTAAACGTCGCTCACTAGGTACACAGGAGTTGAGAATGGAACAGTGTAGTACTACAGTCATGAGTATTAACAAAGTTATTTTACTGGGGCGTGCGGATAGTACGCCAGATCTCTATTTCCCAGAAAAGGGAAAGTGTGTAGCGCGTTTTCGTCTGGCAACAGAGCAGGGAGGCAATACCGTCTGGCATTCGCTGGTCCTTTATGGAGAGCTGGCTGAACGTGCGGAAAAAGAAATTGAGAAGGGTGCCTTGCTGGACATCGAAGGGGAGTTGCGTTATTATACCCGAGAATTCGCCGAGGAGGTGATTTATAGTGCCGAGGTGCGTGTTAACGCTTTTCAGGTCGTGATGATGCCCATCGCTGAGGAAACTAAAAATGAGATCTTTCAAGAGACCAAACGCTTTGTAGTAGACATGTCGAAGCTTTTTGGTGACGAACAAGGGGGGGGAGACACCACCTCGTCAGAAAATACAGATTGCACGATCACGCACTTTGAACCAGCGGATTTACCCTTCTAAAACACGCCACTTTACCGTATGTCTGGGTTATAATCCCTAATTGAGTCGCATTTTGCTATTAGCTATTCAATTCTTTGTCCCCTCTTGGGGCGTTGTGGCAGGGCTAGTAATCCTCTTGCTATTGATAGTTGCTTCGGCTTTTGTCTCTGGCTCGGAGGCATCGTTCTTTTCTCTTCAGCCTCTGGATCTCGAATTGCTCGAGGAGAAAAAGGAGCGTTTTACCCGTTACCGTCTTGCGCTTTCGATGTTAGGGGCACAGGAACGTCTCTTGGCAACAATCCTGATTGCAAATAACTTGATTAACGTGGGGATCGTCCTCCTCTCCACATATATCACAGACTCGTTGGTCGATTTCAGTGGAGCGCCCGTGGTCGGATTCCTTTTCAAGGTCGTCTTTATCACCCTCCTGCTATTGCTCTTCGGGGAGGTATTACCCAAACAGTTAGGGGCCAGTCGTCCCTTGCGCTATGTCCACTTTGCAGCGCGTCCTCTCTATTCGTTTTATGTGCTGTTAGCCCCCTTTGCGCGCCTGATGGCTTACTCGGCACAGCGCTTAAACGAGCGGTGGGCGCCGCACCTTGACCTCTCGATAGATCAAATAGAGGCCGCTATAGAGATTACCAAGGAGGAAAGTTCGGAACACAACGAAGAGTCAAACCTCATGATTAAGCGCTTGGCTCACTACGGTACCATCGACGTCAGCGAGATTATGCGTCCCCGTGTCGAGATCTTTGCCTTTGACCAAGAGACCCCCTACCCCGAGGTTACCGAGCAGGTGCGAAAGACGGGCTACAGTCGTATCCCTGTCTATGAAGAGTCGTTGGACAAGATCGTGGGTATCCTCTACGTAAAAGACCTCCTCTCGCACATCGACGACGATCCCTCTTTTGACTGGAAGAGCCTCCTACGTACCCCTTACTTCGTACCAGAGAATAAGAAGCTGGACGAGCTCCTCTGGGAGTTTCAGACCCACAGCATCCATCTGGCGATTGTCGTGGACGAGTACGGGGGAACGTGTGGGTTGATAACCTTGGAAGATATCCTAGAGGAGGTCCTGGGCGAAATCGCCGATGAGTCTGACGCGAACGGAGAAAAGCTCTTTACCCAGCTCGACGCCCATACCTATCGCGTCTTAGCGAAGATACAGATCAACGATTTCTGTAAGTATCTCCACCGACCAGATTCCGACTTCGATGACCTGCGTGGGGATGCCGAAACCCTCGCTGGGCTCGTATTGGAGCAGTTGGGGAGATTCCCTAGAAAGGGAGAGGTCTTGCACGTGGGCGACCTGCGTCTGACCATAGAGGCGGTGAACAATCGGAGGATAGAACAAATCAAAGTGGAAGTGGGGGTGTGATGCAAAGGAGGTCTTTTCATAAGGAGGGGAAGGCAGGCTTGCTGGTACTCTGGGTACTACTGGTCTGTATCGGTTTTACAGCGTGCTCCGATCCCGTGGTGCCGCGTTCCTATGCCTATCCTCGGTTCGACTTCCCTGCCAAGGCCTACCGTCACTTGGACACCACCTTGCCCTATACGTTCGATATACCAGTGTACGCGCGCCTGCGTATAGACCCCGATAGTATGGCACAGGATATCGAGATCCCACAGTACAAGGCGACCATCTACCTCACGTATTACAACCGTGCCGCTGCGCTGGACACCCTTACAGAGAATGCACGTACCCTCACTTACAAGCATGCTACGCGAGCCGATGCCATCAATGAGCAGTACTACGAAGACCCAGAACGGCATGTCTACGCGATGCTCTACCGTGTAGAGGGGGATGTCGCCACCTCCGTACAGTTCTATGCGACGGATAGCGTGTCGCACTTCTTGCGTGGAACGCTCTACTTCTATTGCGTGCCCAATGCCGACTCGCTTGCCCCAGCCATAGACTTCTTTTCCAAGGATGTCGTGCGCCTAATAGAATCCCTCGCCTGGAAGTAGAACGCGCAGCGCTAGTGACCCGTCAAGGTCTTGCATTTTCAAGACTAGGAGAGAAGAACGATGCCAGAGTTTCTAAAGATAAATACAGGTGCTGCGACACTAGCCTTTTGGCATATCGAGGAGCGAGAAGAACAGTTGAAGGCATTCATCGGGGGCGATTCTTTTCCCAGCCTAGCAAGCTTTCGCGATAGCTCCCGACGTCTAGAGTGGCTCGCGACGCGCTGTATCTTGAAAACCCTCGGGATTACCGACCAAGTGCTCTATACCAAGCAGAGAAAGCCCTATCTCGTCAGCGGGAATGGACATATCTCCATGTCCCATACCTTCCCCTATGCGGCGGTGATCACCAATCCGAACTTCTTTGTGGGCATCGATATTGAAAAGAAGAATCGCCCCTTCAAGCGTATCGCACAGCAGTTCCTCACGCTTGGAGAGATGGCGTGGCTCGACCTAGATAACACCCTCCAACTCGCACTTATCTGGAGTGCCAAAGAAGCCTTCTTCAAGCTCTACAACCGTCCTGGACTCAATTCGTTTACCAACCTCGATGTGCTCCCTTTTGAGGTAAAGCCGAACTCCGGCGGATTTCACATCCTCGTCCACGTGACCAACTTCTGTTTCCGAGTCTCGATGGAGTATGCTATCCTCCAAGACTTCGTCATCACGTGGGCAGTCTGCAACCCCGAGCTCTTTAACTGGGGAACGTCCCCCCTAAAAGTCTCTGTCGAGGGCGATCTCTAGACGCAGGTAGAAGTCGTAGTCCACGCGTCGCAGCGCAACGTCGTAGTACCCCTTTGCCCCTGCCGAGAAACGACCGCCTTCCGTGAGCGCCTGTTCATACTCGACCGACCCCTCTAGGATGCTACGCGTCGGGTGCATTGCCCCGTCAGACCATAGACTGTAGGAACGATAAAGTTCCTCTCCGCGTAGCGAAATGAAGTGCTTTCCATAGAAATACCCTACCGAAAAATGCAGTTGCTCCCAGAGGTGGAGCTGAGCCTCTCCTGCCAGAGCCCATCCATTCCGCTGGGGCAGCGGCGAGTCATGGTGTCCGTCATGGCTCAGCGAGGCGTGTAGACGAAGCTGGGGGCGCAACCATCTACTATTCGATGTCAAACCAAGGCTTATGCCCATATGGGTTGAGGTGACTACCCGTAGCCGCGACGTATCGATTTGCCCACCGTGGTGTCTAGCAAGGAAAAAAGCGTTGTAGCTCAAGCGAGGGCGTGCCCTATCTGTCGTCTCATAGTTAAAGAATTGAAGACCGTAGAGGAAGCGTTCTTCATCATTAGCGTCTTTCCAGATGAAACGATCCCAGTCTATCCACGTCTGGAGGCGATGCGCTTCACTCGTCCAGTAGAGTTGTGCCCCCGCCTCGGGACCATGCAACCAGCCGTACTGGGGGCTATAAACGTAGCTCGGTAGTGGGTGTTCATCTCGTAACGTCCCGAGGATACACCAAAAGCTGCTCCGTGCACTGGAGGCCAGTCGAGCGCGTATACTGAGGGTCGGTTTCCGCACCTGTGCCTCCTGCTTACCATGCATGTAGGCGTAGAAATAGCCCCCGTGCAGGTAGAGGTTCTCCTCGAGTGAGAGCCAGAGTTCCGGGTGTACACCTATCCCAGGGAGTGTATATCCAGGCTTGAGCGGGTGTGCGAACTCCGCATTGTAGAAGTAGGAATCTACCGAGAGCGAGACCCCACACTGCGCCCACAAAGGCCGAAATAGCCCGAATAACAACCCAAGTAGTAACAATACTCTACTCATGACTCGCGAGGCGTTTAGTGAGCCCCTTCTTCAAATGCGATAATCTGAGATACCCATGACGCAGGTAGCGAACTAGAGCAGAGGGCGGCGCCATCATAGCCCACCATCAGCGATTCCGAGAGGCTATAGACCTGCGAACCATCCGCTGCGCCAATAGCCTGTTCCATCACAAAGCTCTTTTCTGTAAAAGAGGCGCGAAGAGTCCGAGAGTAGATACTCGCCCTAGAAGTAAGGAGGAGCGGTAGGAGGAAGTCTATATCCAGGTGGGCGAGGATCACCACACTACCCTCCCAGTCGGGGGTAGGCGAGAGAAGCCCATTGAAATAGTGTAACCGTCCGAGGTCAAAGAATTGTTGGTGAACCGAGTTGTTCACGTGCCCCATTCGGTCTACATCCGAGAAGCGGATCTGTAACGCAAGACGAGAATGGAACGAGGAGAGGTATTCCTGTGGGTGTGTTTTGGCGTATTCGCGTTTGGAAAATACCGTTTGCATAGAAAAAGAATGTGATGTATAGGGTACGCCGCAAAGTTACGAAAGCAGGATATTATAGCCGATAGGCAGCCCCCTCACTGGCACGATAATCTCGCTACGGTCCTAAAAAAAGTGTATGCTCTATGTGTATGAAAACAGTGGTAGACCAGAAGGTAGGCGACCTCTTTGCACACTTTTACGGATAGTATTCCCCGCTCCATACATAACACAAATCCGCCCCTCTGCCAAAGCGACAGAAGGGCGGCATTTTATTCGACAAGACTCGCAAATGTTACTTAGATACCATTACACTCTTTCTCGCGCCATTTTGCGCCTCTAAACGCACGAAATAGACCCCTGCGGACAGTGTCTCTGTATCCACCACAAGCTCTTTTTCAGAAAGCGCCCCCGAACGTAAGATGATTCCAGAGGCATTGACTAGTTCGTAACGTGCTGTGACGCCATCGGGATTGAGGATGCGGAGCTGTGCAGTGAACGGATTCGGCGCTACGTCGATGCCTGCCAACTGCGCGTCCTCTACCGCACCTCCCTGCTTGGACTCAAATACCGCCTTCACTTCCGTCGTTGCTTTGACGATGAACTTCTTGGGCTCGGTGATATCCTCCTCGCCAGCTGTCAGCGTCTTCAACTTGTACCCATCTTTTTCGGTAACCTTCACGGTCAGTTCCGTACCGTACGCTACAGCCTTGAGGTTGGAAGCACCCGTAAGCTCTATCGAACCCCATTTTTCGTCATTTACGCTGGTCGTTACAGCAAAGGTCTCTTTCTCAAACACCGCCGTGACGGTAGTCGCTGCTGTGACGGTGAACTTCAGTGTGGTCGTGATATCCTTATTGTTGACCTTCAGGGTCTTGAGCTTATACCCCTCGTCGGGCGTAGCCTTTACGGTCAGCTCGGTATCCTTGGCTACTGTTATCGAGCTCTTTGTAGCGTGCCCCTCGATCTCTATCTTACCATTTGTGGGCTGAGTAAGGGTTACAACGAAGCTCGTTGGGTTGCTCCCATTATTATCCCCTCCGCCGTTGTTATCGCCACCTGTATTCCCACCGTTTCCTCCTCCATTATTGCCCCCGCTATTTCCGCCGCCGTTACCGCCTGTATTTCCTCCACTATTTCCACCTCCATTGCTACCGCCATTATTCCCTCCGTTTCCTCCACCGTTATTGCCGTTTCCTCCACTGTTTCCACCGTTGTCACCACCGTTATTCCCCCCGTTACTTGGCTCTTCTACGGTGATTTTACACTGTTTGATTATCGTGCAGTTCTTGTCTAAGCTTTTTACAGTAATGGTGCACTCTCCCGTCTTCTTTGCCCAGACGACGCCCTCGCTTACTGTAGCAATCGCGGGGGCGGAGCTGCTCCAAACAAGCCCCTGTTCGGCATGGTCGGGTAATACGACTGCTACCAATTGAGTTGTTGTACCGACAGTGAGGGTCTGTTTTTCAGGAATTGTGATGCTGGCAACAGGGGCGATCTCATCTACTACGATCACCGTACAGCTTCCATCGACATAGACTATGTGTTCATATATACTCGCATAGACAGTACACTTCCCTACCGCTTTGGCAGTTATTGTTCCATTATTGTTGTCTATCGTAGCGATCTCGGATTTATTGGATTCCCACTTCACCTCTCTTTTCGTAGCATTCTCTGGAAAGATATTGGCAGTAAACGTGAACTCCTCCCCGACCTTCAGGGTCTTGCTTGCAGGGGTGATGGTGATGCGCTCTATGGGAACGTAGACCTCTATCTCGCAGGTGCTGGTATAGGCCTGCTCGTGCACCCCAGGTTGGGCTGCGATGGTGGCGGTGAGTTTACACTTTCCCTCCTTGAGCCCCTTGATGTGCACTCCCTTCTTGTCTGCGGTCAGTTCGTAGGAGATAATCCCCTCTGTGTCGGTTGATAGTTTGACCTCCTCTGTTTCCACTACGCCCCACTTCTCCAAGGGTAATCCCCACTCTTTGTTGAGTACAAGGGGGAGGAAACTGGGTGTAATGGATACGCCACTGGATTGGTAGTTATCACCGTAGAACTTCCATCCTTTGTCTATGAGCTTTTGTCGAGCCGCCTTACCCTCGTCGTTGTAAATAAGATTCGCAACGTTCGTTCCGAAATTGAGATTCTCTGCAATATCCGTTTGCCCTGCCCACCCGACGAGCGTTTTGGAATAGTTCGATGGGCTCATCGCGGTTGTAGAAAGTCCTTCTACTGCTTTTTTTATCTTCCATGAGCCCAGCGGCTGGTTAAAGGAGCGACAGCCCTTGAACATATCTCTCATATTGGTTACGTTGCTTACATTCCAACTATTTAGTGGCTGGTTGAAAGATGAGCAGCCATAGAACATATCCTCCATATTGATCACATTGTCCACCTTCCAGTTATTTAGCGGCTGATTGAAGGAATGGCAGTAACTGAACATTCTTAGCATGTTGGTCACGTTGCTCACATTCCAATTATTTATCGGCTGGTTGAAGGCGGAGCAGCCATTAAACATATTCCACATTTCGGTCACGTTGCTCACGTTCCAGTTGCCCAGCGGCTGGTTGAAGGCGGAGCAGTTATAGAATATCATTCTCATGTTGGTCACGTTGCTCACATTCCAACTATTTAGCGGCTGGTTGAAGGCGTGGCAGTCTTGGAACATCCAGCTCATATTGGTCACCTTACTCACGTTCCAGTTATTTAGCGGCTGGTTGAAGGAGGAGCAGTTATAGAACATCTCTCTCATGTCGGTCACATTGCTCACATTCCAACTATTTATCGGCTGGTTGAAGGAGGAGCAGTCGCTGAACATCCCACTCATGTTGGTCACATTGCTCACGTTCCAGTTATTTATCGGCTGGTTGAAGGAGGAGCAGCCGCTGAACATCCCACTCATGTTGGTCACGTTGCTCACATTCCAATTATTTATCGGCTGGTTGAAGGAGGAGCAGCCATCGAACATCCCTCCCATGTTAGTCACTTTACTCACGTTCCAGTTGCCTAGCGGCTGGTTGAAGGCGGAGCAGCCTGCGAACATACTCTCCATGTCAGTCACCTTGCTCACGTTCCAGTTGCCCAGCGGCTGGTTGAATGCGGAGCAGTTCCTGAACATCCAGCCCATGTTGGTCACCTTGGAGAGGTCTGGGGTGTCGATCCCCGCTGCGAAGGTCATATTCTTACACAAATGGAACATCTCTTTCATAGACTCCCATTTCACCGTCCCGAACTGGACTACCTCCAGCAGATCGTTACTGGTAAGAGAAATCCACTCATAATTTTCCCACTTTGCATTCATTTGCATATACTTCACCCCCTCAGGTCCTGCCTCTATGGTGTAAGTCCCATCCTCCGTAGGAGTAAAGAGGTAGGGATGTCCCGCATCTGCGACGGTTACCGTCTCATTGACCTTCTCATTCCCACTCTCATCCTTGATCACCATCTTGTACGTCCCTACAATGGGGATCTTCAACTCCTCACCCTTTGTCCCTTTCCACTTCGTGATGAACGGGCGTCCCGTCTCCGACTGGGCCAATACCCCCGACACTCCCCACGCCCAGAGCAATGTAACGAGTGCTACTACTATTTTCAACGTCTTTCTCATGATCGTCAATAGTTTACATTAAGAATGAGGCAAGTTCTCAAAAAAAAAACGTTAACGCAAAATAGCGCGTAGCAGGGGAGTAGGGCGAGCATACCCCAAAGGCAGACAGAAACTGGGTTCAAAGGCGATAAAAAATATTTTCGGTAATTGTCGCAGAAAGTCTACAACGGGGGTAAATCGCTTTCTTTTTGCTCTCGTATTGCTAGGAAGAGGAGGGAATTTTCGATACTCTTTCTCCGAAAAGACATTGCCCATAAAAGTGGGTAACAGCCCGTTCTTTCCCCCCCCTTCCACACCACCACTTTAGAAAATCCTAAAGCTCTATTTCTATACAACTTACTAAATAACGCAATGTTGAAATAATAAAATACGTCAATATTATAGCCTATTTCCCCACCCAATTTACCGACGCTACACCGACTCTACACCGACGGAACAGTAAGGAAACAAAGGCTCTACACCCACTCTACCCCGCTCCACCCCATAGCTCGCTTAGCATATTTAGGAATACATAAAGCGTCATAAGCCTAGGAAGTTAGCTACTACACATATACCTCGGGATTATTGCACGCTAACACCATTTACACCAATGATTTTTAGTAACTTAGTGCTGTAATTGAGCAAGGAAATCGAAAAAGGGATGGGGAAAATAGGCATGCGGGGAAAGCGGCGCAAAGGGCTTGGGGTCTAGAGGCGTTGCTAGGCGGTGCGAAGGTCGAGTGGAAGCCGCTAGGGGAGGTGGCGGAGATTGGAACAGGACACTCTAACAAAAGAGATGAAGATGCGCAGGGAGGATATCCTCTTTATGTTCGTTCTGCAACAATTTTTAAGGAGTATATTCTCCCGAGACTATACCGTGGAACTGTCTTCTCAATAAGAAAAGTAATGTTGTCTGAGTTCCTCATCCCCCTCCCTATCCAACAGCAAATCGTGGACATACTAGACAAGTTCCACACCCTAGTCCACTCCCTTACCGAGGGGCTACCCGCCGAGATAGCCCTACGTCGCCAGCAGTACGAGTACTACCGCAACCAGCTGTTGCGATTTCCAAGGTAGGAAGGCTGTACAGGGTGTGTAAGCCTCACGAAATCGGGTAGGCGATCGGGGGCTTCTACCTCTCCTCCTCAAAAGCTTACCCGCACCAGAGGAGCTCTGATACCCCCTAGAGTTTCAAAAGCTTCTCGTAACGTTCCGTTTTAGCCCCTTTTTCTGTCCAATTGCCTAGGTAACGAAGGCGAACCCGGTAAAAGTAAACCCCACGACCTATCTCACGCCCCGCATCGTCGCGCCCATCCCAGTAGAAAGGACCAAGACGCAAACCCGGCGTCGGCTCGCTAAAGTGAAGCGTACGCACCAGAAGCCCATCGGGGGTGTAGATCTGAATCATCACCTCGGCGGCTTGACCAGGACGGGTCCCGTCAAAGTAAAAACTAGTCCCCGAGGTAAAAGGGTTCGGATAGTTCAATAGATTCGTGATCGCCGCCTTGGCAGGATCACCTACTTCAAAGCTCACCTGCTTCTCCGAAGTGTTGTTATACACGTCACTTGCCCTAATGGTGAGCGAATACTTCCCAGGTTCGAGGTTCGAAAAATAGTAGTGCACCTCGCCCGCCTGATAGGAATCTTTCGCCGCCACGTAGAAATCATTCAGCACGATGCGCTCCTCCTTGCCCTCATGCACCAAGGTCGCTGTAAGATCGTGCCCCACCCCAGCCGCCGAAATATTGATACCACTCGAGTCCCGTAAACGTACCAAAAGCTTCGCATTGCTACTCACGGTGCTTATCTGTCGTCGTGCATAGTCATCCCAGAAGATCTCTATCTCAGGACCTTCGTGGTCCGTAATCTCGGCTCCTGCGATACGCCCCCCAACAATGAACTGATCATAACCCCCAGAGGCAAGACGCTCCTCCGACTGTGCGAGCATCGAACTCAACCCTTGCCCATAGGCTATATCCATGTCCTGAGGTACGATAAATGAAAAGCGAGCACGCCCCCCTGTACACGTGGCCGTACCACGGAAAAACGTATGAGGACGATCTTTGTATTCGTATACCCCGATACCGTCGTTGTCAAGCGTCTTGAGCGTCTGTTCCGGTCCCAGCAACTGGAGATGCACCTCCCCCTCAAGGGGTTGCCCGTCAGATTGCAATACCTCTACCTCCACCGTAACCTTCTGCCCCGCACGGATCGTGTCAAGTAGCCCCTGCAACGGAGCTCCATTCAACTCCCGCCACACGACTTTAGCAGAAAAGTTCGGTAAGGGCAAGGCGGGATTGCCCAATAGCGCATACTTGCTTCGATTTTCGCCGCCCGGAGTCTTGTTCTTCGCCACACGCACCGCATCTCCCAAGGCGTAGTATTGGGGCATACTCGCCCCAGGAAAGATGGAACGAAGAAGGTGGGAGTTAAAAAGCTGGTTCGAGTAATTGTACGTCAGACGCGTAGCTGCCACGATGGCGATACTCCCCCCTTGGGGCATAAAAAGCATATCGCGCCCTAGCGTTAAGTCCTGTTCCCAGTCGTTGTTGGCAAAGAAACAGGACGACGCCACAAGGATCGGAAGGTGTTTGATATTCCGCCAAGCACGAGCATCCTTTAATCCAAAAAACTCTTCGTGCCCGAGTGCTTTTGTGCTCCCGTGCCCTACATAGTTTAGGAGGTATGCGCCCTGGTTCATTTGTCGGTTTAGCTCCTTATTCAACTCTGGGTAATAGGAGTGATACCACCGATTCTCCTGCATAAAGGCGTCGGCATACAAACGCTTGATGCGGATGTCTTTGCGGTCACGCTCAATGCGCTGTGCCAACGAATCGGTTCCTATCATGTAGGCGAGGTTATCCTCGTCATCCGCTAACATCACCGTGCGCGTGAGCCACGTCCCCCAGTTCGCTGGGGTGTGATAAATGCGTTCGCGGCGCAGCAAGATCTCCATATCCTCGGTGTTTACCACCGCATAACGACCGATTCCAATGTCAAGAGCCCCTTGCTCAGCATTCTCATCGGGGTCTAGAAAACCAAAGATATCATCCGATCCGAAGGAGCTGTACGGGCTCACCGAGTTGAAAGATTGATAGTTAGGGAGAAGATTGAACTCATCCCAGTGTTCCCGAAGGTCGTAATTAGCCTTGCCTATCAGTAGCAAGTGGCGGAAGACGCCCGTAGCCCCACCACCGCGCCAATAAAGAGAGCGGGCATAGTTGCGGATGGCACTCACGTCGCGGTTGCCAGAAGAAAACTCGTTGTAAATCGCCTCGGCATTCACCACTTTGATCTTCTTGTAAGCCACTAAGGGAGATTCCCGGTAAATGTCTGCAATAAGCTCGGCTTGTCCAAGAAAACGTTCGTGTGCTACCAGAAGGAGCTCTGGGATTTCCTCCCCGTGGAGGTCTTGGTTTTCCACCTCGCCCTCGATCTTCACATCAGGAACACGAGTCCGATCGAAGAGGATGAGCTGGTGGGCAGGGCGCGCGCTCGCCTGAGAGAGCGACGTGTAGTGAAACGGATGAAAAAGATAGGTCACGTTCCATAGCTCCACTTCGGGGGCATACGCGGGAAAATCGAATGCGATATAGGTGGTATTGTCTCCTCCACGGTCGGCAAAAAAGAGGAGCTGCTCCACCGTCTCGGGGAAGGTCTGTCGTGCATTCACCCACATGCGCGATAGCCAGCCCGTCGACGAGTAGGTAGGACGGAGGTAACGAAGCGTCAGCTCCAAGTTCGACGACGGAAGGGGAAAACTCCCCTGTACATCCTTGACGAGCGCAAGTTGAGAATCTATGAAAAACGAAGGCTCTATCTCCAAAGAGGCTACCACACCCCCACCTACGGAAATATGAAAGCCACTCACCCGCTTCGAAGACGCCGCTAACCGGGCAAAACACTTGGCCGTCGAGCCCACTACACCACGCCTGAGCCCTGTATTGTAGGTGCGTTCGACGGTAAAGTCAAACTGATCCCCAAAAAACTCTCGCCCTGAGAAGCGGAGATTCGTCTTCCGACCAATCAGCCCCCACATCCCCATATAGTCCGTTTGTCGCCCCGTCGGGGCGGGTGAATTGACACTTGGCAGCGAGGACGTCGGGCGAGACGTCGTGAAGAAGTAGTGAGCACGCCGCTCGTAGTCGTGTTCATGGTAGTCATACATGTCGTGCTCGGGGTTGTACTCCCACCACGCAGATCCTTCCAAAAAGAATAGCGCATAGTCGCCCGGTTTGGGGATTCCGTCTTGTGTTATCCAACGTACGGGGATCTGTTCGAGGTCGTCCACGTGAGGCGTCGCATTGTCATACGGCAGCTGGTGTGGATGCCCACCCCACACCGAGAGTGCCGCAGGAGCCTCTATCCCGAGATCGCGCAACTCGTTGTAGGTGAGTTTATAGACTCCACTCTTTTCAACATAGAATCGCCACCACCGTCCCGAGGCGAGTTGCGAATGCGACACGCGGGTGTAATCTGCGGGTGTGGCACTCTGGGGAACTCTTCTTGTATTTCGCGCAGTAAGGCTCTTTTTTACGCGAAAACTCTGTAATTGGTATAGTTGTCCACCCCTGTCCTGAAAGGCGGGAATTCTTACGTTTAATTGTAGCTCGCCGCGTCCGTTGACGATCGACGCCGTGGGGACAATCGTCTCTTGTAACCACCGCGGGCGATTTACCACTGCGAAGGTCACGGGAACGTATTCGACATCTGTCACCTCTATCGGGGCTACTGCCCCTTCCCATGCATAGGTCCCTGCATGGAAGACTGGCGCTCCAACCCCTGTCTGCAGCCCACCCGAGAGGGTATAGTCCCGACCGAGGGAATCTAGGTTGACGGGGGAACGGAGCGCTTTTAGTGTTACTTCGTAACGAAGCCCCTGTGCCGCAGCCACACCCACTACATTACACCATGCGCTGACAAAACAGACCAAGAACCACACCAAGAATCGCAATGCTTTCATCCCCCGTATTCTCCATACTTTACCTCTGCGTGTCCTCCCTCTAGAACACAATTCCTTAAATTAAACGTTCTTTGTATACCAAACAGTGTATAAAAATGAGTGTAGAAAAAAGAACCTTTCAAGTATTGGGCATCGGATGTTCGGCTTGTGTGGCACGAATAGAAGGGGTGTTGGGAAAGAAGCCTGGCATCGTCGCCGCACGCATAGACATCGCTACCAACCAGCTGTGGGTCGAATGGGATAGTGCCACGACAAACCCAAAGGAGATACGAGAGGCTGTCGAAGCCATCGGTTATCAACTCGAAGGAGCAGAAGAGGAAGCCCCGTCTTTTCCTAAGCCCCAATCGACGACACGCCAAGCCCAATTGCGATTCGTAGGGTTGCTCTTGGGGTTGATTGGGGCCTTCACCGCTTGGTTCTTGATGCTCTATTATGCTCGTTTCCAGTGGAGTATGTGGGCGCAGCTCGCAATCTCGACACTGGTCACCTACGGCCTCGGATTTCCCATCCATCGACGTGCCATCCGACAAGCCCTCCATCGACAGATGAGTATGGACACCCTCCTCTTCCTAAGCTCCAATACCGTCTTCATTTACAGCCTTTACGGGCTTTACTACAACTATATCCACGCGGCTGCCTATGCGATGCCACTGTTCTTCGACTCCGCGGCGATGATCATCTCGGTCATCTCCTTTGGAAAGTGGCTGGAAGAACGCGCCAAGAATCGGGCAGCGAGTGCGCTCTCCCTCCTCATGGAGTTGCAGCCCGAGGAGGTCGAGGTGTTACGCGACGGGAGCTTCGTGCGCGAGCCTCTGACCAATATCCACGAGGGGGATATCCTCCTTTGTAAACCCGGGCAACGCTTGGCGGTCGATGGTACCGTGGTCGAAGGGCAAGCCTCGGTAAACCAGAGCTCTATGACAGGTGAGTCCGAGCCCCTCTTCCGAAAGGTCGGCGATAAAGTCTATGCGGGGACTTTTCTGGAAGACGGCGCCTTGCACGTACGAGCCGATTCGGTAGGCGAGGCTACACAGCTCGGACAAATGATCCGATTTGTACAAAAAGCTCAAACAACCAAGCCACAGATTCAAAGCTTGGGAGACCGAGTCAGTGCCATCTTTGTCCCCATTATCATTGCTCTCTCTCTATTCACGCTCTTGATGTGGGGGTTCGCATGGGAGGGGGCTGATTCCTGGAGAATGGGCTTGATAGCCGCCGCCTCCGTACTCTCCATTGCCTGTCCATGTGCGTTGGGGTTAGCCACCCCCACAGCTATCATCTCCGCCGTGGGGACTGCAGCACGACACCATGTGCTCGTAAAAGAGGCGCAAGGGCTACAGATCGCAAAGGATATCAAGGTTATGTTCTTCGACAAGACGGGAACGCTCACAATGGGACGACCACGAGTTGTGAAATTTCACTGGTGTGTCGACGAAGAGGAACAACCCATGGTACGAAACCTCCTCTATACTCTGGAGAAGAAATCGGGACACGCACTCGCCAAATCCGTCATCGCCTGGTTACGTACCGGAAAGATGCTACCCATGGAGGACTATCACGTCGTCCCAGGGTGTGGGGTCTATTGCGAATACCAAGGGGTACGCTTCTCACTCGGGAATCTAGAATATGCCAAGGAGCAACAGGTCAATCTACTCCCGATTCACGATCTCCTCCGTGACTGGTCAGAGGAGGGACTTACCCTCATGACCCTCCAACAGGAGGGACGGCTGTTGCTCGCCCTCGCCTTTGCCGATACGATACGAGAGGAGATCGGAACCACCCTCTCCGATTTGCAGGAGCTCGGGGTCGAGTGCTACATCCTCTCCGGAGATAACGCGCAAGCCACAGCACGTGTGGCCACAGAAACCGGGATTGCCCTGACCAACATCTCCAGTGGCATGCTCCCCAGCGAAAAGGCCGCTCGTGTACAAGAAGCGAGAATACAAGATGGACATCCACAAATCGTAGGGATGGTGGGGGATGGTACGAACGATTCCCTCGCCATTACAGCTGCCGATGTCAGTTTTGCCATGGCAAGTGGCGACGATATCTCCAAGAGTTGCGCCACCTTCACGCTGGTACAACAAGATCTGCGTGCCATCCCCGAGATCATTCGATTGAGTAAGCGCACGATGCGCATTATCAAACAGAACCTCTTCTGGGCGCTCTTCTACAATGTACTCGCGCTCCCGATCGCCGCAGGGATCCTCTACGTCCCCCTAGGGCTAGAAATGCATCCCATGATTTCGGTGATCGCGATGTCCATAAGCTCACTCATTGTCGTCGGGAATAGCTTGCGGCTACGGTATTAGAGCCCCCTAGATGTACGACGCCCCGTAATTCTTAAAAAAGGACTACCTTTGTGGGTGTTTTGTGGGTTACAAGTAGGAGAAAAAATGAAACAGACATTCCAGCCTTCGATTAGAAAGAGAAAGAATAAGCACGGTTTTCGTGAACGCATGTCTACCGCTAATGGTCGACGAGTGCTGGCGGCGCGCCGTCGTAAAGGTCGTAAGAAGCTCACCGTGTCGGATGAGTATAATCTCCGCCACCACTAGAGCAAGGCGGAGCTCCCTTATTACTAGGTGCATTGTACGTCGTGGACGGACAGTGCGCCTATTTTTTTTGTGCGCTCTCCTCACCCCTCTTTTCTTCTTCCCCTCCTCCCTCTGGGCACAGGACGAAACGGAATACTCAAAACAGTTGGACACCATTGTACTCACCTCTGGGCGAAGGCTTGCCGTCAAGGTCGCCAGCGTTACGCCTCAAAACGTCTTCTATACCACAGAGGATAGCGATGAGGAATTCAGCTTCGAACGTCGCAACGTCTATCGCGTCATCTACGCATCCGGACGTACAGAGCTCATGGCTGAAAAAGCCATCGAAAGCATTGACGAGTTCGACTGGCGCGCCGTCATCCTTTACGAAAACCCCGACGATGTCCATGGTCTCTACTCCCATGGGATGATCTTTGCCGAATCCGGGCGCGGAAGTAAGACGCTCCGTGCTGCACAACGAAGTGCAGAGTCAAAGCTGCAAAAACGAGCGAGTCAGAAAAAAGCAATTGCGGTCTTAATCCATAAACGAACTACCAGCGGAGGGTACGGAGAGGTGCCTACCTATCGAATCGATGGCGAAGCTTTTGGTACTGAACCCCTAGACGAAAATTTTGTTGACGAAGGAGAGGTCACACAAAAGAAGACTACCAAAGAGAAGAAAAGTAAAGGAAGAAGAAAAAAGAAATAGCAATGGATACTCTAGAAATGCCACAACGTATGCCCCTACTGGGCGATCTAGCCCCAGATTTCAAAGCAAAGACTACGGAAGGGTGGCTGACTCTCTCGGAATATGGAAAGGATAGTTGGGTGCTCCTCTTTTCACACCCCGCGGACTTTACGCCCGTATGCACTACGGAGATGACAGGGTTTGCACAACGAAAGCCCGAGTTTGATGCCCTGAATACCAAGTTGCTGGGACTCAGTATCGATAGCATCTTCTCGCACCTCGCATGGGTGCGTAATGTAGAGGAAAAGACAGGCGTACGCTTCAACTTCCCTATCATTGCCGACATCAAGATGGAGGTCGCCAACCTATACGGAATGGTCCAACCTGGCGTAGCCTCCACCGTAGCCGTGCGTGCCGTATACTTTATCGACCCCAAGCGGGTGATACGCCTTATCCTCTACTATCCGCTCAATGTCGGGCGCAATATGGATGAGATTCTCCGTGCACTGAAGGCTCTTCAACTTACCGATCGTATGCCTGTAGCCACCCCACTCAACTGGCAACCAGGAGACGAGGTACTAGAACACGCACCTGAGACGATGGAAGGCGTAGACCGTAAGCTCGCAGAAAACAAGCCCGGCATGGTAGACTTCTACATGGTAAAGAAAAAGGTTGAGTAACGCACTCCTGATTGCATCTAAGCGCCTCCACGGTCTATACCGCAGGAGGCGTTCTTTTTTACAATAAAACGACACTGCCCCTCGTTGGTAAATCAGAGGAAACGATCCTCCTCACCCAATAACCCTAACGTTTGTCTATGCAAGCTGTATTTATCGTCTATAATCAGGTTATTATCGACCGCGTGCGCGACACCCTACAGCGTCTCGGATTGCGAGGTTATACCCACTGGGAACAGGTCAAGGGTGTAGGAGGACAGGGCGGAGAGCCGCACCTCGGTTCGCATACGTGGCCCGGAATTAACAATGCAATGCTGGTCATGTGCGACACAGACCAACGCGCAAAGCTCCTATTACAAGCCCTAAAGGAGGTCGACGAACTCTCCCCTGCACAAGGATTACGTGCCTATACCTGGGAGGTCGCGACCTGGTCCTAGGCAAGTAAAAACAGATGGAGCAGAGTGAACTCCTCGTACTCCACCACGAGCCGCTGGGCGAACAAGGCGTCTTGCTGCACGGCTATAGCCCCACGCACGGCTTTCTCGCCCTACAAAGTTATGACTTGCCACTCCGAGAGCGCCGCGACCTATATCCACTCTCCCTTTTGGATATCATCTTCCTACCAGCAACAGACGCCTCCCGCTTGGCTACCTTACTGCGCATAGAGGACGCACTGCCGCAACCACGACTCCAAACCGACTTGGTGCGTCTCTGCCTCTCTCTCTTTATCGCCAATATGTTGGGACAGATCTTGCCCAATTATCCTCCAGATCCCGAGATGGGACAGTTCATTCGCTATACCCTCGGTCTCCTTTCTACACAAGAGAAGGGACTTGCCTATTTCCCGCACCATTTCCTCCTTGACTTGAGTGTCCTCTTCGGTTTTGCCCCTCGCGGGACGTATACCCCACAAACGCCCTACTTCGACCTCGCCTCGGGCAACTTTATCCCCAACACGACCCTCGAAAGAAAAAGTATGCTGAGTAGCGAAGCCTCCCAAGCATGCGCTCTTCTCTTGCAACAAGATTACGCACATCCACACCTCCAGACGTTAGATCAGGTACAACGCAACGAACTCTTACGCAATCTGGTCAACTACCTCGCTTTACACCTAGAGATCCCCCTCTCTACACAATGCATCGACACCCTACACGCAATGTTACATTAAACGACCATGGCAAGCACCGCATTTCAATCCCTCGAGTGGGCATACTCGACCTGTCCGAATGATACGTTTGTCTTCGGAGCACTCGCACTCGGTATCCTCTCCGACTATACGATTCGTCCTCCCTATCTCGGCGATATCCAACAGCTCAATGCGCTCGCCCTAGAGGGCAAGCCCGATGTCGTGAAAATCAGTGCCGCCATTTATCCACAAGTACAAGAACGGTATGAACTTCTGGACGTGGGGAGCGCGTTCGGGATTGACGTAGGCCCTATTCTCGTGAAACCTAAAGGGGGGTCTCTGCCTACCGATCTGTCGCAGTATCACGTGGCGGTCCCAGGGTTTACCACCACCGCAAACCTACTACTGAATCATTTTCACCCCGAGGTGACCCTCCGTGCCGAGGTCCTCTTCTCCGAGATCCCCGCACGCGTCCTCGCTGGTGAATTTGCGGCGGGAGTCCTGATCCACGAGGGGCGTTTTACTTACCAAAACGAGGGGCTGGAACTTGTCGAGGATTTGGGACAAATGTGGTACGCCCATCACCGCTTACCGCTCCCGTTGGGATTGATTGTGGTGCGACGATCGCTTGCGCCAGAACTCAAGGAGGAGATCGCCACCGCCATGCGGGCTAGTTTAGCATGCGCACACCGAGCCCCTACGCCCGAGCTCTGGCACTACATTGCTACACAAGCACAGATCAGCGACCCAGAGATCGTGACCCAACACATCGCGACCTATGTCAACTCCTATACCGAATCGCTAGGTGCACAAGGACGCTGGGCGTTGGAGGTACTCTTGCGGAGTTGATACGGAGTTGATACGGAGTTGATACTGGGCGAGAAGTTTAGCACCGTATCCCCACAGCCACGCCTCTGGGTTAGGGGGCGGTTTCGAGTAGTGTTGTGCCTTTTTCATCACAAGGGCTTACCTTTGCGCATACGTTTGAAAGCCTAGTGACTATGGAAAGAGAAGAGGGTGCGAGCCTAAGTCCCGTATATCCGACAAGGTACCAGAAACAAGAAACGTGGGATGAGACTGTTACCTCCCAGTTAGCCGAACATTACACAGCTATCCTGTCCTTGCTCGGCGAAGATCCTGAACGTGAAGGCCTCCTGAAGACTCCACTGCGTGCGGCAAAGTCGATGCAATTCCTCACGCAAGGGTATACACAAGATCCGAGAGCTATCTTAGAGGGAGCGCTCTTTCGAGAAGAGTATCAACAAATGGTCATTGTCAAGGATATCGAGCTCTACTCCCTGTGCGAACATCACCTGTTGCCCTTCTACGGCAAAGCGCACGTAGCCTATATTCCCAATGGCTATATCACCGGGCTCAGTAAGATCGCCAGAGTCGTCGATGCCTTCGCACGTAGGCTTCAGGTACAAGAGCGCCTTACCCGTCAAATCCTAGAGTGTATTCACGACACGCTACACCCCTTGGGGGTCGCCGTGGTCATTGAGGCGGCGCATATGTGTATGCAGATGCGCGGGGTCGAAAAACAGAATAGTGTGACGACGACCTCCGCCTTCACCGGGGCTTTCCTCTCCGATAGTCGTACCCGCGAGGAGTTTGTACAGCTGATAAAAAGTGGTCGAAACTAGATAGAGGCTACCATGCAGCTTCGGGATTGGTTTCGTCTCGTACGTTTCTCTCATACTCTTTTTGCACTCCCATTTGCCGCAGTGGGGTATTCGCTCGGGGTTATCGAGACGAAGCTCTTCTCTTGGCAGACGCTCGGGCTCGTCTTGTTGTGCATGGTCACGAACCGCAATGCTGCGATGGCCTTTAACCGTCTCGTCGATGCCCGTTACGATGCCCAGAACCCCCGTACCGCAGCGCGCGAGATCCCACGAGGGGTCATCTCTCGAAAAGGGGCTATAGGGTTCATCATCATCAATACCTTGCTCTTTATCGTAGGGGCTTACGCGCTGACTCCCTTGGCAGGAGGGTTATCGCCCGTCGCATTGGCTGTGGTACTCGGATACAGCCTCACAAAGCGCATTACATGGCTTTGTCACTATATCCTAGGGGCGGGGCTCGCGCTCGCGCCGATTGGGGCGTTCCTGAGCGTTTCTGGGGGTTTCTCTATGCCCATCCTCGCACTCAGTCTCGGCGTCATGCTCTGGGTCGCAGGCTTTGATATCATCTATGCGCTGCAGGATGCCGATTTCGACCGTGCGCACAGACTCTATTCGATACCCTCCCGTTTCGGGCTGCGAAAAGCCGCAAACATTGCGCTATCCACCCACGTGGGGGCGATCTTCTTCTTTTGCATGGGAGTACTTATGCTCCCCGTCGGGTGGTGGGGATATGTGGGATGGTGGCTCTTTGCCGTGATCCTAGGCGGACAACATCTGGTGCTCTACTTCTCGCACTACGAATTTAGTCCCCGATTCATGTTTGTCAATGGTTGTAATAGCCTATTGTTCGGGACGTTACTCTCGATAGGGTTATGGATTTAATACCTCCCTTATGCCAGCCTCTGGGTCGCGTTGGGTCTTCGGCGTAGTACTCATCTCCATCTTCGGGAATGCCTTGCTCTTTGTACTGAAGCTCTGGGTGGGCATAAAGACGCACTCCTTGGCCCTGCAGGCAGATGCCTGGCATACAATCTCCGACACCCTCAGCTCATTGGTCGTGCTGGTGGGCGTATATATTGCCAAGCGTCCACCAGATCGAGAACATCCCTTTGGACACGGGCGCTACGAATTACTCACCACCCTCCTGGTCGGGGTGCTCTTGGCATGGGTCGCAGGAACCTTCTTTTACAAGGGGGTGGAACTCCTCTGGCATCACGACTCTGCTGATTTCGGAGTAGAGGCAATCGTCGTCACAGGGATTAGTATTTTGGTGAAGGAGGTTATGGCGAGATTGACCTTTGCCGTAGCCAAGCGCACGGCGAACACTGCCCTGCAGGCCGACGGATGGCACCACCGTAGCGATGCGCTCTCCTCGATCGTCGTCTTGGCGGGTATCTTGGTCGGAAAATGGTTCTGGTGGATCGATGGCTTCTTAAGCCTCGTCGTTGCATTTATGATCGCCTACGTCGCATGGCACACCATCCGAAGAGCCGCAAGTACCCTCGTCGGCGAAGCGCCATCCCCCACCATGCAACGTGCCATAGAGGAAACTGTCGCACGTGCCGCTGCTCCTCTGAATGTCGCACCACATGACTTCCGACTCCACAACTACATTCAAAATCAAGAGCTTACACTCCATATCGTCCTGCCCCCAGAAATGACAGTAGGCGACTCCTTCCTCATTACCTCGCGGATCGAAACAGCCCTCCGCGACACCCTGTCCCTTAATGCAACCGTACATATCGAGCCCAAGAAGCCCTGAAAATACATGGTAGTGTCCGTAAAAGTGTGTAATAAGCTGCCTATTCCTCCTCCTACCGCCCGCTCTTTATACTTCCATTACACACTACCTCTTTAGAAAATCCCAAACCAGTATTTCTACATAACTATAAATAATGCAATATAGAAATAGTGGAATACATTATAATAAGGGCGTTCTTCCTGCCAATTTGACAGGCTCTACAAAGGGTCTACACGTACTCTACACGTACTCTACAAGGATGACAAAAGGATGACAAAAGGACACTACACCCGCTCTACCCTATCCCACCCTGTGGGTAGTCTCGTATATTTAGGAATATATAAAGCTTTATAAGCTCACGATCGCCGCCCAGCTCTCCCCCCCCCCTGACACACTTTTCTAGGACGGTATCTACTGGAGAAAAGGGGAATCTCTGGTCAAGGGGCGTATTTATCTTCATTCTATTTGCTTTTGAGGAAAATATTATATAACTTGCGCTCCTCAAAGTTATAGGAATAATGAGGAATATGAGTAATTGGTTTCTAGTTTTTGTGAGTTTACTCACATTGCTCGGAGCGAGTAAGGGGGTTGCCGGAGAGGGCAAATTTGTCACAAAGTGGCAAGGACAAAATGGTACTGAAATTAAAGTACCTATTCATGGGAAGTTTAAGGTGACCGTGAAGTACTCCGACGGGAATGTCTTTGTCCCCGAAGTGTCTAAAGAAATTACAGACCTTCGCACCCCTTTTAGTTTTACCCCCGATAAAAACGATACCTATACCGTGGAGGTAGAAGCCGAAGGAGGTCTCTATTTCCGTATGAAGGAGGGACCTACGACTTACGGTTCGCCTAAGGCGCTTTTGAGTGTCGAGAAGTTTGGCTCTACCGCTTGGACGACCATGGAAAATGCTTTCCGGGATTGCGAGAATTTAGTGCTTGCCCCAGAGTGCGATGCCCCCAATCTTGCCGCCGTCAAGAACATCAGCTACATGTTCGGGGGGTGCAAGAAGTTTAACTCTGCATTGGACGAGTGGGACGTATCTCACGTCATCAAGATGAGTTACGTATTCGAAGATTGTAAGGAGTTTAACTCCTCGATCAAAAAGTGGGATGTCTCCAAGGTCGAGAGCATGCAAGGGATGTTTGCGGGCTGTTCGAAGTTTAACCAACCCCTTAACGATTGGGGAACGAAGCTCGGTAAAGTAACCGATATGCAGTACATGTTCAACTTCTGTTCCCTATTTAACCAGTCGCTGAACAATTGGGATGTGAGCGGAGTGAAAAACATGCGCTCCATGTTTTATCGCTGTGCGGCATTCAATGGTGACATCTCTTCCTGGAATGTGGGGCAGGTGAACAATATGGCGAGTATGTTTGAGGAGTGTAGCTCCTTTGATCAGAATATCGGCGGCTGGAAGATTAAAGATCTACCTACCCTTGACGGCACTGGGATGAGTCCCACGAATTACGATGCCATCTTAAATGCTTGGAAAGATCTTCCTATTTCCAATAAAACCTTCTCGGTAAAAGGTCTGGTATATACTGATGCGGGGAAAGAGGCGCGCGAACACCTTAAGACTACCAAAGGTTGGACATTTACAGGGGATGCCCTCGATTCGGAGACCATAACCCTTTTGCCTAGAAATATCTCTTGTACCCTAAATAAGACAGTGACTCTTACGCTCTCCAAAGGAAGCAACCTCAATGGTAAAAAAGTTACTTTCGCAGGAGAGGGCGGCGTTATAGAAAAAGTAGAGGACGTCATTGCCGATGGTACCTCCCAGATCACCCTGACGAGCAAGAAGCTCGGGGTGATTACACTCACCGCGACCTGTGGCGAGGGATCTGACGCAAAGAAGGCGACTTGCCGTGTAGAGGTGATGAACAAGTTGGTGAACTCCATTACCTTCGCGCCTACCACACTTGAAAAAAATGTGGGCGATGAAGACTTTACCCTCAATCCAACGGTGTTACCCGAAGATGCATCCAACCCCACCTTGGCGTGGACGTCTAGTGTCCCCAGCGTGGCCACGGTGGACAATGGAAAAGTAACGATAAAGAGCAAAGGGACAACCGTGATTACTGCCAAGAGTACCGACGGTAGTAATAGTGAAGGTAGCCTGACCCTGACGGTGAAAAGCTATGACGTGACGGGGGTAAAAATCCTTAAGGACGATCAAGAGGTTACCGAGTTCTCCGTCACCGAAGGGGAAAGCTTTACCCTCAAAGCCGAGGTGCAACCCAATACGACACCTGGCGGAGTTGAGTGGAAAAGTGAAGATACGCAGTTCACAGCAACGGATGTCGACACGCAGAAAGCAACCTTCAAGGCATTGCTGAAAGGAACCTACACCATCAAGGCGCAGGCAAAGATGGATCTGACGAAGGAGGGTTCTGTTACGGTAAAAGTATCGCCAAAGGTTACCGCCATTGCGATTTATGACAAGCTGACCAACCTCCAAGTAGAGCCAAACGTAGAAATGACAGTCGGTGGCGAAAAAGAGCTTGAGGTGCGATTCACCCCCGATGATGCGACCGCTTTGGAGGTAACGTGGACTGCGACCGTGGAAAATCAAGCCACGGATGCCGTAACCGTAACGAATGGTAAAGTTGTGGCTGCAAAACCAGTAGAAAACTGCAAGATCGAGGCGCAGGTTACGATCCCCAGTACGGCAGAGGTGCTGAAAGCAAGCTTCATTTTGAAGGTAAAGGAGCAGGAACTTGTCGCTCCTACCTCACTCACCATAGCAAAGGCTGCGGTAAGTGTAGAGGCTGGCAAGGAAGAGAAGATCGCCTTGACGTTCGTAGGTACAGGGAATATCGATAAGACGGTGACCGTAGCGCCCGCCACAAACGAGTATTTCGATGCCAAGGTAGAGAACGATCAGTTGGTCATCACAGCAAAGAAGGAAACGACAGCCGCCCTGACCGTAACGGTAACCAGCAAGAAAAATCCAACTGCTACGGTTACGTGCGCCGTAACGGTGACCAAGGCAGGTGGAGCGCCTCAGCCCAGCGACGAAACGGTCGCTCCTACCTCACTCACCATAGCAAAGGCTGCGGTAAGTGTAGAGGCTGGCAAGGAAGAGAAGATCGCCTTGACGTTCGTAGGTACAGGGAATATCGATAAGACGGTGACCGTAGCGCCCGCCACAAACGAGTATTTCGATGCCAAGGTAGAGAACGATCAGTTGGTCATCACAGCAAAGAAGGAAACGACAGCCGCCCTGACCGTAACGGTAACCAGCAAGAAAAATCCAACTGCTACGGTTACGTGCGCCGTAACGGTGACCAAGGCAGGTGGAGCGCCTCAGCCCAGCGACGAAACGGTCGCTCCTACCTCACTCACCATAGCAAAGGCTGCGGTAAGTGTAGAGGCTGGCAAGGAAGAGAAGATCGCCTTGACGTTCGTAGGTACAGGGAATATCGATAAGACGGTGACCGTAGCGCCCGCCACAAACGAGTATTTCGATGCCAAGGTAGAGAACGATCAGTTGGTCATCAAGGCAAAGAAGGAAACGACAACCGCAGTGACCGTAACGGTAACCAGCAAGAAGAATACATCTGCTAAGGTTACGTGCGCTGTGACGGTGACCAAGGCAGGGGGAGCACCTCAGCCCGGCGGCGAGGACAACGAAACCTTCAAGATCGATCTGACGATCATCGGTAGTGGCTCACTGGCTATTAAAGATTATGCGGGTGCACAACTCGATGCAGTGAAGAAGGGGACGGTACTCGAGGTAATCGCTACGCCAGACCCAGGCTTTAAGCTCGAGGCTCTTATTGCAAACGCCGATGATATTCTCGAAACGAAGAAGTTTACTGTCACATCCGCAGTTACCGTAAAGGCGACCTTTAGCGAGATCAATGCGGTTGACGATCCCGTATTGGCTGGGATTGCTGTAGCACCTAACCCGTTTGGCGCACAATTGCGGATTACCAATACTGCGACGGCGGACGTAACGTATGAACTCCTCACGGCGACTGGGGTGGTCGTTCGTTCGGGTGTCTTGGTCAATAGCGAAGAATGCGTCGCTACGGAGACCCTCCCTGCGGGCATCTACTTCGTACGTTTCAAGGGCGAGAATCGCGCGACGAAAACGTTGAGAGTCGTGAAGTACTAGTGTGTCGGTTTAGAGCGGGGAATACCCCTCTCCTGAATGAAAAACGACAGCTCTCCTCTTGTGAGGGCTGTCGCTTTTTTTACACAGCGCCCATATCTCCTTTTCCTTTATCTTTGTCGTGCTATGAAATACGTTGTACTATCCTTTATTCTTTGGCTCGTACTAGGGGTGTGGAGTGCCGCTTGGCGTCCCGTGCACGCTCAAACCAATATCGAACCCCAACTCTTGTATGCCGACACGGTCGCATATCCATTTACCAGTGAGTGGCAGTACCTCTCTACCGACATCTTTCTCTTTAATCCAGACAAGTTCGCCAAAGTCATTAACGAGATAGATTTCTACGAGTACTCTACGGGCAAGAAACCAAAACGGCGCAAGCATAAACCCGAAGAGTGGATAGAGTATCTTTTCATCACCGCCACCCTGCGCAATGTCCGCTTCTTTGGCGATGCGGAGATGACCTATCCCCTCTATCATTTTCAAGTCTTGAACGACCCTAAGACGGGCTATCAGACGCACGCCTCTGACAATATCGACCACGTGCGGGTATTGGACAACCTACCGCTCGCCTCCGCCTCTGACAATATCGATGCTGAGATCCGTGTCCATGCGATCACCGCAAATCATGGAGATATGGTCATGCAAATGGTCGCCTCCCAGCTCAAGAACATTGCTAAGATTACCACCCCCATCGGAGCGGTGATGTCGCTCGTCGGGGAGTTCGGGAATCTCCTCGACGCGAATTCCCAGAAGAGGGAGTATCGATTCTCATCCACCATACGCCTTTTTGAACAAAAGAACTTTGACCGCCGTCTCCACTCCATCAAGATTTATGAGATGAAGACCGCGCAGAGTGAACAGCACCAGATCGATATCGCGCCGATCCGCCATTTCCTCGACACCGTAGGGCTCGGCATACAGACCCGCGCAGCAGTGCGGAGTATCTTACCTGCTCGGGAATATCCGTTGATAGTGGTCTTTAACTACAAGTCCCAGTATCGTGTACAACCTCTCACGGGCGATGAGGTCACCTTTGCCAACATTGAGAAACGAAAGTTGAAGGTCGAAAATGACTACCGCCAAAACGTGATAACCCCAGATACCTATCGGCAGGAGCGCGACTTTGCCACATTCCTAACAGTCTTTGCCACATTTAAGAATCACCTCGAGGTATACAAGCTGAACTACCGTTCGGGGAATACGGATGCCATCGGCGGGAGTCTCTTTACCCTCATGCAGCACTACCGTGGGCTGGTGAATAGCTACAACGAAATGCAGTACAAGTACAAGGGAAACCGTACTTTTAGCTCACTATTTGCCCCAGAGTATCTCCGCATTATAGGGTTTGCAGAACAATATCTTGCCGATGATTACAATCTGCGAAGCGTCCGTGACCTTGTCCAGACCCTGGCCGCTGTAGAAGGTAAACAGCAGCAGGTGTACGATGTCGTAGCGTTGGAAAATTTGATAGCGAAACTACGATTTAGCGACAACTTCAAGGCAGAAATGATGAACTCCTTGCCCGAAGGGGAACTGATTCGTAAGAATCTCCTACAGCTGGAAAACGACCTCTATTACCGAGTATTTATGCCACAGATCGACTCCTTGGATGCGATGAAGGTCTCCCTTGAAGCGCGACATGCACCCCAGCTGCTGCAACGCACTGCTCGTGCCTCCAAGTGTCGTCCCTGTCGAGATAGTGTACAGCGCGCCGTGGATCGCTTTCAAGCCAAGATAGAGGGGCTTGAGCTAAAGGAGGCGATTGCGCGCAGAGACAGCATAGTCAATCGCTATACTCCATGGCTTTTTAATCAGGTGGCACTTATGCAGCAGGTGCGGATGCGCTATGATGCCCTGTATGCAAAGGATACGGTCAACGAGGCTACCGTTTATCTGCAAATGCAAGTCGCACAGGCTGAGCAGAACCTTGCACAGCTACGAGAGTTCATGACCCTCGACCCGCGAGGGCGTACGCTGGAAGCCGTCCTGACCCTCATCGAGCGATTGCAGGTCTATCACATGCGAGTCGAGGAGAACTTTGCCGCATTGGAAAAAATGGCGCCTAAGCTCTTTGAGGAGAACCAGCCTGTGGAGAATAGAGTAAAGGAGAACGAGCTAGAGGAAAATAAGGAGGTAGCGCCAGAAGCGCAAGCGGGCGAGGAAGAAAAAAGCCAAGAATAAACACAAGACTAAACAAGGGAATGGATACCAGAGAGGGGGCGGCGTGATGCGATGGACGTATTCACCTAAATCTTGCCACACATCCATTCTTTTGCCACTAGCGCGCTGTGTTTCTGAGCTGATGGAAGGCGTTTCCTGCCCGTGTATGGACTCCTCCTGTCCGTTTTTGGACAGCGCGCTGAGTGGGCAAACTACCTACGGGCGGGCTCTTGACTTCCTTTTGTCCATTTGGCATACTCTTCGTCTTTCTCTCGGGTGAGAACTGATAGCTATTCGGATGAAGTATTCGTTTTTACCCCCTATTCTACGCTTTACCTTGTTCCTGATCATGCTCTGGACTACGAGCGAGGTCATGGCTGTGATACGAGACCTCCCGATGGAGGAGGCGATCCTCTTGGCGCGTCGCCAGTCTGTCGCGTCCGCAACAGCGAGAAATCGGTTGAGAGCCGCACATTGGCGTTACGTGGCACACCGAGCGAATCTCTTGCCAGAGGTCTCATTGACGGGTTACCTCCCTGATTTTAAGAGAGGATATAACCTCTATCAGAATGCCGAGGGAGGCTACCAGTTTGTGCGTACGAATCTTATGAAGCTCAACGGGGAACTCTCGCTTGTACAAAATATTCCGTGGACGGGGGGAACCATTGGTATCGCAACATCGCTGGAGAGGGTCACCACATACGGTAAGGCGCAGAGTCAGAAATTCTTGAGTGTACCCGTCAGTGTGACCCTCACGCAACCCATATTCGGTGTCAATACCTTCCGTTGGGAGAACAAGATCGAGCCACTACGTTACAAAGAGGCCCAGCTCAACTATATGAACGAGGTCGAGCAGACCACACGAGAAACAATCCGTCGTTACTTCGATCTCCTGATTGCGCAGGAGCGTCTCGCCTCGGCGCAACAGAACGAGCGGAATGCTCATAAACTCCACGAGATTGCACAGATACGACTACAAAACGGAGAGATCTCGGCCAACGATGAACGACGACTACAACTCAACCTTCTGAGTGCTCAGTCTACACGTACCGAAGAGGAAACGCACTGGCGTACGCAACTCTTTCGGCTACAGTCCTATCTCGGGGTGGGGAGTGGCGACACGCTTCGCGCTTCCATAGCAGAGCTCGAAGAACAAAAAACATTACGTTTTGAAGAGGTGATGCAATACGCTAAGGAGAATCATTCCTTTGAACGATACCTCGAACGAACACGTCTAGAGGCGGAATACGCTGTCGCAAAAGCAAAGGGGAAGCGTTACCAGATCGATCTCTTTGCCAGTGTGGGATATACGGGACAAAATGAACAACTCGCTCCAGCTTACGAGAATCTGATTGATAATCAGCAGGTGAAGGTCGGACTTCGCATACCGCTCCTCGACTGGGGAAAACGTAAGGGGGAGGTCCGAACCGCAGAGTGGGATCGAGAGGTCGTCGAAACCCAATTGCAACGAGAGGCGCAGACTTTTGAACAGGATATTTACATCTTAGTCGAACGCTACAACAATCAGCAGTCGCAGTTGCGTATCGCAGAGGCTTCAGATTCGATTGCACAGTTGCGATACCAAACATCAATTGAAGTATTTTTGTTGGGAAAAATCGGGGTGCTAGAGCTCAACGATGCGCAACTATCAAAGGACAATGCGCGTCTGCAGAGGATTCAACAGTTGTGGCAATTCTGGGACTATTTTTACAGGATTCGAGCGCTCACCCTACACGATTTCACAGGGAAACGCCCGCTGGAAAATGAGATAGAGGAACTGGTCACTGATTGATGCGTTTTGAACTATTGAAACAAGACTCCGAGACGGGAGCGCGCTTGGGGCTTCTCCATACTCCCCATGGAGAGGTCTCTACTCCACGTTTTATGCCCGTGGGCACGCTGGGGGGGGTAAAAGGTGTTTTGCACGAATCTTTGCGTACCCAGACCGACGCGCGGATTCTCTTGGGGAACACCTACCACCTTTACCTCCGACCAGGACTTGCCACACTGCGTGCTGCTGGTGGCTTGCATGGCTTTTGTGGATGGGAGGGCCCCCTACTCACCGATTCTGGAGGATTTCAAGTTTTCTCTTTGGCTGGACAGCGCAAACTCTCGGAATTTGGTGCCCGCTTCCGTTCGCACATTGATGGAGCACCGCACCTCTTTACCCCAGAGCGGGTGGTGAACATCCAGCGGGTCATCGGGGCAGATATCATGATGGTGCTTGACGAATGCCCTCCTGGCGATTGTACACGGGAGTATGCCCGTACCTCCCTCGGACTCACGCTTCGTTGGCTCGGACGTTGTTTTGCCCAGTATCGGCGCACGCAGGGACTGTATGGCTACGACCAAGCGCTCTTCCCGATTGTACAAGGTGCGTCTTACCTCGACCTCCGTACCCAGAGTGCCGAAGCCTGTATGCAATACGACGCACAGGGATACGCGATCGGAGGACTCGCCGTGGGCGAGCCTACCGAGGTCATGTACGCCGTCCTCGAACATCTCAACCCGATCTTACCGCGTGAACGTCCACGTTACCTAATGGGCGTCGGGACGCCCGCCAACCTCGTAGAGGCCGTGGCGAGAGGGGTGGATATGTTTGACTGTGTCATGCCTACGCGTAATGCCCGCAACGGCATGCTCTTTACATGGGATGGGATGATCAACATCCGAAATTGGCGATGGCGCAACGATTTTACCCCACTCGACGCGAAGAGCATGCTCGAATCTGACCGACGCTATACACGGGCTTACTTGCGCCACCTTTTTGTGTCGGGGGAGATGTTGGGCGCACAAATCGCGTCGCTACACAATGTCGGTTTCTATCTGTCGTTAATGGCTGAAATACGTGCGCACATTGCTGACGGGACATTTGCGACGTGGCGCAAACAGATCGTACCCAAACTGGAGTCCAGACTATGAAGTCGCTACGCATTACCACACTCGACTGGTACATCATTCGGAAGTTCCTCGGTACCTATTTCTTTGCCATAGCCCTGATCCTAGCTATCAGCATTGTCTTTGATATTGCTGAGAAGATCGACGACTTTATGGGGAAGGAAGCACCGCTCGGCGCGATCGTATTTGACTATTACCTCAATTTTATCCCCTATTTTGGCAACCTATTTAGTTCGCTATTTACCTTCATCACTGTCATCTTTTTCACCTCAAAGATGGCGGCGCGTACCGAGATTATTGCCATCCTGAGTAGCGGGGTGAGTTTCCGTCGCCTATTGTACCCATACTTCCTGTCGGCATTGTTCCTCTTTCTCTTGTCGGTCTTCTTGTCCAACGTCGTTATCCCGCCAGCCAACCAGACGCGAATAGATTTTATCCACAAATACGTGTCGCGTCCGAAGTACAAAGATCAGTACGACATGCACAAACAGGTGCGCCCCGGGATCTTTGTCTACATGGAGTCGTATAACCCCAGTACGAGGCTCGGATATCAGTTTGCATTGGAACAGTTTGACGGTACGCGGCTCATATCTAAGTTCCGAACAAACTCTGTGGAGTGGGATTCTGTCAAGGGGAAATGGCACACGGGCCCCTATTACGTTCGTCACTATACCGACTCGGGGGAGCGCATAGAGGCGGGGCTCGGGATGGATACCACGTTCTTTCTCTTGCCAGAAGACCTGGCACATACCGACCTCGATATAGAGTCGATGAATTATCGCCAGTTGAATGATTACATCGCTGAGCAGGAGTTGCAGGGATCCAGTACTGTGAATAGTGCCTATATAGAGAAATACAATCGTGTTGCACAGCCTTTTGCGATGTTTATCCTGACGCTGATCGGCGTCTCGGTCTCCTCCAGAAAGGAGCGGGGGGGGATGGGAAAGCATCTCGGGCTCGGGTTAGGATTGAGTTTCTCCTACATCCTTTTTATGCGGTTTACTACGATGTTTTCGATAGGGAGCACCTTGTCACCATTATTGGCGGTTTGGCTTCCGAATATATTATTTGCGGTAGTGGCAGTGGTACTTTATCGTCTCGCGCCAAAGTAGGAAATTTGGATATTGCGCTTTTTGTTGTACCTTTGTGGTGCTAGTTATTTCTGGTTAGTTGTTTTTGTTAGGTTTAACCTCTGAGAGTCGGGTACTCTTGGAGGTTTTTTTATTTCCAGCACCAACCACTCAGGTTCTTGCCTTGCAAGTATAGCTATCAGATTAGCTTATACAATCCTTTGACGCATAGTCTATTGCATAGATGAAGCATTTTATTGTGGATTTGGAACAGGTTCTTTTATTCAATGTGCTAACTTCGCAGTGGAAACAAAAACGTGGTAAGAAAATGATGAGACGAAAACTACAAACCGTGGGGTGGATTGCTGCCCTCCTCCTCTTTAGTGTGGTACTATGCACAGAGCCCACAATGGCAGAGGAAGTGAAGTATCAGCTCTGGATTGCTGGGAAACAAGTCACCAGCGAGAACTGCCAAAATATAGACAGCGAGCACGGATTCAAGGGCGTGACTGGCGGCGAGTGTCGCTATGACAAAGAGAAGAATACCCTGTTCATGACAGGCGTGACGATAGCACCTGGCGACGATAAGAGCGCCATCGCGAACTATATAGAATATTTAACCATTAAGGTTGCTGGCGAGAATCGTTGGAATACGACCAACAGGGCGGCTATCTATAATAGTGGCCTCGAATCATTCATAATAGGCGAAGAAGGTAAAGCTTCGCTGGAGGTAACGAGCACGGATAGCGCAGCCGTATTCGTAAACTATACACTTGGTGTCCAAGATATTGATTTCATCGCCAAAGGCAAGTGGGGCGTTCTGGGAAAAGCCCCAAATGATCAGGGCTGCAATTTCTCCATTTGTTCTGCAAAAGGGAAGATTACAGCGACTTCCACGCAGGACGAGGTGAGTGCTATTATGAACTTGTGGGGTTTGAATGATCAAGACATGCTTACTGTAAAACCTAAAGAAAGTGAGTATTATTTTGACTCCAAGGCTTTTTTAGACAAAAGTGGGAAAAAGGTGAAAGAAGTGGAGTTCGATCGAAAGTATGTGCTTTACATCGGGCAAAGTGTACAAGTCGATGCAGATAACTGTAAGGATCTAACCAAAGATCCAAAATTCAAGGAGGCTAAGGTAGGCAAGGAGGGGCATCTCTACTACGACCCCAAGACCAAAACGCTCTTTATGAAGGATGTGACAATAAAGACAGATAATAGTTCTTGGGAGACTACTATAGATAATGCTATAAGAAGCTCTATAGATGGGTTGACTATTAAGATGGAGGGCGAGAATTATTTTGAAGTAAGGTCTGAAGTAATCTCCTGTAGCTTTCCGACTCATATAACAGGCAATGGTTCTTTAACACTAAAGAGCGAGGAAAATTCTGGGATAATAATTCAAGAAAACCTTCACTGTAGTAATATTACTGTTGAAATTTCGGATATTACACTCTCTGTAGAAACGGCGGGAGGTTTCATGTGGAATAGCTCCTCACAAAGCAATAAATACATTCTCAATAATGTAAAGGCTACAGTCCGTGGTAGGTTCTCCAATACTGAGCATGAATTCAAGGGCTGCAAGATCGTATCGGCAGATGGGGCGTCACCTATAGAAGTAGATCGCATCCGCGTAGAGTCCGTTGCTTTTAATCCGAAGGAAATCACCCGCTACGTCGGTGATGCGCCCGAAGCACTACCCATGCCCACTATACGTCCCGATGAGGCAGGTAACAAAAAACTGGCCTGGACTTCAGATAAAGAAGAGGTCGCCAAAGTAGAGGATGGGAAGCTGATTATCGGCACAAGGGGGACGGCTCACCTTACTGCTAAAGCAACCGACGGGAGCAATAAAGAAGATAAACTGACCGTCCAAGTCCGCTACCACGTGGATGGGGTAAAACTCTACCAAGGCACGAAGGAGGTCTCGGCCCTTACCCTGACGGAAGGAGAAGCGGTGACCCTTGCTGCGAAAATAGCACCAGAAAGCACCCCAGATGAGGTAGAATGGGTGTTCCAAGAGAGCGAGTTCTCTGTAAAAGACAAGACCAACGAAAAGGCGACCTTCACGGCATTGAAGGCTGGCGACTACACCATCATAGCGAAGGCATTACAAGATAGCGAGAAAACCGCAACTGTGACCGTAAAGGTGTTGCCCAAGGTAGCGAGCCTCTCACTCTACGAAAAGGACAAAACCGAAGCAATTGGCGATGCACTAACCTTTGAGATAGGAGAGAGCAAGACCTTCGAAGTAAAGCAATTGCCCGCAGAGGCACGCCCCTTGCCCGTCACCTGGAGCGTCACTGTGGGTGGTAAGCCAACGGAGGATGTAACGGTAGCCGAGGGGGTCGTTACGGTGAAAAAATGGGTAGAGGGCTGTGTGCTTACCATCTCTGTTTCTGAAACTGTGCAGAAGAAGGTGACTCTGACAGTACTCAAGCCTGCGCCCAAGGGAATAAAGCTTGAACCTACAGAGATTACACTTGCAGCAGCGGAAACGAAAGAGGTGACTATCTCTTTCGTTGGCGACGAGCCTCTTGACGAGGGGGTCTCCATCGATCCTCCCACCAGCGAATACTTTACCTTCAAGCAAGAGGGTAAAAAGCTCAGCATCACAGGCACGAAGCCTACGACAGAGGCTGTGACCCTCACGATAACCAGCACGCGAAACACCACCGTGAAAGAAAGTTGCAAGGTAACGGTAACGAAGGCTCTGCCGATCGCCATCTCTATAGCCGAGAAAGACAAAGCCTTTGATTTGAAGAAGGACGAAAGCAAGGAGATCGCCCTCAGTTTCACGCCTGCAGACTATGTCGATAACGAGGTGACGGTAACGGTACAGCCCGAGGGGGCACTCACTGCAACCGTCGCAGATGGAAAACTAACCCTCAAGGCTGACAAGCCTTTTGACAAGGAAACGAAGGTAACGGTGACCATAACGAGCAAGGCTGCGCCCACGGTGGCTAACAGTTGCACGGTAACCCTCAAGACAGGAATAGGAGGAGCGGTGGAAGACGTCTTGTGGGCAAGTGTCATGGTCGCGCCGAACCCCTTCTCTACGCATCTGCGGATTGTGAACCCAGAGCGAGTACAGGGACGTTATGAGGTGCTAGATGCCGCGGGCGTCGTGGTGCGTGCTGGCGCATTGGAAGCGAGCGAGGTGCGTGTCGATACAGACGAGCTCGCCGCGGGAGTCTACTTCGTACGTGTGAACCATGAAAATGGAGCGCAACGCACCCTAAAGGTGGTGAAACTTTAGGGGAACAACGATTTCTTTACAGGGGGAGGTTCTTGTAAGAGAGCCGCCCCCTTGTTATAGACACTACCAGATTTTATTACCTTTGCGGAACTGTAGAAGTTAGTTAGTTTAGACGAAGTAGCATGTCAGGGCATAATAAATGGTCGACGATCAAGCGTAAGAAGGGAGCTGCTGATGCAAAGCGCAGTAAGGCCTTTTCGCGTGTACTCAAGGAAATTACGATTGCTGTAAAGGAAGGCGGATCGGATATCAACGGTAATCCTCGGTTGCGCGTCGCAGTCAATAACGCCAAGGGTATCAACATGCCCAAGGACAATATCGAACGTGCCATCAATAAGGCGGAGAAAGAGCCAGAAAACCTCCAAGAATTGACTTTCGAAGGGTATGGACCAGGAGGTATTGCCATCTTCATCGAGTGCTTGAGTGACAATAATAACCGTACCGTGAGCAATATCCGCTCGATCTTCACCAAACGGAATGGATCACTGGGCACGAACGGATCGCTAAGCTTCCTTTTTGCACAGAAGGGGGTCTTTTCCTTAAGTCCTGAAGAGGTGGCACAAAAGGGGCTCGATGACGAGTCGCTGGAGATGGAGCTCATCGAAGGAGGCGCTGAGGACATCGAACGCGACGAGGAAGAGATTGTCATACACACGGCGCTTGAGGACTTTGGTACGATGCAGAAGCGTCTCGAGGAGCTGGGGCTTACGCCAAAGAATGCCGAACTGCAGAGAATCCCCAATGACTTCAAGGCGTTGGACGTAGAGGAGGGATTGAAGGTCTTCCGTCTCATCCGAGAGTTTGAGGATAACGACGACGTACAGAGCGTTTACCACAACCTCGAGATGACCGACGAGCTGGCGGCCGCACTCGAAAATGAGGACTAAGCGCCTCGCTATTCTCAGACCCTATAGACAGAGACGTGGGCGATGCCGCGTCTCTGTTTCTTTAGTATGAAGTGGATGATGATTGCACGTAAATTATTCTTATTGCTCCTCGGAGCGTGGGTGTCATTATTCTTGCCTTCTTGTTCCACGCCAGCGGCGCCAAATATCGCAGAGGTCTCGGATATACATTTCGAGGGACTGAGCCTAATCCTCAGTGCCAAGGTACAGAACCCCAATTCGCGGCGTCTTGTACTCGAGGCTGCCAAGGCGACCCTCTGGTTGGACGCGGCGGAGGTGGCGACCATTGCTTTGCGTTCTCCTATCAAATTGCCGAAGAAAGAAACCTCGCACATAGAAGCACAGTTCGACCTTGTCTTTCATTCCGTGGGGGATGAGTTGCGTTTTATGTTCTCTATACTTTCATTGAAGTCCCATACGTTAGAGCTTGAACTCACGGCACGAGGAAAATACGGACTGATGCCATTTCACAAAAAGATTGCTCGTGCACCTTATCAACAAGTATTCTCGGAACTCGGTATACCGTCAGATTTTGACAAACTATTCAAACGCCCTTAATTGCCTATCTAAATGAGTGACGTGCTGCAAGAGACGGCAACACAATCGGAGTCCATGGACAACGTGACCGCAGGATCGCCCCCCGTGGAGGGATCGTCTGCTAAAGGCCCGAAGTCTTCGCAGCGAAGGAGTCCGAAGGTGAAAAAGGAGGAAGGGGGACGAGTGGACGAGCGTGTGGTATTGCTCGGGGGGCTCTTTGTGCTACTGTTGAGCCTTTTTCTCTTTATCGCGATGTGCTCCCACCTTTTTACGTGGGCAAAGGATCAGAGTCTCGCGTGGCAGAACATCTTTATACCCTCGGAGATGGAGGCGGGAAATGCCATAGGACCTGTCGGAGCGGCTCTCGCTTCATCATTCATTACCCATGGGGTGGGATTGGCGGCATTTATCTTCCCCGTGCTTTGCTTTATGTTTGGCTTGCGCATCTTGCGGGTGCGTTTCTCGCGGCTGAAACGACGCGTGGCGTTGCTCTTTCTGGGGATGCTCCTGAGTTCGATTCTCCTAGGTTACATCTTTCGCAGCGCTGGTGGAATGTTGGGCTTTGGCTTTGGGGGTAAGTTCGGTTATTACGTCTCGACGTGGCTGATTGATTTCATGAGTCCAGTGGGGGCGGGGCTTATGCTGCTCTTTGTAACGGTCGCTTATCTGGTGTGGCTGCATCCGAGTCTTACGCATAAGTTCCTCGCACTATTGCAATTCTCGGGGCGTGGCATGGTAGAGCGCTTGAACCTTTCCTTGACGCGCACCCCTGTCGATCAGATTACTTACGACACGCCGACAACATCCGATGATGGGACGACGCTAGGGGCTGACACCCTGTCGACGGAAGATCCGCTCACACAGACCTCGCTCGTTACCGAAGAGGAGGTTGAGACAGAGGTTGAGAAGGAGGTTATTTCTCCGCTAGAGCAGCGGGGGGAGGACGAAGCTCTGGATAGGAAAGAGGAGGGGAGTATCCCGTTTGAAGTGACCCGTCCCGCTCCGAAGATTGACGAAGGTACAGCGCGCGAGGCGTCGGGGCTTCCCTTTACAGGAGAAGTTCCTCCCGACACATCGCAGGAGACAGAGAACACGAGGGGGGAGATATTGCCGATAGAGGAAGCGGAACTCGAGATTTGTCGTCCAGTACAGGAGGAACAAGGGAGTAGGGAAGACGAATCACGCTTAGAACCCTATGACCCGACATTGGAGCTGTCGCATTACCAGCTCCCCCCGTTGACATTGTTGGATAGGCACGATGATAATCAGGAACTCGTCTCGGAAGAAGAGCTCAACGATAACAACCGACGTATCACCAAGACACTTGCCGAGTTCGATATCGGGATTGAGAAGATTATGGCGACCATCGGACCTACGGTGACGCTCTATGAGATTATCCCCGCTCCCGGTATCCGAGTAAGTAAGATCGAAAGTTTGGAGAAAGACCTTGCGCTGCGGCTGGAGGCGATCGGGGTACGAATTTTTACGCGTAAGGGTGCCATTGGTATAGAGGTGCCAAATCAGAAGCCCACCACCGTATCTATGCTTTCTGTATTGGAATCGAAGACGTTTCAAAAGCATACGGGAGCCCTGCCCTTGGCTCTGGGGCGTACCATCTCGAACGAGGCATTTGTGGTAGACCTCGAAAAAATGCCCCACCTATTGGTCGCTGGGGCGACAGGACAGGGAAAGTCGGTGGGCTTAAATGCGATCATCGCGTCGATTCTGTTCAAGAAGCACCCCTCGCAGGTGAAGCTCGTCATGGTAGACCCGAAGAAGGTCGAGTTCTCTCTGTATGCTAAGATAGAGAACTACTTCCTCGCTAAATTACCCGAGGAGGAGGCGATCATCACCGATTCGGAGAAGGTGATCTACACCCTGAACTCGCTCTGTGCGGAGATGGATCACCGTCTCAACATGCTCAAAGAAGCGCAGGTACGCAACATTACGGAGTATAACGAGAAGTTTGTAGCGCGTCACCTAAATCCTGAAAAAGGGCACGCCTATATGCCACGTATTGTCGTGATTATCGATGAGTTTGCCGACCTCATGATGACTTCAAGTGCCGACGTCGTCCCCCCCCTCATGCGTTTAGCGCAGTTGGGACGCGCCCCAGGGATTCACCTAGTCATAGCGACACAGCGTCCAACCACGGATATCTTGGTGGGCAAGATTAAGGCCAATATCCCTGCACGGATCGCCTTCCGGGTGACTTCTGGAACCGACTCCCGGACGATCCTTGATATGCCAGGGGCTGATCGATTGATTGGAAGAGGGGATATGCTGGTCAAGACTGACAGTCTGAACGTGGATCGCGTGCAGTGTGCATTTCTGAGTACCGAGGAGGTGGCGCGTATCACCGATTATATCGGAGAGCAGCAGAGCTATTTCTCTGCATGGTTGCTCCCTGACGTGGAGGCTGCTAGTGGTGCAAAAAATGATTCTTACAGCGGTGGTAGTGGAGAATTTGACCCACTCTTTGATGAGGTAAAGAGCTTTGTGATAGCCGAGGGAACCTGTTCGATCACCAGTATACAGCGAAAGTTTACGATCGGCTTCCCACGTGCTGCCCGTATTGTCGATCAGCTCGAGCAGGCGGGCGTCGTGAGTTCAAAAAAAGGAACAAAGGAGAGGGAAGTATTACTTTAGTGTCTTGAAATTAAAGTTAGTCGTATGGCAGCAGCGTCACAAAACAATACTCCGACCAACGAATCACCACTGCGGAGCGTGAAGACCTACAAGGCGATCTTCCCCGTGATCGTCGGATTAGGGGTCGTCGGGTTTATCTTTTATCGAGAGTTCCGACCAGAGGCTATGGACTTTGTCGCGTGGTCGGGAAGTGTCTTCTTTTGGTTTATCGTCGCCTTGCTCTTTATGTTGGGGCGCGATTTGGGGTATGTGTGGCGTTTGCGGATTCTCGCCGAGGGGCGCTTGAGTTTTTTGCAAGCCCTGCGCGTGATCATGTTGTGGGAGTTTACATCGGCTATCACCCCCTCGGCTATCGGGGGGACGAGTGTGGCCATTCTCTATGTGGCGAAGGAGGGACTCTCGGTCGGACGCAGCTCGGCTGTGGTCATGGCGACCAGTTTTCTCGACGAGCTTTATTTCCTACTCATGTTCCCCGTCTTATTGGTCTTGGTGGGACCGTCGGCGCTGTTCTCCATCGGGGGGGATACCTTTTCTTGGACGAGTACTCTTTTTCTCTTTGCCGTGCTGGGGTATGGGATTAAGGCAATCTATGTCGGAATACTGGCGTATGGCTTCTTTGTGAACCCGCGGGGATTGAAGTGGTTGCTCCTCAAGATTTTTAAGCTCCCGCTCCTGCGCCGTTGGAAGTATGGGGCGCATCAAGCGGGGACGGAGATTATACAGACCTCACATGAGTTCCGGCGTAAGCCATTCTTCTATTGGTTTAAAGCCTTTCTAGCAACCTTCCTCTCGTGGACGTCGCGCTATTGGGTGGTAAATGCTATCTTGTTGGCATTCTTTGTCGTGCAAGATCATTTCCTCATCTTTGCGAGACAACTGGTGATGTGGATCATGATGCTCGTCAGTCCGACCCCTGGGGGGAGTGGCTTTGCGGAGTATGTCTTTACACGATACCTCGGGGATTTCATCCCCGTAGCGCCAGAAAATCTGGGGGCGGTCGCTATTGTATTAGCGCTTATTTGGCGTTTGGCGACCTATTATCCCTATCTTCTGGTGGGGGTCTTTCTCGTACCAAAATGGATGCGTAAACACTTCCTTGTGGCAAAGAAATCGTAAAGGAGCATTCGTAGAGCATGCAACGCTTAGAAGTATTAGCCCCTGCGGGCAACTTTCCTTGCCTGCGAGCGGCTATTCAGGGAGGGGCAGATTCCGTATTCTTGGGCGTAGGAGAACTGAATATGCGCGCTTCGTCCAATACCAATTTTACCGTAGAGACGCTCCCCGAGGCCGTCGCGATTTGTCATGAGGCGGGCGTTAAGTTGTACCTTACGGTAAATACCATCGTGTATAACGAGGAGTTACCTGCCGTGCGCAAGACCCTCGAGCTTGCGAAGAATACGGGGGTGGATGCCGTTATCGCGAGTGATCAGGCGGTTATTGCGATGGCGAATGAGTTGGGGCTCAGAGTCCATCTCTCTACACAACTGAGTATTTCCAATACCGAGGCGTTAAAGTTTTATAGTCACTGGGCTGACGTGGCCGTACTGGCAAGAGAACTGAGCCTAGAGCAGGTGCGGCGCATCACCGACGATATTCGAGAACAAAGGATTTGTGGCCCAAGTGGGGAACTTATGAAGATTGAGATCTTTTCCCACGGAGCGCTCTGTATGGCGGTCTCAGGAAAGTGTTATCTGAGTCTTCACGAGGCGAATCGATCGGCGAACCGAGGAGCGTGTGTGCAGATCTGTCGGCGTAGCTATGAGCTACGAGATAAAGAGTCGGACAATGCGATAGAGGTAGACAACGAATATCTCATGTCTCCTAAGGACTTGAAGACCATTCATTTCCTTAACAAGATTGCCGATGCGGGGGTCTCTATCCTGAAAATCGAGGGACGTGCTCGCGCCCCAGAGTACGTGTTGACCGTGACCCAATGCTATCGAGAGGCTGCAGAAGCCTTGGTCGCAGGAACATGGGACGACGCAAGGATCGCAGACTGGGATGCACGTCTCGCCTCGGTTTTCAATCGGGGGTTTTGGAACGGTTACTATCTTGGGCAGCGTCTGGGAGAATGGTCTTCGCACTATGGTTCGTCGGCAACGGAAAAGAAGGTGCAGTTGGGACTCGTGCGGAATTTCTATGACAGGCTCGGGGTGGCGGAGGTGATTATCCACTCAGAAGGGCTGCGCGTTGGCGATCGGCTCTTTGTGATGGGCGAGACCACGGGGGTGGTTGAGGTCACGGTGGAGGAGCTCAGGAATGACGCGGGTGAACGTTGTGCGGAGTTGAGGAAGGGGGCTGTAGGGGCGTTTCGTGTGCACAACAAGGTAAGAAAGGGGGATAAGGTCTTTCGAAGAGATACCGTAAGCCCCAGAGAAAAATAACCCCATCATGGCTAAAGTAACGCTCTCTGCAGCATCGTATATCGAGAATATCCAGAAAACAATTTCGGCATTTGAGAATAAGGACTTCCTGCCCTTCTATATCTTTCACGGTAAAGAGCCCTTTTTCCCAATGTTTCTGGCAAACCAACTAGAGGAGTATGCGATCCCTTCCGAATTCCGAACACTGAACTCGTACAAGGTGGTTATCGCCCCGAACTCGGGGCTCGAGCCCCGTATCTATGCTGCTGGGCTTTTCGCACCACGTGGTGAGACACCTCGTACTCTGGTCTCGGTTCGCGAGGCGGATAATATCAAGATGTGGGAAACCTTGCTCCCGCTATTCAAGAACCCGAATCCTACAGCCATTATCGCCTTACAATTTGGGGCAGAGGTGGATCTGAAAAAGGGGACTGCCCTTAAGGAGATCGTCTCCATCGTCGAAAAAGCGGGGGGAGTATTTCAGTCGCAGCTCTTTTATGAGAACAATGTAAATGCGATTATTAGCTTCATTGCTAAGTGTTATGACGTGACGATAGAACCTACGGCTCTGGGGCAGATGAAGATGCTCTACGGGACAGATCTGATGCTTATCGACAACGAGATCCGTAAGATGGAGTCTACCATGCCATCGCACCAACGCATGATTACACAAGCCATCTTGACAGGGAATAAAGTCCTGCGAACTTACAATATCTTCGACCTCACGGGACTCCTGAGTAGGAAGGATATCAAGCCTATTCTCCCTATTTTGGAAAAACTGACCACGGGGGCGGATGCGCTCTCGTTGGAGAGTATCATATACAACCTCTATCGCTATTTTCGCAATGCTTTCCTATACAGTATCTTAGCGAAAAAGAAGATGGACACTGCAGAGATACAGAAGGTGCTGGAACTCAATACGCCACAGCTGAGGGTCTGTACTTTGGCAAGTGGAGCTTATTCCCCTGCGTATTGCGCCAAAGTGTTTGAACTGTTACGAGATTTCGACCAAAAGATCAAGACCGGGGAGATTGCACGTGATTCCAATTCCGTTCTCAATTTCGAGGCAATGAAGCAGCTCCTCTTGAATATCTTTTCCTACGCCTAGACCCGATGCTTATCCTCGCTATTATCTTGTTGACGTGTGGGGTGTCAATAGGGGCATGGTCGCGGCGAGATATCTTTTATAAGCTTGCGCTTTCCTATCGCGAAACGGTAGAGGAAAAGCAACTTTACCGACTCTTGTCGCACATGTTGGTACACGGTGGTTGGATGCACCTCTTTGTCAACATGTACGTCTTTTACTCCTTTGGGAGCGCCCTTGTCTATCAGTTCTCCTATTTCTACGAAATAGGGATTCTATCTTTTCCACGAGTACAGTTCCTCTTCCTTTATTTCGGGGGAGGAATTACCGCGGGGCTTTTTAGCTTGCTCTTTCGTAAAGATCGACGTATCGTGAGTGTAGGTGCCTCTGGAGGTGTTTCCGCTTTGGTCTTTGCGTCAATATTCTTTGCGCCGTGGCGTAAGCTTTATTTGTTCGGGCTTGTCGGCTTGCCTGGGATTGTGCTCGGTGGTGTCTATCTGCTCTATTCGTGGTATATGGCGCGCCGTGGAATGGATAATATCGACCACAATGCGCACTTTTACGGGGCTCTCTATGGTTTTGTCTATCCCGTGGTGGCGATAGAACCTAAGTTGTTCTTTGAATTTCTTGAGCGTTTGACCTCGTTCGCATGACCGCTGAGGCGATGCCAGAAAAACGGTAAGCTATGGTAGAGGAACATTGGCCCTATCGTCGTATAAAGAAGCCGCCACGCATGCAATGTTGGCTAGATGGGAAGTACTATTTTGTCAACGACCCAATCTTTACGCTGGACGACTGGAGGAATGCTTTCCAAGTTGGCTTCACCTTTTCGGTACGTGCGTATGGTTGTAGCGTGCCTTATTTTGGGCTCTATTACGAACATCTGTTACAGTCGCTTGAACTGGCTAAGTTTCCCGATTTCGCCTTCCTATCAGAGGAGCTCTTGCGCAAGACGATGACAGATTTGTTACAGAAAAATCGTTACCATCGGAATGCCTTTGTCCGCTTTTCGATCTTCATTCGGTACTACGACGATGTCTTCGGAGAATCGCGTCCCACGACCTCGCTCCTTATCGAGGCGTTGCCCTTGGAGGGGCAATTCTTCGACCCCCAGATTGCTCCAGCAAAGATTATTTCCTATCGTCGCGATCTTCGAGTCCCGAAAGAAAATACTGCGCTGCGTTGGCTTGCCGACCCTCTCGTGTGGGGGTGTGAGATGATGAGTAAGCGTTTGGCATGCTCAGATTGTGTACTTTACAACACCTCGGAACGGATTGTACAGACCGCGCAGCGCGATCTCTATTGCCTCAATAACAACACGATTACTACCCCCCCCCTCACGGAGGGGCTGGCGCTCGACCCTTTTCGCGAAATTCTACAAATCTTGGCGCGCCAAGTAGGATATGGTTTTGAGATGAAACCCCTCGGCGTAGACTATGTCCTGCATTCGCAGGAGCTCTTTCTCGGAAGCTCTCGTTATGGAATAGAACCCGTGATATCGTTTGACGGTACGTATTATTCCATGAATAGGACGCGAGAGCTTATCCCACACCTCAATCGGATTCTTTTTCCAGAATACTGCGCATAGTCGTATTCGTACAGGGTGTATATCTTTGCGATGTGAAATCTTTGAAAAAAGAAACCTTGTAATACAATGAAAAAGATCTTGGTGCTAGGAGCGGGAGGACAAATCGGCTCGGAGCTTGTCCCCCATTTGCGTAAGGTATACGGTGTGGAAAATGTCATAGCCGCAGATCTTAAACCCAATCCCGTCTTAGCGGCTGCGGGTCCGTTTGAAACCGCCGATGCGACCGATGCGCAAGCTATCGCCTCCTTGGCAAAGAAATATAAGGTAGATACCCTCTTCAACCTCGTTGCGCTTCTTTCTGCACTCGGAGAGCAGCGTCCCGAGTTCGCGTGGCAGCTGAATATGGGGGCATTGCTCAATACGCTCAATGTCGCTAAGGAGCTCGGTTGCGCTGTTTTCACACCAAGTTCTATCGGGGCTTTTGGCAATAATACCCCTAAGGACAAAACGCCGCAGGATACCATCATGCGACCCAATACGATGTATGGCGTGTGCAAGGTCTCTGGAGAGTTGCTCAGCGACTACTATCACTCGCGCTTCGGTGTCGATACGCGCAGTGTGCGTTTCCCAGGGATTATTAGCTACGTTACCCTCCCCGGCGGCGGTACCACGGACTACGCCGTAGAGATCTACTACGCCGCTGTCAAGGGTGAAGAGTTCGTCTGCCCGATCCCACAAGGGGTATACATGGATATGATGTATATGCCTGATGCCCTGGATGGTATAGTACAGTTGATGGAAGCCGATCCCTCAAAGCTCCAGCACCGCAATAGTTTCAATGTTGCCTCAATGAGCTTTGCACCAGAAGAGATCTGCGCTGCTATCCAGAAGGAGATCCCTTCGTTCCGGATGCGTTATGAGGTTGACCCCGTACGTGAGGCCATAGCACGTTCCTGGCCAAACTCCCTAGACGACTCCTGTGCGCGAGCCGAGTGGGGCTGGGCTCCTAAGTGGGATTTAGCATCGATGACGCGCGACATGTTGGCGCAGGTGGCAAAGAAGCTCGGAAAATAGGGCGACAAAGGATTAGTGGTCTTAGGACGAAATACGTTACTATCTTTGTGGTAGGCGTATTTCGTCTTTTTTATAGCAACAAATGAAGGTGATTGCTCTAATTCCTGCACGGTATGCCTCCACAAGATTGGAGGGGAAACCCCTTAAAGAGATAGGCGGACACCCAATGATTGAATGGGTGTATCGCCGTGGGGTACGAGCTTTAGGAAAAGCGGTTGTGGCGACTGACGACCCGAGAATCGCGGAGACCGTGCGCGCTTTTGGCGGAGAAGTGGTCCTGACGAGCACGGAACATACGAGTGGGACGAGTCGGTGTATCGAGGCGCTCAAGGCTGTCGAATCTTCTTCTGCCGAGCCCTACGACGTAGTGGTTAATCTTCAGGGCGATGAACCCTTTCTCAACGAAACGCCCATCCAGCAACTCGTACAAACCTTTGAGAACCCAAGCGTCGACATCGCAACCCTCGTGCGTCCTTTTCGCCTAGATGAGGAGGTAACCAATCCCAATGCTCCCAAGGTCGTGGTAGATGCCCTAGGGCGTGCCCTTTACTTTAGTCGGAGCGTTATCCCTTATCAACGCAACAAGGTCAATTACCCCTATCTGAAACACATCGGCATCTATGCCTTTCGTAGCAATACGCTGCGCAATTTGCAAAGCCTTGCTCCATCACTCCTCGAACAGTGCGAAGGGCTCGAGCAGCTCGGGTGGCTCTACCATGGCTTGGCTATCCAGACGGTGACGGTCGCCGACGAGTCCACCTCCGTCGATACCCCCGAGGATCTCGAGCGGGCGCGCAGCCTTGCCCCTAACGAGGTATTCTAACGAACGTTTCTCACAAACTAATTTATAGAGAATGAAAACCTTAGCATCATGCGCTTTCCTAGCAGTGGTGGGGCTTACGACCTCGTTTGTCCACGCACAGGATAGCAAGAAAGACAAAGCCACAAAGTTCCAATTTACCGACGTGGTCACTGTACCACAAACCTCGGTAAAAGATCAGCACAGGTCGGGGACTTGTTGGAGCTTCTCCGCTCTCAGCTTTATTGAAGCGGAATTGCTGCGGATGAAGAAAGGGGAATATGACCTCTCCGAAATGTTCGTTGTCTATAATAACTACCACGACAAGGCGGAGTCCTACGTACGTTACCACGGTACTGTCGAGTTCTCCCCAGGCGGCTCGTTTGGCGACGTCTTCCAAGTCATGAAAAAGTACGGTATTGTCCCCGAGGAGGCCTACAAAGGACTCGAATATGGCGAGACGAACCACACCCACGAAGAGTTAGATAACATCTTGCGTGCCTACGTCGATGCGGTCAATAAAAACGGTAATAAGCACCTTTCCACAGCTTGGCTACGTGGATATGATGCCGTCCTCGCAGCCTATTTAGGGCAAATCCCTGCGGAATTCACCTACAAGGGGAAAAAGTACACCCCCAAGAGCTATAGCGAGAGCCTCGGGCTTAATTACAACGATTACGAGTCCTACACCTCCTACACGCATCACCCCTTCTACGAACCATTCATCCTCGAAATTCAAGACAACTGGCGTCGTGCTTCTGTGCAAAATGTGCCGTTGGATGAAATGATGAGTATCATCGACAATGCCCTTAACAATGGATATTCCGTAGCGTGGGGGAGTGATGTGAGCGAAAAAGGATTTATGTGGAAGAAGGGCATCGCTATAATCCCACAAGAACCTACCGAGGAAGTGGCGGGGATGGAAGCTCTCAAGTGGTCTTCGCTTTCTAAAGAGGAAAAGGACCAGTGGTTTGACAGTATCGTACAGCCTGTCCCGGAACTGAAGATTACCCAAGAGCTTCGTCAGCAGGCATTTGATAATTGGGAGACGACCGACGACCACGGAATGGTGATTGTCGGGATCGCCAAAGACCAGAATGGTACGAAGTACTACAAGGTAAAGAATAGCTGGACGGAAAATGGTCCCTACAAGGGCTATTTCTATGCCTCCGAGGCATTCGTTCGTTACAAAACCATGAATATTGTAGTGCACAAGGACGCGGTACCTGCAAACATCCGCAAGAAGCTGAAGTAAACTAGAGTTGTCGCTAGGACTAGCCTCTCTCCAAGACGGAGAGAGGCTTTTTTATACTCTCCTAACATGACCTTGATAGGAGAGCAGGAGCTTATAGAAGCTTTGCATATCCCCTAAAATGTTACCCATAGATGTGATAGGGGAAAAGTGGAAATACCTCCCCTTCCTACTACCTCGCTAGTAAAACAAAACCGCCCCTCTGCCAAAACGACAGAAAGGCGGCAATTTATTCGATAAAAGACTTGAGAGCTACTTAGATACCATTACGCTCTTCCTCGCGCCATTTTGCGCCTCTAAACGCACGAAATAAACCCCTGCGGACAGTGCCTCTGTATCCACCACAACCTCTTTTTCAGAAAGCGCCCCCGAACGTACGACTACCCCTGCGCCATTGACTAGCTCATAGCGCACTACGACCCCCTCGGGATTCAGGATGCGCAGCTGCGCGGCGAACGGGTTCGGCGCTACGACGATGCCTGCTAATAGCGCGTCCTCTACCGCACCCCCTTGCTCTTTCTCAAACACCGCCTTTACTTCCGTAGCTGCCTTTACGATGAACTTCTTAGTCTTGGTAATATCCTCGTCATTCGCTTTGAGCTCCTTCAGCTCGTACCCCTTGTTCTCAGTAATCTTTACGGTCAGCTCTGTATCGTACGGTACGGCCGTCAGGTCGGATGCACCCGTCAGCTCTATCGAACCCCATTTTTCGTCATTGACGCTGGTAGTTACAACAAAGGTCTTTTTCTCAAATACCGCCTTCACTTCCGTATCTTCCGTTATGGTGAACTCCTTCGTCGCGGTGATATCCTTGTCGCCAGCCGTTAGACTCTTTAGCTTGTAGCCCTCGTCGGGCGTCACCGTTACCGTCAATGTCGTCCCCTGTGCTACGATTATTGAGGTCGCCGTAGCGTGCCCCTCGATGGCGATCTTACCGTTTGTCGGCTGAGTAAGGGTTACGTTGCTTGGTTTCCATACGGTGATTTTACACTCTTGGGTTATCGAGCAGTTCGGGTCTAGGCTTTTTACGGTAATGGTGCACTCTCCCTTCTTCTTTCCCCAAACGATGCCTTCGCTTACGGTAGCGATTTCGGGGTCGGAGCTGCTCCAAACAAGCCCCTGTTCGGCATTGTCGGGTTTTACTACCGTTATCAATGGGATGGTTGTACCAACCGTGAGGGTCTGTTTTTCAGGAATTGTGATACTGGCAATAGGGGCTATCGCGTCTACTACAGTCACCTCATATATTACATAGATCTCGCGTCCATATTCATTGATTTCTGCATAGATCCGACACGTCCCTGTCTTTTTAGCAGTTACTTTCCCATTGTTGTCTACTTTATAGATCTCGGAATCATAAGGTCCCCACTTCACCACTCTTTTCATAGCATTCTCTGGAAAGATATGGGCTGTAAACGTGAACTCCTCCCCGACCTTTAGGGTCTTGCTTGCAGGGCTGATGGTGATGCGCTCTATGGGGACGTAGACCACTATCTCGCAGGTGCTGATATAGGTCTGCTCATGCACCCCAGGTTTGGCTGCAATGGTAGCGGTGAGTTTACACGTTCCCTCCTTGAGCCCCTTGATCTGCACCCCCTTTTTGTCTGCAGTCCATTCGTAGGAGATGATCCCCTCCGTGTTAGTCGATAGTTTGACCTCTTCTGTGTCCTTTACGCCCCACTTCTCCAAGGGCAGTGTGCATTCTTTGTTGAGTACAAGGAGTAAGGAACGGGGGGTAATGGATACGCCACTGGCTTGGTAGATATCCCCTTCAAAATTCCATCCTTTGTCGATGAGCTTTTGTCGAGCCGCCTTACCCTCGTCGTTGTAAATTAGATTCCTAACATTCCCTCTGAAGTTGAGACTTCCCGCGATATCCGTTTGCCCTGCCCACCCGACGAGCGTTTTGGAATAGTTCGATGGGCTTATCGCGGTTTCGCCAAGCTCGCCTACTACTGTTTTTATCTTCCATGAGCCCAGCGGCTGGTTAAATGCGTAGCAGTCCTCAAACATATCTTCCATGTTTTCCACCTTGCTCACGTCCCACTTGTCTAGCGGCTGGTTGAAAGCGGAGCAGCCACGGAACATGTGACCCATGTAGGTCACCTTGCTCACGTCCCACTTGTCTAGCGGCTGGTTGAAGGCGGAGCAGTTCTTGAACATCCATCCCATATCGGTCACCTTGCTCACGTCCCAGTCATTTAGCGGCTGGTTGAAGGCGGAGCAGTCCTCGAACATCGCATACATTTCGGTCACTTTGCTCACGTCCCATTTATCCAGCGGCTGGTTGAAGGCGGAGCAGCCACGGAACATCTCGCGTATGCTGGTCACGTTGCTCACGTCCCAGTCATTTAGCGGCTGGTTGAAGGCGGAGCAGCCCTTGAACATCCACTCTATCTCTTTCACGTTGCTCACATTCCAATTATTTATCGGCTGGTTGAAGGAGGAGCAGCCGCTGAACATCCCACTCATGTTGGTCACATTGCTCACGTTCCAGTTGTCTAGTCGCTGGTTGAATGAGGAGCAGCCGCTGAACATCCATCCCATATTGGTCACGTTGCTCACGTTCCAGTTGTCTAGTCGCTGGTTGAATGAGGAGCAGCCGCTGAACATCCCCTTCATGTCGGTCAATTTGCTCACGTTCCAGTTATCTAGCGGCTGGTTGAATGCGGAGCAGCCGTCGAAAATCTCCCACATTTCGGTCACGTTGCTCACATTCCAATTATTTATCGGCTGGTTGAATGAGGAGCAGCCAGAGAACATTGCCACCATGTCGGTCACCTTGGATAGGTCTGGGGTGTCGATCCCTGCTGAGAAGGTCATGTTCTTACACAGTTTGAACATATAGTTCATCGAGTCCCATGCGACCGTTCCGAACTGGATAACTTCGAGCAAAGCTTCGCAACTGCTTACAGGAATAAATTCATTACCAGTATAGCGTTCTCTCGTCTCCATACGCCTCACCCCCTCAGGTCCTGCCTCTACGGTGTAAATTCCGTCCTCCGTAGGAGTAAAGATGTAGGGATACATCCCATGTTCGACGGTTACAGTCGCATTCAGCTTCTCATTCCCACTCTCATCCTTGATCACCATCTTGTACGTCCCTACAATCGGGATCTTCAACTCTTTACCCTTTTCTCCCCGCCACTTCGTGATGAACGGGCGTCCCGTCTCCGACTGGGCCAATACCCCCGACACTCCCCACGCCCAGAGCAATGTCACGAGTGCTACTACGATGTGCAACGTCTTTCTCATGATCGTCAATGGTTTACATTAAGAATGATGCAAGTTCTCAAAAAAAACGTTAACACAAAATGCTGCGTAGCAGGAGAGTAGGGGGCGCATCCCCCAAAGGCAGACGGAAACTAGGTTCAAAGGGGATAAAAAATATTTTCGGTAATTGTCGCAGAAAGGCTACAACAGGGGTAAAGCCCCCTCTTTTTCGCCCCCATATCGCTAGGAAAAGGAGGGGATTTTCGATACTCTTTCTCTGAAAGACATTGCCCACAAGAGTGGGTAACAGGCTGTCTATTTCACTGTCTATTTCTCCGTCTTCCGCCCGCTCTTTTCCCCCCATTCCACACCACCACTTTAGAAAATCCTAAATCTCTATTTCTATACAACTTACTAAATAACGCAATGTTGAAATAATAAAATACGTCAATATTATAGCCTATTTCCCCACCCAATTTACAGACGCTACACCGACTCTACATAGACGGAACAGTAAGGGAGCAAAGGCTCTACACCCACTCTACTCCGCTCCACCCCGTAGCTCGCTTAGCATATTTAGGAATACATAAAGCGTCATAAGCCCCCGATCGCCTACCAGATCC
>CAUUCP010000008.1:0-57120 GCA_963543925.1 uncultured Bacteroidia bacterium | reverse complement strand
TTCAACACCAAGTTACTAAAAGTGGAGCTTACACACTTTTTTAGGACAGTATCGTTTCGTTGTACTTTGTTGTGTTTTTGTACGTGGAAAGGTGGTATGGGGGCGATTTTATTTGCTGTCCAGTATTTTATAGGGGTGTTGTCCGTGCTATTTAATAGTCTGTCATCAACTGATGATCAGGGTCTGGATAGTTGTATAATATCTGAAAAGTATTATTGGCTCACTCCTCCTAAGCGACGAACTGTTTGTGTACAATAGGAGATTTCAATCACGATATGGTATATCGTGTATTATGATCCTCTTTCAAGAAAAGGGAAGGATGCAAGCTGGAGGAATGACGAGAGGAAAGTAATGATATTGCCACTTATATATTTTTTTAGGAGAGGATGTCTAACTTAAGAAATGAGATTATAGGCGGCAAAGTCTTTTTATCTTGGAACTGAGAGAAGCCTCTTTTATGGGCATAAAAAAAGGCGCCGGTTGAGAGGCGCCTGAGAGGTTGAAATAGAACACTAGCACAAAAGCTAAAGAGCTGTAGCAAAAGCAACAAAACCGAACACGATGCCAGGGGCATTCGCTATCGTTATAGGCCAATCCACCTTCTGCTTCCCCCAGAGACCGTAACTTATCCAAAGGATACAGTTGATACCTGCAACTAGAGGTTGAAGAGGAGCAGCCTTGTGTCCTGCCAAATTGTCTGCAATTTGCGGTATGTAGGAAACGTACATTGCCATTGACATCGTTGTTCCCATCCAGCCTACGATTGCAAAAAACTTCTCCTTTCGGCTTTTCATTGCCATCTTTTCTATCTCAATACGCCCTTGTATACGGCGTCCTCTAAAAAATGTTTCTTCTTTCACCTACTATTTTTCTTATTTGTACTTTTGTAGTGGAGAGAAGTAAACTTCGGAGGAGTGCATCATGAAAGGAAGATACTTGGTGTGTGGCTTGTTGTTGGTGTGTATTACTATTGTTTCGACTGCTTTTGCCCAAAAGACGAAGACGGATCTTTTGTATTTACGTAATGGTAAGAGTCTGGAGGCTGTCGTGATAGATCTCACCAATGATTCATTACACTACCGCCTCCCATCGTTACAGAAGCAGTATGTTATAGCACGGAACTCTGTGGAAAAAATAGAGTATGGTGATGGGACGGTGGTTACCCTTGACGAATCTGGGGCGATCGCAAGCTCGGTAAATGAGGCGTGGCGTACCGTGGGGATTACGAAGAAGCTGAGCGACGTCAAGGGGATGATCTCCGTTGAAAAGATTGATGTCACTCTTACGACTGGAAGTAATATGCAGAGAACGAAGCCCGCAGAATTGGAAGCTTCGGCGATGATGCAGCTCCAACAAAAGGCTTTGGAAAAGAAGGCAACGATCATCTATATCAAGTCGACGGAGTTCAAGACTGCTTACGGAGAACCACCAGCAATACATATCGTCGGCGAGAGTTTCCGTCCTATCCCGCAACGGGGGGCTAAGAAATAAATCCATGCAGCAGTATCTTGACCTAGCTCGTCATGTCCTTGCCCACGGTGAACGGAGACAGAATCGTACTGGGATAGATACCCTTGGGGTATTCGGTTATCAGATGCGCTTTGATCTCACTCAAGGTTTCCCCCTTCTTACTACGAAAAAGCTCCATTGGCGTTCGATTGCTTATGAGTTGTTGTGGTTTTTACATGGAGATACCAATGTCGCGTATCTGAATGAGCATGGCGTGCGTATCTGGAACGAGTGGGCAGATGAGAATGGGGATCTCGGACCAATTTACGGAAGTCAGTGGCGTTCGTGGAAAGGTGGGGATGGACAAGCTATCGATCAGCTAGCTGATGTCCTCAATTTGCTTCGTAACGATCCTAGTTCTCGGCGGATGCTCGTCAGTGCATGGAACGTGGCGGAGCTCGAACAGATGGCACTACCGCCGTGTCACATCCTTTTCCAGTTCTATGTCTCTAAGGGGCAACTATCGTGTCAGCTCTATCAACGTAGTGCCGACATCTTTCTCGGGGTGCCATTCAATATCGCTTCTTATGCGCTATTGACCCATCTTGTCGCCGCGACGGTCGGGGTAGAGGTTGGGGAGTTTGTGCATACTCTCGGTGATGCGCATATCTACGTTAACCACCTCGATGCGATTCAGCAACAGCTGCAGCGTGCCCCTTATCCTCTTCCCTCTCTCGAGATTTTACATACTCACCCTGCATTGGAGGACTATACCTACGAGGATTTCCGTATACTCGACTATGTTGCGCATCCGCACATTGCTGGTGAAATTGCGGTGTAACGTTTTATGAGGGGAACTCTATGAGGAAACCGTTGCAGAGGAAAGCGTATACATTATCCCTTTTTCTTGTTCTGACCGTCGTCAGTACATTGCTGCAACTATCAACACACGCCCAAAGTACGGGCAAGCGTCTTTATCCGCGAGGCAATTATATCTCTCCGATGCCGATGCCGATTGCGCTCTCGGGGAGTTTTGGCTCGATTCGTTCGCGTCACTTTCATTCGGGGACGGATATGCGTACTGCTAGCGTTGAAGGCGAAGTGGTTCGCGCTGTAGCTGCTGGATATGTGGTGCGGATCAACGTTTCTACTACTGGGTATGGAAACTGCATCTATGTACAGCATGATGGCGGCGTGATGTCGGTCTATGGTCACCTCCAAGCTTTTGCGCCACACCTAGAGGCTTATGTTGTTGAGCAACAGTATGCCCATAAGAAATCGGAGATAGAGCTCTACCCTTCCGTTGGAAAGTTTCCAGTTTCGCAGGCCGATCTCTTGGGGTGGTCGGGTAATACAGGGAGCTCTGGGGGACCGCATCTTCACTTCGAGTTGCGGCAGAAGAACGGTACTTTACCTTACAATTCCTATCTCTCGGGCATCACTTATGAGGATGCTACGCCACCCACTTTTAAGAGCCTATACCTTTATAGTATTGACGAGAAGGACTACGAAGCCTCTTTTAGCCGACGCAAGCTCTTTACACCACGTTACTACAAGGGGGAAAAACGCTTTCGTGTGCCCGATACGCTTACTTTATCCAGTGTGGCGGGGTTGGGCGTCGAAGTAACGGATTTTGTGAATAAAAGAAGCCTTGTGTGCAATATTACTGAGCTTGAGTGTTATCTCGATCAGGAGCGTATTTATCACTTTGATTTGAATGCGATCTCCTTCGACGAGACTTCTTATGCTGACGGGCATATTGATTTCGCTTTTCGCGCTAAGACGGGGCGACGTATTCATCTCCTTTTTCAACAGCCTGGTAATCTCCTCTCGCGGTATCAGACACGTAATCGCGGTTTATTGACGCTTGCCGCTGGTGAGGTGCATCATCTTCGGATTCGAGCGGTGGATGGTGCTGGCAATTCTGCCGAGCTGTATCTCGTGGTAAAGGGGACTGGACGACCAGCGCTCTACAAGACTACTGGTACCGCTATTGCTTGGAAAACAGGAGGTATTGTGAATAACAAAGCCTATCAACTGTCTATCCCAGCGGGGGCGCTCTTTTCCGACCTCCATTATCAGGGCGACGTTACATCCTCTAAGGATAAGACCTTCGTCTCCCCTATTTACCACCTGCATAACGAGCAGGTGGCACTTCGTAAGAATACGACCTTCTTTATCCCCAAGGAGGTTATACGGGACTCTATTCCCCTCGAACAGCTTTATCTAGAGCGTTGGGACGAGAAAAAGAAAAGATATAGCTATTATGCTGTTCCTACGAGAAGTGCGCGGGGGATTGAGTGTAAGCTCCGCGACTTTGGTCGTTACGTCCTTCTTCGCGATAGTGTGCCGCCACGCATTGTTACAAAGCATTGGGACAAAGAGTGTCGCGACGCCCCTCTTCCCCCAGTCTATCGCTTTGATCTTAAGGTTGTGGATGTTGGAACTGCTGTACGGAGTGTCTCGGGGACTATTGATGGAAAATGGGTACTCTGGGAACGAGAGCCTAAGACTGGGGAGATTTGGTATCAACTTGATACTGCAAGGCTCGCTCCGCAGAAAGAGCACCGTCTATACCTACTGCTTGAGGATGCCGTCGGAAACCGAGCTGAATACACCACAACCTTTACTATAACCCAATAAACGGTGTGTTCGTATTTCTATGATTCTAAATGGTTTTCCTACCTTTGCTAGTGTCTAACTAAACTGTGAATAGACTATGAGAAAATGTTACCTAGCCCTTCTTGGGTTACTGTGTCTTCCCTTTATGTCCTTCGCTGATGAGGGAATGTGGTTGCTCCCCCTCTTGCAGAAGTATAACCTCGCGGAGATGAAACAGATGGGCTTCGAATATGATGCAAGCCACATTTACAGTGAAACGGGGGCATCGCTCAAGGATGCGATTGTCCGTTTCGGACGCGGATGTACGGGCGAGTTTATTTCCTATCAAGGGCTTATCCTCACGAATCATCATTGTGGCTATGCTTCTATCCAGCAACATTCGTCTGTAGAACACGATTACCTAAAGGACGGTTTCTGGGCAAAGAGTTTCGACGAGGAGATCCCAACTCCTGGACTCACGGTTACCCTTTTGGTACGGATGCAGGATGTGACGGCGGAGCTCACGCGCGGACTCAGTGATACCCTGAATATGATGCAGCGAGATCGTGCTATGGCAGGGCGTCGCGACTCCATCGTCAAGGCAGCAACTGCGGGCACTAAGTATACTGCTGAGATCAAGGGTTATTACAACGAGAATGTCTACTACCTTCTCGTTTACAACGTCTTTCGGGATGTGCGCCTCGTAGGTACACCTCCCTCCGCTATTGGTAAGTTCGGTGGAGAGACCGACAATTGGATGTACCCACGCCACACGGGGGACTTTTCTCTTTTCCGTGTCTATGCAGACAAGAACAACGAAGCTGCGGAATACTCCAAGGATAACGTCCCTTATAAGCCACGGCGTGCCCTCACCATTTCACTTGGGGGGTACGAAGAAGGTTCGTTTGCGATGGTTATGGGAAACCCTGGACGGACGAATCGTTACATGTCCTCTTGGGAGGTGAAACAGACTATCGACATTCGTAACAAAGCCTTGGCAGAGGTGCGTGGTGTTAAGCTCGCGGTCTGGAAAGAGCATATGGCGGCAGACCCAGCCGTGCGGATCAAGTATGCTGCCAAGTATGCACAGAGTAGCAACTATTGGAAGAACTCTATCGGACAGTCCATTGCTCTTCAAAAGCTCAATGTTGTAGCGGAAAAGCAGAAGGAAGAGCGTGAATTCCACAATTGGGTGACTGCAGACCTCAATAGAAAGGCTAAGTATGGCGATGTACTAGCGGAGGTGGAGCGTACCAACCTACTCTTGAATCCCGTGCAATTGAAACAGTACTTTGCTACCGAGACCTTTTTCCGTGGTATGGAATTTATCGCTTACGGTAACCGTTTTGCTCGCCTGCGCAAGGCGCTCAAGGACAATGACACGGCTACCCTCCATCGTTACCAAAAGATGGTAGACTTGCCTCTTGAGGAGACCTTCTACAAAGATTACGACACGTCCACGGATCGTGAAACAACCAAGGCGCTTCTCAAGTACTACAAGGAGAATCTCCCAGATTCGATCCATCCTCCTCTCTACCAGACGATTGCCAAGGATTTTAAGGGGAATATCGATGCTTACGTGGACAAGCTCTTTGCCACCTCCTTCCTTACTGATTATAATCGGTGGAAGGCTTTCCTTAAGAATCCTTCCTTGAAAAAACTGGATGCAGACCTAGGTTATTTAGCTACGGAGAGTACGCAAGCTTGGATTCACAAGGAGATGGACTATGCAGGCAAGCTTGATATGGAATTTGCCAAGGCTATGATGCGCTATACTGCAGGACGCTTGGAAATGTTGGGCGATGCCCCATCTTATCCCGATGCCAACTCGACGATGCGTCTGAGCTACGGGACTGTGAAGAGCTATTCGCCGCGCGATGCGGTGCATTATAACCACTATACTACCCTTGATGGGGTGATTGAGAAGGATGATCCCTCTAGCAGCGAATTTGCGGTACCACAGCGCTTAAAGGAGCTTCATTCTCTCAAACATTATGATCATTTTCAGAATAAGAAGGGGGAGTTGCCAGTGGCTTTCATTACGACCAATGATATTACGGGGGGAAACTCTGGGAGTCCCGTACTGAACAAAAAAGGTCACCTGATCGGTTGCGCTTTCGATGGTAACTGGGAGGCGCTCAGTGGTGACATCGCCTTTGAAAAGAAGAATCAACGAAGTATCAACGTAGACATCCGTTACGTCTTGTTCATTATAGAGAAATACGCAGAGAGTTATCGCCTGATCAATGAGATGCAAGTGGTGAATGACTAAGCTGTGAAAGTATTTGTTGAGAAGTTGAAGTGAATAAGGGGAGACTGTAGTCTCCCCTTTTTTTTGATACTGTCCTAGAAGAGTGTATAAGCATCACAGCAACGGATAAGAAATGGACAGCTTATGCCGCTTTATATATTCCTAAATTCCTTATCCCCAAACAAGGCATGTTCGGAGTACACCAATGCTACATGCACGCTACACGTACTCTATACGTACTCTACACGTACTAAATTAGGTAAAATTACCTACTCCAAAACACCCTATATTCTATACGTATTCGTGTTATTTGTATACCGTACTGTTTAGTTTGTCGTATAGAAATAGTGCTTTAGGATTTCCTGAAGTGGCAGTATGCACACTATGCGTATAAAAAACAGTGGTGAACCTGAAGATAGGTAGCTTCTTTACACACTGTGTAGGACAGTATCCTTTTTTGATGGTGCGTGAGAATGGGAGAAGTTTTTGTACCTTGCATCCAGTTTATAACTTAAAGTTAAATGAGCATGATGAAGAAAGGTTTATTCTTGGTTCTCTTGTCACTGGTTGCCGTCTTGTCTGCACAGGCGCAGTATTTCTCGCCCTTTGTACGTGTGGGAGTCTCTTTCCCATCCTATTCGCTTAGTGGTGTGGAGGGGGTTTCTTCTTCTATGACCACGGGTTTCCAAGGGGGAATGGGGTTTACATCGTCTGTTCCAGCCATGCCGTTTGAGGTAGAAGGTGCTGTACAGCTTTCGATGCGTGGTGCCGAATTCGATATGGGGGGGGAGAAATCTAAGTTGGAGCAATCCTTACTTTACATAGATGTTCCTGCAATGCTCAACTTGCCACTTACCATTTACAATACAGGGGTATTTATTGGCGCTGGCGCGGTGTATGCTTACGCTTTGAAGGGATGGCAGAAGTTAGGAGATAAGAAGCGGGAGGATTTCGATATGAATCTGTTGGGATCTCGTTCTGATGTTTTGTTCCGTGCACATGGTGGAGTACGTATAGTAGGTCATGAGCTTTCCCTGTCCTGGGAGCGTGGCTTTATGAATGTTATGACAGGAGACAATGTCAAGATGTTCAATACAGGTTTTTGCATCTCCTATGCCTATAGATTCTAGAGTGATGGACGTTACACACAGTTTCAGTTTTTCTGATGGGACGTTATTGGGTGAATGACTGAGCTTGTGGTGTATTGTTCTAAGAAGATGTGATTGAATAGGGGGGAGGCGCAAGCTTCCCCTTATTTTTTAGAGAGTAGATTTCTCCCCTTTTTTGTACCTTGCCTTCTAGTAGAGGTATTGGAAAATAGTTGGATATGCTGAAGAAGGGTTTGCTTCTTGTGTTCTTGTTTGCAGTTGTTGTGTCTGTACAGGCGCATTTCTTTTCGCCTTTTGTACGGATAGGACTTGATTTCTCAACCCTGAGGTAGGGCTCTTTTCACAGAGCTTTTTGTCTCTCCGATTCCTATATTTTTTAGAGAAAGGACTTTTTGTTGAATGTCAAGACGTCAGAGCCTTCGTCCGAGTATCTCCAAGAGGGATGCTACACAGTGGGTCGTAGAGTATGCTATGACTCATCCGCAGGAGGAGTTGAATTATCGCCTCCTTGCTCGTTTCTTTCATATCAAAGATCGGGGGGTACAGCGCCTTTTTGATATGGTGATGGGGGAGCTCTCCGATCAGGGGTATTTGCGTCGTGTGGCGCACGGTTGCTATATGTTGGCTAATCCTCCGCTGGAGGCATTGGGTGCTTTTACGTCTTTTCCGAAGGAGCGTAAGGCGTACGTGACTCTGGAGGATGGGACGCTAGTGCAGGTTGATCCGCGGGGTGGTGTACACGTCTTGGAGGGTGATACTGTGCGGGTGGTCTACCACAAGGCGCGTCGTGGCAACGGACTTGTGGGGCGTGTGGTAGAGATTGTGAAGCGAGCGCGCGAGTATTACGTCGGGACGCTTTATATACAAGGACGTTATGGATTTGTCGTGCCATCCTCTCGTGCCGCTTTCAAGGCAATTGCTGTCGGTATGCCTGCTGGAGGGCGCAAGCAAGATGGTATGAAGGTGCGTGTTCGTTTCAAAGATTGGCACGAGGATGAGCGTTACCCCGATGGTGAAATCGTCGAGGTGCTTGGACGTAGTGGTACGCACGAGGTGGAGATGCATGCTATCTTGGCAGAGTATGACCTTCCCTATACCTATCCAGAAGAGGTCTCGCGTGCTGCAGAAAAGTTGAGTAGTAAGATCTCCGCGGCAGAGATAGCTCAGCGGCGTGACTTTCGTGGGGTGTCTACATTCACCATCGACCCAGTTACTGCTAAAGATTATGACGATGCGCTTTCGTTCCGTGTTGTGGGGGAGGATCGCTTTGAGATCGGGGTACATATTGCCGATGTGACCTATTATGTCCATCCCGATGATATTATCGACCAAGAGGCGCAGGCGCGTGGCACGTCGGTTTATTTGGTCGACCGTACCGTGCCGATGCTTCCCGAGCGACTGTGCAACGAGCTTTGTTCACTGCGTCCCAACGAGGATAAGCTTTCCTATTCCGTGCTTTTTACAATGGATGGTAAGGGGCGCGTTTTGGATACGTGGATGGGACGCAGTGTGATTTGTTCTGAGCGTCGCTTCACATACGAGGAGGTGCAGAAGATCCTTGAAGGTGAGAGCTCGGAGTGGGAGTCCCCCCTCCGCGAGCTGAATCGCGTTGCACAGGCGCTTCGTCGCGAGCGCGTTGCACAAGGAGCGGTAGATTTCTCGGATACCGAGGTGCGTTTCTTGTTGAATGAAAAGGGAGTCCCACTCGGGGTAGAACCCGTGCTTTATACAGAGTCGCACCAGCTGATCGAAGAGTTTATGTTGTTGGCAAATCGCACGGTCGCCACGTTCGTGGGGCATGCACGCAAGGGGGACAAAGAGTATCCATTTGTTTATCGAGTGCATGCGCGTCCACGTCCTGAGAAACTCGAAGGCTTTTTACGGGTTATTGCCAAGCTTGGCGTGCCCTATAAGGGCGATCCTGCACGGTTTGATGGCAAGGCTTTGGGAACGATACTCCATGCTTTTGAGGGTAGGGCAGAGAAGCATTTTGTCGATATCCTCGGGGTGCGATCTATGGAGAAGGCCATCTATTCGACGAATAATATCGGGCATTTCGGTTTGGCGTTTGAGGATTATACGCATTTCACTTCGCCCATTCGACGCTACCCAGATATGCTGGTGCATCGTATCCTAACCTCGGTTTTGGAGCATGGGAATCCTACCAAGGCGTCGGTATTGGAAGAGGCTGCTTGGCAGGCTTCTGAACAAGAAAAGAGGGCAGCCGATGCCGAGCGAGCCTCGATCAAGTATAAACAGGTGGAGTATCTGTCGCGTTTTTATGGTAAGGTATTTTCGGGGGTTATTTCCGGGGTGACTGACTATGGTTTTTATGTGGAACTTGTCGATTCGAAGTGTGAGGGGCTTGTGAGCGTTCGCGATATTGAAGATGACCTTTACCTATACTCGGCAGACGAGTTCCTTTTGCGGGGTAACCGTACGGGGCGAGTCTTTCGGTTGGGTGACCCTGTACGGGTACGTGTAAAGCATACTGACTTGGAGCGGCGGATAGTAGATTTTGAACTCGTATAATGATGGATGAAAAGGGGTGTATACTAGTTACTGGAGGCTTGGGATATATAGGTTCTCACACGGTGGTAGCGTTGCAAGAGCGGGGGTATGAGGTCGTGATTGTCGATAACCTAAGTAATTCGCGTCCAGAGGTCTTGCGTCTTATTAAACGGATTAGTGGTGTTGAGCCTCAGTTCTTTCAGGCAGATTGTGCTCATCGAGAGGAGTTGGCACGCGTCTTTGACGAGGTCTTTACCATTGATGGGATTATCCATTTTGCTGCGCATAAGGCGGTGGGAGAGTCGGTACGCCAACCATTGAAGTATTATCGTAATAACCTTGATGGCTTGCTTACGGTTCTTGAAATGGCGCAAGCTTTTGGGATTTCGCATTTTGTCTTCTCTAGTTCGGCTACCATATACGGTGATCCAGAGGCTTTGCCAGTGACGGAGGCGACGCCGCGTGCAGTACCTACCTCGCCCTATGGTGCGACTAAGATTATGGCAGAGGAGATCCTACAGTCCGTCGCTGCGGCGTATAAGGAGTTCCGTTGTTTGGCGCTACGGTATTTCAATCCGATAGGAGCACACCCGTCGGGCTTTTTAGGTGAGTTTCCACAAGGAGTCCCCAACAACCTCTTACCCTATATTACACAAACAGCTTGTGGAGTATTACCCGAGTTAACGATCTTTGGGTCAGACTATCCGACACCAGACGGGACGCCGTTGCGGGACTATTTTCACGTGTGTGATCTTGCACGTGCTCACGTCCTTGCGCTCGAGTTCTTGGAACGTACACAGCGCGAAGAGAATATGGATTTCGTGAACATCGGTGCTGGGCGAGGGGTGTCGGTGCTCGAGATTGTAGATACTTTTGAGCGTGTGACGGGTAAGCACGTGCAGTATCGCTTGGGTGCACGTCGTCCGGGGGATGTTGCCGAGGTGTGGGCAGATATTTCCAAGGCTTGGCGTCTACTTGGGTGGCGTCCTGAATTCACGCTAGAAGATGCCCTTCGCGACGCTTGGCGCTGGGAGGAACGACTGAGGGGGTAAACGCGCTTTTACTCCCCTTAAAGAGTATCTAAAAAGAGTGTGTCTGAAGGGTGTGGTCAGTATCCGATTGATACAGTACCGTAATGTTTCAACTAATAGATAACGAACACTCCTCTTGGGACTCCGAACTGACTACCCATCCCTCCCGTTCCTTTACGTCGATAGAACTCTTTGCTGGTGCTGGAGGTCTGGCGCTCGGGATGGAGCGCGCAGGATTCCAACACCTTTTACTCAACGAGCTTGTGCATGATGCGTGCAATACGCTGCGACACAATCGTCCGCTGTGGAATGTTCTCGAGGCTGATGTACACCAAGTAGATTTTTCTATCTATCGTGGAAAGGTCGATCTACTCACGGGCGGATTTCCAACCCGTGAATTTAGCCCACGCCATGGGGCGCGCCTTGGTGCGCCTACTCAATAGATTGGAAGAGGTGTAGAGTGTGCTTGGATACTGTCCGTATGTAACAGTTTTCCTATTTCTCCGCCTACCGCCCATTCTTTATACCCACAGTGCATGCTACAACTTTAGGAAATGCAAATCACTGTTTCGGTATACTTGGCTAAATAATTCGGTACAGAAGTAATTTAATACGTCAATATACTCCCTGTTTTTCTGCCGAATTTGCAGGGTGTTCCGGGCGTGTAGAGCGCTTGTAGAGCGCGTATAGATCGCGTGTAGAGTCTTTGTAGACCCGAGCTACCCCTATCCCACCCCGTGGGTAGTACTCTATTTAGCAATATATAAAGATTTATACGCTCCCCATCCTCTACCAGATCCAGTGACACGGACACACTCTTTTGGGACAGTAGCGTTGTGGATTAACGACGACGAAGCCCTTCCACCCGTTCCCAAATGGTCGCTGCTATTGACTCTTTTGAGCGCATACCTCCCTGTCCATCGCCACATTCGATAATGTCGTAGTGAGGAAGGTATAAGCCGAGGGAACGGTAAACCTCCTGTACACGTGCCTGATATTCAGCTTTCGCCTCGTGGATGTCTTGTTTCCCTTCGGTGTAGGCGCGGTCTTGAGTGATGTTGCGTTGTGCATTGACGGACATCGAGAAACGAAGGGGGGCGTCTAGGAATAGCGTGAGATCGGGCTCGAGGTTTCTAAAGCTTTCGAGATCCGTGCGGATGAGCCAGCGAATCAGTGCGTCGCGTTCGTCTGCTGCTGCAACCTTTGCTCCAGCATAGGCCAGATTAGAGGCATAGTAACGATCGACAACCAAGACGGCATCATCCTCAAGCGCTGCGCGGAGGAGGGGCTGCATATCACGTCGATTGGCGGCGTAGAGCGCCCCGATGAGCTTCGGAGATAGGCTTGCTATATCTCCAAATTCGCCGCGGAGATAGGAGGCGATCAGTTCTCCGAAAACATTATTCTCTAGAATAGGGAAGTGATAGTGCGCTACACGTCGTCCAGTGTTTTCGAAGTGTGTACATAATAATTGGGCTTGAGTGGTTTTTCCGCAACCGTCGGTGCCTTCTAGTACGATAAACATCTTTTCAACCTCCTCTTGTTTGAGCACAAGGTAGGGATTTTTTGCTTAGATGAAAGTACTACCTTTGCAAATAGAACATGACGAGAATGGTAGGATCTGCAGGGGGAGTGAACAAGTTAGCGCGTTATATCATCGTTGCCGTTTCGATAGCGGTGGTGGGGTATTTTTTGTGGCTATTTCATAGCATTGTATGGTACATCATTACTGCTATGGTGGTTTCACTCATGGGGCGTCCGTTGGTGCTGTTGTTAGGGCGTATACGGGTGGGTCGTTTTCGCTGCCCTACCTCACTCGGGGCTGCTATTGCCTTGGTGACGATCTTTGCTTTTTTTGGTATTCTTTTCTGGCTATTCTTCCCACTAATAACCAAGCAGTTTGAAGTGTTGAGGGGAGTGGATCTCAATGAGATTCTACGTTCTGCATCAGAGCCTTTAGCCTTGCTCGATGCGCAGATAGCGGAGTTGATCCCTTCCAATGCAGAGTCTTTTTCCATCCTAGACGCTATCCAGCAGCAGGCGAATTCGCTATTAAATGTCGAGCTTTTTCAAAACCTCTTTTCCTCCACAGCTTCGTTTCTTACTGAGATGTTGGTGGCAGTTTTCTCTGTTGCATTCATTGCCTTTTTCTTTATGAAAGAGGATGGTTTATTCTTGCGAGGATTGACCTTCTTTTTTCCAGAGCGTTACGAAGAGAATATACGGCATGCGGTCTCCCGTAGCGAGTCCCTTTTGCGTCGCTACTTCATTGGGCTCGCGATAGAGAGTGTGATTATCACGATCTTGACAGTCATCGGGATGCTTGTCTTGCGGCTTTCGTTGAACACAGCATTGGTGATAGGTGTGTTGGCGGGGGTGCTGAATGTGATCCCCTATGTTGGGGCGTTAATTTCGTTGGGGATAGCCATGATTATTCCGCTGGCTATGTATACTGCGGGGAGTGTACCTATGGGGATTGGGAAGTTGTTGCTCCTGATAGCCGTGGTATTTATTGCGATACGTTTCTTGGATAATTTCCTACTCCAGCCCTACATCTACTCGAGTAGTGCTCATGCGCACCCGTTGGAAATCTTTATTGTGTTGCTCATGGCGGGGAGTCTTGCAGGGATGTTGGGGATGTTTCTTGCGATTCCTGTTTACACTATAGCGCGTGTGGTGGGGAAGGAGTTCTTTAATAATTTCCACTTGGTGCAGCGACTCACCAAAAATATATAAATTTGTCCACGGGCTTTTTTTGCCCACTGCTTAATTGGTTGCTACTACTATGCGTGTTACCACTCGTCTCTTCCTCTGTTTTTTATTGTCTGGGCTCTGGGTTCTATTCTTTTCGCAACCTTTAGCCGCGCAGCAGGGAGCGCAGAAACAGATGCCGAATATCTTTACTCCGAATAATGACGGGATAAACGATACGCTCGAGTTGGAAAGCACACAACCTCTGACTTTCTCGGTCTTTAATCGTGGTGGAGCGTTAGTATATCAGGTGGTCGCAAAGCATGTGATCTGGGATGGCACTGACGAGCACGGTCGGGAGCTCGCCGATGGTGTCTATTTCTACGTATTGCAAGACCCAGCACACACCTATAAGCAGGAAAAAGGCATTGTGTATATCTCTCGTTCTCAAGTGAAGGAAATAACCTCGACACCAAAGAAGAAATCATGAAAGTATCTTTTCGTTGGTTATCGCAATACCTCACCCCGTGTCCAGAGGTGACGGGGGTTGCTGACGCTCTTACGGCTATCGGATTGGAAGTGGAGCACGAGGAAGAGACTCCCTCGGCAGCCCAGCGTTTCCAAGGCTTGGTGGTGGGGGAGGTGCTCTCGTGCGTGCAGCACCCCAATGCTGACAAGTTGCACTGTACGGAGGTCTCTGTAGGAGGCGAGCCCTTGCGGATTGTATGTGGTGCTCCGAATGTGGCGGCTGGGCAAAAGGTCGTGGTCGCAACTATCGGGACTAGGCTTCAGGACAAGGAGGGGAATACCTTTACCATCAAGAAATCTAAGTTGCGAGGCGAGGTCTCGGAGGGGATGTTGTGTGCCGAGGATGAGATCGGGATTGGAGATTCGCACGACGGCATTATGGTGCTTCCAGCGGAAACGAAGGTGGGGACGCCATTGGCAGAGCTTTATCCTAGTGAGGGGGATACCATCTTTGAAATTGGATTGACGGCGAACCGAGCCGACGCCATGTCGCACTATGGTGTGGCGCGCGATTGGGCTGCTTACCAGAACCTTACCACGCCCTGTAAGGCACGTTTGCCAGAGGTAGCCCCCTTGTCTGAACAACCTTCTGCTACGGCTATCGCATTGGGGGAGATAGATGCAGCGCGTTGTATTCGTTATAGCGGATTGACGTTGCGTGGGGTAAAGGTAGCCCCCTCGCCAGCATGGATGCAACAGGCATTACAGGCCATTGGGGTGCGACCGATCAACAATGTTGTGGACATTACCAACTACGTTTTGCACGAGGTAGGGAATCCGCTCCATGCCTTTGATTTGAAAGCTTTTGGTACAAAAAAGGTTACTGTGCGAACCCTCCCAGAGGGGACGCCATTTACCACGCTTGATGGTAAGGAACGTAAGTTGCGGGGTGAGGATCTCTGTATTTGCGATGGAGATACACCTCTTTGCTTAGCTGGGGTCTTTGGGGGATTGCACTCGGGGGTTACGGATACTACGACAGACCTCTTCCTCGAAGCAGCTGTCTTTCAACCCGTGTCGGTGCGTAAGACGGCGCGTTACCACGGTTTGAATACCGATGCGTCGTTCCGTTTTGAACGTGGGATAGATCCGCAATTTACCCCCTATGCGCTGCGTCGTGCAGCCCAGCTGCTTGTGGAGTATGCGGGAGCGAGGGTAGACGGCGCGCCGATCGATTGTTATCCAGTACCTTGTACACCGCACGAGGTGGATATTGATTTGCAGCGTGTGCGCGAGCGCTTGGGGTATGAAATGTCTAGTGAACAGATGATTAAGATCTTGGATGGTCTAGAGATAGCGCATCAGGATCTTGGCAATGGTGTGTGGCACTTGCGTGTCCCCTATTATCGTATTGATGTGACGCGCGAGGCAGATATCGTCGAGGAGCTATTGCGTCTGGGAGGCTTCCCACCGTTGGGAGAGAATCGGATTGCGTTTGCTCTTGACTCGCGGAATTCCTATCGTGCGCCGCGTCTTGAGGCGGTGAAAGACCTTCTGGTCGGGGCGGGATTTCAGGAGATAATGTCGCTTTCTCTTACCAATGGCGAGGTCGGAAAGGGGCTTTTTTCTGAGGAGGCGGTGACGCTCCTTAATCCGTTGAGTACTGACCTAGATACGCTGCGGCAGGATCTCGTCTTTGGGGCGTGTGATGCTGTGGCACGAAACATTACGCGGCAACGTCCTGATCTCCGATTCTTTGAGGCAGGACACGTCTTTGCTAAGAAAAAGGTCGCTGGGCAAGCTCTTGCTGGGTATTCCGAACGTCCGATGCTCGCCCTTACCCTTACGGGAGATTGGACGCCTGCAACATGGTTGGGGGCTGCGACGCCAGTCTCTGTATTTCATCTGAAGGGTTATTTCGAAGAGGTATGTACCGCCTACAAGGTCGATTCGCGGCTGTTGGAGTATACCGAGCAGGGGGCAGACGATGGGCTTTATCTGTATAGCCTGACAGTGCATCTGAAATGGGCGGATGGTACGTCTGGTCTGCTGGGGCGTTTTGGGCAATTGTCGCCTAAACTGTTGAAACAATTTGGGGTGAAGGTATCGGTTTTCTACGCAGGGTTGTATACCGATATTTTGGAACAACACTATGCTGAAGCGGCGCGTTTACAGGTGCAGCCCTTGCCGCGATTCCCCGAGGTACGGCGTGATTTGTCGTTGCTTATCCGTAAAGACGTTAGTTTCGCAGCCTTGCAAGGGGCTGCTTTGCGGACGGAGAAGCGTTTGTTGCGAGATATGTTCCTCTTTGATGTTTACGAGGGCGAGGGTGTACCTGAGGGGATGCGTTCCTATGCAATCGCCTTTACATTGCAAGATGTAGACAAGACGCTCACCGATTCTGATATCGAGGCAGTGATGCAGCGTCTCCTTGCTTCTTTTCAGAAGGAATTTGGAGCAGAGTTGCGTGGCTAGGGGCGTGTCGCTTGTTGAGCTGTACTGTCAGAAATTATAGCTCGTGTAAGTAGGAATTACCATTCCTACTTTTTTTATTAGTTGTCAAGCATGCAAGTAAAAGAGATTCAAGTAAAGTCGGTACTGACGCGTTCGAATCTTCCAGTGAGTGATTATTCGGTAAACCCTTACGTGGGATGTACGCATGCCTGTCAGTACTGCTATGCAAGCTTCATGAAGCGTTTTACCAATCATCCCGAACCTTGGGGAGAATTTCTGGATGTGAAGTACTGGGACGAGATAAAGAACCCAGAGAAGCTTCGAGGTAAAGAGCTCTTTTTTGGAAGTGTGACTGACCCCTATTTGCCCGAGGAAGAGATCTATTGTCGTACACGTAGCCTTCTGGAACAGTTGCAGGGGAGTGGGATACACCTCTCAATAGCCACGAAGTCTGATCTTGTCTTGCGAGACCTTGACTTGATCCGAACCTTTCCCAACGCACGTGTGAGTTGGTCGATCAATACCCTAGACGAGGTCTTTCGAGCTGATATGGATAGAGCTGTGAGTATCGAACGCCGTTTGCAAGCTATGAAGGCTTTCCACGCGGCTGGGGTACGAACCACGTGTTTTATCTCACCTATATTTCCAGGAATTACGGATGTAGAGGCGATAATAGAGCGAGCAAAGGGAATGTGTAATCTCGTCTGGTTGGAAAATCTCAACTTGCGTGGGGCTTACAAACCAGTGATCTTCGACTACATTCGGACGCAATATCCGTATCTATTACCTCTTTATGAGGAAATCTATAATCAGAATCGGCGAGAGTACTGGGAAACGCTCGACCTCCGCTTGCGGGAGTATGCGCAGACCGCTGGACTCGACTATGTGCGTAATGACGATGGTATGGCGCGCCCTTTTGATGCTCCAGCAGTAGTGGTGAACTATTTCTATCACGAGCAGGTGAGAAAAACGGCACAGGGGAAGAGGTAATTATCCCTTTTTCGAGTTTCGGGGCGAGTGCTTTTCCGTATCTCATTTTGGGTACAAGGCAGGTGTGTACGTGTCTCTGTATTTTTCTGCTAACGAGCCGTCTAGAAAGTTCGCTTCTCCCTTACTTCCTCTTTTCTTAAAAACTCCTTACCTTTGGAACGTTAATCGGGGGCGATCGCCTCCAAGAAGAATGCGTGTATAAATTGATTGCGTGCTGATGGAAATCGGAGCTCAGGTAACTCGTACTTATATCGTCACCCTTGATGATACTGCTATGCGTCACGGATCGGGAGATCTCGATGTATTGGCTACTCCACGCCTTGTTGCGATGATAGAGGAGGTTGCAAAGAACTTTATGAGTGTGGAGCTGATTAACACGGAGACCTCCGTCGGGACGTATATTGAGCTGAAGCACTTCAAGGCGTCGGCGATCGGAGTTGAGGTGCAGATCCGTGTAGCGCTCAAGGAGAAGGAAGGGCGTAAGTACACATTTGTCGCACAAGCTTATGAAGGTGACGTGATGATAGGCGAGGGGCTACATACACGTTTTGTTGTAGATAAGTCGCGTTTCATTGCGGGGTTGAATCGATAATCTCTCGTCTTGTACGGGACTCGATGTCAGATCGATGCAGGTCGTAACCCCCGTCTACGGTTTTCTTTTTGTCGCGTTACTCCTTTTTGTCGCGGTACTCGCTAGTAAGACGAGTGGGCGTTTGGGCGTACCTGCACTTGTCTTTTTCTTGTTGATCGGTTGGGCTTTTGGTCCTGATCTGTTGGATATCTTTCGTCTCGACGACCTTTCTTGGTTACGACAGGTGGGGATTATAGCCCTATCGCTTATCCTTTTTTCTGGAGGGATGGATACCAATCTCTCCTCTGTGCGTCCCGTTATTTGGCGCAGTGTGTCGTTGGCTACGGTGGGGGTATTGGTCACTGCGGCTGTTACGGCCGTGGCGGCTTATTTTCTTTTGCCAGTCACCCCAGCACAAGCTTTTTTGTTGGGCTCTATTGTCAGTTCTACGGACGCTGCTGCGGTCTTTTCTGTGCTCCGTTCCAAGAATATGGAGCTCAAGTACAGACTCCGTCCCCTTTTGGAATTTGAGTCTGGGAGCAACGACCCTATGGCGCTCCTGCTGACCACCGTCTCGATCGCATGGTTGATGGGGGAGCATGCCTCGCCTGGGATGATTGTCCTGCAGTTGGTCTTGCAGTTGGTCATTGGTGCCGTGGCGGGGTTACTATTGGGATGGCTTTCTCTTAAGTTGCTGAGTAAGATCTCTTTGCAGTACGAAGGGCTTTTTTCCGTACTCATTCTCTCCATTGCGCTCTTTACCTATTCATTTACCGAGCTTGTTTACGGCAACGGGTTGTTGGCGGTTTACATCCTCGGGATTGGGTTGGGAAATCACCCTTTTATGCACCGACAGAGTGCTATGAAGTTCTTTGACGGTCTGGCCTGGGTGATGCAGATCCTTATCTTTGTCTCGTTGGGGGTGATCCTCGAACCCTCGTCCGTATTCCTACACGTTTTACCTGGTTTACTGCTGGCGGTGGTGCTCATTTTTGTGGCGCGTACGGCGGGCGTATTCGTCTCTTTGTTGCCGTTTCGTGGTATACAGCTTCGCAGCAAGCTTTTCCTCGTTTGGGGGGGCTTAAAAGGCGCTGCACCGCTCGTGTTTGCCATCTATCCAATCCTTGCTTTTAAGGAGGGGACGAGTAACAACCAAGTGGCACACGCCTTTCTCAATATCGTCTATTTCATCGTCTTGCTTTCCGTGCTGTTGCAGGGGACAACTTTGGCACAAGTCGCGAAGTGGTTGCACCTAGACATCCCTATGAGAGAAAAGACCTTTTATCCATTGGCGATTGAGCAACGTTCCAATTTTAGTTCCCTCCTCCAAGAGATTCTTATCCCCGAGGGATGTTATGGGAGTGGAAAGACCCTTATTGAGTTGAATCTACCGACCGACGTCCTCATCGTTCTTATCGCTCGTGGGGATCAGTTCATTATGCCCAATGGAGCGACGAAACTCCTAGAAAACGATAAGCTGCTGGTCATGGCTACAACGCCTGCGGACTTGCAGGGGGTCTATGAGAAATTGGACATCCCCATGCCAGAGGAACACTAATCTATTCTACACGTCATGACAATAGACGAAGCACAGAGCGAAATCCTCGCCGAGTTCGAATACCTCGAAGACTGGTTAGATAAATACCAACAACTCATCGACATGGGGCAAAACCTTCCCGAGGGAGATGACGACCTAAAGCAGGACGCAAATCTTATTCGGGGGTGTCAGAGTCGTGTCTGGATTGCGTGTCGTCTGGAAGGGGGAGTGCTTCGTTTCCGAGCGGACTCCGATGCCGTTATCACAAAGGGGATCGTCTCGCTCCTGTTGCGGATTTTTGATGGGCACACGCCGCAGGAAATACAAGGGGCTGAGCTCTATGTCCTTGACAAGATCGGCTTACAACAACATCTGTCTCCTACACGTGCGAATGGGCTGGTAGCGATGGTCGAGCAGATTCGTACCTATGCCCAGAAATACAGTGCACAATAAACCACGACGATGCGTGAAATCTTTGATATAGAGTGCGACCTCGTGCAGGTCCTCAAGACGATTTACGACCTAGAGATCCCGTGCAACATCTATGACCTTGGGCTGATTTACGCCGTAGAGGTGACCGAGGATTACGAGGTCATGTTGGTCATGACCCTCACCGCACCCGGCTGTCCCGTAGCCGAGGATTTGATGAATGAGGTTAAGGATGCCGTGGCTGCCATCGACGGTGTCAAGAGTGTTTCGGTAGAGCTCGTTTTCGATCCGCCGTGGACGACCGATCGTATGAGCGAGGAAGCGAAGCTTGAGCTCGGGATGCTGTAGTGGTTCTAGGGAAGTAGGGGTGTCTGGAGGCTCTATTTCTAATCTTGACATACGGTTATACACTCATGCGCCAGTAATCATCTCTAATGGTTTTACTGGCGCTTTGCGTTGGGGAGATTTTGAGGGGAGGGGAGCTACACTACAATCTACTATGACGAGATGATAGGGTCAAAAGATGACAAGAGGCAGATAGGATACCTAATATCCCGATGATTTGAAGCCCTACGACAGATTTGCCCTACTGTATAGAATCTGAGCGCTGTAATAAGAGAAGCGAGCCTCAACCTAACTGGGTTGCGACTCGCTTCTCTTTCTTTGCGTGGGCCCTGTTGGGCTTGAACCAACGACTCCCTGATTATGAGTCAGGTGCTCTAACCAACTGAGCTAAGGGCCCCGTGAGCCTTAGCATCACGACACAAAGGTAGATCTTTTTCACAAAATGGAGTAGCTATTTTGACGTAGCGCAAAAGCTTTTTATACCAGAGAGGGATAATTCCTGCTAAAGAATAACGGATTCGCGCCCGTCCCGCCAGCGTCTAAAAGGATTTTCCTATCTCAATGAACGAGGCTACCTCCAACGAGGCACCACCAATCAGCCCACCAGAGACCCCGGGTTGCGCAAACAGCTCGCGTGCATTCTTGGCATTGCAGCTCCCACCATACAAGACTGGGATCTCTACCCCAAAGCGAGCTTGCATCTCTTGCGCTATATGCGAACACATCCAACCCGCATCGGCAGGCGTGGCTGTCACGCCCGTACCTATCGCCCAGATGGGTTCATAGGCGATGACGAGCCGCCTAGGGTCGATGCCCTCCAAGGTATCCAATTGTTCTTTCACGAACGCCCAAGCCGCCTCTTCTCCCTTCTCCCGCACCTCCGCACTCTCTCCCACACAGTAGAAAGGGGTCATCTGTGCCTCTTGTACCAGAGCAAGCTTACGCCGTAAAAGGTCTTTCCCTTCATGGAAACGTGCCCGTCGCTCCGAGTGACCAACGATGACTGCCCCCACGCCATACGACGCTAGAATCGATGCCGACACCTCCCCTGTATACGCCCCTTTGGCTTGATCCGAACAGTCCTGCGCACCAAGAGTATAGCGGGGGTTTCGTGGACACCCACCTAGGTGCGCAAACGTGGGAAAAAGGTAAACCTCAACCTCGTGGGGGAGCTGTGTTATTTGCGAATTTAAGTCTTGGAAGAAGCACTCTGCCTCGGTGCGCAATAGATTCATCTTCCAGTTACCTGCGACGATCTTCCGTGCCATGCGTATCTCTCCTTATTTGGGTTACTACTCATAAACAAATATAAACAAAAAAGCCGACTCGCTGTCGGCTTTCCTGATCCTATAAAAGGCGTCCTCGTCTCACTTTTTACAATACATGCTGTAATACGAAGGAGTTTTGCGCTCTTCTTTTTCTTTGCGCACTTGTACTATACTTATCACAGATAACGACACCCTTAATTGCACACCTTGTGTGTCATGATGTCTAGAACCATCTTGTCCGTCTCCTGCATCCCTTCGGCACCTATGCGACCTACGTTGGCTATTGTGCGCTCTATATCTTCCTCGATGATCCCGTCGTTGGATGAAATGCAATTCCCGTCTATCGCCAAGAGCGCCGCCGTTACCGCGGCGTTTACACCTGCCGATACCTTCAGGGCACAACCCTCCTTCGCGCCGTCACACAGCATACCCGTCATGTTACCAAGCATGTTCTTGATGGTGGCGACGACCTCCTTCTCGCCCCCTCCCATAAGATAAGCCACACCACACCCTGCCCCTGACGAGGCCACCACACAGCCACACAACGCCGAAAGACGTCCAAGGTACCCCTTGATGTGAATTGCGACCAAGTGTGCCAATGCGAGTGCGCGTGCAAGCTCTTCGCGACTCTTGCCCAGCTGTCGCGCTGCCACGCAGACCGGCACGGTCGCCGTAATTCCTTGATTACCACTCCCCGAGTTGCTCATCACGGGCAACGTGGCGCCCGCCATCCGAGCGTCCGAGGCTGCTGCCGTCATCGCCATTGCATTCGTGATGATGTCATCCCCCAGCTTCTTGGCGCGAATCCGTTGCATGAGCGCATAGCCAACCCCCAACCCATGTCGCGTGGCAAGACCTGCCTCAGAGATCCCCATGTTCAGACGTTCCGCTTCCAAGATAAATTCGATATCCTTCACGTCAACCGTGTTCACAAACGCTACGATCTCCGCTATAGAGATCTGCTTGCCATCAAGCGCCGTCCCCGGCTTCGCCCCACACACGGGACGTTCGGGGTTCTGTGTAGCACCACAACCGCGATTCTCGATCTCGTAACCATCCTTCATCCGACTCGCAACATGGGTGTGCGAGCCACTGATGGTACACGACGCCGAGTGACTATCTCCTTCTGAGAAAACGGTAGCCAGCACAAAGAGCTTTTCTACACCCTCTGCGACGGAAACACAGACCTTTCCAGACTCCATGAGCGCCAGAGCCCGATCCACAGAGACCTGGTTGACATTCTTCAACAGTTCCAGTTCGTCCGAGGAGTGACCCTCTACTGCCCCCAACGCAGCGGCGATCAGCAGCCCCGTTCGTCCCGTACCAGGGATGCCAACCCCCATCCCATTCTTGTAGATATTCGCACTGGTCTTCACGTCTATACGTGCCACAGGGGCGTCTAGCAGTTCTCGTGCATAAGCCACTGCCAAGGCCACGGCAATGGGCTCGGTACAACCACAGGCGGGAAGAACCTCCTGTTTCAGAAGGGCGATAGGGAGTTGATCACAATCACGCATTACTTGTCGTATTATTGAGGAATCTTGTTCCGATAACCGCTACAAAAATAATGAAAACCTAGCAGGCTAGCCCCATGAAGGGGCGCTTTAGAATAAAAACTCTACCTTTACTAGTGTTAAGCGGAATGGATATAGGTAGCTAGTGTAGTCATGGCAAAAGTCTCGCAGTCGTTGCAACAGAAGTTACAACAACGACTCTCACCCCAGCAAATACAGGTCGTACGTCTACTGGAAATCCCGTTGGCGCAACTCGAACAACGTATAAAAAAAGAGCTCGAGGAGAACCCTACTCTCGAGGAGGGAGAACTACAAGAAAACCTTGAGGGGGGGCAAGAAGCCACAGAACAAGAAGTGGATAACCTACAAGAGTACGAAAACGAGTACAACATCGATGATTATGGGAGAGAAGAGTATACAGAACAGCTCGAACCCTCGCGAGACGATGAGTTCTCGGTAGATGACTACCTCTCCGACGACGATTTGGATACCTCCTATCGAGAACCAGGTTACGGACCAAGCTCGGGAGACGACGATTACGAAGCGCCACTAGCCAATGCCGTCACCTTCCGAGATCAACTGCTAGAACAGTTGGGGTATTTACGTATTGATGAGCAGGAACGACGCCTCGCCGAGTACATTATCGATAATCTGGATGCTGACGGTTACCTGCGTCGCAATTTAGCAGCACTACGTGACGATCTCCTCTTGCTTCAAGGGATAGATGTCTCATTACCAGCACTTGAGGGGGCGCTCAAACGCGTGCAGGAGCTGGATCCTCCAGGGATCGGTGCGCAATCCTTACAGGAGTGTCTGCTGCTACAGTTGAGGGAACAACACTCCGAAGTAGCAGCGAACGCTCGACGCATCCTCGAACAGTGCTATCAACGTTTTGTGCAGAAGCACTACACGCGCATCCAAGAGGAGCTCCACCTCAAACCCGAGGCGCTCAAAGCCGCCATCGATTATATCTCCAAGCTCAACCCCAAGCCAGGCGATATGGCGGACGCTGGACACCTCAACGATGCACAAACCATAATCCCAGACTTCATACTCGGCATGGACGAGCGAACAGGAGAGCTGGTACTGGCGCTACACGGAGAAAATATGCCCGAGTTGCATATAAGTCCCGAGTACCGACGAATGCTCAGAGACTATGCGGCACGCAAGAAACACTCCACAGAGTCAGATCGAGAAGCGGCGCACTTTGTCAAGCAGAAGATCGATGCCGCACAGTGGTTTATCGACGCACTAAACCAGAGAAACCGTACTCTGATGGCTGTCATGCAAACCATCGTCGATTTCCAGCACGACTTTCTGGTCGATGGAGATATACGAAAACTACGCCCCTTGATCCTTAAAGACATCGCCAATGCTACGGGACTCGACATCTCTACGGTCTCCCGGGTCGTGAACAGTAAGTACGTACAAACTCCGTTCGGCATCCTACCACTCAAAGAGTTCTTTAGTGAAGGAATACAGAACCAAGATGGCGACACGGTTTCCACGAGAAAGATTAAGGCTGCGATGCTCAGCGTGATAGAGGCCGAGGACAAACAATCGCCCATGACCGACGACCAGATCGTCGAGGCGCTGAACGCTCAGGGATTTTCCCTAGCCCGACGTACCGTCGCAAAATATCGTGAACAGCTAAACATACCGATGGCGCGGCTACGACGGGAAATGTAGCCCGTACGCACTAAGGTATTGCTGCGCTTCTTACCGCCCTCTTCCTGTGTACATTACCGCCCACATAGGCGCTCTTCCCTGAAGGTGAGGGACGCCATGTAAAAGTAGGGCGCAGCACAGCTTTTTCTGGAAAAGGGGATACTGTCCGTAAACGTGTCTCCAAGTCTGCCTGTTCTGATACTCTCCTAAATAGGTGGGTGGTAGTGTCCAGAAAAGTGTGTAGACAACCTGCCTACCTTCTGTTTTTTATCCCCGCAGTGTCGATCACGACTTTAGGAAATCCTAAAGCGCTATTTCTATACGATAAAATAAATAGTATAGTGTAGAAATGAATGAATACACGTAGAATATGGGCTGTTTTAGGGTAGGTAAATTTACCTAATTTGCGGCGTGTAGCAGGCGTGTAGCAGCGGTGTAGAGGCGGTGTAGAGGCGGTGTACCCCTAGCATACCTTGTTTTGAGGATAAGGAATTGAGAAAAACATAAAGAGGCATTTCCCCGTTTTTCTCTCCCGTTGCAGTGATGCTTACACACTCTTTTAGGACAGTATCACCAGCGCCCGCGGCGCTTCACTTTCACTACCACTACACGGGTGTGCGTGAGAAACAGAGTTCTAGAAAATTTCTACCTTTGCAGTTCCGAATTATAGGAACAAACAAGATGCAAAACCATAGAAGTTCAAAACCGCGCAACGACCGTCGAGATGACGCTCGGAGTCATAATACTCATGCGCAAAATACCTCCTATCGTCCCCGTACACAGCGTAAAGGGTTGGGGACACAGCGGGGACGCAAGGCGGAAGAAGAAGCTTTTGAAACGCGTTTTGATAAAGAAAAGAGAGAAAAGCGTGCAGAACGTCCTCGTCATTTCGAAGCCTCAGAAGAGGGGCGTTACCGTCCTCGTACAGCAAAAACTCCTTTTCGCAAAGAGGAACGAGAGTCTGACAAGCAGTTGCACGAAGGGGGAAGGAACGATTCCTTCGATACCGCCTTGCACCAAGAGCACAAAGAAAGAAAGGAGCGTCCACAACGAGAAGAACGTCCACGTCGTGGCGATCATCCACAGCGAGAAAGAGGAGAACGGTATCCCGAGAGGAATCCTCGTCGAGAGCAACGTAGTTTCCAGCACGATGACGCACAACGTGGTTTGGAACCTCAGCACGAGCAACGCTCAGCGTGGCATGTAGAGGAACGGAACAACCGTCCCGATCATTCCGATCGTCGCGGTCGCAAGGACGATCGCCCCCGTTTTGAAGGGGCAGAGGAACGTCGTCCCCGTTTTGATAACCGTCCCGATCATTCCGATCGTCGCGGTCGCAAGGACGATCGCCCTCGTTTTGAAGGGGCAGAGGAACGTCGCGCCCGTTTTGATAACCGTCCCGATCATTCCGATCGCCGCGGTCGCAAGGACGATCGCCCCCGTTTTGAAGGGGCAGAGGAACGTCGCACCGAGCGTGGAGCACGTACGCATGCGCGCGAACGCGTGGGCGGTGCTTCCCCCTTTGCTGCGAAACAACGAAGACGTGACGAAAAAGAGCAACAGAGCTACTTTGGGGGATTGAACCGCTTCTTGGGAAAGCCAGCTCCAGAGCGTGGGGAGGAAAAGCTAGATCGAAGGTCCGAGAGTGCACCCCGTAAGGTTACGGGCAAGCGGACTGCCCCCGAACGCCTGCGTAACGAGTCGCCTTGGGCTCGCGATCCCAAGCGAGAAGCCGAAGCCATGCGTCTGCCGATTGATTTGTCGCAACCCATGCGACTCAATCGTTACATTGCCCATTGCGGCACATGCAGTCGACGAGACGCGGATGAGATGATCACCGCTGGCGAGATTATGGTCAACGGTAACGTCTGCACGACCCTCGGTGAGAAGATTTTGCCACTCCAAGACGTGGTGACGCGCAACGGGGAGATCTTGAAGCTGGAGCAAAAGGTGTACATCCTACTCAATAAACCAAAGGATTATATATGCACCGTCGAAGATCCGCACGCCGAGCACACCGTACTCGATTTGGTGAAAGAGGCTTGTGCTGAGAGAATCTATCCCGTCGGAAGGCTTGACCGAAATACCACCGGACTACTCATCCTGACAAATGATGGCGCGCTCACCGACAAGCTGACCCACCCCAGCTATGCCAAGCGAAAAACCTACGAGGTGACACTCGACCGTAAGGTGACGGCGCAGGACATGGAGAAGCTCCTACAGGGCATTACCCTTGAGGACGGTGAGCTCGTCAAAGTGGATGAAATCGCCTACGTACGTCCGAATGACTCCGCGACCGTCGGCGTTACGATTCACACCGGACAGAACCGCGTGGTACGTCGTATGTTCGATTCCTTGGGATTCCGCGTCGAACGTCTCGATCGGGTTCTTTATGCAGGACTCACCAAGCGGAACCTCCCGCGGGGCACCTGGCGCTATCTCACGGACGAGGAGGTGCGCATGCTCAAAAATGATACCTACCGTTAGTGAGAGTAAAAAACTCACGTGTATAACTATCTATCGATATTGCCTATGATACAGCGTGTGCAATCTCTTTATTGGTTCCTGGCAACGATCCTGTTGTCAGTCTTTTACTTTGTGAGCTTTGCGTACATCAAGACTGCGGATGCCTCGATCAATCTTTCCGTCTTTCACGGGGTCGTGGCTACCCCAGAGGGGAGCTACAACGCACATCTCTTTTGGCCACTCCATGGGGTCGCGATTCTAGCAGTGTTGGTAACCTTGGTCACTATCTTTTGCTTCAAACGGCGTGCGCTACAGTTACGTCTGAGTGGCATCGCCATAGTATTGGATATCGGACTCCTTGCTCTGGCCTATTTCTATTATCACTCCGTCGCATCAGAGGTCGAAGGGCTCTCTACACTCTCCATCTCGTACATCTTACCACTTATTGCGGCCATCCTTACCCTCTTGGGCTATCTAGGAGTAAAGAAGGATATCGCCATCCTGCGGAGTCTTTCACGTCTTTAGTAGTAACATTTTTATATCCTACTACGTTACTCCTTACCAATTAAAACCTTTTTGACATGGCTGATTTTCAAAAGGTAATGCTTATGATCCTCGACGGTTGGGGAGATGGGGATGGGTCGCGCTCCGATGCCATCGCCTCTACATTTACACCGCAGTTAGATGCCCTTAGAAAGCGTTTCCCCTTCGCCCAACTCCATACCAGCGGCGAGGATGTGGGATTGCCAGACGGGCAGATGGGAAACTCCGAGGTCGGACACCTCAATATCGGCGCAGGACGCATAGTCTATCAAGATCTATTGCGTATTAACCGAGAGATTGCCTCGGGGGCGATAGATAAAAATCCTGTGTTGAACGAGATTATGGATTACGCCAAGGAGCACGAACGTCCCATCCATTTCCTTGGACTGGTCTCCGATGGGGGTGTACACTCGCTTGACAAGCACCTCTACAAGCTCACGGACATGGCCGCGGCAAAGGGACTAGAACAGGTCTATATCCATGCCTTTACCGACGGACGAGATACAGACCCAAAAAGTGGGTTGGGATTTCTCGAACAGTTGCAACAACACATCGCGGGACAGAAAACAAAAATCGCATCTGTGATAGGACGATACTATGCCATGGATCGGGACAAACGCTGGGAACGTATCCGAGTTGCATACGAACTGCTCACAAAAGGGAAAGGTCAACCCTCAACCGACATACTGGCGAGTGTACGTGCATCGTACGAGGAGGGAGTGACTGACGAGTTTATCAAGCCCATCGTGCATGTCGATGCGACAGGACAACCCCTGGGACTTATTCAGCCTGGAGACGTAGTCTTTTGCTTCAATTATCGTACCGACCGTCTACGAGAGCTCACCACCGTACTCTCGCAGAAGGATATGAGTGAGGTCGGGATGATAAACCTACCCCTCCGCTATGCGACTATGACACGTTATGACGAGACTTTTCAAGGGGTAGAGGTCGCCTATGACAAGGAAAATCTCCACAATACGCTGGGCGAGGTGGTCGCAAAGGTCGGAGGAACGCAGCTACGTATCGCTGAAACGGAGAAGTATGCCCACGTGACCTTTTTCTTCTCTGGTGGCCGTGAGGAGCTCTTCGACGCCGAACACCGTATCCTCGTACCTTCGCCAAAGGTGGCGACTTACGACCTGCAACCGCGTATGAGTGCTCTTGAAGTGACCGATAAGCTCCTGACAGACGTAGATACAAAAGCACCAGATTTTATCTGCCTTAACTTTGCCAATGGAGACATGGTCGGGCATACGGGAGTTTATACAGCCATTCAAGAGGCAGTGCGCACCGTAGACGCTTGTGTCGGATTGATTGTCGAACATCTTCGAGAGCGAGGCTATGAGCTCGTGATTATCGCCGATCATGGCAACGCCGATCATGCGATCAATGCTGACGGAACACCCAATACGGCACATTCACTCAATCCCGTGCCTATTATCGTCGTGAGTGATCGCTTCAAGCGAGTGGAAACAGGACGTCTGGCAGACGTCGCACCTACGATTCTGAAAATGATGGGGATCGAACAACCACAGGAGATGACAGGAATCCCACTCTGTCATGAGTAACTGTTGTACGCTGCTGCAGTGGGAAGACAAGATCGTCGATCGGCGCATTCTGACAAACTATTTCGTCTGTGACCTCGAGGTCTGTCATGGCCAGTGTTGTAAAGCAGGTGAGGAGGGCGCGCCACTCACTACGGAAGAAATGGGAGGGCTATTCGATACCCTCCCTTCTTTACGCCCTTATATACCACCAGCACATTTCGCCCTGTTGGAAGAAAAAGGGGTGGGGGTGCGAGATGGAGCTGGCGGATGGATGACACCCTGTCTCCCTTCCACAGCCGCCTGTGCATTTGCTTTTGTAGAAAAAGGTTGTTGTCTTTGTGCCCTCGAACGGGCACAGATGGAGGGAAGACGCACTCCCGAGGGGCGCGCCGTTGCACCAAAACCCTTGTCCTGCGCACTTTATCCGATACGCGTACGTCGTACGGGCGTCTTTACACAGTTGCTATATGACGAGTGGGATATCTGCGCCCCCGCGCGAGCCAAGGGGGAACAAGAGCGGGTACCTGTCTACGAGTTCCTCCGTGAACCCCTTCTCCGCGCTTTTGGACATACTTTTTACGATTGGATGTGCGAGATGCAAAGGAAGATCTCCTCATAGAGAGCCTCCACTGAATAGGTTTATACAGGTCTGATTCACTGTGATTTGCTCCTTCCTGTCCCATCTCTTATCTAGAAAAATCTTCTTCCCCTAGGGGCGTTTACGCGATAGATCGAGCCTATTGGCAAGAAAACGTTTGGTAGTTCTATAAAAACTTTTTACCTTTGTGGTGTTGTAGGGGTGAGCCCAAGGCTCAATCTTCTGAGGTTGTTCCCTTGGGTTTCGGAGAGATGGGTGAGTGGCTGAAACCAACAGTTTGCTAAACTGTCGTACTTGGTAACAGGTACCGGGGGTTCGAATCCCCCTCTCTCCGCCACCGTTCGGGGTATAGCGCAGTCCGGTTAGCGTATCTGCTTTGGGAGCAGAGGGTCGCAGGTTCGAATCCTGCTACCCCGACTTAAAAAAGAAAATCTGATTCCTACGGAGTCTTCTACAAACGAAGTACAAAGTATGAACTCTACTGCTCGGGCAAGCCTGTTCATTTTGGCTTTGCCTTTTTTTGTGTATATGCAAGGGTGTGTGCCTGCGCGCGAATTCAAGGAACTCGACAGGAAGTATGCGGGTCTCAAAGATCATGTGGCTGCACTAGAGCATACCAATGATACCCTCTCCGCTTCCTTGAAAGAACAACGAGCTGTGAATGCAGCCATCGGGGCAAGAAATCAACAACTCCAACGGGGGATAGACAGTCTGGAGACTGACCTCCGTTACCGACAAGAGGCGTATTCGCGTCTCAGGGGCGACTATAACGATCTGGAAACGCTGCATAAGAACCTCTTGGCGGGAAATCAAAAGGAGATGGGAAGACTCTTGGCAGAGATTCAGAAAAACCAGTCCCAGTTGCAGGAGAGAGAGGACGCACTAAGAGAAAGCGAACGACAACTCTATCAGCGTAGACAAGAACACGAGAGAGAAGCGAAACGTCAGGAGACGGATCGCCGTACCTTGGATTCCTTGCGCACCTCGCTCAATCTTATGGCTGAAAATATTCAGAAAAAGAATGCCGACATCATGGCGCTCCAGAAAGCCATAGCTGAGCGAGATTCCGTATCCGAAGCATTGCGACAGCGTGTGGCGGGAGCCATGTTCGGATTCGAAGGAAAGGGGCTCAGTGTCTACCAAAAAGGGGGACGGGTTTACGTTTCGATGGAGGAACGACTGCTTTTCAAACCAGGTAGTTACGATGTCGATGCCAAGGGAAAAGAGGCCATCCTAGAACTCGGAAAGGTACTGTTGGCAAACCCAGAGATCAATGTCGAAGTCGAAGGACACACCGACGATCTCCCTATGAAAGGCACTGGACAAATCAAGGATAACTGGGATTTGAGTGTCATGCGAGCCACCTCCATTGTGAAGCTCCTTACACAGCAAGCCAAGGTAGATCCGAGGCGCGTGGTCGCCTCTGGGAGAGGGGAATACGTGCCTATCGACCCTGCGAAAAACGCCGAGGCGCGCAAGAAAAATCGCCGAACCGAGGTCATCCTTATACCACAAGTAGAAACGCTCCTTGATCTCGTCGGGACAAAGTAAAATATTACATCCTATGCACGCGTTACGAAATAGAATCCTGCTAGCTCTGGTGACCCTCGTTTCCCTCCTCCTCTGCTGCTCCTGTCAGAAAGATGACGATAAGACCTTCGATATCTATAAGACGTGGAAGGTCTCCTCTGTGAGTCGAGAGGGAGAGCAAGTCTCCGAGCATCAGGCTGTGGGAGATCTCTATGATTTTCAAAAGGGGGGAACATGCCAAGTTACCCGTAAGGCTACGGGAAGTCATGAGTCCCTCTCGTGGTCATACGACGAAAAGGAGCAGGTGCTCTACCTAGACGATATCCGTTACGAGGTCTATAAGACCGAAAACAAAGCTTTCGATTTCGGACAAATCGTTAACGGGAAAGATGTGGGAACGCTGCATCTTGTACCGCGCTAGCGGGAGGGGAGGGGATGGTCTATTCCTCTGGCTTCTAGCGTGCTGGGCGCGGATAGAGAGAAAATGTTAGGGATTTTTCTCAATAAAATTCCATTGTGACGTTGCGCGGAGTAAACAAAATCGCCTTTTTGCGTATTATATAACGGAAGGGGAGTCTCCCCCATATTATAACAATACAACGCTTCATGGAAACGTACGAAAAAGCGAGAGTCATTGCGCTCGAATCTTCAATAGATTACACCGATGGCGGTGTGGTGAGTAAGCAGGTTACCAAGAACGAGGTCGGAAATATCACACTCTTTGCATTTGACAAGGGGCAGGGGCTCAGTGAACATACCGCAAATTTTGACGCCTTTGTCCAAGTATTGGCGGGCGAGGTTGAGATCCGAATTGATGGAGAACCGCACCTGCTTCGTACGGGGGACTGCATCATTATGCCAGCTGGACATCCACATGCCCTATATGCCCGTGAGCGTTTCAAGATGCTCCTGACAATGATTCGAGGCGGGGCGCTCTAGGGGAAGTCTCTTAAAGATTTACTACATTTGTGAAACTACCGTGCGACTCGCTCGGTCTAGCATGCACCTTGTGGTACTATAAAAACGATCCTAAACATGCCCAGACGATTACCAATTTATCTAGTCCTTGATACTTCGGGCTCTATGCTCGGGGAACCGATCACTGCCATGGAAAACGGTGTGGATAACCTCGTAAGCTCCTTGCGTCAAGATCCACACGCCCTAGAGTCCGCCCATTTGAGTGTGATTTGCTTTGATAACGAGGCTACGCAGGTTGTACCTCTTACCGACCTGAACGATTTCCAGACGCCACACTTTGCCGCAAGAGGGCTCACATCACTCGGGAAAGCGCTCAAGCTCCTCGCAGATCGTTTGGACAACGAGGTGACCAAGTCTACCACCACCACCAAAGGAGATTGGAAGCCGCTGGTATTTATCTTTACAGATGGGGCGCCTAACGATGCCTGGGAGGAAGGACTGGAAGAGTTCAAGAAACGAAAAGTGGGGATCGTGGTTGCCTGTGCTGCAGGGCCAGATGCGGATGACTCGATCCTGCAACAGATTACACCAAACGTCGTACGACTCGAAACCATGGACTCGGCTGGCATACGAGCCTTTTTCCGTTGGGTCTCTGCATCCATTTCCACAGGAAGTCAACGTGTCGATGCTGGGCAGGAGACCACAGGAAGTGACCTACCAACCATACCAGAGGAGCTCCATCCATTGTTTTAACGATTGGGGAGTCGAACCCTATTGAGATGTCACCATCTTATCGCCTAGAAAAGGATGTGCTGATCTTCCCCAATGGGGTGGAGAAGCGACCCTACTCGCTCCATTTCGACTTCTTGGATACCCTCGACTTACCACAAGATGGCAATGGGAGGCATCCCGTGCTCGAGTTTGTCGGACTCGAGGAGCTGGGGCTTGCTTATTCCTCTTCTACGCGATCTATCTCGGGAGTCCCGAACCGGGAGGGGGCACATGAACTCACCCTCCGATTATGGACTAGTTTCGAACCTACGGCAAAGCCTAAAGAGTGGAGAGTCCGTTTTTTGGTGAACGGCGATCCACGCTCAAAGTGGCGAGACCTTCCAACGCCCCCCGACATGGAATACCCTACGCCGAACCTCCAATCTTCCTTCTTGGCGTGGTATACACCTCGTAAGTTATTGGCGGTCAGTATGCGCGGGCGTTCACATGCTCATGAAGGGAAACCACGAGACGATTCGTTTCAGATAGGGTACATCCCTCAGAAGGATGTCTATTTCCTCGCCGTAGCCGATGGGGCGGGCTCGGCTACCTTCTCGCGAAAGGGCTCTGCGCTAGCCTGCCAGACCGTATGGGATACATGCGAAAAAATCCTCCCTAGCGCGAAAAATCTTAAGTTACGAGGTGCTGATATCGAACGTGTGAAGGCGCTATTTACCGATACCTTGTGTCTAGGAGTGGCCGAAGCCTACAAGGTTCTGTGTGCCGAAGCGCAAGAGAAGGGGCGATTGCCAAGAGACTATGCCACCACACTCCAAGTGGCTCTCTGCAAAAAGGTGGGGACGCACTACGTCTTTGTCACATGGTGGGTCGGCGATGGGGCGATGGCTCTTTATGACCAACCGGCACATGAGGTCTTTCTACTCGGTGCACCAGACCATGGGGAATATGAGGGGCAGACGCGTTTCCTCACCATGCCTGAAATCGGGGGGAGTTTGCAGACGATCCGTCAACGAATCCGACGTGCTGTGGTCGAAGATTTTACTGCCCTCTTTCTTATGACAGACGGCATTAGTGACCCTAAGTTTGAATCCGATGCGGCACTCTCTAGCCCTGAGGCATGGGATACCTTTCTGGCAGATCTCCATGGCGATAATGAGGAACACGCTACGGTACGTCTCGAGAATCCAAAGACTGCCGTCGCCGATCTAGAACAGTGGATAAAGTTCTGGGCACGAGGGAGTCACGACGATCGTACACTAGCCATGCTTTTTTAGAGCCATACCTTCCTAGCCATGTCCATTCGCGTAGTTGAGCTCCTTGCTATAGACGATACGCCAATAGAGTATATCGACGAGATTATCGGCTCTGGAGGCTCCAAGGATGTATATTATAGTCCCGACAAATCCTACGTCGTTGCATTTTTCAGAAAGACTCCAGACGCTAATGCGAGGGCAAGGCTGGAACGAATCGTCGGGCTGTACAGGGAGAATATCTTTGGACAGGAGTTCGGCGAGTATTGGAAGAGATTCTTTTGTTGGCCTACCAATATCGTCTATCACGAGGGGCGTCTCGGGGTTGTCTCACCAACGTATGATCCCGAGTTTTTTTTCAAAATAGGTTCGAAAGAGAACGACCGAGCGCGTCTTCGCGGAAAAGAGAAGAATGGAAAGTGGTTTGCATCTGCAAAGCATCAGAATACGATCCTCGCTCGAGCAGAGCGGGGGGATTGGTACAACTATTTTCAGGTCTGTCTCTGCATTAGTCGCGCCGTGCGACGACTTCACGCCGCTGGGCTCGCGCATTCCGATCTCTCTTTCAACAACGTTTTGGTCGCACCAACCTACGGACGTGCCTGTATTATCGATATTGATGGGTTGGTCGTCCCCGGAAAGTTCTTTCCAGAGGTCATTGGTACAAAAGAGTTTATCGCTCCAGAGGTCTATCAGACCAAGGATCTACCCAAAGATGATCCGCGTCGCTGTCTCCCAAATATCAGAACAGATCGCTTTGCCCTCGCGGTCCTCGTCTATTTCTATCTCCTCAATCGTGATCCATTTGATGGTCAGAAGGTTTTTGATCTAGAAGACGACGTACGAGATGAAACGCTACGGCGGGGTGAAAAAGCGCTCTTTGTCGAAAACCCGGAGGATAGATCCAATGCCGTCCGAGTCTCAGACCTAGATCAAAAACAGCTCCCGCAGGGAGACCCTACACAGAGACCCTATACCCTGTGTGGCCCTTATTTGAAAAAGCTGTTTGACAGAACGTTTATTGCTGGATTACATCATCCCGATTTACGTCCTACAGCGCAGGAGTGGGAAGACGAGATTGTAAAGACAGTGGATCTATTACACCCGTGTCCTAATCTCGACTGTTCGCATAAGTGGTTTATTCTGGACGATTTGCAGAAAAAGCGTTGCCCTTTCTGTGGAGAGGAGCTGAGAACCACCGTCCCCGTGCTCGATCTTTATTATCGCCATACGAATGGAGAATATACCAGCGAGGAGCACTGGGTAGTCGTCTACGATGGGCGTCCCCTCTACCCATGGCATTTGTTGAGAAATATAGCTCCTAACGAACGCCTGCCCATTAAGGAACGAAAACGGGTCGCCTTCTTCCGACAGCAGGGAGAAAAGTGGTTGTTGGTCAACGAAAGGATCGATGAACTCAAAGATCTCGATACTGGAGAGTCTATCCCACTAGGCGCGGTCGTGGAGTTGAGACAAGGACAAAGACTCCTCTTTTCCGAACAACAAGAGGGGAGAATGGGCATTGTACACTGGGGAGATCCGACCTGAAGTTGAAAAAAAGCGACTTTTATACCAAGCATTTTAACAAATAAACATCTATGAACCCATCGCATCACTACACGGGGCTGACGACCGCGCAGGTGCTAGAGAGTCGTAAACAATACGGAGAGAATGTCCTCACTCCCCCTAAAAAAGAGGGATTGTGGAGGCAGTTCCTGCTGAAGTTTACTGACCCGATTATTATTATCCTTCTGGTGGCACTGCTCCTCTCCGCGGCGGTTGCCTGTTTTGAATACTGGACGGATAAAGCTGAATTGGAAGCTTTTTTCGAACCCCTCGGTATTCTTGTGGCGGTGCTTTTAGCTACCACCGTGGGGTTTATCTTTGAGGTGAGTGCCAATCGAAAATTCGATGTCCTGAATCAGGTCAATGATGACGCCCCCGTGGAGGTCTTGCGAAACGGTTGCGTATCACAAATTACAAGAAGAGAGGTCGTCGTGGGAGATATCGTGGTCTTGGAAACTGGAAATGAGGTGCCTGCGGACGGAGAACTCCTCGAAGCGATGTCATTACAGCTCAATGAGTCCGCACTTACTGGAGAGCCCGTAGCTAAGAAAACAACAAAAACTGAAGAGTTTGACCAGCAGGCTACCTATCCCTCCAATTGGGTCTTGCGTGGAACCTCCGTGGTCGATGGGCATGGGAGGATGCGCGTCCTCCACGTCGGAGACGCTACAGAATATGGAAAGGTCTACGAGGGGGCGCAAATAGACAATTCGGTCAAGACCCCACTCAATCAACAGCTCGATCGTCTCTCAAAACTCATCACAAAGGGCTCCTATGTACTTGCGGCTCTTATATTGGTGGGGCGTCTGATTGCTTATTTTGTCGATGCGGGAGGGCTGCTGATCTCCGATCCGTTGCTCTTTGGAAGCTACCTCCTCAATACGGCAATGATCGCCGTCACCGTCATTGTGGTGGCTGTACCCGAAGGATTGGCGATGAGCGTGACCTTCAGTTTGGCCCTGAGTATGAAGCGGATGCTTGCTACCAACAACCTCGTGCGAAAGCTCCATGCGTGTGAAACTATGGGCGCGACAACCGTCATCTGTACTGACAAAACGGGAACCCTCACGCAGAATCAAATGCGTGTCCACGAAGCAAAGCTCTATATCACAGAGCACGAGAAAAGCCTGTTATGCGAAGCCATTGCTGTGAACACGACTGCGTTCTTAGATCGCTCAAAACTTGACAGGATAGAGGCGCTAGGAAACCCGACGGAGGGGGCGCTGCTACTCTGGATGAACGAACAGGGGGTAGATTATCAACCACTACGCGAGCAAGTGCCCATTCTTGAGCAGTTGACGTTCTCCACAGAACGGAAATATATGGCAACGCTCGTCAATTCTGCTGTTATACCAAAACGGGTACTATATGTCAAGGGGGCACCAGAAATGCTCGTCGACATGTGTGTCGATTTGCCGCTTTCGAAAGAAGAGATCGCTGCGCGATTGCTCACGTATCAGAACAAGGCCATGCGTACCCTTGCCATCGCCTCACAGGTCTTGGAGGATTGGGATACGACCTCCTATATCCAAGACGGACGATTGGTGGGCGTACGACTCAGGTTGTTGGGAATTGTGGCTATAGCTGATCCCATTCGTACCGATGTGCCCGCAGCCGTCAAAGAGTGTTTACAAGCAGGGATTTCTGTCAAGATTGTCACCGGCGATACACCAGGTACAGCAAAGGAGATTGGAAGACAAATCGGATTGTGGAACGAAGATGAGCCTGACCTACATCACTTGACTGGCGCCGAGTTTGCCGCTCTTTCTGATGAAGTCCTTTTGGAGCGAGTCCTCGACCTCAAGATTATGTCACGTGCACGTCCACACGACAAACAACGATTGGTGCAACTCCTCCAACAGAAGGGGCAGGTCGTCGCCGTCACAGGAGACGGTACGAATGATGCCCCAGCCCTCAATGCTGCCCAAGTAGGGCTCTCAATGGGGGATGGTACCTCCGTCGCCAAGGAGGCTAGCGATATCACCATACTCGATAACTCGTTTTCGAGTATCTCCCGTGCTGTCATGTGGGGGCGCTCGCTTTACCAGAACATACAGCGCTTCATCCTCTTCCAGATGACGATCAATGTGGCTGCGTGTCTCATCGTCCTCCTCGGGGCATTTCTAGGTACAGAGTCTCCACTCACGGTGACACAAATGTTGTGGGTTAACCTCATCATGGATACCTTCGCTGCCTTAGCCTTGGCGTCACTCCCTCCATCCGAACGGGTGATGCGAAATAAGCCACGGAGTACCAAAGAGCATATTATTACCCCACTCATGGCACGGCAGATTCTGGGCGTGGGGATCTTTTTTGTACTATTATTTTTCGGATTGATCCAGTACTTTAAGCATGTGGAAATAAATTCGTTAACGCAGTTTAGTCTGACGGGATTCTTCTCGCATTTCTTTGATTTTCGTGTAGGACATCTTTCACATTACGAATTGTCATTGTTTTTTACTATCTTTGTCCTGCTGCAATTTTGGAATATGTTCAACGCAAAGGCTTTCTTGAGTGGCAGGACGGCTTTTGCAGCTCTCGCAAAGAGCAAGGGATTCTTGGGCGTGGGGCTGGTGATCTTGTTAGGACAATTCCTGATTGTGAATTTTGCGGGGTCGCTTTTTAGCGTTGTACCGTTGAAATGGGAAGACTGGCTCGTAATCTTTCTAGCCACATCCCTTGTCTTGTGGGTCGGTGAGGTTTTACGGTGGATGAAAACTCTAACTAAATAATTAGGAGGTTTGTAGATGGGATACATTTCGTTGTACATCAAGGTTCTAAAAGAACATTACGTCGATTTCAAGGGACGCGCAGGACGTACTGAATTCTGGACGGTGGTACTAATAAATGCCATCATCGGAAGTATTTTAGCATGGATCGGGAATATGATTAACCCTATGGTGGGGCAGGGGCTTCTAGGAATATTCAATTTAATTGTCCTACTCCCTGGGCTCGGTGTCGCTGTGCGTCGTTTGCATGACCTCGGTAAGGGGGGCGGATGGGTTTGTATCAACTTCATCCCCATTGTCGGTTTCATCTGGTTTGTTATTATGTGCATAAAGCCAGGTGAAGAAGGGGATAACCGTTTCGGTGCTCCTACTACAGTTGAAGTGTAAGCGGTTGCAGTATTTTAGATCTTCGAGCTCTCAAGATTCGTTTGCGAGTCTTGAGAGCTTTTTTATGCTTGAATACTAGTCTTGTTGGGGAGAGCAGATGATTGGGGATGGACAATGCATACCTTGCGTTCCTCAAGAATTTCTGTACCGATAGACCCTCCAAAACTAAGAATAATACTATATTTGCATTTGACTAGGAAAATAATTCGAGATGGAGGAATTACGTATAGTGGTCTTAGCAAAGCAGGTGCCCGATACGCGCGCTGCTGGAAAAGATGCCATGAAGGCCGACGGGACGGTAAACCGAGCCGCCTTACCTGCAATCTTTAATCCCGAAGATTTGAATGCGCTCGAATTGGCGCTCAAACTTAAAGAGGAAAATCCCGGCGTACGGGTCACCATTTTAACTATGGGACCACCACGAGCCGCCGATATCATCCGAGAGGGGCTCTATCGTGGCGCTGACGACGGTATCTTACTCACGGATAGGGCTTTTGCAGGGTCCGATACTTTGGCGACTTCTTATGCTCTGGCCTGCGTGGTGCGTAAACTAAAACCTCAATTGGTTCTTGCTGGACGTCAGGCTATTGATGGGGATACGGCACAGGTGGGACCGCAGGTCGCACAAAAGCTCGGATGGCCACAGATCACATACGTAGAGACTGCTAAGCTCGAAGGAAAAAACATCGTTGTGCGACGCCGTGTAGAGCGTGGCGTAGAAGATTTGAAGGGAAGCCTACCCTTGCTGCTCACAGTGAACGCCACCGCGCCAGAGTGCAGATCCCGTAATGCAAAGCTGCTGATGCAGTGGAAACGAGCGGCAGCCCCATCGGAAAATGTAAAGGAAGATGGATATAAACATCCCTTGATCGAAGAGTGGAATGCTGCGATGTTGGATGCAGACCCAACAGAATTGGGATTGTCGGGCTCGCCTACCAAGGTGAAAACCGTGGAAAATGTCGTCTTCCAAGTGAAAGAGTCAAAGCGCTATGACGCTAGTGCGACCGCGGTAGACGAGCTGGTAAGAGAGTTGATGACCAACCACACGATAGGTTAAGCAGATAGGAGGTAAGGCTGTGAATAACGTATTTGTATACTTAGAGATCGAGGGACGAGAAATTGCCGACGTTAGCTTGGAGCTCTTAACCAAGGCGAGGACGTTGGCATCAGAACTCGGGGTCGCCGTAGAAGCTGTTGCGATCGGAAAGGATTTGGAGTGGGTGCAACCCATCTGTGCAAAGTATGGGGCTACACGACTCCACGTCGCTGACGACAAACGATTGGAGTTCTACCTTACACTCCCGCACGAGCGCATCTTGTGTGATATTTTCCAGAGGGAAAAACCACAGATCGCCCTCTTCGGCGCTACCTCCGTCGGAAGAGATTTGGGACCGCGCGTCTCATCCGCACTCCACAGCGGGCTCACGGCAGACTGTACGCGTCTAGAAATTGGGGAGTACAAAGATGCCAAGGCAGGGAAAATCTATGAAAATCTCCTCTTTCAGATTCGTCCTGCATTTGGTGGGAATATCATCGCAACCATTGTCAACCCAGATTGTCGTCCACAGATGGCAACCGTCCGAGAAGGGGTCATGAAGCGTGAGGAGCTCAAAAAACCCGTGAATTGCGAGGTGGTGAAGGTCGACCTATCTGTCCTAAAAGAGGAAGATTTTTTGGTGTCCATAGTGTCACGTCAGTTGGAAAAGCAGGCGGTCAATATCAAGGGGGCTACCATTATCGTGGCTGGTGGATATGGCGTCGGAAGTCGCGAGGGATTTAATAAGCTCTTTGAATTGGCACATCTCCTAGGAGGCGAGGTCGGTGCTTCTCGAGCCGCCGTCGATGCTGGGTTCGCAGACCATGAGCGTCAGATCGGGCAGACTGGTGTCACTGTGCGCCCGAAGCTCTATATCGCTTGCGGTATCTCTGGGCAGGTACAGCATACGGCGGGCATGAGCGAGGCGGCTATGATTATTTCAATCAATACCGACCCAAACGCTCCTATCAACCAAATTGCAGACTATACCGTGGTCGGGGATTATGCCGAGGTGATTGACCGTTTCATGGACTCCTACAAACGTAATTCGAAGTAAGCCAGCGTTGCACAAGAATAGAAAGTAAAGAAATGGCGAATTTTTTTGAAGATAATCCCTTGTTGCGTTTCCAGCTCGATCATCCGCTTATGCAACGCATTGTGGAGCTGAAGGAAAACAACTTTGAAGGAGAAAATCGTGAAGCCTATGCCCCGCAGGACTATGACGATGCGTTGGAAAATTATCGTCAGGTGCTAGGGATCGTAGGAGAAATTTGCGGAGACGTTCTGGCTGTCAATGCCGAACAGGTAGATGCAGAAGGGCCGACGGTCGTGGATGGGCGTGTGCATTATCACCCAGGAACGCAGCAGAATCATGAGGCATTGGCAAAGGCGGGACTCTATGGGATGTCCCTCCCACGCGAGTTCGGTGGGTTAAATTTCCCAATGGTGCCCTACGTCATGGCTGCCGAGTTGGTGAGTCGTGCAGATGGCGGTTTTGCCAATATCTGGGGACTGCAGGATTGTGCAGAAACGATCAATGAGTTCGCGTCAGACGAACAACGTAAACAGTATCTGCCACTTGCGAATCAAGGAAAAACCTTTGCGATGGGGCTCACCGAGCCCGATGCGGGATCGGATCTACAAGCTGTCATGCTCAAGGCGCACTACGACGAAAAACGAGGTACTTGGTTGCTCAATGGCGTGAAGCGCTTTATCACCAATGGGGATGCGGACGTGTCGCTCGTGATGGCTCGTTCCGAGGAGGGCACCACCGATGCGCGTGGTATCTCTCTTTTCCTTTACGATAACAAGAAGACCGATTGCGTGCGAGTACGTCGTATCGAGCACAAAATGGGGATTATCGGTTCGCCAACCTGTGAGCTTGTATTTAAGGATGCGCCTGCAGAGCTGATCGGTGAGCGGAAACTCGGGCTCATCAAGTATGTGATGTCGCTGATGAATGGGGCACGGCTCGGGGTCGCTGCGCAGAGTGTGGGGATTGCCGAGGCCGCTACACGCGAAGCCGAAAAGTATGCCAATGAGCGAGAACAGTTCGGGAAGCAGATTAAGAATATCCCTGCTGTCCGTGAAATGTTGGTGATGATGCGAGCAAAAACCGATGCGATCCGTGCCTTGCTCTACGAAACTACGCGTTATGTCGATATTTACAAGTCACTCCTACATATCCAGAGAGAACGCACTCTTTCCAAGGAGGAACGGAATGAGCTTAAAGAGTATACACGTCTCGCAGAGATGTTTACACCACTCGCCAAGCTCTTTGGTAGTGAATTCTGTAATCAGGTGACTTACGACGCCGTGCAGGTACACGGGGGAACGGGATATATGCGTGACTTCCCCGTGGAGCGCCTCTATCGCGATGCGCGTATCACCAATATCTACGAAGGTACCTCGCAGTTGCAGGTCGTGGCTGCGATTCGTGCCGTGATGACAGGGGCTCTCTCGCAGCGCCTTACCTTCTTTGCACAGCAGGTGAAGAGCGAGCTCTTTGCTCCTGAAGTGAAGTTATTGGAAGGACTGACCGACGTCTTAGCCAAGTCTATTGAGAAGGTGCAACAAGCCGAGAACCCGAATTATATCGACTTCCACGCACGACGTCTCGTAGAGATCGGTGGGTTCATTGCGATGAGCTATTTACTGATCCTCGACAGTGAACGTTGCACATGTGAGAAAAATTGTTTCGCGCAGAGTGCACGACGTTTTGTGCGCTATGCCGAGGTACAGGTACTCGAGCGGGCGATGCTCATTGACAACATCACCTTGGAGGCATACCTTGCCGATTATGATGTAGAGCACCCCGAAGCCTAGACAGGGGGAGTAGAGAAAGAGTGTTGGATTGTTGAATAGATGTTTAGGAAATGAAACGTTTGTCTTTGTTGTGGTTGTTTGCACCGTTGGTTTTAATGGGTTGTAAGGAGAGCACCAATATGCCCAAAGCGATAGATCTCGCCGACCTTGATACTTCTGTAGCCCCAGGAGAGGATTTCTATCAATACTCCAACGGGGGGTGGCTAAAGCGTACCGAAATCCCCTCGGATCGGGTGCGTTATGGGGCTTTCGATATTTTGCAAGATCAAACCGAAGAGAAGATCAAAGACATCCTCTTCCGTGCTTGGGAGCGTAAGGGGGATACGACAAACCAAGATTGGTTGAAGATCGGGGACTTTTACGCATCGGGGATGGATACGGCAACTATTGAGCAGGCGGGACTCTCGCCCCTCGAACCCGATCTGGAGATTATTAAGAGCCTCATCGCTTCCTCCGATCTTGTGCGAGAATTCGCTCGGGAACGTTCAATAGGCGGGGGAGATCCCTTCTATATCAGTGTGGATCAGGACAGTAAGGAGGCCACGAGTTACATCACGACGCTCTCACAGAACGGGCTCGGGATGCCCGATCGCGATTACTATTTCGGGGACGATGACCGTGTAAAGGCGCTGCAGAATGCCTATATGAAGATGATTACACGCTTCTTCGTTCTGATGGGCAATAACGAAGAGGTCGCGGCTACCATGGCGAACGATGTCTTTGCCCTCGAACGAAAAATGGCAGAGGCCTCTCTTTCGCGCCTTGAGTATCGACAGCCACACCTCATCTACAACAAGTTTACTATTGCCGAATTGCAGAAGCTCACTCCTAATATTGATTGGAATATCTTCTTCCAAAATTTAGGGGTAGACGTACCCTCCGTACTCTTGGTCGATAATCCGAAGTTTTTCCAAGTGGTAGATAAGCTCTTGGTGGAAACCCCGATCAATGTATGGAAAGATTACCTCTCCGTACATTTTGTCATGGGGTATGCTTCTGCCCTTTCTACTCCATTTGCCGATGCGGCGTTTGAGTTTTTTGGCAAAGTCCTCTCTGGGCAGCAGGTGCAGAGTCCACGTTGGCGCAGAGTGATGCGCATGACGCAGGATGTGCTGGGAGAAATTATCGGTAAGATGTACGTTGCTGAGAACTTCCCGCCAGAGGCTAAGGAACGGATGGTGACCCTGGTAAAGAATCTACGAGTTGCTTATCGTGAGCGGATGGCGCAATTGCCATGGATGAGTGAAGAAACTAAGAAAAAGGCACAAGAAAAGTTGGATGCCATTGCCGTGAAGATCGGCTATCCTGACAAGTGGAGAGATTATACTGACCTTAGCATTGCGCGTGATAGCTATATTCAGAATATACGCAACGGGCAGATCTTCCAGTTTATGTACACGATGTCTAAGTTGGGCAAACCCGTGGATCGTTCCGAATGGTTTATGTACCCTCAGACGGTCAATGCTTATTATAGTCCAAACCTTAATGAGATCGTGTTCCCTGCTGCAATTTTACAACCCCCATTCTTTGATATCAATGCAGACGATGCCGTGAATTATGGTGCTATTGGCGTGGTGATCGGTCATGAGATTACTCATGGGTTCGATGATCAAGGACGTCTCTATACCAAGGATGGTAACCTGCAGAACTGGTGGACAAGTGAAGATTCTTTACGATTCACCGAGTACACCAAGCTCCTCGTCGACCAATTTAATGGATTTGAAGCCTTGCCCGGAAAGTTTGTCAATGGTAGTCTCACTCTAGGAGAAAACTTGGCCGACTACGGAGGATTGACCATTTCGGTACATGCCTTTACAAAGTTGATGGAATCTCAAGGGGCAGAGGCGGCTCAAAAGCAGATCGACGGTCTTACACCACTACAGCGCTTCTTTATCGGATATTCCAAGGTCTGGAGAAACCTCACGCGTCCCGAGGAAATGGCTCGACGTCTCGTCGAGGACGTACATGCCCCTGGTATGTTCCGTGTGAATGGAGGGGTGTATAATATCGATGCTTTTTACCAAGCGTTTGATGTTCCGACTACGAGTAAGTATTATCGTGCGCCAGAACAGCGTCCTTCGATTTGGTAGTATTGCGCTCTTGTAAATAAGAAGGTGGTGGTAAGGTTGAGTATCTTACTACCACTTCCTTTTTTTTCTATATCTTTGGCGTGTTCGTTGGCGAGCTAAATGGGTTGTAGAGTCTTTTTAATGCGCACTTTTGTTGTGGTTGTGTGTATGCTGTTAGGGGCTTTTGCTTCGGTGAAAGCGCTGGACGGACGAGACTCGTTATCTACTGGGCGTATTACTGTCGGAGCGGAAGAGTATTATTTGCATGTCGTGTCTAAAGGAGAAACTCTGTATGCGATTAGCCGTCACTATAACGTGTCACAAACAGCAATTGCTGCAGCTAACCCACAGATATACTACGGAGTGAAGGAAGGGGCTATTCTGAAGATTCCTGTCCCGAATGAACAACGTACTTCTCTGGAAGATAGTGGTTTACGTATTCATGTAGTAAAACCTGGAGAGAATCTTTACGGTTTGTCGCGTCAGTATGGTGTCCCTGTGGCGAGATTGAGAGAATTTAATTCCTTGCTCTCCGATACACTTCAAACACATCAACTATTGCGTATCCCTCCAGCGACGAGTGCCCCACAGAGTGTGTATGAGGTGCAAAAAGGGGAGGGGATCTATGGTATTGCTAAGCGTCTTGGGGTGACACAAGAGCAGTTGCTAGAGGCGAACCCGTGGTTGCGTGAACGAGCCTTAGCTGTCGGGGATAAACTGGTAGTACCTCACCAGGAACAGTTCGTTCCTGATCCATCGCCTGTTCACGAAGGAGGGCAAGCTGCATTACAAACTCCAGTAATGTGTGACTCTTCCAATGCTTTTCCGCGCTGGAAAACGTTGCATGTAGCGTTGGTGCTTCCTTTTGAATTGGGGAAAACTGCCATCTCTGAGAATGAGGAGGAAGGATATGATCTGGTCGTGTCTACTTCTGCGCGAGGAATTGCCGCGAATACGCGCTATTTAGATTTTTACCAAGGGGTGCTCCTTGCACTCAATGATTTCCGATTGAAGGGGTGTAATATAAGTCTTTCGGTCTTTGATTCGCAGCACTCTACCGCAGTGGTGCAAAAGCTCGTACAGAGCGATACACTCCGTAATGCTGATTTGATAATCGGACCCGTGCATCCCAAGAATATTACTCTCTTGAGTCAGTACGCGGCGCAAAAACGAATTCCGATCATCTCTCCGTTGTCGGGCAAGACCCCTGCATCGGAGCTTAATCCGTATCTCTTTCAAGCGAATCCATCCTTTTACACACAATTGAAATCTTTGGTACAGGAGGTGTTGGTAGCGGGGAGCTCAAAGGTCTTGGTAATCAGAGAAGAGTCTATTGCCGATGCTGATATGGCAGATCGCCTTACGAGCTTACTGCAAGAGCAAGCTAAATTATTGACATCTAGTCCAGAAATTAAGGTGCTGACTTATCCCAAGGGAGAGGCCACTGCCAAGCTTACGCCTCGTCTGAGATCCCTCATAGGGGGAACCAAGAATCTTAAGATTTTTATCCCATCCAATAGCGAGCCTTTTGTGAGTGATATCTTGGGGCAGCTTAATGGGCTTTTTGTATTGAAGGTAGCTGACTCGGTCGATGTCTATGGGATGCCGCGTTGGTTCAAGATGCGAAACCTTGATCTTTCACAATTGGGAAGTATACGTGTGACGCTTTTTTCTCCATACTATGTTGACTATCTATCTGAGCCCGTGGATATGTTTCTTGAATTTTATCGTGAGATATACCGTACCGAGCCCTCGCAGTACGCTTTTCAAGGTTATGACGTAGCGAAGTTTTTCCTGAGTGCTATCTATCGCTATGGCGAGGATTTCCGTCATTGTCTTCCTTATTGTGACGAGCCGCTCCTTCAAACACGGTTTGATTTTCGTGCGGCACAGGAGTTCGGTTCGTATGAAAGTAGGGCGATTTATCTCCTACAATTCGATCTGGAGCGGGGCTTGTTACCTATCAAGTAATTGCCTACCAATGTGAGGATTGGAACAGAGGATTGGAATATAAGAAAAGGCGTTATGCGATTTGCACAACGCCTTTTTTGTAGACTCTTAACCTGAATCTTACTCTTTTACTGCGAGGTGTAGCTCGACAAGCTGTGCAGGATCTAGTAGCGAGGGGCTGGAGATCATCACGTCGCGACCAGCGTTGTTCTTTGGGAAGGCTATGTAGTCGCGGATGGAGTCTGCACCTCCAAATAGAGAGCATAGTCGGTCAAAACCAAAGGCTATCCCCCCGTGAGGTGGTGCGCCGAAGCGGAACGCATCAAGTAGGAAGCCAAATTGCGTACGAGCAGCTTCTTCTGTAAAACCGAGCGCTTTGAACATCCGTTCTTGCACGGTGCGATCGAAGATCCGGATAGAGCCCCCTCCGACCTCCGTGCCGTTAATTACCATGTCGTAGGCGTTGGCGCGCATCGCTCCTGGGTTGCTTTCAAATAGGTCGATATCTTCGGGGTGTGGCGAGGTGAAGGGATGGTGCATCGCATAGAAGCGTTGGGTCTCCTCATCCCATTCGAAGAGCGGAAAATCTACCACCCATAGAGGCTTGAAGACTTTGGGATCTAGTAACCCCTCGGTACGAGCCACCTCAAGGCGTAGAGCGCCAAGCGCCACTTGTGTCGCTGTTGTCCTACCAGCCATGAAGAGCATGAGGTCTCCACGAGATGCGCCGAGTGTTTGGGCAAATTGGGCTAATAGTGCTGGCGAGAGGAACTTATCTGCCGAAGACTTGATCGTGCCGTCCTCTACGGCTACTCTTGCATAAATCAAGCCCGTGCCGCCAATTTGTGGACGCTTTACAAAGTCAGTCAGCGCATCAACCTGTTTGCGTGTATATTGGGCACCTCCTTTTACGCAAATACCTCCTACGTACTCGGCATTGTCGAAGACACTGAAACCCGTTTGTCGCGTCAGGGAGGTGACCTCGTGAATTTCCATCCCCACCCGCAGGTCAGGTTTGTCACTCCCGTACTTGCTCATCGCCTCGCTATAAGGCATGCGTTGGAATGCTCCTTCGAAGGTCACCCCGAGTACTTCGCTAAAGAGTGTGCGCATGAACCCTTCGAACTCGCTAAGGATATCCTCGCGTTCTACGAAGGACATCTCACAGTCGATTTGTGTAAACTCTGGTTGGCGGTCTGCACGTAAATCTTCGTCGCGGAAACAACGTACGATTTGGTAGTAACGTTCCATGCCAGCTACCATGAGCAACTGCTTGAATGTCTGAGGGCTCTGTGGAAGTGCATAGAACTCGCCACAGTGCATGCGAGAGGGGACGACAAAGTCGCGTGCCCCCTCGGGGGTTGACTTTATGAGGAAGGGGGTCTCGATTTCGACGAAGTCGCGCGCATTCAGGTAGCTGCGTACCGCCTGTGCCATTTGGTGACGCAGAAGTAGTGCATCACGAACGGGGGGACGACGAATGTCTAGGTAACGATACTTCATCCGCAGCTCGTCTCCTCCGTCGGTTTCAGTTTCGATAGTGAAGGGGGGCACCTCACTTCGGTTTAGCAGCTTCAGCGTGTGGAGTTCTATTTCGATGTCGCCAGTTGCTAGTGTTGCATTCTTGCTCGATCGCTCCCTTACCACCCCAGTGGCACTTACTACCCATTCGCGCCCTAGCGCTTCTACCTCCGAACGGAGTCCTGCTGCTGCATCTGAGACCACAAGTTGGACTATACCCCAGCGATCGCGCAGGTCTACGAAGAGCAGACCGCCCATCTTGCGCACGCGTTGCACCCAACCACAGACAGTGACCTCTGTCCCCACATGGGGCAAACGCAATTCACCACACCGATGTGTTCTATACATAGTAGCTTGGTTAATTCTAACACCCGCAAAGTTAGTATTTTACTAGGGTTAGTGCCTGTCGTGACCGACGGATTTCTCACACCATTGCCATTCTATGAAAAAGATATACTTTTGTCACAGGATTTTTAACCAAATAAACTACTGAGAGTTTAGGAATGATGAACCATTATGAGGCTGTCTTCATTGCAACTCCCGTTTTGTCTGAAAGCCAGATGAAGGAGACAGTCGATAAGTTCCGCACTTTCATTACATCTAATGGAGGTGAGATGGAGAACGAAGAAAACTGGGGGCTTAAGAAACTAGCCTATCCTATCAAGAAGAAGGAGAACGGCTACTATTTCTTGTTTCAGTTTGCTGCTATGGGCGAGTTGATAGATCGCCTTGAGACGCAGTTCCGTCGTGACGAGCGTATTATCCGTTTCCTGACCGTGCGTCTGGATAAGGATGGGCTTGAATACGCTAATAAGCGTCGCATGAAGCTCGCTGACAATGGCGAGGGTGCTAAACAACAAAACGTGGAGGAGGGTAAATAATGGTACAAGCACGTGGTGGTGAGATTCGTTATCTAGCTCCGCCCACCGTAGAAGTTAAGCGGAAGCGTTATTGCCGATTCAAGAAGAACGGCATCAAGTATGTAGATTACAAGGATCCTGAGTTCCTGAAGAAGTTCCTCAACGAGCAAGGGAAGATCCTTCCACGCCGTTTGACGGGTACTTCTTTGAAGTATCAGCGTCGCGTGGCACAGGCTATCAAGCGTGCACGTCATTTGGCGCTTCTCCCCTTTGTAACAGACCTATTGAAGTAAGAGGAGGTGAGGAAGATGGCAGAGAAGAACCAGAACGAAAAGTTGTTGCAGCCTATCAAGAAGGGGTGCATCCGTGTCATATTGACAAAGGATGTGCGTAGCTTGGGAGACCGTGACGATATGGTAGAGGTGCGCGCAGGGTATGCACGGAACTATCTCATCCCGAATGGTCTTGCGGTGGCAGTTACCCCGTCCGTACTTCGTCAGTTTGAGGAAGTGAAGAAGCAGCAACAGCATAAGGAGCAAAAGCTCCGTGAGGAGGCGCAATTGCGGGCACAGGAGCTTGAACAGATTAAGCTCACGATTGGCGCTAAGACCAGTACCACTGGTAAGATCTTCGGCTCTGTGACTACTATCCAACTTGCTGAGGCGTTGGCGGCAAAGGGCGTGAACGTAGATCGCCATAACATTACCCTAGAGGAAGCGGTAAAAGAGGTGGGGACTTATCACGCAAAGATTAAGCTTTATAAGGAGTTACACGCGCAAATCACTTTCCAAGTGGTAGCCGAGTAATATCTTTAATCTCTTTTGTAAGAGAGAGGCGTAGTTTCCACTGCGCCTCTCTTTTTTTATGATAAGAAAGAAGGGGGGCTAACCTGAAAGGGCTGCTCGGGCATCACAAGCATATAACACATCGTTGTCTGATAGCATTAAAGCACGCATATAGGCTCTAGTTTACAAAGAATCGGGATGTACATCCTATAACCTCAGATACGCCCGTTACGCTTACCCACTTTTACAAACACTACATACTCACTATCTCCTCGCCCAGCAATACCCTTTTGCTCTAGAGGACGGTGTCCTTCCACACCCTATTCATGTAATAGAAAAGCGTACACCTTCGTTATTAAAATAGCTTAACAGCAATAGGATTATAAAGAATATGCAACTCAAGAAACTTATCTTACGGAGGGGACTATTGTGTACCCTCTTTTTCTCGACAGTCTATTTCATAAGCTGCCAGAATACACCACCTACGATGCCCGTGTCTGTATATAAGACCTTGCGCGTCAGTACGTCAAACTGTACCCTCGAACGTGAATTCGCTGCCACATTGCGTGGCGAGGAAACTGTCGAAATCCGCCCGCAGGTGAGTGGCACTATCTCCCGCGTCTGTGTAGACGAAGGGCAAGAAGTAAGTAAAGGGGAGGTGCTCTTTGTCATAGACCAAGTCCCTTATCTTGCCGCTGTACAGATGTCGCAAGCTCGTGCACAAAGCGCTAAGGCTGCACTAGAGAATGCACAGATGAGTCTAGAGAGCAAGCAGAAGCTGCACGAGCAGGGCATTATCAGTGATTACGACCTTGCGCTTTCCAAGAATGGGCTCACTACAGCCCAAGCTGCCTTGGCGACCGCCGAGGCGGAGCTCCTCTCTGCACGCAACAACCTCTCTTATACTGAAATAAAGAGCCCTGCCAAGGGCGCTATTGGGATGATCTCCTATCGTACTGGCGCCCTCGTAGGTCCTTCGACCGCGACGCCCCTTACGCAGGTGAGCGATAACAGTCGTATGCGAGCCTATTTCTCCGTATCTGAGAGTACACTACAGTCACTACTGCAGCCGTACGGGTCGACACAGGAGGCGCTTAAGCGTATGCCTGAGGTCGCGCTCAAGCTCTCTAATGAAACACGTTACCCACATAAAGGACGCATTGATGCAATCAGTGGGAATATCGATGCTGCTACAGGGGCCGTTATCTTGCGTGCCTCGTTTGATAACCCAGAGGGGCGTCTCCGTAACGGGGGGAGTGGTACGGTAGTCTTGCCTTATGAGATCAAGGATGGGATCATTATCCCTCAGGAGGCGACGTTTGAACTGCAAGATAAGATTTTTGTCTACAAGGTTGTGGATGGTAAGGCACAATCGGCTGAAATTCGGGTACTGGATCAGAATGATGGAAAGACCTATGTCGTACTTGAGGGAATTGCCGTCGGGGATGAGATTATCGCGGAGGGAGCTGGGCTGGTACGCGAGGGAACACCAGTCGGCAAGCCGAACCCTTCCTCGGAAACACCACAGCAATAACAGAGGGGGAGGCGTAGTATGAACATCAAGTTCTTTCTCAATCGCCCCATCTTGGCAGGGGTGATCTCGGTGCTGATCGTCCTCTTGGGCACAATCGGTTTGGTCAACCTCCCGATGGAGCAGTACCCAGACATTGCACCACCTACCATTGCGGTGAATGCAAACTACACAGGCGCGAGTGCCGACGTCGTGCTCAAAAGCGTGATTATCCCACTGGAGGAGGCGATAAACGGGGTGGAGAATATGCAGTATATGAGCTCCTCGGCAACGAACTCGGGCTCGGCCTCTATCACGATTCTGTTTAAGCAGGGGACGAACCCTGATATGGCCCTCATCAATGTGAAAAACCGTGTCTCGCAGGCGGAACGCTCGCTGCCACAGGTGGTGACACAGATGGGGGTCTCTGTACAAAAGCGGCAGGGAAGTACACTCAGGATTCTTTCGCTTTACAGTCCGACGGATAAGTACGACAAGAACTTCATCACGAACTACTTCAATATCCACGTAGCACCCAAATTCTTGCGCATTGAGGGGGTGGGGAATGTGAATGTCATGGGGGCAGGCTATGCGATGCGTGTGTGGCTCAATCCTCAAAAGATGGCACAGTATGGGCTCGTGCCGAGCGACGTGAATAATGCCATCCGTGCACAGAATCTAGAAGCGCCGATCGGGGGGCTCGGGCAGGAGAGCGACAATACCTTTCAGTATACCCTGAAGTATCGTGGCGGAAAGGTCAATGCGACAGAGTTTGACGAAATTGTCCTCAAGTCACTTCCTGATGGAAGTGTGTTGAAGTTGAAGGATGTAGCAAAAGTGGAGCTGGGGATCTCAAGCTATGGTTTCGACGCGCAGACCAATTCCCATTCGGCAACTACGGCGATGATTGCACAGGCGGCGGGGTCGAATGCACACGACATCAATGTGAAAATCGATGAGATGATTGAGGAGTTAAAACCTGAATTGCCAGCAGGTCTCGAATTCATATCTATGATGGATACGAACGACTTCCTCAATGCCGCTACTTCCGAGGTGATTAAGACGCTCTTTGAGACCATCCTGCTCGTAATCCTCGTGGTCTATGTCTTTTTACAAAGTGGGCGCTCGACCATTATACCGACTATCTCTATCCTCGTCTCCCTGATCGGAACGTTTGCCTTTATGTACGTAGTGGGGTTTACGCTCAATCTCCTTACTCTTTTTGCACTGGTATTGGTGATCGGAACTGTGGTCGACGACGCCATCGTGGTCGTCGAGGCCGTGCAAGCAAAGTTTGACGAAGGCGAGAGGTCTCCCTACCTTGCTACGAAAAAGGCTATGGGCGGCATTGCGAGCGCGATTATCACGACCTCCTTGGTCTTTATGGCGGTATTTATTCCAACCTCTTTCATGGGCGGGACGAGTGGTACGTACTATCAACAGTTTGGTCTTACAATGGCTGTTGCGGTCGGGATTTCGGCTGTGAACGCCCTGACCCTCTGCCCAGCCCTCTCCTCTTTATTGATGACCCCGCATGACGAATATGTGACGGGCAGAAAAGTATCCTTTTCTACGCGTTTTAACCGTGCATTTAACGCGGCATTCCGCACGCTGGTATTTCGTTACAAAGGAGGGCTGAAACAGATTTTTCGGCGTCGTTGGACGGCTTGGGCGTTGTTGCTATTTACGGGGGGGGCGATTCTCTTTTTGATGCGGACGACCAAGACCGGACTTATCCCAGACGAGGACATGGGGACGCTCTTTGTAAACATCTCCACGCCAGCAGGGTCGACGCTCGAACAGACGAAGAAGGTGGTACAGCTCGCCTCCAAGATCGTCGAAAGTATCCCCGAGGTAAAGAATTACTCCTCTGTCGTGGGGTTTAGTATGATGGGGGGGCAGTCCGCCACGGGAGGAATGCTGATCGTAAAGCTCAAGAATTGGGAGGAGCGTAAGGGCAAGGGGCAGGATATCAATTCGATCATCAGTCGCATCATGATGCAGACCCAACAGATCAAATCAGCTCGGATCTTCGCTTTTGCACAACCAACCATTATGGGGTATAGTAGTTCCAATGGCGTAGAGTTCTATGTGCAAGATCACGCTGGCGGCTCGATCGAAACCCTTTTTCAGCACACACAGTCGCTGATCGCTGGTTTGCGTGCGCGTCCAGAGATCGCGCAGGCGCAGACTACGTACGATATTCGTTATCCACAGTATGTGGTCGACGTGGATGCGGCACACTGTCTTCGGATGGGCATTTCACCCTCTACCGTGCTCGATGTGTTGGGGGGATACTTTGGTGGGAGCTATCCTGCTAATTTCACAGCTTTTTCCAAGCTCTACCGAGTGATGGTACAACTCCCCAAAGAGTATCGCGAGGATCAGCATGCTCTGGACAATATCTTTGTGCGTACCGCCAAGGGCGAGATGGCGCCTGTGAGTCAGTTTATTACCCTTACAAAAACCTACGGTCCCGAGGCGCTGAATCGATTCAACCTCTACTCGTCCATCTCGGTGAGTGCACAACCCGCTACGGGGTATTCGACGGGGGACGTGATCAATGTCGTACGCGAAGTCGCGGCGCAGACCCTCCCTACGGGGTACAACTACGAGTATACGGGGATTACGCGCGAGGAGGCGAACGGAAGTAACAGCACGCTCCTGATCTTTATCATCTGTATCGTCTTTATCTATCTGATACTGTGTGCTCTTTACGAGAGCCTATTGATACCTTTGGCCGTTATGCTGAGTGTCCCCTTCGGGTTATTGGGGAGCTTCTTCTTTGCCAAAATCTTTGGTTTAGCGAATAATGTGTACATGCAAGTGGGACTGATCATGCTCATCGGTCTCTTGTCCAAAACAGCTATCTTGTTGACGGAGTATGCCTCCGAACGGCGTCGCGCAGGGATTTCCATCGCCTCGGCTGCTATGTCGGCTGCAGGTGCGCGTTTACGCCCGATTCTCATGACAGCCCTTACCATGATTATTGGCATGCTCCCACTCGCCTTCAGTACGGGGGCGGGTGCAAACGGAAACATCTCGTTGGCGCTTGGCGTGATCGGTGGTATGACGGTCGGCACATTGGCGTTACTGTTCGTAGTACCAGCCTTTTTCATCGCCTTTGAAACGCTGCAAGAGCGTTTTATGCCACGTCATCGCATTGAGGGAGCGGACGACACCGACGAACTATAGGGAGGAGTGAACCCATGAAATCTTTACGTGAGCTACGAGTTTGTGCGCTTTTCCTGTTTACGCTCTTTTGTGCAGGATGTGGCGTTTATTCTAATTACGAGGGGATGTCGATTGACACGAAGGGGTTGATTCGGAGTGAGCTCGGCGCTGATACCACAGCACGTCCCCCCCTGAGCTGGGAGGCGCTCTTTACCGATCCACAACTTCAGACCTTGATTCGTGAGGGATTGGAACGCAACGCTAGCTTGTCTGTAGCAAGGTTGCAACTAGAGGAGGCCAAGGAGACCCTCCGCAGTGCGAAGTCGGCGTTCTTGCCGACCGCCAATCTCGCGGCACGTGCGTCGACCTCGTCGTTTGACGGTAGTGAGCCAAAACTCGCCTATTCGCTAGGAGGGGAGGTCAGTTGGACTATCGATCTCTTTGGACGTATCAACAACGCGCGAAAGGTGGCACAAGCCTCGCTCGAGGAGAGGGAGGCATATACGCAAGCGATTCAGACGCAAACGATTACCACCATAGCCGAGCTCTATTACACCCTAGAGATGTTGGATGCCCAGATCACCGTCACCGAGCAAACCATTGAAAGTTGGAAACAGTCGGTGGCTACGCAGGAAGCGCTCTTTCAAGCAGGACAGGCACAGCGAGCAAATATCAATCAAGCCAAAGCAAGTCAGTTGCAGGCAGAAATTACGTGGAACGCGTTGAAGGTGCAACGACAGAAGAGTGAGAATGCACTGTGTACCTTGTTGGGGAGACCACCAGCAGCAGTGCTACGTGGAGCGTGGGGCAAGTTTGTGATCCCCGAGCGTTTTGCGATAGGTGTCCCCGATACGATGCTCGCACGACGCCCAGATGTGCGACAGGCAGAAGCTGCTCTCAAACGAGCTTTTTACAGCACCAATGTCGCACGTTCTGCATTCTATCCATCACTTACCCTCAGTGGAAGTCTCGGATGGACCAATAGTATGGGGAGTGCGATTCTGAACCCCGGCGCCCTCATCTGGCAGGCAGCCGCCTCGGTACTGCAACCGATCTTTAACCAAGGGCGATTGCGAGTAAACCTTCGTATCGCCAAATTGCAACAGGAGCAGGCGCTAATACAGTTCCGACAAAAGATCCTCAATGCTGGCAATGAGGTCAACAACGCCTTGGCGGAGCTCCAGAGTACACACGTTACTCGCCTGTTACAAGCCGAACAGATCGCGCGACTTGCTGCCACGCTCAGCGATACCGAGGCGCAGATGCGCTACGGATCTGCGAATGCGCTACAAGTGCTCTTGGCACGACAATCACTCCTGAGTGCGCAATTGGCCCAGTGCAATACCGAGTACAAAGAGGTGGCAACTTACATCCAACTCTGCGCTGCATTGGGGCTTTAGGGGTAAAAGACAGAGGATAAAGGACAGAGGATAGAGGACAGAGAGACCTGTAGCGGGCTCGCCGTCCTCTTTTTTATGCAGGAATACCGTCCTAAAAGAGTGGGTAAGGGGCATGGCAACGGGGAAGAAAAACGGGGGAAATGACGCTTTATACGGTAGTGTAAAAGGGTAGTGTCCCTAAAAGTGTATAAGCGCACGGTCACTACCCATTTTTTTAGGACACTATCCAAGTGTTCAGAATACCCCCCCACTAGTTCTCATTAGTACAAACAAAACCGCCCCTCTGCCAAAACGACAGAAAGGCGGCAATTTATTCGACAAAAGAAGCAAATGCTACTTAGATACCATCACACTCTTTCTCGCGCCATTTTGCGCCTCTACGCGCACAAAATAAATACCAGAAGGCAGTGCCTCTGTATCCACCAAAAGCTCTTTTTCAGAAAGCGCCCCCGAACGTACGACTACCCCTGCGCCATTCACCACCTCATAGCGCACTGCGACGCCCTCGGGGTTCAGGATGCGTAGCTGCGCGCTGAACGGGTTCGGTGCTACGGCAATGCCTGCCAACAGAGCGTCTTCTACTGCACCCCCTTGCTTGGACTCAAATACCGCCTTCACTTCCGTCGCTGCCTTCACGATGAACTTTTGGGGCACGGTGATATCCTCGTTACCAGCCTTCAAACTCTTCAGTTCGTACCCCTTGTTCTCAGTAACCTTCACGGTCAGTTCCGTACCGTACGCTACTGCCTTGAGGTCGGATGCGCCCGTAAGCTCTATCGAACCCCCCTTCTCATCATTGACGCTCGTCGTTACAGCAAAGATCTCTTTCTCAAACA
>CAUUCP010000007.1:0-58173 GCA_963543925.1 uncultured Bacteroidia bacterium | reverse complement strand
CGCTGGAGGAATGAGTGACCGTGGCGCTTACACACTTTTACGGACACTACCTAAAAAAGAGCTTTGGGATTCCCCAAAGCTCTCGTTATGTACTGTAGGTAGAAAGAACAGTGGTAGCCCCACAGATAGGCAGCTTCTTTACACACTGTTGCGGACACGACCGTGTTACTCAAAATCGGGATAGAGGAGGTATTTCTTGCGCGTCTTCTGAAATGCAGTCAAGGCTGGCTGCCAACCAGCACGGATTTCCGTCTCCGACTTACCAGCTTGTATATCGGTACGAAGCTGTGGTGTGCCCGCCAGCTGATCGAAGAACTTGATAAAGAACGTCCCCTGTGCGAAGCGGAGCATCGTTTGCAGGTACGTCAGATCGATCTTCGCGCGACGGTAGAGGGAATCCGTATGGAGGGAACTCAAGTCTAGTCCGTAACACGTTTGTCCCTTATAAGGAGGCTTTTTCGCCCCCAGACGCGACTCTGGTACAAAGGAGAACCAACGCGGGTCTTTCGCAACGTTTTGCCCCCCTACTGGTGGATTTTTCGGGCTTCCTACGCACTGAAAGGGATGGTCGGTACCGCGCCCCACGCTCTGGGTAGTGCCCTCAAAAAAAGCGAGTGATGGATAAAGGAGTATCGCCCTATAATTCGGCAAGTTCGGAGACGGGGGGATCGGAGGGATGTAGGCTGTCGTATGGGTATAATTGAGACAAGGGACGACCTCCAATTTCAACTTAGCCCCCCTGGGCAACCATCCCTCGCCTACAATCATGCGAGCGAACTCGCCGATCGTCATCCCATGTATCCACGGCACGGGGTGCATGCCGACAAAGGATTTATATTTAAGTTGGAGTAGTGGACCGTCAACAAAGTGACCGTTCGGATTGGGACGATCCAAGACCACGAGCTGCTTCTTGGCTTGTGCGCAAGCCTCCATGACATATTGCAGTGTAGAGATGTAGGTATAGCATCGCACGCCAACGTCCTGCAAGTCAAAGAGAATGATATCTAAATCCTGAACCTTCTCCAGTGGCGGACGCTTGTTGTGATCGTAGAGACTCACGACCTCGGGCAGCTGCGCTCTTGAGGCAGTACTCTGCACACGCTCTCCCGCGTCCGCCATTCCCTCAAGACCATGTTCTGGCGTAAAGAGGCGTACGACCTCCACCCCCCGAGCGCGAAGCGTGTCAAAAAGGAGACGTTCCCCCACGCGTGCCGTATGGTTACAGACCACCCCCACACGTTTCCCTTTGAGCCAAGGCTCATAAACTTCGAAACGCGCAGCTCCGACCACCACAGACTCCTGCGCACCTACCTCGCTCGTGATGCAAGAGCACGAAGCCAGAGAGAACAAAAAAAGGGCATAGCGCACTACGCCCCAAAGGATCTGGTTACTCATCTACTAAACTAACACCTTCCAGGATAAACTTTTAGCGCCTGTTCGAGGATACGCATCGCCTCACGGATATCCTCGATGTTGAGTACGTAGGCAAGGCGCACCTCATTCTTCCCCAGTCCCGGCGTGGCATAGAACCCCGTGGCAGGCGCCACCATGACGGTCTTCCCCTCGAAGGAGAACTCCTCTAGTAGCCACTTTGCAAACTTGTCCGAATCATCTATCGGGAGCTTTGCCACGGTATAAAACGCCCCCTTAGGACAGGGCGAGTAGACCCCCCCCATCTTGTTCAGCGCCTCGACCATAGTGTCGCGACGTGCGATGTACTCATTATACACTTGTTCGAAATAAGCTTTTGGTGTAGAAAGCGCCGCCTCGGCAGCCATTTGTCCAAAAGAAGGAGGGCAAAGGCGTGCCTGCGCAAACTTCATCACATTCTTCATCAGCTCGGCATTGCGCGAGACAAATGCACCGACCCGCACGCCACACATGCTGTATCGCTTGGATACAGAATCAAAAAGAATCGTATGCGACTCCAATCCTTTAAGTTGCATCACAGAGAAATGCTTCTCCCCCCCGTAACAGAACTCGCGATAGACCTCGTCCGCCATCAAGAAGAGGTCATACTTTTTCACAATCTCACCGAGCTGCTCTATCTCTTGCTGCGAGTAGAGGTAGCCAGTTGGGTTATTGGGGTTACAGATCAAAATAGCACGTGTGCGTGGCGAGATACGTTTCTCAAACTCCTCCACTGGCGGTAGTGCAAAGTCATTGGTAATACTTGATGGGATAGGCACGACCTTCACCCCAGCCTGTACGGCAAAACCATTGTAATTGGCATAGAAAGGCTCGGGGATTATCACCTCGTCTCCTGGATCAAGGCATGCGAGAAAGGCGAAAATAATAGCCTCAGAACCTCCATTGGTAACGATAATATCCTCTGGCGAGAGGTCTATCCCAAGCCCCTTGTAGTATTTTACCAATCCCTCTCGATAGGAGAGATACCCTGCCGAGTCTGTATAGGCGATAATAGGGGTAGATAAATTCCTGATAGCATCCAGCGCCCCCTCTGGAGTCTTGATGTCTGGTTGCCCGATATTCAGATGGTAGACCTTCACCCCGCGCGCCTTAGCGGCGTTGGCAAAGGGGACAAGTTTACGAATTGGCGAGGCGGGCATCACCGTCCCTGCTTTAGAAAGGCGTGGCATTTTTCTTTATGTGTTTAGGGTGTCCCGCTCCCATATGAGGGGGATGGGAGTATAATCTACGAAACTAGTAACGGAATTTCGGCTGGCGCTCTTTAGGCATCCTGGGGCAACGATAGAACATATCGAGGTAGAACTGTACATTGCCCACCTTCCACTGCGAGAGATCGGAGGAGAGCGCCGTACACCGATAGAACATCCCCACACAATCGGGACACCCCTCCAGATTCGGCAGTCCCGCGTAGGGATCGATCTGCAACTTCTCGCACATAGCAAAGGCAAAACGCATGGAATACCACTTTACTTTTCCCCAACTACGAATTTCACGCAGGTAAAGATTCGACCCCACGATATAGAGCGAGTCATAGTAGAGCATATCCTCCACGATTTGCGAGTTCCCCATAACCATCTGGAAGCGGAGCGAATCGGTAGGTTTCACCTCTATGTCATAGACTCCCGCCTTGTCAAAACGAAGAGAAAGGACTTGACCACGTATCACCTCAGCGCCATGCCAAGGAGTATAATCTTTCCCGCCGACCCTATGCCAGCGGAACTGATAATTCCCTTGTAATGGGAAGTAGAGCGTGGTAGAGTCGGGGACTTCCCAACGCGTGATAAAGTAGTCACTACTTCCAGAGGAACACCCCATCAGTATCACGATCAAGAATACCACTCCCCAAAACAAGGTTACTCCTAAAGTCCTTTTCATATACGTTTTTCGAGCGAAACAGACGGTTATTTCTTACGCAAGGCTCCCAGCTCGCGATTCACGGAGGGCGAGGCACTTTCCCCCTCCTTCAAGCTTATGTCTACCACCCCTGGCATAAACTTGTTTGCAACCTTAAAGCGCAAAATACGTGCCGAAGCAACTTGATCGACTGTAATATTCTGCAACTTATTGGACAGGACGCCTATCGGATACTGAATCCCGTTGATAAAGACGCCTGGGAGTCCCGTCTTCCCTTTGAAAAAATAGACGCCCTTCTTGATTTGGAGGGAAGGATGTTTATCTAATACCGTTTTGAGCAAGGTTTCTGGCTTCTGTTTAGCAAGTGGGATAGCGGTCGGGGTATAAAGATTCTTTCGGATTGAGGTTGTTTTGATATCAGAATATACCGCACCGCGACGCGAGGGGTCTGTATCAAATCGTAGACACTGGTAGACCTCGTCCTTTGCTCCCCCCCCGTAAAAGAGTGTAATCAGATATTGTTGATGGATATCGATCGGCGTTCCCTTGAAAGAGAAAAAGCCCGCACCATCGGTCACGACAATCCCGATGTAGTTCTTAGGTTTTTTCGCCAACGAGAGGAGCACTGGAACGTAGGCGGCTCGTTCTTCGATTTTATCCGTAGCCTTGCCATAAACATACCCTTCGAACCAATAGTTCGTATTGGGTTGCGCATAGAGGTGGGATGCAGAAAGGGTTAGTACCCCCCAAATCAGGAGGGCAACTGAGAGGTAGAGTTGTCTGTTTTTCATGGGTCTACTCCATTCAATCGTGTTATATTATGACGTAATGTTACATAAAAATAATGAGATCTCCATATATCATCTTTAATCGCCTGCCCCGCGTTTTAGCTTGAGTTGAAGATTCCTTTTCTAGAGCGAGCGCTACTATTGAGTGTAGTATGGAAGTCGTTTCCCTCCCTCACCTCCACAGCATACGCAGCGCGAATCACCCCAACACTGGGATGAACGAGGTATACATTTTGTGCCCTGATACGTAAGCTATATTAGCCAAAGAATATACACAAATGAGCAAACGAGCACGGCATATGATCTTTTTGATAATCCTAGTAATACTACTTCCCCTACTCCTTTTCGTAGGTTGCAAGACGTGGCGATCCGTAGGTCGCGCTCCGCGTGGTGCACGCCTCGAACAGATGCAAATGCTCCCCTACTACCACGATGGCGAATACCATAATCTAGAACCAACGGTCATGTTGAGTTCTAAAGGCAAGCGCTCCGTCATCTCCAATCTCTGGAGGTTTCTCTTTGCTAGCTACCCAGATCGCAAGCCCACCGCGCCCATCCCAACCCTATACACCGATCTCCATACGCTAGATCCCTCTCTGAATCTTTATGTCTGGTTGGGGCACTCGAGTATCTTTCTGCAACTTGATGGGAAACGCTTTCTATTCGATCCCGTCCTAACCTCCGAATTACCCGTATCTCTCTTTATGAGACCCTTCTCTGGGGCGGATCGCTACTCCCCTGCAGATATACCTGCAATAGACTACCTCGTCATCACGCACGACCATTGGGACCACCTCGACTATGGGACAGTGCGCGACCTGCGCGCACACGTGGGTGAGGTGATTTGTGGACTCGGGATGGGCGAAGATTTCGAATACTGGGGCTATACCCCTTCACAAATTCATGAAATGGTATGGGACGATTCATTGAGCCTTACCCCATCATTAACCATTCATTGCCTCACCTCTCGCCACTTCTCTGGGCGTCTTTTCTCACGCAACAATACGTTATGGGCATCTTATGTGTTAGATGGCTCAAAGCGTCTGTTTATCTCAGGCGACGGAGGGTATGGCGAACGCTTTGTACAATTTTCCGAGCGTTTTCCGAATATAGACCTTGCATTCATGGAGAATGGACAATACAACGAAAATTGGCGCTATATCCACTTTCTTCCCCACAAATTGGTACAGGCTATTGACGAATTGAAGCCTCGTCGCGTGATGCCCTACCACAATTCTAAATTCACACTAGCCCCCCACCCGTGGTATGAACCACTGGATAGCTTGGCGCAAAATGCGGAGGGGAAACCTTGGGAACTCCTTACACCCCAAATAGGCGAAGTAGTCTACCTAGACTCTAGCCAGACCTTTCGACATTGGTGGCGGTAACCCTCTCATTTAGAGCTCCCCACCTTCTATTCGATACTTTCTAGCACTTTGTCTCAGAGAGCGACCCTCTGGTGAGGTAAGCTCCCCCCAGAGAGGGGCTTGGTATGGGTAATAATTGACCCCCCAATCCCAAGCTGGCGAAAATCCTGTATCCTATACAAAAGAGCTATAGCGCAATACGAGCGCCATCTTCATTTCCATAAATGACAACGCTCGCAGCATGAAGAGAACGCTCACAAGAGCTTAGCTCTAGCTAGCGGGTAGAAGTTATGCACATCTTCTACTGTGATCAAGAAAGCGCTCCATGACAATTGCCACAGAGCGCTGTAAATCGTAACAGAATACTCACCCAACGACCTTACTCTACCAGAGTTGTTTCTGCTGAGTTTGTTTTCTTCTTATAGATCTTTCCTATCACTCGACCTTCTACTTGCTACGCAAGCGCTTTTTCTCTGCCTCAGCTTGCATTCTCTCACGACGTCGCTTTCCGAAGTCATAAGCCAAAGGCGAGGCAATAAATACAGAGGAGTAAGTACCTACGAGCACACCTATGGACAAGCTAAATACAAACCCACGGATACTATCACCACCAAACAAGACCATAGGAATCAATACGATCAACGTACTCAACGAGGTAGCAAAAGTACGACTAAGGGTATCATTTATGGCGTGGTTGAAGGTATCATCCAACTTTCGGTTGGGGTACAAGCCGACGTACTCACGGATACGGTCGAAGATGACCACTGTATCGTTGATAGAGTAACCGATGATAGTCAACACGGCAGCAATGAAGGCTTGGTCGATCTCCAATGTGAATGGCACGATCCCCCACAGGAGGGTGTAGACCCCAATCACCATCAAAGTATCATGCGCCAACCCGAGCACCGCCCCAGCACTATAACGCCAGTTCTTGAATCGGATCATGATGTACAAAAAGATAGCAATCAAGGCAAGGATAACGGCTACGACAGCCTCTCTACGGATATCCAATGCGATGGTTGGCCCCACTTTAGCGCTACTCAACTTATAGTTTTCCAAGAACTCTCTCTGCGAGACGCCGTCAGCTAACATAGGCTTTAAGCCGACGTATATGAGAGAATCTACCTCAGCATCGACTGCGGGATTATCGTCTTGAATTTTGTACTTGGTTGTAATCTTCACTTGGTTCGATTCGCCGAAGACCTTTACCTGTGGGCGCTCATTGAGAACCTTTTCCAAATTAGCTGCCACGACATCGGTAGCTACAGGCTGCTTGAAAGCGACCTCGTAGGTACGTCCTCCGATGAAGTCAATCCCAGCATCAAACCCACGAACCCCCAAGGATACGCAGATGATCAAGAGGATACTCCCCGAGATAACATACGCAATCTTACGTTTTCCTATAAAGTTCACCTTCGTGTTTTGCAAGAAGTTACGAGTCCAAGGTACAGCAAAGGTTAACTTCCACTTGCGGTTTAGGAACATCAAGATCACTAGACGTGTAATAAAGATAGCGGAGAACATCGAGGTAAGGATACCAATGACCAGCGTAGTAGCAAAACCGCGTACAGGTCCCGAACCGAATACCCCGAGGATAATCCCCGTCAGAAGAGTGGTAACGTTACCGTCAATAATTGCGGAGAGAGCATTCTTGAAACCGTCCTCCACAGCGACATTCAATCCCTTCCCTTTGAGACGTTCTTCTTTGATACGTTCGAAAATAAGCACATTCGCATCGACCGCCATACCGAGGGTCAGCACGATCCCGGCAATTCCTGGCAAGGTAAGGGTTGCTTGGAAGGAGGCCAGAATCCCCATAATAAAGAAGAGGTTGCAAAGCAGTGCGAAGTTGGCAATAGTCCCAGCTCTGTGACTGTAATACAGAACCATGAAGATCAGGATCACCACCAAGCTCAATAAGAAAGAGGTAATCCCTGAGTCGATAGCCTTTTGTCCCAGTGAAGGTCCTACAATTTCTTCCTGAATAATATTGGCAGGAGCAGGGAGTTTCCCCGACTGCAATACGTTGACAAGGTCTTTTGCCTCCTTAATAGTAAAGCCCCCTGTAATCGAAGAACGTCCCCCCTTAATTTCGGTGTTTACAGTCGGGAAAGAGTAAACGTAATCATCTAGGACGATGGCAATACTCCGATTGATGTTGTCGGCTGTCATGCGAGCCCATACCTTGGCGCCTTCGGGATTCATCCACATGACCACCTCGCTCTCGCCGCGCTGGCTTCCGAATTCGGAACGAGCCCCAGCAATCGCAGCACCGTCAAGCTTAGGGAGACCATCACGTCCTGTCACCTTGATCGCAACCAACTGGAAGATATCTCCGCTCTTTTCCCACGACACGGGTTTCACCGTCCAGAGAAGACGCAGATCACGGGGCAAGAGACTGTGTACCCGTGGGTCGAGCAACATCTGGTTAATAGCCCCCGTGTCACGATAGTGCGCCAAGCCGACTACAGGACCATTGAAGAGCTGCCCGTCTTGGGTCATAGAGGGCGTCAAGAGTGCAAACAACGGATTCTTTTTTGCGAACTCTGCACGATCGAACGTATTGTTCGCTGTACTGTCGGTCTTTTGCTTATTCTCTTCGAGCTTTGCCAAAATATCGGAGCTCGTGGAATCCTGTGGCTTGGTGACCGCGGCAGAATCTGGCTTAGCCGCTTGCTCGGTCTTATTTTCCGCAGCCTCGTTCAACTGATCAGGCTGTGACTCCTGCGGTTTGATTTCTGTAGCAGGCTGTGCTGGCGTATTCAAATCTTGCAGCTCACCCAGCCGCTTGTTCACAGCTAATAGCGCCCCGTATACTTCGCTATTTTCATAGGTTTCCCAGAACTGGAGACTAGCCGTTCCTTGCAAGAGTTTACGTACGCGATCTGGATCTTTGACCCCTGGTAATTCCACCAAGATACGCCCCGATCGTTCTAGTCGTTGTACAATCGGTTGTGCGACCCCGAAGCGGTCGATACGATTCCGTACGACGATCTCTGAGTTAGAGATAGCCCCTTCGGCCTCTTCTCTCAAAACGGAGAGCACCTGCTCGTTGGTTGCATTGAATGGGATCTTGTCCCGCAACTCAACCGTGCTAAATATGCTAGCGAGCTTTCCCGTTGGTGCGACCTCGGCATACGCTTGTCCAAAACGCGTAACGAAATCGATACTCGGGGGCATCGCCTTGGCGCGATTCAACGCTTCCACGAACGCAGGCTCTGCGCTATAATTAGAGAGGGCTCTTAGTACGTCGTATACCGACACTTCGAGCATGACGTTCATCCCCCCCTTAAGGTCTAGCCCGAGGTTAATTTCTCGTTCTTTGCAATCAGCATAGGTATACTTACGCAACCAGAAGAAGTTGTAGACCGTCTGTCCCGAAACAGAATCCAAGAAGTAGTTCTCCTTCTGTTTGAAAGACCGCTCTCGCTCTACTGGATCCGTCAGATTGCCAACGCGCGCCGCCGCGTAATCGCGTGCTTGCTTTTCTACCCTTGAGGTAAACCACGTAAACGACAACTGATACAGACAAACCAATGCCAGAGCTATCGCAAGTACCCGTATTGCTCCCTTATTTTGCATCGCTACTCTTTACTAGAAACACTCTCGTTACACATTTCTTTCCCAAAAACGCTACAAATATAACGCTTTCCTTTTACACATATGCCATCCAGCCCCACAGAATATCAAAAATTCCAAACTGGTAACGACCTGCGGCGTGTAATCTTCACTCGTCACCTTGATAGGATTCCGCCCTTCTGTGTTTTCCTCTCTTCGAGTTTACGCGCCCTTCCCCTCCACTCTACCCATAAATACCAGACAACTAGCATTAAACGCAACAGGACGCCTCTATCCACACAGAACGCTCTTGTAAAGCATCACAACGACTGTAGGAATTCGCGCAGCGCTGGATTTTCTTCGCAGACCTTTTCCAAGATCTCTTGTTCCGAAGTCAATTCACTTCGTTCCTTCTCTGCAATTTTTTGCTCATCTAGGGCAGCCCAGATCTTCAATTCTTGCGGTGTTTCGAGACGTTTTTTCAAATTCCGAAGTAGGTAATCGTGCTGCAGTTCAAACATCTTTTCAGCACCATGGAATAGGAGCGCAAAATAGATTTCCGACTCCGACTTGACGATTGGGATGCAATTCTCCGCGAGGAAGTAGAGTCTTCTTTCATGCAAGAGGGTTTTCATTTCCTCCCACAATCGCGCCAAATTCTTTTCCGTCAATGGAACAGGCTCTCCATCTGGCAAATCCCGCATTTTTGCCGCCTGTTCCTCTGGAGCAGCTTCCTTTATAGAATATCCCTGTGGTCCCGTATGTGTTTTCTCCGTTCCCTGCTGTTGGGCATTGGATGCTTCGGCGATGTAGCGTTCGAGGTGACGCGTCACCCAATCCTTATCTATTAGGCATTTTTTTTTTCGAGGTTCTCTTCACACAAGGCAAGGAGCAGGAGTTCTATGTGAAGTCTCTGATTTGCAGCATAGCGAAGGTTGCTCTCGGCATCCATACAGAGTTCCAGATAATGGAAAAACAAGGAGAGAGAGCCCTTTTTCGCATGTTCTACATATTGTTTTTCTACCTCCAGTCCGACGTCCAAGATTGCCTGTCCAGAGGGATTTGCTGCGAGGATAAGGTTTCGGAAGTGTACCGTAAATCCCGCGAGGAAGGTTGAGAGACTGAACCCCTTTAGTATCACCTCATTCAGGAATGAAAGCGCCGCCATCGGGTCTCGTTCGACAATCGCATCCGAAATTTTGAAATAGATATTCAAATCTAGTAGATTGAGCCCCTCGACGACATGTGCTCTGGTGACATTGGCATCGGAGAAGCTCACCACTTGGTCAAACAGAGACAGGGCATCGCGCATGGCGCCATCGGCCTTTAGGGCGATGAGATTCAAGGCATCCCTCTCGTAGATGACATTCTCCTTGTCCGCAATAGTAGCGAGCGCGTTGATGGTGTCGTTGACCTGTATTCGATTGAAATCGTAAATCTGACAACGCGATAGGATGGTCGGCAAGATCTTGTGCTTTTCCGTTGTCGCAAGTATGAAGACGACGTGCTTTGGTGGTTCCTCCAATGTTTTCAGGAAAGCATTGAAAGCCTGTGTGGTAAGCATATGCACCTCGTCGATGATATATACGCAGTACCGACCATTGAAGGGGATGCTATCGACCCTCTTGAGGAGCTCTTGCATATCCTCGGTTTTGTTTCTCGAGGCAGCGTCGAACTCATCGATATCTCGATTATTCCCACTGTTACAAGCTCTACAACTCTTACACTCGTTGCATGCTTCGCCTTCGGGAGTCGGGTTCTCACAGTTGAGTGCTTTGGCAAATATTCGCGCGCACGTGGTCTTCCCGACGCCTCGTGGTCCACAAAAGAGATATGCGTGTGCAACGCGTTTTTGTTGAATCTGACGACGCAGCGTATCTGTAACGACAGCTTGTCCGACGACGGTGTCAAAGGTGTCGGGGCGGTATTTTCGAGCAGATACGATAAACTCTTTTTCAGGCATTCCCGCTTTCCCAGCTTAAAATAGATCCAAGGAAATATTTTGCACAAAGGCCGTATAACTTGTCTTACGACCGATCTTGGCCTCACTGAGTAGCATCAAAACGGAGCGTTCTTCTCCATTTGCCGCTCGGATATTCACCTCTCTCCGTTCTCCGACGATTTTGTTTCCCGTGGGACTGAGGTATCCCTCCAAGAACTCGTTTCCCGCGACGACCTCTTCAGGGAAGAGAAGGCGTATATTCTGCCCTAGCACCTCGGTGCGTTCAATCGCAAAGAGCTCCTCTGCAGCACGATTGAAGAACTCGACCACCCCGTCTTGGTCGGTGGTGATAATCGCATCCAAGAATCCTTCCAATGTTTTTTCGTTTCGGATCTGTACCTTCTCAATTTCCTTGAACTGATTCTTTACCTCCTCCCGGGCTTGGTGTAGCTTCTGCTGCAACTCGACCTCATTACGCCGCAACTGCTCCTCCTGCGCCTTGAGCTGCTCGGTTTGTCTTCTCGTTTCCATCTCCATGAGCTTTTCACGGGTGATGTCATTGGCGATAAGAACCACCTTGGAGATGTCGCCGTACATGTCTATCACCGTGGTCAAGGTAGCCCGAAGCCAGCACTCTTGCCCCTGACTATTCAACGCCCTGAAGGTACCAAGGAAGTCCTCCCCGCGGCAGACTTGTTCCAATGTTTTTTCAAATGCCTGTTGCTCGTTCTTGAACAAGGTTTCGATAAATGGTTTACGGAGCACCTGCTCTGGTGTGTATCCCAGCACCTCGAAATACTTGTCGTTAGCGGCTAGGACGTCGCCCAGAGGCGATAGTTCCACCTTGAGACTGACGCGGTCGAGCGCCTCTATCTGTCCCTGCCAGTCGAGACTCTGCAACTTGTCTTGGGTAGTATCTATGGCAAGTAAAAGGATGCGTTCGATTCGATTCTGATGGTCACGTACCGTGGTAAAGGCGGCTATTGTCCACAAATCCTTGCTATTCTTCGTAAAGAGCTTCACGTCCCCCTCTATCGGTCGTTCACTCTGTAGGATATTATCCCACATCTTCTCTACCGTTTCCCGATCTTTGGGGCTAAAGAAGAAGGAGAGGTGTTTGTCTAGCACCTCCTCTTGGGTACTATATTCGAGCTTTTGCAAGAATTTCGGGTTGGCATAGAGTAGGAATCCATCTACACTATACTCTGCGCGCATGAGGGTTTCGTTCACCGAATTTGTGAAGCTGACGAAGGTCTCCGACTGTCTTGCCGCCTCCTCTTGGGTAGCTTGGAGCTCTTCCATATTCTGTCGCATGAGCTCTTCTTGCGCCTGTAGGGTCTCCGCCTGTTGTCTAGACTCCGCAAGGAGTTGTGCGGTCTGGATATTGATTCGCTTACTCGAGAGCGTAGAAGCGATCGTGTTTGCCACTCGTTCCACAAACTCTACGATATAATTTTCAAACTTTTTGAAGGAGGCAAGTTCCAAGACCCCGAAGACGGTAGCATCGTGCTTTACGGGCACTAACAGGAGGTTTTGCGGCGTAGACTGTCCAAGACCAGAGGTGATCTTGAGATATCCGTTGGGTACGTGTTCTAGGTGGGTAGTCACCCCTTCGAGGGCACATGCCCCCACGAGACCGTCTCCCCACTCGATCCGTTGATCGGCAAACTTCCTTCTATCGTATGCATAGCATGCCATGAGTCTGAAGTAACGATCTTCTCCCTCTCCCTCTATCATGTAGTAGCCACACTGGTTGGCCTCTACGTACTTCACCAGACTGCTTACGATGCTGTAGGAGAGATCTTCCAGACGCTTGGTATCGCTTCGTAGGATCTCGCCAAACTGCGCTAACCCTTCAGCGTTCCAGCGTCGAAGTTGGTCTTCTTGTTTACGGCTTTCTTCCTCATTCCTACTACGCGTAAGGTCGCTCTGCAAAGAGGCGAGCGCCAAGCCGAGGGTATCGTCCTTTGTAGGTCTGTAGGTACTCTGTGCTCCGGAACGGATGGCATTCACAAAAGCATTGAGATTGGATAGGTGCTCCTCTGTTTTTTCTCGGAGTATAAACGCATCTCGTTGCACACGCGCCATACGTCGCGACACATAGAACATCCCCACGCTGGTGGCGATCGGGAGGAAATAGAGCAAATACATCGCGGGGTAGTTCGCATTCAGATGCGAAAAGAAGAGCCACGAGAGGGGCTCGCTGGAGTTGAGCAACTGGAGCATCACCACCATCACGGTGAGGAATGCCCCGCCGAGAAAACCTAGAATAGTTCCCCGTAGGATAAAGAAGTCGTACTCTTGTTTTTCCATACTCTACACTCGCTCCGTCTAAAAAAGGCTCTGTCTGAAAACGTTTGCAAAATACAAAAACTAATTGAGAAGAGCGATTCTGTTCGCCACTGGCAGCAACGCTGCATGGTGTAGGGAGCCCTCCTTCCATTTTGGTGCGAGCACCAGATTCACTCCCGGTCTGGTTCCCTTTTTCAAGCTCCCTAACCCGTCAAAGAGACATCCTTCAGCCCCGTTTACCGTAGCCCACTCTAGAAGCTCGGAGATCGGGATATGAGGATAGTAGGTATTGATCATCTGTAATTGCTTGAGTATCGAGAGCGTAGGGGACGACGATAGACTATCTGTCCCCACGGCGATTCTCACGCCCGATCTTCGCAACTGGTCATAATCAGCAAGACGTCCTTCTATAAACAGATTACTTTCAGGGCAGGGGACGATGGTGGCTAGTGGGCAAGAAGCCTTTATAAAATCAAGCATCGTTTGCGACAACGCGACACAATGCACGAGCAGCATATGCTTGCCCAAAGCACCGTAGTAGGCGAGGGTCGCCTCCATATCCTTGAGACCGTAGGCCTCGACAGCACGCCCCCAGTCTCGATGAAAGAGGTCGTAGATGGCACCCATTTTACGTTCTAAGAAATCTATTTCCTGCGCCGTTTCTGCGTAGTGTAGAGAGAAGATCGGCGCACTTTCCAACTGCGGCTGCATCAACTTCCAGAGTCGATCGCTCACCGAATAGGTCGCATGCGGAGTCATGTAGGCCTGGACTCCGTCGGCGTGGTAGGTAGCTAGAACCTCCTTCCCCACCTTGTAGGCAGCCTCGCCCAAGGGGGCATTCACGCCAAACATCTCGACAAAGGAGACTGAGCGGAACACTTCCTGCTTCTTGAAATAAGAGGTCGAAGCATCGTTCGAAATATCAGCATAGGCGACAATCCCCTCCTTTGCAAAAGTTTCATACCCCTTAGCTTGCGCTTGTCGTATCGTTTCAGGGTCAAACTGTACACGCAGTGCATCGATCTGGCGCAGAAATGCCGCCATAGAGCCCCCTGGTAGAAACAACCCGTCGAGGAAAGCCAACTCGGAATGTGTATGCGCATTGACAAAACCCGCACAGAGGAAACCCTCGTGTAGGGGTATCCCCTCTCGTGCAGCCTGTTCCTCCTCGATGGTCTCTATTTCGACAATCGTCCCATCTTGCGCGATGGTGACGACCCCATTGTAGAGCGCTTGGTCACGTCCTACGATGACGTTTCTGGCCGCAATCCGTTTTGTTTCCATCCTTACACCGTCTTTATTACTCCACCGCTTCCTCTTCCAATAAGGGCGCTTTCATGAGCATCGTTTCCTCCCTATCTAGGGCGACCTCTAGGGAATCCAATCGTTGTTGCATGCGCGCTATGACCCGATCCAGCACCTCATCAAGCAACAAGGGATGCGCCGCATAGTAACGCAACGCACTATCCAGCAACAAGGAATCGCACTCTGCACGCCGGTACAGATCGGCGTAGAGGTCGAGGTAGGCGACCGTATCCGCCTCGGGGTAGGGTGCCGCGACGTTGGTCACGAATAAATCCGTCAAGAGCGACTCCATCTTTTGCTCTGGGATCGGTGGTTTTTCTTCGCAAGATACAAAAAAGAACGTGAGAACAACACTCAAACCTCCCAAGAGACACCATCGCCCCGCTCTCTTTGGCTTGGCTTCTGTTTTCAACATCCGCAGCTCTTTCTCTGGTGTGTTTTCATGAGAAGCACCTCCTCCGCATACCGCCTTCCCCTATTTTGTTCCCGTTATTTTTCCAAGAGGAAGGAGTGGGTGGCATAACGTCCATCGACCATCACACGGAGCAGATAGAGACCGAGCCCCCAATCGTCCACTGGCAGCTGGAGCGCTGCCTCACGGGTTTGAGTTTGATAACGTAACTGTCCGTCGAGCGTATAGATTTCGATCTGGGCAAGTTTCCCGTGCGCATCTTCAGGGAGCTGAATCGTGAGGTGATCCCGCACAGGGTTTGGAAAACACTTCACCCCTTGCAAAGCGTGCGCTCCTTCTACGGAAGTTTCGGGATCATCCTCTATGGTATCAGAGCCGTCGGGGTATGCACTATTATCGCGTACGGGCAGTGCATAACGAGGTTCATCTCCTACAACCGCAAAACGGAAGAGTTGCCCTAAATTGAGGAGTGGTTGTCCGTTCCGTCGTTCGTAAACGTGAAATGTATATTGGACATTCAGGGGCAACTGGAAGACTCCTGTGAGCGAGACGACCCGCTCCTCCCCTGGTTTGAGAAGCACGGTCGGGAACTCGAAGGATGGAGTCTTCAACTCTTTCTGATCTCGAATGAAGCACATCAGACGAGCCAATGCCCCTCGTGTAGGCGAGGCCTTGACACGGAGCGACAACGTGAAAGGCTTTCCATTTTCATAAACAGCCTGTTGATTCAAGACCTGTAGGGAATACGCACCTTCTTCGTACCCACCGATCAAGAAACCCTGTTTTGGGGTGAACTGAAAGCACCCCAGCGGTTTGTATCCTCCCGAATTGTCCGTTCCTCCGTGTTCGTCGTAGAGAATGTGGAGATAGCAAAGGTGTTCGCTCTCTGGTCCGTTGATAATCAGACGGAAGTCCTGCTGTTCTGCTGGTTCTAGCGAGAGCGAGCGTTCGAAGATCGAATCGGTATTGGCTATGGTAACCGAGTCCACGTACGGGGTACTGGCATAGATCGCCGCTATACTGGACCGATAGGAGGTCGTCCCCACATTCTTTACCAAGAAGATAAACTCATTGGGGATGGACTTATAAAGCTCTACCAATGGCGAGGTAACGGTGAGGCTGGAGAGGGGTCTTCCCGCTTCGAAGGAGATCTGCCCATTTGATATCCAAAATCGGTTACTGTTTACCGCCAATTGATTCAACGAGACGGGGGTGGTGATGTCACTTCCATGGCGTTTCAAGCCAGGCTTGATGGTATAAGCACCTTCGGGAAGGGAATGGAGATCGATCTCGAAATTGACCTCTTTGATCCCCTTATGGAATCGAAACCAATAGCTTTTCTTGGAGAAGAAGTCTTTGACGAGCTTCCCCTTCCCGTCAAAGATTTGTATGGCAGGTATACCGCGCTCCTTGTAATATTGATAGTTCCAAAATCCTTTGATAGAGACTTTCAGGGGCGTACTGGTAGATTGTGGGGCTTTGGGTAGTACAATCTCATCGACAACAATATTGACGGGTGTCGTCTGGCTCTCTTGGGGTTGAAACCCAATCATAATCTCGTTGGAGAGGTTGTAGGATCCGGATCCTCCTCCGCCAGTACTCTGTGCATGGGGCTCGAGATTAGTGAGATAGAAGTACCCGTTACTCAGGCCACGCCACCCCCAATTGAAGTGAAAGCGTCCCTGTCCGTCGTACCCGTCACAAACAAAGGCATGTGCCACGCCGATGGCCGCCCCAGCGTAGTAGATGGGGCGTGCCGCCTTGAGCTCGTCGATGCAGATCTGCAGCCACTTCTCGTAGGGTGTATAGTCTTGTAATATGAGCTGTAGGGTGTTGGGATACCGGAAGAATCTCCTCATCCCACGGTAAGCATTCCTAGTATAGGCACCGCTAGACTCCTTTTTATAGTCCATCTGGACGGCGAGCCCGATATCGCTCATTAGGTTAGCGACCGCCTCTCGTTCCGCTTTTGTAGATTTCGTAGTGAGGTGATTGGGCATATTCGCCCAGTCGTATTGGGTATTGAACTTCTGGTAAAGCGTCTTTCCCCCCTTGGTCGTATACTTGATCTCACCGCGTCCCCGACGAGGCCAGCATGTATAACGCGCTATCTGCGCCAGTGCGGTCGCCACACACCCGACAGGAGCCTGCGCGTTATCGATCTTCGGCGTCTTGCTATTGTAGGGAGCAGACTGCGCCCACATGAGCCCTCCAAGAAGTGGAGCAATGGGGGTTCTCTCCCGCTCTATAACCTGCGAGTGTAGCTGCTTATTGCTTTTGCGAACCTCCTTTACCCACTGTGTATACTGCCCCAACCAGTTGCGCAACTGTGGTGGCATCTCCTCGGTGACAAATGGGGTATCAAAGGAATAACCGAGCACGGGGGGTAGTTTATCATCCCCCGCGATGATCACAAATCCGTTTTTTCCTTTCTCGTCCAGTTTTCCTTCCTCAGGCTCTTTTGATTCTCGCGGCGCAAAGACGTAGAACTCCTGTTGCGTGGGGGTTGCACGCGTAGGCACACCGCAACTTCCATAGACCCATACGAGATCCGTACTTCCTTCGCCTCGCAACCCATTGTTATGCATGGTCAGATACTCCTCCGCGATCTTTTTAGCCCGCGCAAGGTCTATCGGCGCAGCATCGAGCCGCAAGCATAGCAACAACAGCAACAATACGCCACAAGGCGTACGTAAATTCTTAGTCGCGAAAGACATCCCTAGCTTATTTTTTTCATTTTAGCGATACGCTGCGATATAAAACAGACCTTCCCCGTATCGAAAACGACCCGCAAGCGCTGCGTAGCATCTTTTCCCGAGACACTCAGTATCTTTCCAGAACCGAAAAGCGAGTGACAAACGCGATCGCCCGGGGCGAAATCGTACCGCACCTCTGCGTCTGTAACGGGCGCTCCAGTGTCGTTCGCATCAGCGGGTACTTGGGGTAGCTGCAGTGTGGTGTGTCGTTGCTCCGCATCGGGAGAAGCCCACGGGGTACGCCGTACTGTAGTACGCTCCGTGCTGCTACGTGGTGTGCCTGCCGAGGGTCTGACCCAAACAGTGGGTCGCTCTCCCATAGACTCTTCTGCGTCCCCGCCAGCAGAGTAATCTCTACGCTGCTTGGCGATAATCTTTTTGAACTCTTGTTCACCAAACAGTTCTCGGATGAAACGACTCGGTCGCGGATAGTAATGTGAACCGTGAAAGAAGCGCGACTTACATGCGGAGACCGTGAGGCTTCGTGCGGCTCTTGTCACAGCCACGTAACAAAGCCGTCGTTCCTCCTCGAGTCCATTTTCAGACTCCTCGATGCTCCGCTTGGAAGGGAAGAGATCTTCTTCCAGTCCAACGACGTACACATGGTTGAACTCCAAGCCTTTGGAGGAGTGTACCGTGGTCAGCGTTACCGAATCCGCCCCGACGTTCTCCTGTTTTTCCGCCTCGGTGAGGAGGGCCGCCACCTCCATATACTGTCCCAGGGTTACGGAGAGCTCTGGGTTAATTTGTTGTTGCCGATTGACATAGTCGCTAATCCCTCGGAAGAGCTCGTCGAGGTTGAGCACACGCGCCTCTCCATCCACGGAAGCGCTAGTGCCTTCGTAGAAATTCTGCAGCCCACTGTTTCTGTAAATCTCGCGCGCAATCGTTTCAGCAGGTGCGACAGATACGGTTTCGATAAATGGGCGTATCATTTCCCGGAAGGCAAGCACGGCGTTCATTGCCGCCTTCATGAGTTTGGTCTTCTTGTTGGGATTTGGGAGACTCTCTATGTACTCCCAGGGAGTGAGCTTACACGCCGCCGCCTCCTCCAGGAGGTGTTGTTGTGCTCTTTCGCCAATTCCTCGGGTGGGGAAGTTGATGATGCGGAGCAAGGCCTCGGTATCTGACGGGTTGACCACAAAACTGAAATAGGAGGTCAAGTCCAACACCTCTTTCCGTTTGTAAAAGGAGACGCCACCATAGACGCGGTGGGGGATGTTATAGTTCCGAAGGTGCTCTTCCAGAAGGCGCGACTGGTTGGAGTTCCGATAGAGAACCGCCACATCCTTGTAGTTGACCCCGTCGGAGATATGCCTTTTATAAATGTCACGCGCCACCAGGAGCGCCTCTTCAGCGTCGTTACTGGGTAGCATCCATCTAGGGTCAGCCCCGTGCCCCTGTGCCGTTCGACACTCTTTCTGTATCTGCTCCTTGTTTTTCTTTATGAGGCGGTTTGCCATTTCGACGATAGCCCCCGTCGAGCGATAGTTTGTGACCAACTTGATTTCCTTGGCATTGGGGTATTGTCGTGTGAAATTGAGGATATTTTGGATCTTTGCACCCCGAAAAGCGTAGATACTCTGCGCATCGTCTCCTACGACACATAGGTTGTGGTGTGCCGCCGCCAAGAGATTCAAGATTCTGTTCTGTACGTCGTTGGTATCTTGGAACTCGTCGACCATGATGTAACGGAAACGCTCTTGGTAATGCTGTAGCACGTCCTTGTGATCTCGAAAAAGACGGTAGGTGTTCAGGAGTAGGTCGTCAAAGTCCATGACATTGTCCCGCTTCATGGCTTGGTCGTATTTCTGGTAGACCTCTGTGACGATATTTCTCAGACTCCCAATGTTATAAGAGTCGACCGTGTCGTCGTATGGGAACTGCTCTGCGGAAATGAGATCATTTTTAGCACGCGAGATAATCGAATGGATCGCCTGCGGTGGAAAGGTCTTGATGTCGAGATCCATATCCTTGAGGATACGCCCCAAGAGGGTACGTGACGAGCTGGTGTCGTGTATAGAAAAATTGGGGGAATAGCCTAGACGCTCCCCTTCTTTTCGTAGGATTTTCGAGAAAACGGAGTGGAAGGTTCCCATCACGAGGTACTTTGCTATCTCTTCGCCCACCTCGTTGGCGATCCGTTCCTGCATTTCCTGCGCCGCCTTGTTGGTAAAGGTGAGTGCGAGAATCTCGTTCGGAGAGATGTTGAGCTGTAAAAGGAACGCAATCCGACAGGTAAGCACCCTAGTCTTTCCAGATCCCGCCCCCGCGATAATGAGAACAGGCCCTTCGGTAGTCTCTACAGCCTCTCGTTGTTCTTTGTTGAGTTTGTCGAGATAAGACATCGTTGTGCAAAATATGGTGTATCTTCCGCTCCCCCGCTGTGTGTGGTGTGGGGAGTTAGTGCGCTCGGAGGGGCTACAGATCTGCGCTGCTCTGCTCACCTCGCCACGAGCCCCCCTTATTTAGAGGACAGGCAAAGGTAACGAAAATCCGACGGAGGGAGGCTATGAAAATATACAAAATGATACTGTCCTACACAGTGTGTAAAGAGGCTACCCATCTTCAGGTTTACCACTGTTTTTTTTATGCGCATAGTGTAGACCACACTTCAGGAAATCCTAAAGTACTATTTTTATACGACAAACTAAATAGTATGGTATACAAATAACACGAATACGTATAGAATATGGGCTATTTTGGAGTAGGTAATTTTACCTAATTTAGTCGGTGTAGAGTACGTGTAGAGTACGTGTAGCGTCGGTGTAGCATTGGTGTACTCCGAACATGCCGTGTTTGGGGATAAGGGATTAAGGAAAACATAAAGCGGCATTTTCCTCATTTTTCCTTCCCCGTTGCTGTGATGCTTACACACTCTTTTAGGACAGTATCCGTGAGATCAGAAGGCGGCTGAATATACCCTGTATTTTTAATAGTTCTATTTAAGTGATTTATCTTTACCTTTGTGCACCGAACCATTCTCCTAGAGAGTGTGGTGACGGATGTAGAGTAGTAGAGAGTCATGAAGCTGAGCGAGCTGGGGCGTCTGCAGAAGGCGCGCATTGTACGAGTGGGTGGACATGGAGCTTTTCGGAAGCGAATCCTAGAGATGGGTTTCGTGGAGGGGCAGCTGGTAGAGATGGTGTGTCGCGCGCCGCTGGGGGATCCTACCCGTTATCGGATCATGGGTTACGAGGTAGCGCTGCGCACGGCGGAGGCGCGGTTGGTCGACATAGAGCCTGTACATCTGGAGGAACAGGATACGGGGAGCGCCTCTTTGGGTCAGGAGCTGCCATCGCTAGAGCCCGCCCTTGATTGGCATAAAGAGAAGACGCCCAAGGGCGAGGATGCACGGACGGTGACGATCGCGCTGGTAGGGAATCCGAATTGTGGTAAGACCTCGCTTTTCAACTTTGCGTCGGGTGCGCATGAAAAGACGGGCAATTACAGTGGGGTGACCGTGGATGCTCGGGAGGGGCATCTGGATTATGGAGGATTCCACATTCGTATCATAGACCTTCCTGGGACCTACAGCCTTACGGCGTATTCGCCAGAGGAGCGGTATGTACGGGAGTACATCTTGTCTTCGAAACCTGACGTGATCGTCAATGTAGTAGACTCGTCGAATCTGGAACGCAACCTTTACCTTACCCTCCAGCTTCGGGAGATGGGTGCACGGTGTGTGGTAGCGCTGAATATGTGGGATGAGTTGGTGGAGCGTGGTGACTACCTAAATCGGTTGCGCCTGTCGGAGCTACTGGGGGTTTCCTGTATTCCGACCAATGGTCGTACAGGGAAGGGGATCGGTCAGCTTCTGGAGGCTGTAATCTCCTCGTACCGGGAACATTTTATTCCCATCGCCTCTCCTTTTGAGCACTATGATCCTTTGCTCGTAGAGGTGAGTAAGACGGTTCGTACGCAAGCCGATCCACTTTTTGGTCGGAAGCTCTCGGACTATGAAGTATTGAAGCTCATAGAGGGCGATCCCGAGTTAGTATCGTTATTGGAGTCACAGGGCGGCAATCGGGCATTGTCTTCCACCCTTGAGCAGGCGACGCAGCGGCTACGCGACGCAACGGGCAAGGATGCAGAGACTTACTGTACGGATGTGCGATACTCTTTCTTGAGAAAGATTATTCAGCAAACCTTTGTTGCCGCCCCTGAAAAGAAGCAACGTTCACTCAAGCACCGTATTGATGGCGTACTGACCCATCGCGTATGGGGACTCCCGATCTTTCTTTTCCTGCTATGGTTTATGTTCTGGTCGACCTTCACTCTGGGACAGTATCCGATGGACTGGATCGAAGCGGGGGTGGGGGCTTTAGGTGATTTAGTAAGAGAGTGGATGGCGGCGGGTCCGTTGCGAGACCTGATCACCGATGGGATCATCGACGGGGTAGGGAGTGTAATCGTTTTTCTGCCGCAGATTCTGATCCTCTTCCTCTTTATCTCACTATTGGAAGATAGTGGCTATATGTCCCGAGCGGTTTTTTTGATAGACCGCACGATGCGCTCTTTTGGTTTACACGGTCGTTCTTTCATTCCTTTAGTGATGGGCTTTGGGTGCAATGTGCCTGCAATCATGGCCACTCGCACGATAGAGGATCGCAAGGTACGCTTGGCCACGATGTTGGTGAATCCGTTCATGTCGTGTAGTGCACGTTTGCAGGTTTACATATTGTTTGTGAATCTGGTATGCCCGTCCTACGCAGGTACTGCCTTGTTCTGTGTGTATATGTTTGGGGTCTTGGTGGCACTTTTGGTAGCCTTTCTGTTGCGCCGTTCGTTGCTCAGGGGGAATGAGAGTCCGTTTGTGATAGAGCTTCCTCCGTATCGAATCCCCACGGTGCGGAGTTCGCTTCATCACATGTGGGAGAAGGGTGTACAGTACTTACAGAAGATGGGGAGCGTGATCCTAATCGCAGCGCTGCTGATCTGGTTCTTAGGTTACTTTCCTCGCTCTTCGTCGCAAGACCACATTTACGCACAACGGATAGAGGAGCTCACGAAGGCGTACACGCCCGCGGCGGAGGATACAGCGGACAGGGTAGCGGAACTCGCAGCGCAGCGGGACAGTGCCGTATACCGTGTGGAGTGCGAATGGGAGAGTGTGCGGCAGCGAGAGTCGTTCCTCGGTCGCTTGGGGACAACCATAGAGCCTGCGATCCGTCCCTTGGGGTTTGACTGGCGTATAGGTGTGGGGTTGCTCTCTGGGATTGCCGCGAAGGAGGTGGTGGTGAGTACGCTGGGCGTGCTCTTGCAACTGGGCGAGGACAATGACGAGAACAGCCCCGCGTTGCGAGAGAAGCTTCCGCAAGTCACGTGGGACTCTGGAGATAAGCAGGGAGAGCCGCTCTTTACGCCCCTTGCCTCTTTGGCACTTCTTGTTTTTGTAGTGCTTTATGTTCCCTGCATTGCAGTGATTACCGCCATTCGTCGCGAGTCGGGATCGTGGTGGTGGGCACTTTTCGCAGCATTCTATTCCACGGCGATAGCCTACTTGGCGGCGCTATTGGTCTACCAAATAGGGAGTCTTTTTTAAGCGGAGGGTAGGTGGAGATGCAGACGGTCATCGTAGCGATAGTCGGGGTGGTGGTACTCCTATTCATCGTCCGGGCGCTGGTGCGTATAGTACGTACCAAGGGGGGGAGCGGTTGTGGCTGTGGATGCGGTTGTGGCTGCCAATCGTCGCGGACCTCCCGCAGGGGGAAGAAGCAATCGTGATAGATAGATGCGTTACCGCCTCAGTTTAGCGTATCACGGCGCTGGCTATCATGGTTGGCAGCGTCAGCCGAATGCGGTTACGGTGCAGGAGGTGCTTGAGCGCTCATTATCTCAGCTTTTTCAGCAGGAGATAGAGGTTACAGGGGCTGGGCGTACGGACACGGGGGTTCATGCTCGTTTTTATGTAGCCCACTTTGATGCGACAGGGTTGCCGATGCCTGCCGAGCGACTGTTGTACGTTCTGAATGGTATTCTCCCGCGGGACATTGTTCTTTTTAGTATAGAGGAAACGGCGTCGACCTTTCACGCACGCTTTGATGCCACACGTCGGACCTACGAATACTGGCTTGTTCGTCGCAAAGATCCCTTTTTATCGGACGGGGCGTTGCTTTACACGTCACCGCTCAACCTTAGTCTGTTACAAGCGGGGGCGTCACTCCTGCTGGCTTATAATGACTTTGCGTCGTTTTGCAAGACGGGGACGGAGGTGCACACCACCTTTTGCCATCTTTTCTTGTCAGAGTGGGAGGTTCGTGACCAGGTATGGATATATCGCATCTCGGCAGATCGTTTTCTTCGCAACATGGTTCGCGCGATAGTGGGGACGCTGCTCGATCTGGGGCGTGGGAAGATTACACTTTCCCAGTTTCAGCAGATTATCGAATCTAGGAAACGAGGGCGTGCTGGGGCAAGTGCCCCGCCTCAAGGTCTTTATCTGGTAGGGGTGTCGTACTCTGGGATGTAACAATGATGCTTTTTACACGACTATTTTTAATTTTCTTAGAAAATGATTTATCTTTACGTTGTAGGGCGTGTATAGAACGTAGAGATAGGATCAGGAGATAACACCCAGCAGTATGAAAAGATTGCAATTGGTAGTCCTAGCGGCGGGTATGGGTAGTCGCTACGGAGGTTTGAAACAGATGGAGGGGATAGGGCCTTGTGGAGAGCCCCTTTTGAAGTACTCGGTGTACGATGCGCTACGAAGAGGCTTTACGGATGTAGTTTTTGTAATCCGCGAGTCTATGCGCGATGATTTTCAGAAGATAGTACTGGATGGCTTTGAGAATCAAAGTCTTTTCAAATTGTCTTTTCAGGAGATCGATCGTGTGCCCTCTGGTTTTTCCGTGCCCGCTGGTCGTACGAAACCTTGGGGTACAGCGCATGCATTGTGGTGTGCAAAGGAAGAAATCGACGCACCTTTTGCAGTAATTAATGCAGATGATTTTTACAGTTGTGCTGCCTTTGAGGCACTGAGCGATGCGCTTCCCCGCTTGGATGCGTTGACCCCGATGTGCATGGTCGGGTATCGACTGAGAGAGACGCTCTCGATGTCTGGGAGTGTCTCTCGTGGAGTTTGCACGGTGGAGGATGGATATCTCGTATCGATCGAGGAGCACACGGACATTGAGCGGCGCGAGGGCGTCATCGTGGGGAAAAATGCTAAGGGGGAGGAGAGAATCCTCTCTGAGAAGACCATCGTATCGATGAACTGCTGGGGGTTCGCGCCTTCCTTTATGTCATTTATAGATGAAGAGATTGCACATTTTTTTGCTCAGCAGGGTGTGGGATCGACCTCTCCATCGGAAGCTTATCTCCCCTCGGCAGTACAACGCGCTTTGGCGCAAGGGGCACGTTGTCGCGTACTAGAGACGCAGGCGCTGTGGTGTGGTGTGACCTACCCAGAAGATAAACAGTTGTTGCAGGCTCTTATGCGAGATTTGGTAGAGTGGGGGATCTATCCCGTAGATATTCGGTAACAATTTTGACTCTTTTATGTATAACCTTGGGGGAGGGAGCGATAGATCTTCGTCTTTTGAGCGATAAATAACTACATCCAATGAGATTCAATGATATGAAGTTACGTCACCGGTTATTGCTCGGTACGTCGTTAGAGGCAGTTCTTTTTATCATCGTGGTGGTGCGTGCGCTCTTTGCACTGAATTATTTTATGGAGCAGTTTCCTGTCTATCGTGCGATGAACGGGATAAGCAATAAGCTCTCTGATGCAGAGCTTTGCGTGGGGCATTATCAGCAGTCGCATGATACGAAGTTTCTGAATGACTTTGCCCAACATTTTACAGCAGCGCAACAGGATTACGTGCCCGCGTTGCAGGGAGTAATGTTGGAGATGGAGGGTCGGAGTCTTGATTTCGGTAATGAGACGAGTCAGCGCCTGCAAAAGTTGCACACGCTCCTGCAGCAGGAGATTGACTGTGGTAAGGAGATCGTCTCTCGCTCGCAAAAGATCTTGGTAGAGGTTTCCAGTGATGAGAGCCAAGCCCTCTTTGCAGCCACGGATCCTAACCTCTTAGGGAAGCTAAGCCCTGCGTTACATCAAATCACGAACTTTCAGATAACGAACAACCCGGCAACGTTCCAGCAGGCTGCGGATGTTTTTACGGGGGGAGTGAATCAACTTACGGCAAAGGGTGCCAATCCAAAGCTCATCTCCCTCGTGCAGGGGTGGGCGGAGGATGCTAAACACTTAAAATCGTTGGCAGACAATTTGCTCGCGACGCATGAGGAAGTTGCCAAATATCACTGGGAATTCCGTGATTTCTTTGCCAATAGTCAACAAAACCTCCAAGCAGCTACGGAACGCTACACCAAGGGAGCGTTCTTCTTCGTAATGGGGATAAATCTTCTGCTCTTTTTCCTTATCTTCTTCCTTGCTGTTTACATCGGACGCGAGGCTGGTGGGATGTTTGCGACGGTGACCCAAGTACTGAATGCGCTGCGGGATGGTGACCTTACGAACCGAGCTATTTTTTCTCAGAAGAACCTAGCGCGTAAGGACGAGGCTGGCGAGATAATGAATGCTATCGTGAACCTACGCGAGAAGCTTGCAGACCTTGTGGGCGTGATGAGTGACAGTGTTGAGGGGGTCTTAGCGGCAAGTAAGGAGATGGACGTAGCTGCGCGTTCCATAGCGCAGGGTGCGAATACGCAGGCGTCGTCGTCAGAAGAGGTTTCGAGTGCCATGGAGCAAATGACGGCAAACATAGACCAGAACGCCGAAAATGCGAAGCAGTCCGAGACTGTTTCCCGTCGCGTGGCGGAGGTACTACAAGCTGTGCTTTTGCATGGTAACGAGAGTCGGGACTCAATCCAGGAGATCGAACGTAAGATCGGTGTCGTAACGGAGATAGCGAGCCAGACGAACATCCTTGCGCTGAATGCTGCGGTAGAGGCTGCACGTGCAGGGGAACACGGTCGCGGCTTTGCGGTAGTGGCTTCTGAGGTACGTAAACTAGCCGAGCGTAGTGGCGCTGCAGCCAACGAGGTGGTAACGCTGGTAACGACTGCGGTGCATGCCTCGGACGAAGTGAGCAAGGCGCTGGATGAGATTCGCCCACAGGTGGATCGTAGTGTACAACTTTCAAACGAGGTGTCGGTAGCAAGCTCTGAGCAACGTAATGGTGCCGATCAGGTGAACCAATCGATTCAGCTATTGAGTGATGTCTCACAGGAGAATGCTGTCTCTAGTGACCGGTTGGCGACCAATGCTTCGCGGCTGGCGGATCTGGCAGCGAGTGTACGCGATGCCGTAGGCTACTTCCAACTGGATAATACACACCGTGCGTCCAACAGTGCGATTCGTGCCACGGCTTCCACGGCTAGCGCGGTGTCCTCCTCGCCCCAAAAGACTGCGGCATCGAGTACTCTTATGACCTCAACGTCGCATTCTGCGGCATCCAAGCCCAGTGTAAAGGCTACGGTGAAGCCTACTGCAAGCGTAGTGTCCCCAAAACCTGCTTCTCCGTCCGTCAGTGCCTCCCAAGGCACGCCAACGCATAAGCCTGCCAGTCAGACTGGGGCTGCGAGCCCCGCGCCTCAAGCGTCGTCAAAGGCTGTGCAAAGCGTCACACCTCCTTCACAGACCAGCGGTGGGGTAGAGAGTCAGCCTGTATCTCCCAAACCCACACCGAAGCCTGCGTCTCGACCACCCGTAGAGGTAGGGGGGAAGAAGTCTGGGGTACAGCTAGACATGTCGATGGACAACGTCAGTGATGCTGACTATGAAAGTTTCTAATACACTGGCGCTGTGACACACGGAAGTCAATCTGAAAGGTTAGCGGAGGCGCTCTTACAGAAGCGCTCGTTGATAGAACGGTATCTTATACAAAGCTCCGAGGCGGTACGTACTGCCTTGGGGCTTTTTCTCTCTGGGGAGCGTCTCGGTTTTGAGGAAGGGATAGCTTTATTTGATGAGGCTTCGCTTCCTCTACTTTCATTATCAGCGACCTATGCACGTTTGCAGCACAACGGATGGGCGACCTATTACAATCGCAATGCCCACGTCGAGCCGACAAATATTTGCCTATTTGAGTGCAAGTTCTGCTCCTTTCGCCAACCCGAGGGTAGTCCTAACGCTTGGCTACTATCTTGGGAGGAAGTGGCTCGTCGCGTAGAGGCACAGCAAGCGGCAGGAAACACAGAAGTACACATCACGGGAGGGGTACATCCGATGTGGCGTCTAGAAGACTTGGAGGAGCTTCTACGTACGATCCGCGCGGTAGCTCCTCGTTTGCACATAAAAGCATTTTCCGCCGTAGAGCTTTGGGCGATCTTTCAACGTTCTGGAGTTTCGTTAGAGGAGGGGCTTTCTCGCTTAAAGGCGGCAGGATTGCACTCAATCCCTGGGGGTGGGGCAGAGATATTCGACGAGGGGGTTCGCCGCCGAATTTGCCCCGAGAAATGCACAGGAACGCAATGGTTAGCCCTACACCGAGAGGCGCATCGTCTGGGGATCTCTTCCAATGCGACCATGCTCTTTGGTCACATAGAGAACCGTGCGCACCGCGTGTCTCACCTGCTTGCGCTTCGGGATTTACAGGATGAGACGAAGGGCTTCAACTGTTTCATCCCACTCAAGTTCCGTGCAGCCCATAATCCGCTAGAGGAACGGGGTGAGGTTTCACTCCTTGAGGTCTTACGCACCTATGCCGTGAGTCGGTTATTACTCGACAATATCCCCCATCTGAAGTGTTACTGGCCGATGTTGGGCAAGTGCAACCTCCCCCAAGCACTACACTATGGGGTAGACGACCTAGATGGTACTATCAACAATTCCACGCGTATTTACAGCATGGCAGGGGCACAAGAAAGCTCCCCCACGGCGAGCGTAGAGGAGCTGGAATCGTTGGTGCGCGCCGAGGGGTATGAGCCGTACGAGCGTGACTCTCTCTATCGAATACTTTAGGATTCCAATCTAGTACACAACAGTGCTTTACAGCGACGGCTTTCTATTCCTGCGAGATTGCTTGGTCGTGCATAGAGGGGGGGGGGTTATCTTTTTACCAATTCCCACAACACAATCCCTGCGGCTGTCGCTACGTTAAGCGAATGCTTTGTGCCCCACTGTGGTATCTCGATACAGACCTCAGCGGTGCTGGCTACCTCTTGGTTCACGCCTTCGACCTCATTTCCTACGACCACTAGTAGCTTCTCGTGTTGGGATGTAGAAAAATCTTGTAGTGGTATGCTTCCCTCGCACTGCTCCAGCGCAACAATCTTGTATCCCTCGGCACGGTAGAGCGCCACAGCCTCGAGCGAAGAAGGGTAATAGGACCATGCCACGCTATCCTCTGCTCCTAGTGCAGCATTATGTAGCTCGCGGTGTGGGGGACGCCCTGTAATTCCACATAGGGCGACCCCTTCAATCCCAAAAGCATCGGCAGTACGAAACATCGCCCCTACGTTCTGTAAACTTCGTACATTGTCTAGTAGAAGGATAATGGGGTGTTTTTCCTGAGCACGAAAGGTTTCAATATCGACACGCCCCAGCTCGGAAGTAGATAGTTTACGAAAACGCATCACTTATTCCTCTCATTGACAGTCATAGGATATTATACTCATAGTCGTTCCTGGTGCTACATTCTACCTATTCAAGAAGGTGGTAGCGCTGTAGCGCCTCCAAACCTTTGTTATCGCTCCGCTTCCATTGTTCTGGCGTGGAATACGATTCCCTGCGCATCTCAGAGGTCTGTTCTTTTGCCAAAAGCTTTGCAGTGACTTCTACCATTGATACCCCCTCGTTTAAGTCCGACGTCAATTGAAGCTGCAGAGCCAATCCCGACTGCTCGATCTGTTGGGCAAGGTCGCGTATCCCCATCTTTCTCAATTGGAAATAAGGAAATAGGAGTAACACGCCCGTAATAAAGACTCCCCCAATCCCAATAGCTAACCCAATTTGCCACTGAAGGGCAAGCTTATTCGTCTTATGAGCCATAGTGTAACGAAACGTTTGATTATAAAGTAATACTGGTGGTATTACGACTATACCAAACAGTTTGTTACTTAATCATTTACTTTCAATAGTAAAGTGGTAAAAGTGAGTAAGCAGCTTGCTTACCTCCAGCTCCTTTGTACACGTAGTATATATTGCTGCTTTAGGAAAAGCTTAAAACGATATTTCGGTGCAACGAACTGGGGACGACGCACCTTAATCGTTGTAGAAGCGTAGATTGAGTCATGTCTGCAATAACAGAATACAGACCTTGAATACCATATACCACAAAAAAGACGGAGGACTATGACTAGCCTCCGTCTTCGTAATTCTCTGTTACGGGGTGTATCCTCCCCGTCCCTCTAAACTATCTATGACGTCTTCCCGTGTAGTTGCGTTGCATATTAACCGATCCGATTTCCGTTTTCAGTCTCTCCCTCGGGACTCATGATATGCAAGACCCCATCGGCAGACTGTGCAAAGAGGAGCATCCCATGCGACTCTACCCCCTTGATTTTACGCGGAGCGAGATTCACGATAATCGTCACCCGCTTTCCAATTAACGACTCGGGCACGAAGTACTCTGCGATCCCCGAAACTATAGTTCGACGATCAATCCCCGTATCCACGAGCAACTTCAATAGTTTCTGTGTCTTAGGGATTCGCTCTGCTTCAATTATCGTCCCCACACGCAAGTCCATGGCTTCGAACTGTTCAAAAGCTACGTCTGGCTTAGCAGGGTCAGCTGTAGCTTCTTTCTTAGCATTCTCTGCCGCATTCTGCTGCAAACGTGCAATCTGTGCTTCGATTGCCGCATCTTCTATCCGTTCAAACAACAAGGTTGCTGCTCCCAACTTGTGCCCAGCGGGAACAATGGTCTCAGCAAGACCATCCCAAGTTGTATGGGGAAGTTGTAGCATCGCCTCCATATTACGCACAGCAAATGGAAGGAACGGACGCCCCAAAACAGCGAGTGCCCCTGCCAACTGCAATGCTACATAGACAATCGACGCCACACGCTCTGGGTCAGTCTTAATCACCTTCCACGGCTCGCGGTCGGCAAGATACTTATTTCCCAAGCGCGCCAACTGCATGTATTCCTTGAGGGCATCTCGAAAACGGTAGCCCTCTATCGCCTCGGCTATCGCTTCGCGTTGGGATAAGATTTGTCCCAAGAGCTCTTTTTCCTCAGAATCAAGAACAGTAGGTTGAGGTACAATCCCACCGAAGTATTTTTCCGTCAAGACTACAGCTCGGTTAAAGAAGTTCCCAAGGATACCCACCAACTCGCTATTATTACGCGTTTGGAAATCCTTCCAAGTAAAATCGTTATCCTTAGTCTCAGGCAGGTTTGCCATCAGAGCATACCGCAGCGCGTCTTGCTTTCCAGGAAACTCATCCAAGTACTCGTGCAACCACACGGCCCAATTGCGTGAAGTCGAAAGTTTCTCTCCCTCAAGGTTCAGAAACTCATTCGCTGGTACATTATCTGGCAAAATATACTCACCATGAGCATGTAGCATCGTAGGGAAGACGATACAATGAAAGACAATGTTATCCTTCCCAATGAAGTGTACCATCTTGGTATCCTCACTCTTCCAATACGTTTCCCAATCTGGTGTAAGCTCTTTGGTTGCAGAAATATAACCAATCGGAGCATCGAACCAAACATAGAGTACTTTACCCTGTGCCCCCTCGACTGGTACAGGAACCCCCCACGAGAGATCTCGACTCACCGCACGGGGATGCAATCCCGCATCAAACCAGCTACGACACTGCCCCAAGACGTTCACCTTCCACTCTGGATGCTCTTTCAATATCCATTTTTCCAAAAAAGGCTGGTACTTGTCCAACGGAAGATACCAATGCTTTGTCTTCCGTAACACGGGCTTTGCCCCACTGATTGCCGACTTTGGATTGATTAGGTCTGTGGCATTAAGGCTCGTACCACACCTCTCACATTGATCCCCGTATGCATTCGGATTTTGACAGTGAGGACACGTCCCCGTGATATAACGATCGGCAAGGAATTGATTCGCCTCTGGATCAAAGTATTGGTCAGACTCCTGTTCTACAAATACTCCATCCTCATAGAGTTTACGGAAAAAATCCTGTGCCGTTTCATAGTGTATGGGCTTACTCGTACGGGAATAGATACTGAATTCGATGCCGAATTCCTCAAACGATTTCTTTATAAGCTCGTGGTACTTGTCTACCACCTCCTGAGGAGTACACCCCTCCTTCTGAGCCCGGATGGTAATGGGAACACCATGTTCATCGGAACCGCAAATCCAGATCACGTCGCGCCCACGTCCTTTCAGATAACGAACATAGACATCTGCAGGCACATAGACCCCAGCAAGGTGACCAATATGGAGCGGTCCGTTGGCATAGGGTAGCGCAGCGGTTATTAAGTAGCGTTTCGGTGTATTATGCATCTTTGTCTTCTATCTAGCTATGTCTACAATATACTCTTTACAACGATGCCAAAAGGATACGCTTCACCGCCTCGGCATCGACCGTACGATTCTCACCCAAGCGCCAACGACGCTGTTCGAAACGTTCCCAAATCGGACATATCTGTTCCTCGGAAATCCCATAATCAGATAGGCGCAACTTCCCTTGGTACATCGTACGAAAAAAGTCTTCTATCTGGTCAATCGCTGCAAGAGCTGCGTTAAGCGATCCATACTCACAACTATTTTCCGTAGCAACAGGGTCATCGTTCTGTTTCCCATCCTTTTCTACACAAAGCACATCCAAGACTCGTTTAGAAAACTGGATAAGCTTGGCTTGCTTGTATTCCAACTGATCACGGAGCAATCGCGGGAAGATAATCGCCAATGTCAATCCATGATCTAGTCCAAAGAATGCAGTCAACTCATGTCCGATGAGATGTGTCGACCAATCTTCAGGAACGCCTGCCGCTAGCCATCCATTGAGCGCCCACATAGCACACAACGAGAGATTGTCACGTAAACGCATATCTTTAGGCGAGGACAAAAGTTTCGGACCTATATCCATGAGCGTATAGAGTATTCCCTCGGCAAAACGATCCTGTACTGGGGCGTCTGCTGGATAAGTCATATACTGCTCCATAACATGTACAAAGGCGTCGACCACTCCATTCACCACTTGATGCATAGGCAACGACAAGGTATACGATGGATCGACAATCGAGAAAAGCGGAAAAGTTGACGGACTGTGAAAGGCGAACTTTTCATGGGTAGTCTCGCGCGTAATCACCGCCCCATTATTCATCTCCGATCCTGTGGCGGCCAAGGTGAGGACCGTTCCAAAGGGCAATGCTCCGAGCCCTTGGGCTAACTTAGGATTCGTCAACAACTCCCACGGGTTCTCGCCTTCATATTTCGCTGCCACAGAGATAAACTTCGTCCCGTCAATCACCGAGCCTCCGCCGACAGCAAGAATAAAATCAATCCCCTCATGCTTAATAATCGGAAGTGCCTGAATAAGCGTCTCATAGTGCGGATTTGGCTCAATGCCACCAAAATCTACTACATGACGAGCACCTAGCTCCTTTCGTACCGCATCATAAATCCCTGTACGTTTGATGCTCCCCCCCCCAAAGGTCAACAAGACACGAGCCTCAGCTGGGATTTGTTCCGAAAGGTGAGAGATTTGCCCATTACCAAAGAATACGCGCACAGGGTTATAAAGTTCAAAGGAGTTCATAAGATATCCGTTTTTTGGGTTCAACAGACAGTTGTCAAAGAAGTATGTTATAGAAACGGATTATGCTCTCGTTCCTCGCCGATTGTTGTAAACTCACCATGCCCAGGCAAGACTCGAACATCGTCGTGAAGTACCAATAGGCGACTGCGGATACTCTCAATCAACTGTTCATAATTTCCACCAGGAAGGTCGGTTCGACCAATTGAATGTTGAAAGAGCGTATCGCCAGAGAAAAGTATCCCAGCCTTGTAAAGGTAGAGACACACGCCCCCCTGCGAGTGTCCAGGCGTATGAATCACTTCGATGCGTTCTCCATGCAACTCAAATACGTCTCCGTGTTTCAGAAAGCTATCTGGAAGCCGCATAGGCGACATTTCCATTCCCCACAGAGCCGCCTGTCGCGGTGCACTTTCAAGGAGTTGTACATCAGCCTCGTGCATCCAAAAACTCGCCTCTTTCCACGCCTCACGTCCCCTTGGAACACCAAAAAGATGATCGAGGTGACCATGCGTGTTGAGTAGATACTTCACTGTACAACACTCTTTTTCCACAAACGTAGCGATACGCGCCCACTCCTCATCGGTGCGACACCCGAGGTCGATCACCATCCCTTCGCCCCCTGGAGCGTAGAGCAGATAGGTATTTTCACTAAACTCGTTGAATATGAAACGCTCTATGCGCAACACGTCCCCTGTGCCCATCTCGTATTCCTCTCTATTATTTCTTTTTCGTGAGTAGTCTCCAGCTCATCCGTTTCCCCTTAGGGGCAAAGATGCCCGAGCTCGCAGACTTCACATCCTCGACCGAGTAAAAGATTTGTGGGTGAATGTTATGTATGATCGCCTCTACACGCACAACATCCTTACGATGCGCCACGCAGTAGAGGAGCTGTACTGGTCCATTTGCGCCTCGCGCGTCGACTACCGTTGTACCAAACCCTCCAGCACGTAACGCCTCGCTGAGCTCGCCACCATGGCGCGCCGTGATTATCCGAACGACCTGCGTCCCAACTGCCAAACGATGCTCTATCGAAAGCCCGACGTAGTTCCCCAAAGCAAAACCAAAAGCATAGGCGAGATAACAAAGCAAATTACTAGCATGATGCATAATCTGTCCAATAGCCAAGATCCAGATAAAGACCTCAACAAAGCCCAACAAGGGAGCAACAAGCCTGTTTCCACGTGCCACAAATACGATACGGATAGTCCCAAACGTTACATCTGTGACGCGAGCAATGATAATGAGTAGCGGTAGAATCACGTACGTAAAATACGAACTCTCCATAAGTGCTTCCATGACGATTATGCTGTTATTCAACCCTACGGAACAACAAAGATAAGAAAACATGACTAAGAAAAGAGGTTCTTTGCCCATATATGGATGCTTTTTTATCACCCTCCTCACCTTAGCACTCCCCGCCCGAGCGTCAAAACTTATCTTAGAGTCTTCTACGACAAAACATGACGAATTCGCACAGCTAAAGTTCCTCTGGCAACGCTCATCGGAGAATCTCGCAGACACCGCGTGCGGAAGTGAGATTGTCGGCGAGCTCCTACATCTCTTTGCAACTCAACCCAAGCTCCAACGATCTCTCCCCCCCCTCACGGGGCTTACCGATCTTTTGGCAAAAGACGGACGTCTACGCCTCCTAACTTGGACACACAACCTTCCCTCTGGGGAAACTCTCTACAAGGGAGTCGTGGCACACCTAGATACCAACGACTCGCTCCACCTGACTCAATTACGAGATCGGATGCTCCCCGTAGGAGCAGGACACATTTCCGAGGAGTGGTTCAACAGCCCCGCCTCACCCGATCACTGGTTCGGCGCTATCTATTACGAAGTCGAACCCTTTGAATTTCAAGGAACACCTGCCTATCTCCTATTAGGGGTAGCGGGACACACCTCACTCTGTACCCGAAAAGTAATCGAGACGCTCTATATAGACGCAACAGGAGACCTCCAATTTGGTTTAGCGTGTCTGAGTTATTCGCCACGGCGCACCTTCCACCGCATCTTCTACTCTTACAGTGCACGGGCTGGGATGACCCTCCACTTCATAAAAGATGGTACACAAGTACTCATAGACCATCTATCACCCTCTGCCCCACAATACTCAGGGCTTCCGCAGTTCTACGGACCCGATGCCTCACAAGACGCCTTTACACGCTCAGAGGTAGGCTATTGGCGTCACGAGACCGACGTTGTTATCGCTGCCCCAACCGATAGCGCCCCCACCCCCTCCAGACTCCGCTATCAAAAAGGATATTAACCCTCTAAAGTTGGTTATTGTGCTTTTTTTGTGCAAACGATAACAATCTGCTTGCAAGCATTGCTATTCCCCTTGCGACATGCGGCATGGAAATCTAGACAGGCTTTGGAGTGATCTTCCAACTTAAGGTAGGTCATCCCTCTATTATAGAGAGTAATAGGGTTTTGTAAATCAATATCAAGCGACGTATTAAGGGAGCGTAAGGCATCGCCATAGTCCCCCAATCTATAAAGAGTCGCCCCCTTGTAATTGTGTGCCGTAGCATTGCGCGGGTTGACGGCAATCGCCTTGTCAAACCACTGAATAGCATCCTCAATTTTCTCTCGTCCCAAGACCGCTATACCATAATTGATATAAAGCGTCTGCCGCAAAGCATCCTCCTTAGCTAAAAGCTCATCAGTACGGATAAACTCCTCCTCAGCCTTCTTAAACTTAGCACGGAGATTGAAGGCAATCCCCAACTTCAGGTGCAAAATGGGGTCATTAGGCAACTGCTTCAGTACCGTTTCTAGGAAATCCTCTGCCTTTCCCGCCTCTTGTAAACGCAAGTAGGTTTCTGCCAATCCATAGCAGACTACCGTATCCGACGGGTTACTTTTATATGCCGTTTCAAAGAGCTTACGCGCCGTGGGCAAATCATTATTCAGCAAAGCCTCTTTCGCTTGCGCGACACCTCCTTCACTCCCCTCCTGTCCACGTACGAAGGAAAGCCCCCCAAGGATGAGGAACATTATCAAAAGGAAAGATCTTCTCATGGTCGTGATATGCTATATAGTGGATATATATATGACAAACGTAGGGGTTCAGAGCGCCTCCGTCTGCTCTATGTGCATTTGCGGCAGGGAGAGAATCGTACGACGCTCAAAGGCAAGCGTCATCGTCGTCTCATCTGTCTGATCTACGGTATTACCAAACGGTATGCCTCGTGCCAACAAGGAAAGTTGTATAGGGTACTGTGACAGTAAACGTTGCAAATAAAGCACCGTCATCTCACCTTCGGCATGGTGTGGTAGTGCCAAGATAACCTCGTTCACCCCTAGTTTTATCCTATCGTGGAGCTGCTGAATTGGGAGATCGGAAGGACTGACCCCCTTGAGGGGGTTAATCAAACGCCCAAGGACAAAGAAACTCCCCGTATAGACCTCGGCTTGTAGGATCGCCAACAAATCTCGTACATCAGGCACGATACAAAGTACCCCCGTATCCCGACGCGTATCTCTGCACAGCGCACAAGGAGCACCATCATCGGAATAGTTATTACAAATCGGACATCGGGAGACATGCGTAGTAAAAGCCTCTAGATCGGCAATAAACTCCTCTTGTTCGGCTACGGAGCACATCTGTAAATGAAGGGCATAACGCATCGCGGTGCGCTTCCCTACGCCTGGGAGCTTACACAAAGCCCTTACGGCATTGGCTAACAACACAGAACCATACTCCTGATCGTCCATCCTTCTCCTCTTTACCTACCTTCTGGAAGGAAGGAGGTTTTATGCAAAGATACGAAAAGTTCAATGGTTATAGGACACTCTTCCTAGCGTTTCTCCCTCCGAATTCGGATGCCACGCATCGAATCTCGCTGTTGTCCAAACTCCCATCGGATCTTCGCCATCACATACCCTGGCATAGAACGGTAAAGGCGCTCAACACGAAAAAGATTGGTATAATCCACGTCTGCCCACTCACGTAAATGAAGATTCAATAGATTTTTCCCAGCGACAACCAAGGAAATATTGTGAAGGAAGGTATAGGAAAGCTCTGTATCCAGCCCTACAAGATTGTGTTGTTTGTTGCTATAAGCATTGAGTGCATAACTAGCCCCCACCTCGGCACGGAAAGCATTCCACGTAAAGAGGAGCTTTCCCCGCGTAGAGAGTTCATAATCTTGCAAGGCAGGACGACTCCCGACCTTATATTCCGAACGATCACCCCGCACCTCGGCTTCTACATTGAAATGACCTGGATAAGTGGATCGCGCCTCCACACCTAGATTCTGGGAGTTACGTAGGGACTTCTGCCACACCTTGTCATACAAAAGATCTGAACGCCCTGCGAGTATCCGCCCTCGTAATGAAATCATCCACACGCCAGCAAATCGGTTAGATGCCATAAAGTTCCACCAAACCTTCTCATCGTTTTGCATGGCAAAAGGCATAGAAAATGTCAAAAGCCCGTATTGAAGATTGCGAGAGAGTGGGTTGCGTTCCTTTTCATATACTAATTGCGAAAAACCATGATAGGTCTTCTCCGAAGGAAACATCCGAAAATAAAGACGCGCGTCATAGGTATACTCGGCTAGATAGTGGAAACTATGGTTCTGTGTCAGAGCCCTATAACTATTGGGTTGCATCCCATAACGAAGGAAGCTATTTCCATCCTGTTCCTCAAGTTCAGCACTCACATTCAGACCTAAAGCCGTTCCCTCTCCAAATCGCCGTTCTACGAATCCATCGGGGACAAAGAAAAAGCCTCGATCTCGGTAAGACCATTGCGGCTGTTTACTATTCTGTAAAATGTATTGTGCAGAGAGCTTAACCCCACCTCGCCACAGAGTATCGTCATCAAAACGCCAGTGTGCTCCTGCCGTGATAATACTCTGTGCATAACGGAGATCGGTATTCAGTTCTCCATCAAAGCCGGGGCGTACGGCAATGTGATTCCCCTCAAACCATGAGTTAAACTTTGTCCCCGTATTCTGGTCTGCCAACCAAAACTTTAGGTCATGCGACTTAGAAAGCTTGATACGCACCCCGACCTCCGAATGAGCTTTCATTTCCTCATTAGACATCAGGAAACGGAAAAGATACTTCCCATTCTCTGGCGTGAGTACAAGCGGAAGAATCGGATCATTGACATCAAAATCTTGTGTTGGGGAGCGCCGCGACCTCTCAACATTCCCCGAGACATAATACATATTGTCGCTCGGACGATAGTAGACGCCCCATTTAGCCGCCCATTTCAACGGACGAGCCTCGTAGGTAGCATTTGTATGGTAAAGCTGACTATTGTAGTAATCATGGTAAATACGCTCCTCTTTGTTATACCCCATATCAGCATTGGCACCTACCAAAAACATCCACTCTTTGGTGGGGTTATAGGTAATCCCGAAATTTCCCAAAGCGTGCGCCACATCATTGTGCTCTTCGCGCCCCGTGGTGAAGGCGTTCCCCGCCTGATCTCCTAGTTGGAAAGTGTATAAGGTTTCCGACTTAGCATCGTTGTCGGCCTTTGCTAACAAGGCTGCTGCGTTAATCTTTAACTTATTCTCCTTGTGATAGTTATAAATGATGTTCGCTGCATGCGTCTTCGCCTGATAGGTATCTTCTGGAGGATAAATGATATTTGAGAGTCCATCCTCAAGATCCACTCTGGCTTGAAAACCGCCATCAGGACTCTCCAAACCGCCCTGCATAGCAAGGTAATCCATCACCGTAAATGTCTCCTCCGCCACATTATTACTTGCCACCAAGGCGGAGAGCATGTGATGCACCCCCATGTAGGTTGCCTTGAAATTTCCCATATAAGCATTACGATACCCCCCTCCAGCCTCAACCTTACCAAAGACCTTACTGAGCATCCCTTCCTTGACACCGACGTCTATAACCGTCTTGTCTACATTCCGAAAACCGCGCAAAATATCAAACTCGCTATACCCTTGGATCACCTTTACGGTATCCGCCACGCTCGCATCAATATTCTTGGTCGCCATGGCCACATTGCTCCCATAGTAGTCCCGCCCATTGAAGAGGATCTTAGAGACGGGCTTTCCCTGCGCCGTCACCTCACCATTGGCCGAAACTTTAATTCCAGGCAAGTTCGCTAACACATCGCCAAGGGTCTTTTCCATCCCCGTAGCATACGCTTTCAGATTATAACCCACCGTGTCCCCCTTTCGCTGCATCCCACCACGACGCCCTGCCACGCGCACAGCCTCAATCTCCTTTGGATCACTCTTCAATAATAGAGAGAGCGGAGTAGTCGATGGGAGCTCGACCTCCGCCGAGGCTGTCAGATACCCCATCTGGTGAGCCTGTATCCAATAGCGCCCAGCGAGATTCCCCGTCACATGGAAATTCCCCTGCCCATCAGTCACTGTATGTGCAACTACCGTAGAATCTTGCGGGCGCACAGTAAGAATCACCGCCAAGGCGACGGGCGCTCCAGTGTCATCCTTTACGACCCCACTTGCCAACCTCTTTTGCGCAAAAGAAGCTATGGGTAACAAAAGGAAAAGAAGCCAAACCGTATACTTCATTCTCGTTCTTTTAACACCCGTAAGACGATACAATGTGGAAAAAGTTACACACATGACATGAAATATTTACGCTTTTGCGTAACGATACCAACGATCGTACCACTGAAGCTCCAAAATATTGATTCCCGACCCCTTGATATCCCGACGTCTCCGTGAAAACGACAGGTTGGGCTTAAATTGGTAATAATACTTTAATATTTTTAGGCTCTTAGGTGCTAAAATCTTCTGCAATTCTACCTTCTTATCCTGTAAGAGCTGATCGACACAAGTATACAACTCACCAGAAGAAACGCCTCTCTCCTTCAGAAGCTCAATCACAGGACGCCCAGTATCGATACACTCATAGACCTTCTCTTCCAACTCCAAATCGTTATCTGGTTTCTCATAATCAAAAGCAGAAAACGACAACTCTACACTCTGATTATTCGACTGGGAGATATCCACGGTATACCCCTCTGGTGGAGTATAATGTTCCTGACAATAGTTGAGAAAAACGGCAATACGCGGATCGACTTTCACAGCAGAATCTGGCACTGGCGCATTGAGCTGTATCCCCGCCAAACTCCGGCAACGACTCAGAGCAACATAGAGCTGTCCAGAAGCAAAGATCCCCTCGGTCTGGATACTCACATGGTCAAATGTAAGCCCTTGGCTCTTGTGAATAGTAATCGCCCAAGCCAAACAGAGCGGGATCTGTATAAACGTCCCCACAGACTGCTTTTCTAGTTTCCCAGAACTCGTATTGAGGGTATAGGCATACCGTTCCCACTTGACTTTCCCGACCTTTACAGGCATACCGCCACCAACCTTGGATACCGTCACCTCTTTCTCCGTAAGGTCGGTCACAATACCGATTTCTCCGTTCACAAAAAGCCCCTCAGCATCATTGCGCACGAACATGACCTGCGCCCCACGCTTGAGATAAAGGAAAACCTCCGTCGGCGCATCCTTTGCCACAAACTCACCCTCACAAACGGCTTCAAAACAAACACGTTCCCCCTTGAGCGCCTCCAGACATTTCTGATTATAGGCTTTACTCTGGTTACGACGAGCAGTGAGCATCACCTCTCCAGGTGCGAGGTGATGTATCTCCTCTCTAGAAACCCGCGTATTCAGCTGTTTAAGAACCGACGAATCGCTACATCCCATACGAATAGACTCCAAGAGATCGATAAATGTTTGCTCTCGTTGACGATAAATCTTTTTCAATTCAATGAAATAGAAACTGCTACGTTTGAAGGCAATAGAAGAGAAGAAATAGGAACTTGTGTAGTAGGTTTGCACCCATTTCCAATCCTCACTCTCCACAGGGGGGAGCTGATAAAGATCGCCTATCAAAAGGAGCTGTACTCCAGCAAAGGGTTCTGACGACCTTCGCTCGCGACAAAGACGGTCACTGAGCGCCTGTAAAGTGTCAGCCCGGACCATACTCACCTCGTCAATAATAATTAAGCTAAGAGACTTAATTATCATGAGCTTATCCCTACTCACACTCTTCAACAATTCGTTCGGTCCCTGTGGGTCCTTCGCAGGTGGATAAGGATCGGTAGGGAGTTTGAACTGAGAATGCAGTGTGCTTCCCTCAGCATTCAAGGCTGCAATCCCCGTAGAAGCCACAATAACGTACGTTTTTTTGAGCTCCTGACACAGAGTACGCAAAAAGGTAGTCTTCCCAGTACCAGCTCTCCCAGTCAGGAATAGATTCATCGAGGTATGGAGTACCAAGTCGTGCGCCAAGCGCGCCTCTGCGTTATCGTCCCAGTTCATGATAAAAGAAGGTCTGCTCTCTACGTTCTCGCTTATTCAAATGAATAGTAATACCACCCCTTTCTATCCATCTTATCTACGAAAAAGGGCGTAGCCACGCTGCTACACCCCCCAACAACAAATACTACAGCTCTACTTCACTTTCACAACCTGTTGCGCGAGTACGCCGCCATTTGCCTCAGCACGTACTACATACATCCCTGCAGGGAGATTTTGTACCTCCGTGCTGAAGGTCGAGGTGTAGACACCCTCTTCTTGATTCTGTTGCAAAAGGGTCTTCACCAACATCCCTTGTGCATTGTAGAGCGCAATGGTCACATAACCCTTGGCTGACAAGGTGTAGCTAACATTCAACACTGCGTCGAACGGATTAGGATAAAGATTCAACGTTGTTACAACGCCAGCCTTCTCTGCCTTCTTTTCAGCCTTTGCGATAAGCTCTGGTGCTTCTACCACAGGATTGTAAGCCCCCTTAATCGGATACAAAGTACCGTCACTATACTTTCCGAAGATGAGCGACAGTACTGGATAACGGTGCGACTTTACATACCAACGATACGTCACGACCGTCGACGCATAGGAATCGTAGGTATAGGTCTGTGTCGTAGCCACGCGCAAAACATCCTTGAGCGTCGTTCCCGGGAGGAGCAATGTACCGTAAGCATCGGCCTCTACCGTGTAGGAGAGATCGAACTTCTGGTGATAATCCGAATCGGTGTAGAACTGCTCACCTGTAGCATTATCGGCATACTTATCGCCATAAGCAAACGGGTAACGCATCTTCAGCACTGGGCTGTCATAGACACGCATAAACGTCCCCACACGTGTAGCGAGTACACGCAACTCACGAGAGTTCGTCTTCATAAACGAGTGGATATCTTCTTCGACCAACACGGTGTTACTCTTCTGCGCCTGCACTGGTGGATTGTAGTATCCCGGCTCGGTGATATCCCCGTAAAAAGCAGACTTTTGTTGTAGGGAAGTAAAATCCCACGTTACATTCTCACCTGCCGCACCAGGGGTCGTAGCATAGGTCTGAATCATCGGGTTCGGATTCCCTGGGATCAACCCATGCGTTTTTTCCTTCAAAACGGTCTGTGCCAAGGCTGCACTAGCTGCAAACAGCAACGACGCAGCCACTAGTAATGTTCTTTTCATTGATGGGTCTCTATTGGTTTCTTTCTCCAAAGATAGTTACTTTTTTTCAATTGTCAAAATCCCCCCTTACACAGCTCTTTCTCGATGGCTGCGATCAGTTCTGCGATCGGCATACCACTTCGTTCACTCATCATCGCCACGGTCGCCTTTGGGATCATCACGCGCGCCAAGGGAGTATTTAACATCTTAAACGCAGGATCGATTTTAGGTAATTCCGCTTTCAACGCAGGACATAGCGCCAAAAGATCTTTCAAACGCGTTTCTGGCGTCACACGAAAAGTCTTGGGATCGAGCATCTCCCCACTCGCCGCCTCATGCGGCTCTTCTGCGATCTCCACTTCCTCCTTCGTTTGTCGAACCTCTCCGTGCACATCTTTATTCCAAACCAAGAGAGTACGCGACCCCTCCAAGGCACGGATATGTGTGCAATTCTGCATCATTTCGAGCACTCCGCGGAAGCGCCCCTGCTCGTCACGCACTGCCGTATACTGGATGTAGACAAAGAAACCCGGTTTATTGATCCAAAAGTCCACCGAGTCGGCCTCACCCGAACGGAACTTAGCAATAATTTCTTCCACTATATGGACACTAGTACGCGGATGGCAGTTCTTAACATCCCGTCCGATCACGTTCTTGCTGCGTGGAAACACGCGATGCTCCGTATCCGAATAGAAACAAACGAGTTCGTTTTCGTCAACGTAAGAGATGTCCACGGGCAAGTGTTTGAAAATAAGATTGATCTGTTCAAGCGTCAACCTCCCCGTGGAGACCTCCAGTTTTTGGTCAGCGGTCACTCCCCCCAAGCCATGCTTCGCCAACAGCGCCAACAAATCCTGAGTAAGACCTGTGGTCGAAGACGAGGGGGCAAGCGTAGCCTCATGCGACGCACTCCCCCCCCTTGGTACATCAATCCAAGCAAATCCAATCTCTCGATCTCCCCCCTTCATATATTCAAACTCCTCGGGAGAGATCATCGCCAACGAAGTGGGGTAGAGTACATGCTCTTCCTTCTCCATCAGGTCGCGAATATCTGCCACCAACGTAGCCTGCTTGGCAATGAACTCGTCCTCCTTCCCCTCCTCCAGGAGCTTACGGAAATCACGGATCTCGTCACGAATAAAATCATCCAGCAACCACATCGTGGTCGTAGGTCGATCAAAACCCTTCTTCTCCAACAATGCGTAGAGCTGGTTCTGCTTTCTCGAAAAATGAAGCTTGTACTTCGCCAACTCGTCATAAATCTCGTACCACTGATTGCGAATCACAGGATATTGCACCAAATCCTCTATCGCAAGCAGGTGCTTACGCATCGCGTCATTCTCTTGGTAATAACACCAAATGGGGTGAAAAGGAGGCAACTCGGGGCGCGTCGTATCCCAAATATCTTGGTAGAGGGCAAGCATAGACTGAATATCCTCCTTTCGACACTCGTCCTCCTCTAGCGCCTTAAGCTGTTGTTCTGCATAAGCGATTTCATACGAACAAATCTTCCCAACGTGTTCGCTCAAAAGCTTACGACCTTCTTCCAGAGTAATCTCCCCACTGAGATAACGCTCTCGAATTTCTACCATTCGGCGGATCTTCGCCTCATCTATTGGTGGGAGATGCTGCCCCATTGGTTCTTTTTCCATCGTCGTTAAGATCAAGAAAATATCTTCTGTATTCGCATCAGCAAGGTACTCAATGCACCCCGTTTCTCCTTGGGAGCAAAATTCTTGCTATCAGCTAACTTAGAAACGACGGACTTCTCTTCATTGTTCAGTGACTCTGGGACGTAAAGGTCAGTGACGATAATCAAATCCCCACGCGTTCGGGTATGAATCGACGAAATCCCCTTACCCTTAGCACGATAGAGACTACCTGGTTGTGCCCCTGCGGGGATCTTAATCTTCACTTTATCCCCTAAAGTGGGTACTTCAATACTCGCGCCGAGTATCGCCTGTGGAATACTCAAGTGGAGGTTGTAGAGGAGATTTGCGCCCTCTCTCACAAACTCATCATGCGGGAGTTGCTCCACCACCACCAAGAGATTTCCCGGAACACCCCCATGACGCGCAGCATTCCCCTCTCCCGACATCTGGAGCTGCATCCCGTCCTCCACCCCGGCTGGTATATTGACCGAGACGGTATCCTCTGTCCTCACGACACCTTCCCCACGACACTCCTTACACTTTTGTTTTGCGATCTTCCCAACCCCCTCACAGTTTGGACAAGGTTGACTCGTCTGCATCATCCCGAGGATGCTCCGAACCATCTTCACGACCTGTCCAGTCCCCTTACAATGTGAACAGGTTTCCATCTCCGACCCTGGCGCAGCCCCAGATCCGCCACACGTTTTACAACCAACGTAACGTGACAACTTCACCTTTTTGGTCACCCCTTTGTCTATTTCTTCGAGAGTAAGCTTCATGTGAATCCGAAGGTCAGACCCGCGCGCTACACTGGCGTGTCCCCCTTCCTCTCCTCCAAAAGAGGCTCCAAACGAGGAGAAGATCGGTCCGAACTGAGAGAGGATATCCTCCATAGACATTCCTCCCGGACGTCCCCCACCAGCAGCACCTTCGAGCCCCGCATGCCCGTACCGGTCGTACCGAGCCCTCTTGTTCGGATCGCGCAAGACATCATAGGCCTCAGCAGCCTCCTTAAACTTCGCCTCCGCCTCGGGGTTATTAGGATTGCGGTCTGGGTGATACTCTAGCGCCTTCTTCCGATAGGCCTTCTTGATATCCTCATCGCTCGCACCCCGCTCTATCCCGAGCACTTCGTAGTAATCTCTTTTCTCCATTTCACACCCTTCCCTCTATTCACCTATTACCACCTGTGCATGACGCAAGACCTTCCCATTCAGCAGATACCCCTTCCTCAAGACATCAACGACTTTACCACGTAACGTCTCGTCTTCGACCTTGAACTGGGTCACGGCATCGTGAAAATCTGTATTCAGCGGTTCATGCATGGCCTCAATCTCCGTTACGCCACTCTCTTGCAAAAAACGCAACAAGAGCTTGTAGATAAGATCGAGCCCCGTACGCATGGACTCTAGGTCGGTCGTATTATGATTTTGCAACGCTCGTTCAAAATCATCAACTATAGGCAACAGCTTAGAGAGCGTCCCCTCACTGGCCGTAAGGACGAGCTCCTGCTTCTCCCGCAGGGTTCTTTTCCGATAATTGTCAAATTCAGCACTCAATCTCAGGTACTTATCCTTCCACTCCTCGGCTTCTTGCTTGGCAAGTTCGAAATTATCCATAAGCTCCTTGATGGCAGGATCTGCCCCAAGCGTCTGATTCCCTGTCTCTGGCTTCTGTGCATCCCCCTCCTCTACAGGGATTTCCTCCGCTTGTAGAGTCTCTACCTTCTCTTCTTGTGTAGACGCCGCTTGAGGATTCTTCTCCTCCTTTTGGCTGTTGTGTGTATGTTCCTTCTTATCCATTGTGGTCAAAATGGGTCTATTTTCAAAGGGAAAATGTGCAACAAATATGCCTCTCTGTCACAACCGTGACAAAACGACACCCTCCACACTCCCTAACGCCAAGATGGCAATTCGACACCCCCCCCACAACGTCTAGACACGTCCACTATGACAAGAAACCTCCACAAGAACCCGCCTAGTGAGCCAGTACAGCCCCACGACTTTTACGAAAAAGATGGATAATCAGCTATGCAAAGTGGGATACGATAGTACATGCTCCCTGCTCGCCCCTCCTCTCTAGCCCTCGCCCCCCTTAAGCGCCTGGCTTCCCCAAGAGGCGGAACATATTCTTCTTATATGCCTCGACCCCAGGTTGATCAAAAGGATTATGCCCCTGCATCAGCACCCCGAGGGCACAACTCAACTCCCAGAAGTAAATAAGATACCCTAACGAGAAAGCATTGCGCCCCACTAGGCGAATCCTAGCACTGGGGATTCCACTCTTTTCATGTGCCAAAAGCGTAGCCTGAGCAGCTGCCAGATTTACCTCATGGAGCTCACGCCCCACAAGATACTCAAGCCCGTCTTCGATATCCTGCAACTCGGGAACAGGGAGCGAGTGCTGCGCATTTTCAAAAAGAACGTGCGTTTCCATAAAAAGACGTTCGCCCTCCTGTAAATACTGCCCCAGAGAGTGAAGATCGGTTGTATTGCATACAGAAACGGGGAATACACCACTTCCCTGCTTCCCTTCACTCTCTCCATAAAGTTGCTTATACCACTCACCGATACTGCGCATAAACGGTGAATAGAGCGCCAAGACCTCCAATTTCCGTCCGTTGCGATAACATTCGTTACGCCAGATCGCATAGTCCACTGCCATCGAATTGGGCGCCATCTGTTCCATAGATGCTCGCCGCGCCCCCTTAAGCAACTCCTGAATATCTACACCAGCCACAGCCAGCGGCAGAAGCCCGACAGGAGTCAACACGGAGTAGCGCCCCCCGATATCATCCGGGATGACAAGGCGGCGTATCCCCTCGCGTTCAGCCAAGTCATGCAGTGTCCCCCGCGCTGCATCTGTGATAGCGATTATCCGCTCCGGATGATAACCGTGTACACTCGCCTTCATCTCCCTCAGGATATAGCGGAAGGCTAGTGCTGGCTCCGTAGTTGTTCCAGACTTGGAGATCATCACCACGGCATACTTCTTTTCCTTCAAGCGTGCCAACTGCATCGCCATATAGTCCGCACAGAGGGTAAAGCCAAGAAAGACGATCTCCGTATGCGGTTTTACTTTCTGGTCTTCCAACGCCTCAGCAAGTGCAAGCGCCCCAAGATAAGAGCCTCCAATCCCGATGACTACCACACTCTCGTACTGCACGAGCTCGTTTGCGAGCGATAAGACCTCCTGCACGTCACGCTCTGTCTTCTCTTCCCCAGGGAGCGACAACCAACCATCAAAGCGGGGCGTAGAACTCCGCCCCGTGAGCAGGGTGATATAACTCTCTTGCGCCTTAGCTGGCAGGTCCAGACAACTCTCCTGTTGGGGTAAAGCCTCCCCACGCTCAAAGCATAGTATTTGCGAAGTATCCATAGCTGTTCCCTTATCGGGTTGTTTCTCTTTGGGTTAGACTAAGGTTGTAATAATACCGAGGAGCACCCCACACCCCCACACACTCTCTCCCTCCCGCTCTATTGCAGCTCGGCAAGTAGTTCATTCATCTCTCGCCGCACACTCTTTCCTTGGTACAGGATAGCATACATCCGCTCAGCAATCGGCATCCGAATTCCATGCTCCTGATTGATAGCATGCAGACCCGCCGTAGCATAATACCCCTCGGCAATCATCTTCATCTCCAACTGCGCAGACTGGACACTATACCCCTTCCCCACCATAGCTCCGAAAGTACGATTCCTACTAAACTGCGAATAGCAGGTCACAAGCAAATCTCCCAGATAAGCAGATGTATTCGTATTGCGCTCTGCAGGATAAGAGAGATTCAAGAAACGCGTAATCTCATCCTGTGCATTGCTGATAAGCACGGCCTGAAAATTGTCTCCATACCCCAACCCATGACAAACCCCCGCCGCTACCGCATAGATATTTTTCAGTATGGCACTGTACTCAGTACCATAAATGTCTTGCCCTTGGATGGTGCGGATATAACTCGAACGCAGCAAGGCACTTATCTTCTCCGCCCACTCCATCTCCTTACACGTCACGGTCAGGTACGAGAGGCGTTCGAGTGCCACCTCCTCGGCATGACAGGGACCACTCACCACCCCCATCTGTGAATATGAGACGCCAAACTTCTGCTTGAGATACTCCGACGGCGTAAGGTGATGCTCGGGAACTATCCCCTTAATCGACGTTACCACAAAAGCATTCGAGAGATCCGCAGTGAGCGGTTTCAACCATTCTGACAAGAAAGCCGAGGGGACCACCATGAAGAGAATCGTAGACTCTCGCACCAGTTCGTTCAGATCGTCATAGAGTTTCAGACGTGCAGGGGAGAATTCTACATCGCTCAGATACTGTGGGTTATTCCCCGTCTCGCGCAACGCGGTACGAATCTGTTCATTCCGCACATACCAGCCGACCGTTTCGATATTCTCTAGCAAGATCTTCACTATAGCCGTCGCCCAACTACCACCTCCGATAACGCCGATTTTCTCCATATTCACTTTCTATCTTTCTTCTAACCACCCTAGGGGATTTCGCAGTCCCCCGCCTCAGAGGTGTACAGGATAAGATCCCCTCGCATACGCTCCACCCTCACATCACTCCGTTTATCGCACGGACAGCGCAATGGCTTGTACTTTCGCTTTGCAGCCCCTTGCCCCCCGCGCCTAGTCGTACCACAAGAAGACAGCAGCCCCCCTACGCACAACCCTAGGACGAAGAAAAAGACCACGCATCGTAACTTCATACCTCTGCCCTCTTATCCGCGACGATACTCCTCTAGCTCGGCAGCTATCTGTTCATTGTACTGTTCCAGCTGCTCGATCTGCTTATGTAGCGCTTCTATATCACGCTGGCTCTTCTCGAGGGCTAGGATGTAGTCCTCATTATTCTTGGTATGAGCAAGGTTATTGGCTAATATAACCGCTACCCGCTTCACAAATGCGATTTCATATTCTTGGAAATCCTCAAACCGCCCCAATTCGAGCACCCCTACCACCCCAGCACTACTCTGAAGGGGCATCACAAGCAACGATGGCGGAGTGCACGCGCCGAGCCCCGAGGAGATCTTCATAAAGCCCTCTGGGAGATTAGAGATATGTTGGAAAGTATTGTCGTGATAGCAAGCACCCACCATACCTTGGTCTTCGTCCAGTACACTACTCTGCTCGATCTGCTCTTTTGTCAACCCATAACTCGCGGTCATGTACAGCTTGACACAGAATTCCTTCGGATCGATACGTGCCACATAAAGTACCGCGGCATTCACCCGCAAGTATTTTGTCAACTGAAAGAGTGTTTGTTCACACAACTCCTTCACATTGTTCTGGTTCTGCGCCATAAGGGTCGACAGTACCGCAATACCACTATCCACCCAAACCTGTTGTCGCTGCTCCTGCTGTTCGAAATTGTAACGCCTCTGCTGCTGCTCATTTTCCGTACGGAGCTGCTTGATCCTCCCCTCTAGTGTCATACGTTCCTCCGAGAACTCCCCTTTATAGGCTCGTGCCCGTGCAAGAATGCGAGTGAGCTCCCAAGTGATGGAGTAGGTGATGACAAGCACAAAGAGCGTAACCCCGAGCGTAATGTATGGGAAATAGCTTTCAAAGTGAAGCACACTCTGCAACCCATTCAACGCAATGCAGAGAAAGAGTGCCGAACTTGCAAGCGTGATTGACCAGAGCTCCGGTTTACGAAAGACCTTGATGAAGACACGCCCCCACAAAACCAAAAATATCGCGACACAGTAGAGATAAAGCAACATCCTAAAGTGTGAAAACACACTCACGGGCGTGAAGAAGAAAAAGAGTGCGAGCGCCATACCAATCCCATTGACCCAATGGACAAATTGGTCTCTGAAAAATCCCTTGTAACGACAATGTATGAAGAGGAAAAAGGCCATCATACTCCCAAGGGTCGAAAGATAGACCACCTTATGGTAGGTACTCCACGTAAGCCACGTAAGCCAATTCTGAAGGAGGTCAGACTCTCCGAAATTGATCCGCACAATGGTCAACACGGTACCGAGTGCAAACCACAACGAGTACTGCATCTTACGCCCGAAAAAGAGCAATACATTGATGAGAAAAAGTACGGCAAGTGCCCCCAAGAGGAGATAATGGAAATTCGTAAGCCCAAAACGGTAGTTCCGCAAAGCGCGTTCTGTACCAAAATGCAGTGGTGTGACAAGACCAGACACGGGGAAGTGGTAGTTAGACATCTGAAAAACAAACTCCAACGTGTCTTGTCTCTTGATTCGCTCCTGAATGGTGAGCGCCGTGACGCGAGGACTAGGCTTGGCATCGTATGGGTTGTTAGCCACCTTCCCCACAGAGGCTAAGAGCTTTCCATTCACCCACATGCGATAGCTTGAATACTCAATCGGTACATGGATGGCGTAGTACTGATCTTCCTCCAACGGGGGCACAACAAGCCAGAAACGATACGTAGCACACCCGTTGGCTGGTAGCTGTCGCTCATTGAACTCAGTATCTCGCCAAGAACGTGGTATAGGCAGATAAAGCGGATGATTGTGTCGACCACGACGGAAATCATTCGGGGAAAGAACCTCCCCCCAATAAAACTCTGTATCTCCACGCAGATAGACCGCCTCGCCCCCCACAAAATCATACTGTGTGAGGTCAAAATAAGCTCGGTTCTCGCCCTCCGCTGCACGCCCCAGTGGGAGAGAAGCGAAAAACAAGCACACACATATTGTCAACAAAAAGAGATGTCTCATACCACTCTTGTACCGTAACAGACCGCGCAAACGGTGCAGCTAATATAGCACTTTCTTTTATTTTTACAATCCGGTGTTACAGATCCCCGCATAGCATACCAAGCGCAATCCCCCTAAAAAGAAGCCCTCTGGTTGCGCCCCCCTTATCGATAGGGAAGAATCCCAAATCATAGCCCCCAAAAAAGGAGGCATGCACTACCTCTTCCTTCCGCCTTGCAGTCTGTTACAAGCGCTCAATATGAGCACCAAGCGCATTCAGACGCGTGTCGATTGCCTCGTACCCTCGGTCTATCTGCTCAATATTGTAGATAGTACTCGTCCCCTCGGCAGCTAACGCAGCAAGTAACAAAGCAACCCCCGCTCGGATATCTGGCGATGTCATCTGCGTGGCACGCAACCGTTGCTGACGAGCGAGACCGATCACCGTAGCCCGATGCGGATCGCAAAGAATTATCTGTGCCCCCATATCGATAAGCTTATCCACAAAGAAGAGCCTACTTTCAAACATCTTCTGATGGATAAGCACTGCCCCCTGCGCCTGCGTAGCCACAACCAGAAATACACTCAGCAGATCCGGCGTCAATCCTGGCCACGGGGCGTCCGCAATGGTCATGATCGATCCATCCATAAACGTTTCGATCTGATAGGGGTGCGAACCATGCACCACCAGGTTATCCCCCTGCACCTCCAACAGTATGCCCAAGCGAGCAAAAGAATGAGGAATAATACCCAGGTGTGGCAACTGTACATTCGCTATCGTGAGATCACTCTGCGTAATAGCCGCCATCCCGATAAAAGAACCCACCTCTATCATATCGGGCAAAAGCGTATGCACTGCACCGTGAAGGGCTGTGACTCCACAAATCCGGAGTAGATTCGACCCCACCCCCTCTATGTTAGCCCCCATCTGCTTGAGTAACAGGCACAACTGTTGCACGTAGGGTTCACACGCTGCATTGAAAATCGTCGTCTCGCCGGGCGCAAGGACGGAAGCCATGATCAAATTGGCAGTTCCAGTAACGGAAGCCTCATCCAGAAGCATATAGCTCCCGTGCAGAGCACTACCACGCACGCGATATCCCTCATACTCTGGATGGTAGTCAAGCGTCGCCCCCAATTTCTGAAAGCCCTCCAGATGGGTATCCAGCCGCCGACGCCCGATCTTGTCCCCCCCAGGTTTCGGCACAAAAGCCTCCCCAAAACGCCCGAGAAAAGGTCCCGCCAGCATAACAGAGCCCCGCATCTTCCCAGCCCGCTTTCGGAACTCCTCCGTAAAAAGACGACCCGCCTCTACCCCCTTCGCACACAAAGTACAACTCTGTGGCGAATGCCATGTAACACTCACCCCGAGATATGCAAGAAGCTCTATCAAACGCAACACATCGTGAATCCTCGGTAGATTGTCTATCCGTACCTCCTCTGACGTCAAAAGAACTGCGCAAAGCACCTGCAACGCCTCATTCTTCGCCCCCTTGGGTTGTATAGTCCCCCCGAGGGTACGTCCCCCCTCTATCCGAAAAGCTTCCATCTAGGCATCATTTCTTCGTCTACGAGGGCGGCGGCGCTGCCAAGGACGTGGTGAATTCCCAGCATCCTGTCCCTCCTGTGGCACTGGGCGCGTCGTCATTCGCTCTGGCGAGCGTACCGGAACGCGAGGCACTGGGATAGGATGAGGAATTGGCTGTGTCTGTGGTGGTATATGTGGTTGTGGATGAGGCTGAGGTTGTGGATGAAGTGGTACAGGCGATTGAGGATGCGGTTGTACTTGCGGTTGAGAATGAGGTTGTGGTTGCACCTGAGGTTGGATATGAGGCTGTGGATGTGATTGTGGATGCGGTTGTACTTGCGGTTGTGAATGAGGTTGTATATGAAGCTGAGGTTGTGCAAAACGCGGACGCGGCTGTCCTCCGTTCTGTCCTCCATTCTGTCCAACATTAGCGCGCGGTCTCCCCTGCGCAGGCACATTCTCCGTGGGTTGCACCCGTTGCTGCGACAATGTGCGTTGTGCTGGACGTGGGTTTTGCTGTGCCACAGGACGTCCCCCCACAGTGGGTTGCATGCGCCCATTCTGCGAGAATTGTCCATTTCGCTGTACCAAGTGGGTATTCTGCCGTCCTGGCATCGACTGTTGTGGTCCGCGACGTGGCAAGGGATGTTGTGGTGGAAAATCTGACCCCTCGAGCACAGCATTGGCCAGCGCGATCTGCCCCCCAGAGAGGCGCTCGACATCCGCGATAATCTCGGCATCTTCCACGGCGCTCTTATTCCAGTTCAGATAGCAACGCTTCATCTGATTGGCTGTCTGCAAGCCAAACCTCAATTGGCGTTCGAGCGATGGGATCTTGCAAATGGCATCCAACATCCTCGGCACAAGGACACCATAATGGTTTATCTTACCATGACGTACGGGATAAGGCAGGTGGCGACGTCGCATCTGCACAGAGGCTGGGGTAGGACGCGTCAACGGGTAAGGGGCATCCACATCGAGCTCATAACGGGAGATGATGTAGAGGTGTTCCCACACCCTCCGTTCCTGTTCCTCGACGTTGCGCAGCTGCGGATTTTGCCCCAACATCACCTTCACAATGTTATAGGCTTCCCGGGTACGAACTTCGCGATCTGAAATGCAGAGGAGCTTCTCCACGAGCTGTTGCACATGTCGCCCATACTCAGGCATCACAAGGCGCGGTAACTGCGTATTATACGCCATTGTGTGAGGGGATTGTCTCATAAGCGTGATAATTTATTGAATGATTTTACGAACAAAGGTAAAACAAAAATCCCCGTTGCCCTCTCTCTAAATCTTCACCAACCCATGCTTGAGTGCATAGCGCACCAGCTCCACAGTGTTGTTAATCCCGAGTTTGGAGAAAATATTGGCCTTGTGTGCATCCACTGTACGGGGGGAGATCCCCAACGCGTCACTGATTTGCTTGGTCGGATACCCCTCGCAACAGTAACGAATCACCATCCGCTCTCGCTCTGAAAAGAGTTTCTCCGCCTCAGCGCGCTCGCGACGACTTTTGTCGGAGAGTAGTACCCGCAAGAGCTCCTCGGTCTCCTTGCCAAAGAATTCTTCTCCTTCCAGAATCCGCTCGATCCCCGTGAGCATCTCGCTCAACTCACTAGATTTTGTCACAAAACCATTCACCTTCGTACTTTCGACAAGGCTCAGTAGCACCTCTTCTGAAGATTCGGCTGAGAGCACCAAAATCGGAATGTCCGGATACAAAATCCTCACCTTCCGCGCAACCTCCGTCCCAGGCTCGTCTGGAAGAATAATGTCTAAAAGGATAAGATCGGGACGCCCGTTCTTATTCAGAAATTCATAACACTCCCTCGCCGACCCGACACTCCCGACCACCTCGTATCCTTTTCGCGCATTCTGCAACGTGGTGGATACTCCCAAACGAAAAAGGGCGTGGTCGTCAACTACCAAAATCTTAGCCATCTTCTTACCTTGTTATGCATTCGCTACACGTCTAAAAGTCACTGACATACAGGTTCCCTTCCCTAGCTGTGAGTCAACACCCAATTCCCCCCCATTCTTCTGTGCAAAAATCCGACAAAGGACAAGACCCAGACCAGCCCCTTGCTGTCCCTTACTCCCAGTGTTGAGTAAGCGTTGCTCTAAACTCCCGATCTTGCGAATCTGTTCCTCTGTCATCCCTGCTCCGTGATCCTGCACCGACAGGCGCACCCCTCCGCTGACTTGTTCTACCACCAGATCGATCCCTCCCCCTCGGGGGGAGAATTTTATCGCATTGGAGAGGAGGTTACGCACTATCACCTCCACCATATCCCGATCTGCAAAAAGACACGTCTTCGGATCTCCAATAACGCGCCCAGAAAGCTCTTTGTTCTTCAATGCAAGCTCGACGCTCGATAAATTACGTTCCAGCAAACCCACCACCGCAAACTCCGAAGGGGCGTAACGTACCGCATTCAACTGAAGACGAGACCACGCCAGCAGATTCGTCAGGAACTCCATCTGCATATCGGCGGCATTATTCAGCTCGCGCAAATACTCGCAAATCTGCTCCTGACTCATGGTCTGATAGTGGTCAGAGAGCTGACGCAGCGCAACTTGGATCGAAAGCGCATAATTCTTGGTATCATGCGAGACTAGAGAAAAAAGCTGATTCTTTGCCAAGACGTCCCGCTCCATATCCTGAAGCTTTTTCCGACGCGAACGGATGAAAAAGAGTAAGAGACCCACAAGGGCAAGTAGGAGTAAAATCCCACTCAGCATGAAGAACTTTACATACTTGTCACGTTCTAGCTGTAACTGTTGCATCTCAAACTGCTTGTCGCGCAACTGTTGTTCATAACGATCATGTTGTATATCAAGCTTGGTATGCACAATGTTATATTCGAGCGAATCTCGGAGTGCAATGTAGTGCTCTAGATTGTACAATGCCTCCTTAGGATTCTCTTCCCGCGAGAGGTTATAACGTTGCCAAAGAAGCTCGCGGCGATCTCCTGCCAAATGCAGCGAGTCCGCCAGAGCGAGAGCACGCTCATTATAATTGAGGGCATCTAGTGTCCGTCCCTGTGCCTGTCGTAATTCCCCCAACTGTCGAAGGACAGAGATGCGTTCGGTGTACTGTTGTTCAATTTGAGAAAGGTAGAGCGCTTCGAGATAATACTGCTCCGCCCTCGGATAACGTTCCTGTTCCAAATAGACATCCCCAAACAACCTGCGGGTCTTCACACGCAAGCGTCGCAGATGTTGCTCATCACTGAGTCGACTCCCCTCCCCAAGAGGACGGATACACTCCGCTGCACGATTCAAAGCAAGATAGGCCTGACATTGCAGGCAGATCAACTCGGCAAGCAAACGATCCCGCGCAGGAGACTTCGCCTGCTTAGAAAGAGAGATCCCTTCGTTGGTATACACGAGACTCGCCTCCGGCTTTTTCCCCAACAGGTAAAGCTGCCCCAACATGCGGAGCGAATGAATCTCTTGAAGAGAATCCTTCGCAACGCTAGCAATCATTTTCGCCTTGATGATCAGTGGGAAAGCGTCGGCAATCAACCCAATCTGGAGTAAATTCTCACTCTGAAGTAAAAGACTCGAGGTCGCCTGAAGTGTATCCTGGTGATCGTAGAAATAACTGATCACCCGATGACAAAGCTGTGTGGATAGGGTATACTCCCCATCTTCATGCAGGGCATAGGCGAGACTCAAGCGCGCCATAGCGTTTGCATAGAGGGTATCGTAGTTCACGCGCACTGTGTCCATCCTAACCCCATAGATGGGTGCTATATCTCGCAAAAGGATCTTAGTCGCCGTAGGACGTCCTTTCGCGCTGAGCAGAGCTTGGTAAAGACCATAGAAGCTCTCCTTGGCAAACAAGGAGCTTACGGTCAGACAAAGGAGGAAGACAAGGGAGAGGTGTCGCATCATTCCAAGGCTATCGCGCACAAGAGGCTAACCGTGTCGCGTGACTACCGCCAAACATTTCTCAGCAAAATAGTCGTCAGCAAGAACCCCCTGTAACGGCAAGAGCTCAAGCGACGAATCCGTCAATCCCACACAGTCGCCCTCGCCCAGTGGATACCCTTTGTAAGCAATCAGTTCCCCACCCTCGCGTAGCAGGGGCGCTGCCCAACCCCACAACTTTGCCAAAGGGGCTACCCCTCGCGTCACCACGCGATCGTACCCCCCGACGGGGAGCGTTTCCGCGCGTGCACACGCCACCTCCACGTTCCTGAGCCCCAGCGTGCGAACAAGCGCGTCAACCACACGAATTTTCTTAGCTATCGAATCCACCAGATGAAACGACACCTCAGGATACGCTATCGCCAATGGCAACCCTGGCAGTCCTCCTCCAGTACCTAGGTCTAGCACACGGACGCCGTCATGAAAATGACGACAATGCAGGGGCGCTAACGAATGCACGACATGGTGTAGCATCAGCTGTCGGATATCCTTTCTCGAAACAAGGTTGATCTTCTCGTTCCACGCCGCGAGCTCCCGAGCAAATAACTCCAGTTGCGCGATTTGCCTTGCCGTAAGCATCGGGTAATACTCCCCAAGTCGTGTGTGCGTCTCCATGGGATGGTGGATTAAAATTCATGAAATTCCCCATCGGTAGAGGCTCGCAAAAGGTCTTGGAGCATGTTCCGTGCACGGAACAGCTGAGCCTTTACCGTGCCCATGGGCAAATCCAGTTTGACCGAAATCTCCTCGTAAGAAAGTTCATCGAAATAGCGCAAACGTACCAATCGCTGATACTGCGGCCGTAGCGTCGTCACGAGCTGCTCCAGTCGTTGCATGTTCTGGTCTCGGATCATCTGCTGTTCAGGATCAGGAGCCGTGGCCGTAACCAAGTTCTCCTTTGAGGTTGCATCCCCGTTCACATCCTCGTAATCTTTCTGTAGCAACCGCTTCCGCCTGCAATAGTCGATACTATTGTTCGTCGCAATCTTGAAAAGCCATGAACTGAAGGCGTACCGAGGGACGTACTGATTGATGTTCTTGAACGCCTTCCCAAAAGCCTCGATCGTGACATCTTCTGCATCCGTCGGGTTATTCACAATTTTGAGAACGAGATAGTAGATCTTACTCCGATACTTGTCATGCAGGACGCGAAATGCCTCCTCGTCGCCACCACAAGCACGCTGGACAAGCTCCCAGTCAATAAGAGCTTTTTCCGATAAATTGCTCAATTCTTGCTCCATGACGTAAGTATACGAATCTATATTGCCATCAAAGGTAATAAAAAGCAATATAAAAAAGAATTAACTTCCCTACACATAGCAATTAGCAGTCTATTTTTGTGTCAACAGAAGCGCGCAAAAGCGTTAATCACTTCCTATGAACTATTTACCAATCTGATTCCGACCCCAGTCGTAACGAAAGCGCAAAAATAACACCTATAATAGAAAGAGCGACGGAGGGGGCAGGACGCCCCTTGTAGGGTTGCGCCTTACTTCTAGAAAAGGGGGAGTATCCTAAAAAAATACGGTAGTGTCCGTAAAAGTGTGTAAGCGCCACGGTCACTCATTCCTCCAGCGA
>CAUUCP010000006.1:0-67956 GCA_963543925.1 uncultured Bacteroidia bacterium | reverse complement strand
AAAGGGGCGTTTTTGAGGGGAAAATCGGGGGAGAGGGAAGGGGAAAAGGGGAGGGAAAATTTGGGAAGATGGATGGGGGGGAGGAATACCTACTTTGGGAGCATGCTGACATCCAGAGGCGCAAGCCTCTATTCACCACAAGTTCTTTCACACAAGAAATAGAGTGCTGGGAGCATGTTGAGCATGCTACGAATTCTCATCCTTAGCTCAACGATAATTACAGATACAAAAAAAAGGCTTGCCACAGAGCCTATCTCCATGGCAAGCCTTTGTAAATTCTGAAAAATACGAGACGAGACTATTCTTCGTCCATTTCAACACCTTCTCCATCACCTTGCATTGCGGCCTCTGCAGGTACGGATTCTGGTTGTTGTACCTGAGGAGCCTCGGTGGGAGTGAGTGTACCATCTACCAACTTTTTGAGGTAGTCTGCTCCGAATTCGATAGAGAATGGCGCTTGACCAGAGCATGCATAGCTGAACTGCAATTTACCGTTAACGTCCAATAGGAGTTTTGCCAATTCCTTGTAAGCCTCGTTATCCTTGTTGGTATACATAAAGAAATCCTTGTAAGTAGGTTGTGCCGCCATAAGCTTCATAGAGGTGTACACCTGTTCAGGCATATCGAGGCTGTAAGTGATGGTGTTGCTTGCAGCATCGAAGGCGACGTCCATGGTGATCCCCCCTTCAGTTTTTGGCATATTGCCATCAGCCTTCACCTTTTCTACAGCCTTCTGCAAGATTTCGGTCTTGCTAGCACAAGACGCAAAGAAGAATGTCGTAGCTAAAACGACCAAAAGACCTAAAAGAACTTTTCTCATCACAATAAATATTTAGAAAGTTAATCCCGAGTTGCCATTATGCGGTTCATTATTTCAGCGCAGACCTGCGTTTTCCTCATAAGAACATCGCACAAAGCTACAATAATTTTAACAATCACGGTTCGCAGTCATAGCCCAAGTAATTAATTTTTGTGGAAGATAGAGCACATAGCTCGTTGAGCCTCTTCTTCCATGTTTCTTGGGAAATGAAATACAGAGAGATACCCATCAATCGATTGTAAGCCGATGAAACCGCCCACTAGGATAAGACTATCCCCTTTTGTTCCTTGTACATAGACCCCCGAGACCCCTTTTGCATTGAGTCGAGTGACTTTGAGTGCATTAAGTGGTAGTCCCTGTTCCTGTGCAGTGGTTAGAATGAGTTTACCAATTGTTTGGTCGTCGTACTGCATCCTGTCGAGTTTTGTAATTTGGATCACGGCTCCCTCGGGATCTTGTATGACAGCCTCACGTGGCGTATTGACCAGTATTTTAGCTTCTGTATTCACTTCGAGTGCAAGGTTCAACTTAGGGAGTTCCTGCACGGCATACTCTGTAGTTGAGCATGCGTAAAGGAAGAGAATGGAGAGCGCGAGCAAGAGAAACGCGAGAGAACGGTAGTTTTTCATCGATATATTGTGGTCTCTTTAATTCCGTGTTGTATGTTCCCGACGTCGGAACTGCGCTGACGCGCAGAGGATATCGTGTTATTGATAATATTGTTCCAAGAGACGTCTTGAGCGTTGGTTGCGTTAATTTCTTTTCGTAGCGAACGTATAAATGCAATGGTGAAGAAACCGCCCGTCATGTCGCAAATGGAAGTTTCCCCAGGCGATGCAGCAGTGGAGAGCAAATTCCCCCGTTCTTGTAGGAAGAGCTGTCCGAGTCGGTTGACCGAGAAATTGTTATTTGCTCTCCCATAAAGAGTACCTGTTTCTCTCATTGCAGGTTGTTCGACCCCGATCGGAGTATTGCAACAATCGCTGAGAACGATATTGAGACGGGCATTTTTGGAGCAAATTTCGTCGTATATATCGCTCATAAGCAAATAGTTTCTAGTGATATCGTCGTAAGATGAAGAGGTAAGGGCGATGGCAGGATATTGGCTTTGTTGGTCATCGAACCTGAACCCGTGTCCGCTGTAATAGAAAAATACGATGTCGTTTCCTCCTGGTCGTAGTTCACTGAGTGTTTCGGCTACGGCTTCTCGGGAGTAATAGTCCCCCATGACCGAGTGATTTTTGAATTGGATACCGAGCGCTTGTGCGATTCCTTTGAGCTCACCCAGGAAATTGTCATAGTCTCTTTCGCACGAAGCTCCGATGTCGCTGACGTTGGAATTGATAACAGATACAAAATGGAGCGTAACGCCTGCGGCGTTGGGAGTTGTGGAGGCTAGGTTATTTCCCTGATTGTAGTCGCTTGCATCGTTATCGTCATCGTCTGCATCGTTGTCAGCGCTTCCCCCTTGGTCGTTATCGTCGTCCTCTTCAGCGTCGTCTGCGCGGTTTCCATTTCCATCGTTATTATCAGAAGCGTTGCTATTGTCAACGTTAGCGCAATTGCCTCCTTCGTTGGCGACGTTTGCTTCGCCATTGTTTTGCTGTGTCGTTGCTGGCGGTGTAGATACATCGACTTTTACGCCATTTTCTGCGAGGAAATCCATGACGGCTCGGAAGATATCGGAACCGTCACCGAGATTTTTCGCGATCTGTTCTCGTTGTTTTACTATCTCCTTTTGGGCTCTGAAAATGGACTTATACGTTTCCTCTTCTGGGGAGTAAAACTGTTGCAAATAGTCTGTTGTAATGTCCGATAATCCGACCTCGGTAAAAGATTCTGGATCTTGGAAATCGTCCTTTTCGAGATCAAAGCAGAGGGCGGGGACGATCTCTAGATTCTTGGATCCCTTGAGCTTATTCCAAAAGAAGACGATATTGGGGGCGTTCGCTTGTTCTTTCTCTGGACAGAGGGCAGTGTACTGTTGTCCGTTTTCCACGCCCTGCTGTCCGACGTATTTGATTTCCTCGGCAGCAGTCACCTCTTGATTGTTTGTAAGCTGCACGATACGCATAGAGCAGTTGTCGTCGGATTCATAAATCATGAATCCGTAGCAGAGTTTTCCCGCCTTATCTTTATAGGAAAACTCGTAGTAGCTTTGTGCTAGCGCGGAGAGGCTACAAAAGCCTATCAGCCAAAAGAGTAGTAGAAAAAGTTTTCTATTCATGGTACTAGTTACAATCTGTTGTTAGGAGGATCGGTCGGTACTAGAGGTCGGCCTCGATCTCGGCATCAGCCTCGGCATCTATGTCTTCGCAACCTTCCCCAATTTTGTTCATATTTTCCTCTATTTCGTCTGCCAGTTTCTCGCACGAATTTCTTTTGTCAGTGCGGACATCCGCTTGTTTCGACAAATCATCTTCTGGCGCTCCGTCGTCGCCTAGTAGTAGGTCATCGTCGTCGTTAGATCCTATCCCGAAGTCCATGACAAGGTTCTTGCTGTACTCTCGATGCTCACGTTCCGCACATCCCATGGTATGGTACAAAGCAGCGTTAACGCCCTACTCGGAATCTTCATCATCACCGAGATCATCATCGTCGTCCGAGTCGTCATCTGTTTCTGGACAGCTAGAGCCGCAGGCATCGTCGACGATTTGCTGGACTTCCTTCTCATCTTCTTCATAGGGGCATCTTCCACCTTCTTGAGGCTCTTCGCCTTGGTGTAGTTCACCATTACTTGCCGATCCGAAATCGAGGACTAGATTCTTTTCGAACTGTTTGTGATCTCGTTCTGCGCATCCCATGAAGTGGTATTTTCCAGAGAGCATAATCTTTCGATGTCCTAGAGATTCGTTTCCTTCCCCAGGATCTACCAGCAATTCGACCACGTTTGCTAGGGCGCTCATTTTTCCGTAAGCGCAGCATTCACCTTCGTACTCTTCCTTGCAGGAAGTCCCCGCTCTTGAGTGTCCCATAATCCCAGCCTTTCCAGCTTGGGTAGCAAAACATACGGCGGTTTCTATGAGCTTTTGGTCGGGCTTTAGACGCCCGAGCGGCTTCATTTCCAGAAGTTGCTGGTAGAGTGACTCTTGTCTCTCGGCGAACATATACCCTTCACCTTTATAATCTTTTACGTATTTGTTGGCGAAGGTCTTCGGAGCAATTCGAGCGAGGTTCAGGTAGTAGTAGACCTCTTTCTCGAGCTTGGAAAGCCCTGGGGTATTTGCAGCGACGTTTGCGTCCTCGCGTTCTTTTTGGGTAAAATCTTTTCCGTCGTTCGCAGCTAGGGTGGGAAAAGTTATTAGAAGAAGAGAGCCCAAAAGCAGTAGGATTGCCAGCCTAAAAGAACTATTCATGGTATGCTAGTACTTTGTATTGGTTAGTTCGTTTACCAAAAGTACAAAGAAGGCTCTAACTAGCAAAATCGAGACGAGAGAATGTAAAAAACGAGATCTGTTGGTAGTGCGCGTAAAAGGGTATAAAGCCCCTGTCTCCCCTCAGGTCTACGACTGTTTTTATACGCATAGTGTACACTACCACTTCAGGAAATTCTAAAGCTCTATTTTTATACAATAAGCTAACTAATAGCGTGACGAAATAAAGAAATACGTATAGAGTATGGGCTATTTTGGAGTAGGTAATTTTACCTAATTCCTTCCGTGTAGAGGGCGTGTAGCGGGCGTGTAGCGTTGGTGTACTCCGAACATGCCTTGTTTGGGGATAAGGAATTGATGAAAACATAAAGCGGTATTTCCCTGTTTTTCTCCCCAGTAGCTGCGACATTTACACACTCTTTTAGGACAGTATCTTCCTCACTTTTACGGATCGTATCGCGAGGGCTTTTTTAGCTATTATTAGAGTCTCCCCTTCCAAAATAACATAGGGGAGATTCACTCCCCCCTATGCGAATCAGTTCATCTTTAGGAGTTGATTTTTCGAGTTTATTGGCTTGCACGCAAGCGCTTTTTCCGCTTACTAACCATTTCTCTTCCCGCAAAAGCGGCATAAACGGCTGGTACGATCAGTAGGGTCAGTAGGGTAGAGAAGGTGAGTCCTCCAATCACGGCAACGCCCATCGGACGCCATACTTCAGAGCCTTCTCCAGAGCTTAGGGCAAGGGGGACCATGCCAAGGATTGTAGTGAGGGAGGTCATAAGCACAGGTCGGAGACGGGATTTTCCCCCCTCGATTACGGCACGGAATGTAGAGTAACCTCTTTCACGCAAGAGGTTGGTATAATCGACGAGTACAATCCCATTTTTCACCGCAATGCCGACGAGCATAATCGCACCGATCATGGAGATGAGACTTAGCGCCTCTCCAGTAACGAGGAGTGCGAGCACGACCCCACTAAAGGCGAAGGGGAGGGAGAGCATGATAATGAATGGGGATTTGAAGGATTCGAACTGGGATGCCATAACGATGTATACCAATAGGAGCACGAGGATGAGGAGTAGCCCCATGTCCTGTTGAGAGTCTTGTTGTTCCTTGGCGGTTCCCCCGATTCCGATGGAGATATCGGAGGGGAGTTCCATGCGTTCGACCACCTTCCAGATCTCATCTACGACGGCAGAGAGGGAGGCATTGTGTAACCCCGTGGAGACGGTAATCGTGCGCTGCCGGTTCTCTCGACTAATGTAGGGTGGCGCGTAGAATTCGGAGATTTTGGCGACCTCTTTGAGCTTAAATGGGACTCCTGTGTTGGAGTATAGGGTGATATTCTGTACATCGGCGAGGGACTCTCGGTAGGGCTTTGCGTAACGGACTCGGATATCGTATTCTTTTCCCCCCTCTCGGAATTTAGAGGCGATAAGCCCGTTCATCCGATTACGCACATAGGCGGCCGCGGTGGCAGTATTGAGACCGTGCATCGCGAGCTTTTCTCGGTCGAACTCGATATTATACTCCTGCTTAAAGGGGTCTCGTTTGACCTGTACGTCTCTGGTACCTGGGATGTCTCGCATAGCCTCTGCGAGTTGCTCGGCGATGGGTGTGGTACGGTCGAGGTCGTATCCGAAGACGTTGACATCGATGGTTGGGGCACCTCCCATGCCCCCTTGGTTTCCTCCGGGTTTGACGGTAAGGGATTCAATTTCAGGGAATCGTCGTAGCATGGCACGTACGGAGTCACTGATGGTAAACATGGAACGTGCGCGTTTGTCGGGTTTTACGAGACGGATATCGAGGGAGATGATATTATTCCCACTACCATTGAATGCAGCAAAGAGGTTGTCGCTGGAGGCTGCGCCATAGGTGGAGGCGAGGAGTGTGATCTCTGGGTTTTGTAGGTTGAGCAAGCGCTCTATCGTATCTACGATGTGTCCTGTATACTCGACACGCACGCCAGTAGCGAGCTTTGCGGTAACGCTAATACGCGAGTTATCGGACTGTGGCATAAACTCTGTACGGAGGCGAGGGATGAGCATCATACTCCCGATGAAAATGAGGAAGGTGGCGATAATCATGAAGGTACGGTGCTGGGTAGTCCAGATAAGGGTACGTGCATAGACGTTGTCGAGCGATCGTAGTATGGTCTCGATCGCTTGTTGTATACGATTCCTCTTCGTAGAAACCTTTTTCTCACGAAACTTGAGGATTCGAGAGGAGAGCATCGGGGTGAGTGAGAGGGCGGCCATCACGGAAATGACAATCACTATAGAAACCGAGGCACCTAGCTGTCGAAACATAATACCGCTGAGTCCGCTAATCATGGTCAGAGGTAAGAAGACGGCGACCACGGTGAGGGTTGCTGCGATGACGGAGAGGGCGACCTCGTTGGTTCCGTAGACGGCAGCTTCGCGTGGAGAGCTTCCCCGCTCGAGATGCGTGGTGACGTTTTCGAGGACCACGATCGCGTCGTCGACGACCATCCCGATGGCTATAGAGAGGGAGCTCAGGGAGATGATGTTGATAGAGTTTCCCGAGACAAATAGGTAGATAAAGGCTGCGATGAGTGAGACGGGGATGGTGATGATGATAATGAATGTTGCGCGCCAACGTCCTAGGAAAAATAGGATAACGAGTGTAACGAAAAGGGCGGCGTAGAGGACAGTCTCTGTGAGGGAGTTAATGCTATTCTCGATGAACTCTGAGGTGTTGAAGAGGGTGGCAATTTCGACGTCTTGTGGTAGGTTTCTTTTGAGCTCGGGTAGCATGGCCATCACCTCTTTCACGACCTTGACGGCGTTAGCCCCGGACTGTTTTTGTACAGAAAAACGGAGAGCTCTTTGTCCGTTGCGTCGGACGACGAGGGTGGCCTCTGCGAGGGAATCGTTGACACGCGCCACCTCGTCGAGTCTTATATTCCTTCCTTGGAACTGTCCCACGACGAGGCTATTTAGGCGCTGTGAGGCGTCAAATTCACCCTGGACCCGCATGGCTAGACTCATATTACCCGTAGAGAGGTTTCCCGCGGGGATATTGATGTTTTCGCGCGTAATGGCAGCTCCGATCTGTTCGACCGTGAGGTTATAGCCTTCGAGTCGCTTGGGGTCGACGTCGACCATAATCTCACGTTTTTCTCCTCCCGTGATAGAGATCGCCCCGACGCCGTCGATACGGTTGAGGGGATTGACGATAACGTCCTCGATAATCTCGGCAAGTGCGGGTGTGCTTTCTCTGGCGGTGACCGAGAATTCGAGGATTGGAATCATATTGGTGTTGAACTTGAAGATGATCGGCGTCTCGACACCTGAGGGGAGCTTCTTTGTGATACGACTGAGGGCGTCTCGGATATTATTTGTGGCCTCATCGAGGTTTGCGCCCCATTCGAACTCTAGTACAAGGAGCGAATAGTTCTCGTAAGAGGAGGAAGTTAGCTTCTTGAGGTTTGCCACAGTATTGAGGTTATCTTCGAGCAGTCGGGAGATGTTGGTTTCGATATCCTCGGCATTTGCCCCTTGGTAAAAGGTGAAGATAGAGATGTAGGGTGGATCGATCTCTGGGTAGAGGTCGACAGCCAATCGGTTGTAGGAGAAGAGACCGAAGAGGATAACTGCAACAAAGAGGAGGAGGGTTGTAATAGGCTTTCTGACAGCGGATTCGTAGAGCTTCATGAGTAGATACCCATTTTAATGTACTACACGAATGGCGTGTCCGTCCTGTAAGAAACGCAGTCCAGTGGTGATCACCGAGTCGGTGAGGGCGAGTCCTTCGAGCACCTCGATTTTGTCACCCTGCCGATTTCCAAGCTTCACCACCTTTCGTCGCGCCCTACCTTGCTGTGCAACGAAGACGGCACGATCGTTTGTACCTCGTTGCTGTACGATAGCGAGGTCGGGGACGAGGAGTCGCTCGACCTCACCAAAAGAGAGGTTAATCCGCGCAAACATTCCAGGCTTAAGACGGAGTTGGGGATTGGGCACCTTTACCTCAACCTCTAGAGTGTGCGAAAGGGCGTGTACGGTAGGGGCTAGACGATAAATCGCCCCTTGGAAGTGTTCGTTGGGATAGGCATCGAGGGTGACATCCACAGCCTGTCCGACCTTTAGAGCTCCGAGACGTTCCTCGGGGAGATTAAACTTCACCTTGATGGGGTTCATCTGCATAAGGGTGACAATCGCAGAGCGTCCTGCAGACTCTGGAGTAGGGGACATTGTAAAGAGCTCGCCTGGCTGGAAATAACGTCCGGTAACGATACCCGCAATCGGAGCAGTAAGTCTAGTATTCTTTTGCAAATTAGCAACTTGAGCACGGGCGACCTCGACTTGTGTATGTAGCTGATCGTACTGTTGTTGTGTGACACTGCCGAGGGTACGAAGCGTATCGAGTCGCGCGAGGTCGCGCTCTAGCGAGACAAGTTGGGCGCGTGCTGTAAGGAGCTGCGTTTCGTCCATCTGCACGAGTTTTTGTCCCTCCGACACGAGGTCGCCCACATCCACCAAGACGGCCTCGATCCGTCCAGCAATCGCCGGGCAGACATGGTTAACCTCGAAGGCATTAACCGATGCGGCGAAGGTCTCTGTGTCTTGCACACGAGCTGAGGTGGTAGGAGCAACGCGCACTTCGAGGGCTTGTTCCACTTCGCTAGGTGCTTGTTGTGACGTCCTACTGTTGCAGGCGACGAGGAGGGAAAAAAGCCCTGCTGCGAGGAGGGCGGGAAAGTATTTTTTTCTCATTAACGAGTTATCTTTTCCAAATCGAGACGCAGCTTGATGTAGTCGAACTCAGCTTTCAGATAGTTTAGAGCGGCTTGAGTGAGCGCCATCTCGGCGTCATTGAGCTCGAGGAGTGTAGCGGTTCCCACTTGGTAGCGTCCGCGAGCGATGGCGACGCCTTGTTCTGCAAGAGCTTGCGCAGCAAGATTTGCCTCCATAGAGGCACGAGCAGCGTTCATTTGCTCAGCGAGGACATGACGTTGATTCTGCAGCTGGAGTGTGGTGTATTCTCGTTGGAAGAGCATCCTTTGCACGCCAACGCGCAGCTTTTGTTCTTGGTGATATTTGGTAAAACCGGCGAAGATAGGGATAGAGAGCTGTAGCCCAATCAGAGAGATATCTACCCAGCGGTATTTACTAAACTCGAAATCATTAGCTTGCGTTTGCCACTGATAGCTAGCGACGGCGACCAACATAGGGAAGTGAGAAGAGTGGATAAGCTTTCGTTGTAGATCGAGCTTATTGGCTTGTAGAGAGAGGAGTCGGAGGGAGGAGTTATCCATCGTTCCTGCGAGGATGGGGGTAGTATCTAACCCTTGTAACATCGAATCGAGTGAGCCAACAAGGGCAATAGGGATAGAGTCTGGGAGTCCGACCAATGTACGGAGAGAGAGTAGCGCCACCTCAGCGCCAGCATTGGCTTGAAGGATGATAGGACGGAGGTTGGCGACCTGCACTTCTGCTCGGATGCGATCGTAGTCGGCGGCCATCCCCTGCTGTGCGAGATTCTTTATACGCAATAGGGTTGCTTCTGCGCGCAGCAGGCTTTGTTCGACAACGTTTTTTGATGCGTTTGCGAGGAGGGCATTGGCAAAGGCGAGGCGCACATCGGCATCGAGGTTAATACGCGCCCCACGTTCGGTCTCTTTAGCGATAGAGAGATCCGTCTTTGCCACTCCAATCTGTTGGTAGAGGGGTAAGGCGAGTAGTGGAAGTTTTGCGGAGACGGAAGCTTGGAAACTGTTGTCGGCTCCTAGTTCGAGGACATCGCCCATGGGGGAACCTGGAGGGAGGAACATGACAGGCTTTTTGAGATGTCGATTATATCCTCCGACGGCATCAATTGATGGGAGGAGCGCACCATAAGCTTCTTGTACACCGAGGGAAGCTTGCTTGACCCCCTCGGTGGTGGAGCGGAGTTGCAGGTTCGCTTGTTGTGCCCGCGCAATGGCATCAGGGAGGGAAAGTTGGAGGGTATCGGTGGGTGCTGCGTGGAGAGCTTGACAAACAGAGGTCGCGATAAGTAATAGAGTCCAATGTATAGATCTTCCCCTCATCCCAATAAGTTACGAATTAGTCGCATATTAGTGATAAAGAGTGGGCACAAAAACCATACCGAAGCGCAAATATGATATTGTCCGTAAAAGTGTGTACGAGGCTGCCTATTTCGCCGCCCAACGCCAGTTCTTTATACACATAATGCCTACTCCACCTTAGGAAATCCTAAAGCTCTTTTTTATACGATAGGCTAAATAATAGAGTGACGGAATAAAGCAATACGCATAGAATATGGGCTATTTTGGGGTAGGTAATTTTGCCTAATTCCCTCGGTGTATCGTCGGTGTAGAGTCGGTGTAGCATTGGTATACTCCTAGCATGGCTTGTTTTGGGATAGGGAATTAAGGAAATTATAAAGCAGTATTTCCACGTTTTTCACCCCAGTTGCAGTGATTCTTAGACACTTTTTTAGGACTGGATCGATAAGGTAGACAATCTGGTAGCGAATCCCCTTGTCTTGATCGAGTTCTTCCTTATAAACCCCATAGCTGATCTTCATTGCACGTCCGATCTCTTCACCAAATTTGCGCTTAAAAAGATCTGTAGTTTGTTCGGAGTCCGTTGGGGTATCGTTCGTCTGCTTACTAAAGATATGTCCCACACTTCCCCCCTCGATTTTGGCAGAGATATTTTCTACATAGTTGAGCTGCGCGTTCTGACGCGCTGTCGCTTGGCAGACATTAAGGGTCTTGCAATTGGAGGCATTGCCCACAATTTCTATGAGGCGTGGATTTTCTTTCCGAGCTTTTTGGTGTTGTAAGATCGCCATACGAAGGGTTCTTGAGGGATCGTCGATCTTCCATCCCTCTCGTTTCAAATCTTCCGACTTTTCAGCTCCTTGACGCCGCTCCTCAGCTTCCACCTGATCTGCGATACTCATTCCTTCCATCGCATCTGCACCACGACGCGAATTGTTAGTCGTCTGCGGCGCTGGGACTTCGACGATCCGTTCTACGACTCGAGGGGCGCAGCTCCCCATGAACACAGCAGCGAAGGCTGCCAAGACTCCCAATTTGATATACCTCATTATTCTACCTGCATTAAGTTAATATTATCCTGCTGGGACGCCTATCTTAGAACGTCCTTTTTGAAAACGCTTTCCATTATTTCGTTCGGCATGAACTTTCTAGCTCATGAACAGGGGTTAAGATTTTGAACCTTCAAATATCCACCCCTTAGTAGATGATACGAGCAGTATACCCGAAGAATATTTACATGTAACAGAGATGCCATTATCTGCACTAAAGACAGCACTGTCACTACTATTCGTCTCATTAAGGGATTGTAAGCGCTCCCACTGCTCATTCTGTCTCTGTTCTTTCTCTTCTTTATTCTTTCGCAGCTTCTCTATTTCCTTATCTCCACTACAAGCATTCAAGAACAAGAGACCAGCGGCGATACAAAATAGGAGTATGAAACTCCTCATTTATTGTAAATTGCACGTTACTGTTTTGTACCTTCGTAAGTCCAGTTGTAATCGGAACTACTACACGTCGTTGTAATTTTCAACTTTTTCGAGGACGGTGTAAAGAGAAGGGTTGCTGAATACTTACCATGATCATACCACTCCACATAGAAAATCAGTTTATCCTCCTCTTGGGTAATTAGGGCTGCAGTCTGCTCAATCTTAACCGACGAGAAAGTAACATACCACTTCTTATCCTCTTCTGGATAGCTAATCTTTACATTAAAGACCTCATCTATCTGGTACTGATTTCTTGTATACGTCCGTTTTCCAGAGTATACCCCTTCTAGAACTTTAAACTTCACCTCTTCCTCTTCTTTTTTCTTCTGTTCTTCTTCGCGCTTCTTGCGTTCCTCTTCCTCTTTCTTCTTACGCTCTTCCTTCTGCTTCTTCTCTTCTTCTTCACGCTTCTTACGCTCCTCTTCTCTTTGTCTCGCCTCTTGTTTTTCCTTTTCTATGAGTCTATCAACTTTCTTACTATCATCGCAAGAAGCCAATAATACCAAGAGACTAACTACGATATACCAAAAACTACAAGAAATTCTCATTGTGATAAAGTGTTAGGGGTTACTGTTTTGTACCTTCGTAAGTCCAGCTGTAATAGGAATCACTACACATCACTGTAATTTTCAATTTTTTCAAGGACGGTGTAAAGAGAAGGGTTGCAGAATAATCACGATAATTATACCGCCACTCCACATAAAAAATCAGTTTATCCTCCTCTTGGGTAATTAAGGCTGCAGTCTTCTCAATCTCAACCGACGAGAAAGTAACATTCCACTCCTTATCCTCTTTTGAATAGCCAATCTTTACATTAAAGACCTCATCCATCGGGTACTTACTTGTAGACGTCCGTTTTCCAGAGTATACCCCTTCTAGAACTTTAAACTTCGCCTCTTCTTCTTTCTTCTTGTCTTCTTCTTCGCGCTTCTTGCGTTCTTCCTCTTCTTTTTTCTTCTGTTCTTCTTCCTCACGCTTCTTACGTTCCTCTTCTTCTTTTTTCTTACGCTCTTCCTTCTGCTTCTTCTCTTCTTCTTCACGCTTCTTACGCTCTTCTTCCTTTTTCTTCTCCTCTTCCTGCCGCTTTTGTGCCTCAATTTGCTCTAGCTCTTTCTTTGCTTTTCTAACCTTCTCAATCTGCTTATCATCTGTACAGGCAGACAACGCAATGATGATACACATCACCATAACCCAAAGACGTCCAAAACTTCTCATAACCTTATACCATTTTACGAACAAAGTCTCTCCTTATCAATCTCTTACAAATCACAACTAGCTGCGCCTCGCCCAATAGCCCCCGCTGGGATTATTGCACGGTAAATACCGTTTATGTCAATGATTTTTAGTAACTTAGCGCTATAATTAAAGGCGCTAAGATGAAGGCAAAGTCAGCGAAAGAAATAGGATTTGTGGAAATATGCACACAAAAAAGACGAGAGAAACTCGCGCACCACTTCCTTTATAAAATAGACAAGAGCGTCGATTGGGATAAGCTCCGAAAAACGATCACCAAACGCTACAAAAAGAATAAAAACGCCATTGGGAATCCCGCCTACGACCCCATCTTGCTATTCAAGATTCTACTCTTGGAAGAGTGGTATCATCTGAGTGATTATCAAGCTGAAGAGCGCATCAACGACTCTTTCCTATTCAGTACTTTCATAGAGCTCGATTTAAGCGCTCCTGCTCCTGATCATAGCACCATTTGTCGTTTCCGAAACGAGCTCAGCCAGTTAAAGCTTTGGGACGAACTTCTCGATGCCTTAAATAGACAGCTCGCGGAGCACGGCATTTTGCAAATCAAAGCAGACGCATTAGTCGATGCGACGATTGTTAATTCACCTCGTAAACCCCATTGTCCCAAAGTTTTAGAAATAGCAGGAGATCGCGAAGATGAACGCTCGGAGGCGCAAAAGCAACAAGAGAGTGACTATTATCAACAGCTTCGTTACACCGATTCTGGAATCGATCATGAAGCACGCTTCGTGAAAAAGGGAAATAAGCATTATTTCGGTTATAAGCATCACGTGCTTACGGACAAACGAGGACTTGTGGTGGCTCTGAACACGACACCAGCCAATCAGAGTGATACCAAAGAATTCCCCAAATTGCTAGAAAAAGTCTCACTTCCCGCGGGGACACGCGTTCTGGCAGACAAGGGGTATGATAGTGCTTCTAATCGGAATTGTTTGAAAGAACATAAGTTACGAGATGGGATTATGCGTCGTAAGGTGAAAGGGAAGGAATTTTCTAAAAGGGAACGTATTCGGAATCGTGCCATTAGTAAGCGTCGCTGTTTTGTAGAGCACACGTCGGGCGGTATTCAACTTTACTTTGTGGAGGGTTTGGTGGCGGGAGAGCACGTTATGTTGGTGTGGAACGCACACATACACAGGGGATTTTAGAGGCTTTAGCTTACAACATGAAACGGATGCTACGTATTCCGCTAGATATTTAATGAGCATATTGTGCCTTTTTTGGAAAAAAGCTACGAAAAAGGTCTCATGAGAGGTAGAAACCTCCACAAAAGGAGGAGCTTTTCTTAGTGGGCTAGTCTATTTTTCAAAAAAAATGACTCCAAAAGAGGGGTGGGAAGATACGAGGTGTTTGCGCAATGTTCCCATCCTATCTAAATAGCATATCGTTCGCAACTCGCTTATTGTAACGGCGTAACAAGCCACAAAAAAGCCCCCCGCTAAAAGCGGAGGGCTTGGAGTAGAATAATAAAAATCAAGGTCAATTCTCGCCGTCTAAAAGCGAAAGAACACCAACCCCCATACCACTCTTTCCATCCTTAAATGAGAAGAAAAGGTGATAAGCTCCTGTCTTAGTACAGATATAATCGAAACTCGGGTAATCTGCCCCCGTAGCGGGATTGTTTGTCGTCGCCATGAGTCGGTTGCTATCAAAAAGTTCTAACTTCATAATACCTTCCAAATCCTTGGAACTAGCAATAGAAAAACGATAGCGATTTCCCTTTTTCAAAACCACTGGATAACGCTGAATAGGAGCTGGATCAGCTGCATCCAAACGGATCTTGAAATCCCGAAGATAGGTAGCCTCTGACCCCGCCAAAGCACCACAAATATCCAAAAGCTCGTCTTCTGATTGTCCGAAAGCCAACCCTGGTGCAAATATTAAAGAGAGTAGCACGATTGCCACTAATAGAACGCGTTTCATAATGTTAGTTACCCTTGTAAGTTATTAGTTCGGTTCGAATGGCAACAATCTCGCTCATCAACTGCTGCATAAGTTCTGGTGTGTAATCTACAATTTGCTTATCCTTTTGTTCTACCACCAACTTTCCATCTACGACTTTCGTTTCAGGCGTTCCTTGTTCATAGGTAATCCGGATATCATCGTAGTAAACACGCAATTTTTCCAAGCGATCTGCAAGGGCTTTGATATCTTGGTCTCGTTCATACACGCGAAGAATCGGGATCAGTGTTGCTAACACGACCTTCTGATCAGCTACACTTTCCTCCATTCGACGATTCTTAGTAATCTGCGACACCCTCGTAGAGAGATACATCCCCTCAATCCATACCCCCGTAATAATCACCACACTCAGCGAAGCACGGTTCGTAGAACGAAGATAACGATCTATCTTATTATAGCTTTGTTGTGAAATAAAGATCAAGGAGTCTAAATTCTCATTGTTAGAAGCAAGACGCTTAAGCGTCGAGAAATCAAAGAATTGCCCGACCTGTATTCCATCCGCCAACGATTTCACAGAAGAGATGTAATTCAAGACAGAAGACGTCTTCTCATACATGTTCAAATACCCCAAGTCCGTCCCGTAAAGCCCCAATCCAAGCGCCTTCTCAAAGTTCGTATTCAAGTGGTCTGCGACATCCGTGGAAATCAAAAAATCTTTATTAAAGGGCACTTTAAGCCTCTTTATTAAGGCGGCGGTCTCTACTGGCGAAGAGATATTCTCCACCATCTTTTCTGTCACCGTTTCCGACAATTCCACTTCTGGTTGGTCTTTTAGAGAATCAGGAATATTAAACTCTTGTGAGACATCTGGTCCCGTTCTCGAACACTGGCATCCCCCCAGCAGGAAACCTGCTAGTACGAAAGCCATCAGCATAACCCTTTCTACTCTCATAGTGTAAAATCTATTTAGACTGCTAGGTAGATGAGACAATTCCCTAGACTTATTTATCGTTTCACCAAGCGCTGTATAAAGGCAAAAAGAGTGCCTATACGTCTTAACAGTTCGAAATGTAGAGACAAGTACAGGAAAGCACTCATTAGCCAAAGGATGACCAAATCGAACCAATAGGTATCGAAATAATGTCCCATAAAATGCTTTCGAGGAGCAAGAAAGTGCGATCCGATATCAAAAGCAGAAGTAGGGATCGGGTCTCGATAGACAGGATCATACTGTTGTACCAACTGATCCTTGAATTGAAGAATCTTATTTTTTTCAAATACCTTCTGAGCAAGATCCGCCACACTTTCATTATGATAAGCAGCACGCTTAGCCTCGTACAATTGAGGATTGGTCGTTATCAAGTGAGATACGATAGCATCCCGCTGCTTATTCTTTTCACCGAAGATCTTGGCATACTTTTCCTGCAACTGATCTATATAACCTACCGTTTCGTAGAGTGCCTCCTCGGTCACACTATCGTAATTCAAGCCAGAGAGACAGGTATACGGTATCTCTGCCGCCTCCACCTCATGCTCTCGTTTCAAACTCCGATGCAAAACCCCTAGCGCATCTCGCAACTTTAGCTCGATCTCCAGCGAGTCGCGCTTATCCCAGTTCTCAATACAAAATTCGATTCGCTTCTGTAACTCTGGCAAGAGGTAAACCGTCTTGTAATTGGCATTTCGCTCAGCCTTCTCTAGTTCATAGAAATGACGCTGGAACTCATTATCCTTAAACTGTAAGACGACCAGAGACTCGTACCCCCACTTCGTAGGCATGAACTCTGCGATTAAGGGGACTCTGTCAAAACTTCCTACCGCTCGGTTCAACTTTTCAAAAGAGAACATTGCACCAGAGAGCACCATCATCGGGATCATCAATAATGGGATAACAATATAAATAGTGACCGCACTATTGAACGTAGCCGAAATATTTAACCCTATAAGATTAGCACAAACCGAGGTAGAGAAAAGAATCAACCAATATTCAAGATTCAACCCTCTCAAGCTAAGGATACTATTCGCAATCAGGACAAACGACAATGTTTGTATCGCAGACAAAACTAATAGGATAAAGATCTTACTAAAGAGGTAAGATGTCCTACTCAGATTGAGGTACTGCTCTCGCTTAAGAATCTTCCGGTCTTTGAAAATTTCTTCTGCGCTCACCGTAAGCCCAATAAAAAGCGCAACGATCAGCGACATAAAAATATAGATCGGGATATTCTCATTCTCTCTAAAGATATATACCGATGAATTCGGATCTGGAATATACCGTATCACATACGCCAAGATGAACGCAAGTACAGGCGTCTCCAACAGATTCAACACGATATACTGCGTATTGCTAATTTTCGAGCGGAAATCACGTGCAGTATAAATCAAGAACTGTTTGAGTTTGGACGGGATATTCAATGACTTTGGTGGAGGGACAGACTCCTCCATCACGTGCACCTTAGGCTTTTGTTCTCGAAAGATCTCTTCCCAGCGTTGCGGCTGTACCTTCCGATTAGGGGTGTAACGTCCGAACTCATCCACCACGTGCGACTCGATGATATTGAATATCAACTCGGGATTAACATTTCCACACGTAGGACACTCCCCTACATCGCTATTCACCTGCGCATCAGCCTTCTTAAAATACATCACGGCTTCTACAGGATTACCCCAGTAGACGAGATAACCGCCCGTATCCAAGATAAGCATATCGTCAAACATCTTATAGATCTCCGACGACGGCTGGTGTATCACGACAAAAATGAGTTTCCCCTTCAGAGTCAACTCTCGGAGTAAGTCCATAACATTCTCGGAGTCTCGTGATGACAACCCCGAAGTTGGTTCATCGACAAAGAGGATCGATGGTTCTCGAATCAACTCCAAGGCGATATTCAAACGTTTACGCTGCCCCCCAGAGATCATCTTATTGAGAGGCGAACCTACCTTCAAATCCTTACGCTCTAGAAGCCCAAGACTTGCCAATGTTTTATCTACAAGCTCGCAAAGTTCCTTCTCTTCTTTATCCCGAAAGCAAAGCTTCGCACTGTAATACAAATTCTGGAATACCGTCAATTCCTCTATCAAGAGGTCGTCTTGTGGAATTACCCCGATAGTTCCTTCGAGCCTATCCGCATCCTTGTACAAATCAAGTCCATTGATCCTGACCTGCCCCCCAGACGGCATAGACGAGCCAGACAAAACATTCAATAGCGTAGTCTTCCCTGCTCCGCTCGCCCCCATAATACCAACGAGACGACCATGTTCTTCCGAGAAAGAGATATTCCGAAGACCTAGAGCACCATTTGGAAACTTATAGGAGATATCATCCACCACGTACGAGATCGGCGTCAGGCTAAGATCTGCCATGAAGTGGGAAACGACATCGGTATAATAAATCGGCTTCCCCTTAGGTAGCTTTATACTACTTCCACTGGCGAAGAGGTAAATCCTTCGATTATGAATCGGTAAACCATTGAGATAGAGATCTTCACTCCCGACATAACGGAGAAAATAAAGATCCTCCGAACGGATACGCAAAATGGCAAGTGGTCTATCCAGCGACTCTACATGAATTTCTTTACACACCGCACCTTCCTCATCACTATGAGTCTCGTGTTTGGCAGCATGAATGAGCAATATCGTGGAACGGGTAAGAGCCGTCAACTCCTTGCTTAAGACAAAAGCCTCAATATCCTCAAACTCCTCGGGCTCTACTTTAAAGACTTCAGAGACAGTATTGATAATCGCCATTCGTTGTTCACTAAACTTGCCCTCAACACTCACAAGTTCAAACAAACGTACCAACACGACCACCTTCTGCTTCTGCGTCAAGGTCTTATTGATTTTTTTGCAGATTCCGAGAATTCGTACAGAATCCCTCACCGAGGTAAGTTTACTATTCCCCCCCTTATCGTCATTGACATAACCATCAAACAACGCGAGATACTCCGCTACCGCTTCTGCGCTAATCTGTTGTTTGAGGAACACCTCTACATACTCCCGCTCACTATCGCCCAGCCCTTCGTCCTGCTTGGCAATAATGGCAAAAAGTTGCATTAGCGCTTTTAATATTTCCTCACTCATGCAATAAGACTCTCAAATAAAAGCCGCGATTAGATAGGACACCTACTGGAAAAAGCTAGACACGAACACAAGGACGACGGCTAAGCAATATCATAAGAAACTTGTTCGAATGGGATATCCACAATCTCGGAATACTCTTCTCCCGCGTCCTTCATATCCTCGTCGTCTTCTGGATAACACCACTTCACCAAGACGTCATGCCCATCCTCGTGGATCTTTTCAAGTTTCACTAAGATATCGAGCAAAAGTTTCGAACTCGCCGTATTGAAATAGACAAGCTTAAACGTAAAGACCGTCTTCGGATTTGGACTTCCTGCATAATCATCCAACCAACTTAATATGGGGGCATAAAAGGCCGTTACGTCTTCTGGCAAAGAGCGACCCGAGATCTCAAACAGTCCCTTATCTGCCTCCAACGTCACGGTTGGGGTATCGTCCGTACCCTGAATTTTGATAACCTCCATTTTCTCCTACTCCTTTCGTTTATATCTTACGCAATAATTTCACCTGTAACAAATAGAACTGACGTTCATCATTTATTTTCTCAAAGAGATAGGCTATCGAACTTGCCTTCCTCGCCATATCAATGAGTCCAAGCCCAGCCCCTCCCTTGTCCGATATTTCATTTCCTCTCAAACTAGCCCGGTGCATCGCCTTAAGCTCTTCATCATTCGCTGCAATCAAGGCATCAAGTCTCCCCCGCATATCAGCAACGCGCGAACCCAAGACTATGTTACCAACGAGGACATGATAAGCCTCCTGTGTACGCACCAACATTAGCACACCACGCCCACTGAACATAGAGGATCTCTCACCCTCCAGCGGATCGGCATGTTTCATGATATTCTGCAACCCTTCAACTAGTGTATGAAAAAGCTGTTTTTGCAACTTTGCTTCCTCACCAGCTTTAACAATTTCCAACTCAATCAAGCCTGTTAAAGCGAGAATCAACGACTGCGAGACCTCACCTTCATAGGCGAGCATAACTTCTCCACCTCCGAGTTTGTGATACTCTTGCTCTACGAACTCAAGATAGTTATCTGTATTCACTTGCGACATGACCACTCCTCTTTTTCCGCATCAAAGGTAATTAGAACTCTATACCTATCAGCAAGACATCATCCATTTGTTTCCAAAGCCCCCGATGACGCAAGAAATCTTCTTCGATAAATTGCGCTAAACGAGCCATCGAGAGTTCTCGCTGTTCAACTAATACTTCCCGAATATGCTGTGGGCTGTACTTTTTCTGTCCACTCTCTCCCCCTTGTTGGTCTGGTAAACCATCGGAGAAAAAGAAGATTCTATCCCCTGCCTCTAAATCCAAGCTATAATTTGTAAACTCTCCTTCTGGCTTACGAGCATTCGGAATTCCTCCGATTGCTCTCCGATCGCCCTTGTATTCCTCCAGCGTATTTCCACGGACAAAATAGAGAGGACGATGTGCCCCCGCATACTCCATATGCATGTGCTTCAAATCGATCTTACAAAGAGCGATATCCATCCCATCTCGCGCATCGGCATCCGCTCGTTCCTGACGCAGAGTTTTACGAACCCCTGCATGCAACAAATCGAGAACCTTCCCTGCGCTATAAGAGGCATCGTGATCGACAACGTTATTAAGCGTAAAGAAGCCAATAAACGACAAAAGCGCTCCTGGCACTCCGTGCCCCGTACAGTCAACGGCCGCAATAAAGATATTATCCCCTTTTACAAAGATCCAAGGGAAATCGCCACTGACCACATCCCGTGGTCGATAATACATAAATGATTTTGGGAAGTACTGTTGTATCAACTTCATATCGGGCAGAATGGACGACTGAATCCTCTTAGCATAATTAATACTTTCCTGAATCTTATGACTCTTCTCCTGAATTTCGTTCTCAATCCTCTTAGCTTCGGTCACATCATGCCCTACTAAAAGAATCGTCTCCAACTGCCCTTCATCAAATTCTGGAATAGCTAACAATTTCAGAATTAAACGTTCATTCTCACGCTCAATAGAGACCTCCTGTTCCCATTTTGCTTGCGTAGAGACTACAGTTTGTATAGAATGTGCGATACTCTCCCGGAGGATCTCGGGCATATTAACTTCGAAAAGATTTCTATCAACCACCTCAGTCACTGGGACTCCAAAGAAACGAGCCACAATAGGATTGGCATAGAAGAACTGCCCGTCGGGATTCAGACGGATAATCATGTCCACCGAATTCTCCGAAAGGGATTGCATCTTGCTCTTCATGCGTTCCTCTTTTTCTGCTCGGAGTCGTTCGGTAATATCTCGAGAGTTTAATATAAGTCCACGAATTGCAGGATCTTCCAACAGATTACGCCCAGTCACCTCCATAAAGACCTTCACACCATCCTTCTTCATAAAGATGTACTGGCATGTTACCGCTTCATGCGGGGTAGAGATGAGACTTGCAAACATCTTATCCAAAATCCGTACCCCCTCCTGAGTCAAACGTTCCCGATCCTTTCCATCCATCATCTCCTGTGGCGTATACCCCAAGATCGTAGTAACAGATGGACTGATGTAGGTAATATTTTGCTCCTTGTTATAAATGGTGATAACCTCGCTCGCATTCTCCAGAAGAGAATGGAGACGTTTTTGAGCATTCTCAGCCTCCTTTATCTTAGCCTCAAGTTGGATATTCGAACGTTCCAACTCTTCATGCGTTTTCTGCATTTCCTCTGCATTTTGACGCAGAAGATCTTCATTCGCACGGAGCTCGATCGTCATCTGTTGCGCCTCGTGCAACAGCGCTTCTGTTTTTTGACTAATTCGGAGGTTGAAGACCACCCTAGCGATGGTTTCTCCGACCTCTTCCAAGAAACGAATATCGCGTTCGCTAAACGCCTCCTGAATCGAAGCAAATTCAATAACCCCCTGTAATCGTTCATCGGTAATCAAGGGCACGAGGAGAATACTTTTGGGTCTTGCATCTCCCAAGACTCCAGAGGTAATCGTCACATAGTCCTCTGGGATCTCTGTGCGATAAATGATACCACGCTCATAAGCACACTGCCCGACAAGCCCCTCACCTAGTGCAAATTCGAGATGATTCAACTTTTCTCTGTTATAAGCATAGGTTGCCAAACCAAATAAACGTTCTTTCTCTTCATCATACAAGAAGAGTCCCCCCTGCACGACATTAATGTAAGCGACCAGCTTCTTCAAGACCTCATACCCCAACTCTTGTAAATTGGTGTACATACGAAGAACGTACGCGATATCCTCCTTTCCTCGCGCCACCCAAGAGTGTTCATTCTCCTTTTGCGTATTAGCAAGGAGATTGTCTCGCATGCGCAATAACGAAGTTCCTAGGCGATCTTCCCCCCCCTGTAGCTCAAGGGAGGCGTCGTACTTACCATCTCCGATAGCCGTTGCAAAATCCGCTTTTTCCTCAATACTAAGCCTCTGCTCGGCATTTTGTTTTTCTAAAAGATAAATCTGCTGGGCGTTTCTCGACTGTACAAAGAGAAATCCCAACGCGACAGCAAACGGGAAAAGATCTATCAAGAAAAGCAAGGGCTGTTTTTCATGCAATGAAAGGAGAGTGGAGAAACTGAATTCTCCGTTAAGGGTGGCGGCGGCCAAGACCCAACACATCGCCAGCAAAAAGATACTGACGCAAAAGAGCAGCATCGCGATCCCGATATCGCGAGATCTCAAATGCCACTTCCAGAACTTGAGCACAGAGGAGACCGTAACCTTATCCATTAGAACCTCTTTTCAATCTCTTGGACAATGCGATCGGTAAAACGCAACAACATATCCCGAGCGCCCAAGTCCAACTCTTTCACAAAAGCCAATTCAAAGATCCCTAATGCAGACTTTCCATCTCCACCAGCCATAACGGGGATCATATACAAGCTACATGGTTTGGAACTTCCTGTTCCAGAGGCCACGATAATAGTCTCACTCTCAACGTTTTCTAAGAAAAGTGGTTGTTTGTCTTTTACCACCTGCCCCAAAAGAGTTTCTCCGACTCGGAACTCCAAATCTGCCGCAGAACTAAAATAAGCATAACGCGCCGTTACTCGATACACCTCATCCTCTTGCACCTCGAACAAGAGCCCTTGCATCAACCCCCAATGATAGCCCACCTGCCGGAAATAAGAATCAAGGAAAGAATCACGCGATTCTCCGCTCACAGCATTGACAAGATCAGAGAGTTGCTGATCTCGATCTCTGGTATCCTGTACACTCTGAGTCTGCGCGTCTTGCAATTGTTGTAACTGATATTCCAACTCCTCTTTTTCTCCCAACAAGCTTTGGATAATAGCCTCCCCCTCCTCACGTCGTTCAATCTCCCCCTGAATCACTCGAATCTGATATACCAAGACCGCCACCAACGCAATACTCAAGAGCACCACAGCCCAATAGCGCATCGCCAACCCCTCTTCTGGTCTAAAAGACAACAAGATTACCCCCCCACTAAAGAGAAAAGAAAGGCTAATCAGCAGATATTGGCGCAAACTACGCAGTCGCTTCACTTCACTCTTTCCCATGACTTACACACACAAATCTTTCAGGTACTGAATAATCCCATCGGTAGAGAGTACTCCATCGACTGGCGTCAATTGTAAAGAGGCTTCGGTCATAGTCCTCACCTCACATTCGAGCGGATTCTGAACAAGCGCTGTACCGCCCATCTTTTTTAAGCGCGCCAACCCCATGGCGCCATCTCGATTCGCTCCCGAGAGGATGATACCGAGTGCATGTTCTCTATATACACGCGCCACGGAGAAAAAGGTTAAATCAATTGACGGACGTGAATGATTTACGACCTCCTCTGTGGAGAGACAGAAGCGATTTCCCAATTCGACAAATAAATGATAGTTGGAGGGAGCCAAATAAGCCACTCTCGCCCGGATATTTTCCTTGTCAAATGGCTCCATCACGGGGATTGCAGATCGCAAAGAGAGAGCCTCCTCAAAACCAGACCGGACGTGCTTGAGACGGTGCAGACACAAGATAATTGGCAATGAAAAAGTGCTGGGCAGCGATTGCAAGATGCGTACCACCACCTGAAAACTACCAGCCGAACCGCCAATAACCACCACTTTGTAACGAGTTGCCACTACTACTTCCTTCTATAAAGACTCTCGTCCCCGTTTAGTACTGTAAATGTACTACCATTCTGATAACTTTCCAAGTGCTCTTTTGTTCCCAGCGCTAAAACGCCCCCTACGACAAGTGATCGGAACAACACTTCCATATTTCGAATCCCGAGTTGAGGATTAAAATAGAGGAACTGATTTCGACACAAGATAAGATGAAACGTCCCCTCTTTCTGCAAGTTAAACTCTGGTGTCTGTCTGAAAAAACGAACCTCCTCTAAAAATTCTTGACGAAATACAGGAGACTCATTCTCTGCGGAAACAAATTGTTCATACTCCCCCTGCGCCTCGATCACATGGAAATTATTCTCGTCAAGCTCTCGTCTCCTAACTGGCATCCCCCCCCCGCGAATCTGCGACAGATTTTGCTCACAGCAATACGTACATGTGACCTCTACCTGTTCTCGAATTTTGAGGAGATGTAAAAGTATCAACAACGAATAGAGCTCTTCGCCCGATCCACAAGCAGCTTGTAGCACACGTAACTCCCCAAATTGACGCAACAATAAGGGAAGCACCTCCTCTTTCAGGAATTTCCAGAAGGAGGGATCACGAAAGAGCTCGGTCGTTGGAGGGATCAACTCTGCTAAGAAACGGTTATAAAACACATCATCGCCCGAAGCGAGCACATTGCATAACCCATCAACCTGACGCACTCCAAGTCTATTCATCACCATTGCAAAACGGCGACTCAAGATTCCGAGATTGAAATCCGTAAAATCGTCATTGTGCCCTGCACGAATCGCTGCAACAACCATTCGCGTCTCCTTGATCCCTAGATCCTGAAATTCTGGAACGTACATTTTACGAATTCTGGTTGTATGCTAACATGGAATCCATCACGACGGACGAGATATTCTGCGCTATCATATAAACTCGATTCACTCCATCGGGAGACAATACGGAGAAAGAACAATAGAGGAGCTCTGATTGTGCGACATTCATCGCGAGCAGGCGCGTCCGCACACTCCCGCCTACGATCTGCTTCCATAGCGTCTCCAATGATTCGGAATGCCCTTCTTGACTCTGGATCACGTGAATTAATTTGAAGAAATCAAGAGTTGCGAAGTCTGCAAATCCCAACTGATGAAGATAATCCTCTAGACGCGGATTGCCGTGTAAATAGTTACCACTTTCTGAGAATTCTGCATAAAAGAGTGATGTGTCGATCACGTGCTGCAAGACTTCAAATTCTTGCGTTCTACGCGTCATCTCCTCTTGGGTCGCTTGCATTTCCTCGAGATTCTGACGCATTTCCTCTTCCTGCGAACGCATCGCCTCCCGCTGTTCTTGTGACTGTCGCAAAAGCTCTTCCGTGCGCTGCGTACTCTGTACCTGTTGTAATGTTTGCGCGATACTCACAGAGAGGCGCTGTGCGAAATTGACCATGTACGGCGCAAAGCCCTTTAAGGAAGCCAATTCCAATACCCCCAGTAGCGCATCATCGGTTTTCAATGGCACAATCAACAATTCCTTTGGCGGCACATTTCCAATCCCAGACGTGATGTCACAATACTCGGGAGGTAAGACATCAATATGTACAATCTCACGCTCGATAGCACATGTTCCCACCAAGCCCTCGCCCAGACGTAGTTCCTGCTCCAAATATTTCTTTCGATTGTAAGCGAAGGCCGCGGCTAAACGCAATACAGTCTCATTATCATGCATTTCTGCGATAAAGAGTCCCCCCTGCGTAGCATCGAGATAATTGACAATTCGTTGCAATACGATGTCTGCCAACTGCGAGATGTCATTACTATTCTCTCTCAAGAGTTTTGCGAACTCAGCCAATCCCTCATTACTCCAGCTTCGTATACGCTCTTCTTCTTTAATGTGTGCGGCTTCACTCTCTTGTTTTTGCAGATTCTCTCGCAATGCAAGAAGCGTGTTCCCCAACTCATCTCTCAGACCTAAGGGTTGATACTCCGATGTCAAATCGTTATCAGCCATGCGTTGTACAAAAGAAGTTGTTGTCTCCAGATTTCCAATAACTTGATTAAACTTCTTCGCGATTAGCTCCATTTCAGGACGTTCTTCCTTCTCCGTAGGGAAAGGAGGAGGCAAGATCCCGACAGCCAAATCTGACAAGTTTTTCTGCAAGATCGTATAAAAGGCCACAGACTTCCTCGTATTATAATTAAAGAAGAACCAGACCAGTAAACATCCAGCCAAGAAGAGTAACCAGCTATAAATGCGAAGCCCATTCAAAGTAGCCTCAAAGACCTTGTCCGAGACCTCAATAGCGAGAAAGCAATCCAAATCGCGACTAAAACAGAAGACAATTTCTCTCTCCATTTCTTCTGTTGTTCCGAAGTTAATTCGGATTCTTCCGCGACGTCCTGGTGTAGAAGCCATCTGGTCGAGGACCTCTCTAGAAAGCCTGTCCCCGTCTCGGAAGAAATGGAAATTGATTTGTCCCGTCGTCTGTAAGACAAACGGATAGCCCGTATTGCCAAACATGGGGTCTCGGAACAAAATTCTGAGTTCCTCATACTTTGCAGAGTCAAGCCGCTTCACATCCAGATCTAGCATTTCAAGCGTCTGTGCGAACTTCTGGGAAAAGCTCTCCAACGTTCGCGACAACTGTTTGTAAGACTCCATATGTACCAGACGTCCGAAGATAAAAAAACACACGCCGAGGAAGACAATGAGACTCCCCATGGTCAGGACACGCGATCTGACCTCTCTCCAACGCCCATACAACGCCTTGACAATACGTAAAAAGAACTCTTTCATTTCGTTAATCCTTACGCACATAGACCTGCGAAATCCTCTCAAAACGATCCGCCCACGAGCCCAATATAGATTCATGAGCACCTAGCACAAGGATTCCTCCGGGATAGAGATTCCGATAGAAGACCTCGAAGAGCTTATTCTGCAAGGCTGCGTTGAAATAAATCAAGACGTTACGGCAAAAGATCACATCGTAACGCACAAAGAAGGGATTCACCCCCTTAACCAAATCATTGACACGGAATGTAGGCTTTTTTCTCAGCGATTCATTGATCCGAATCAAATCCTTAACCTCGTCAATTTCAAAATACTTGGAATAGGGCACAGAGAGCTTTTCTTCGTAGTTCAAGGGATTGGTGTTAATCACCAGATCGAAATTGTCAAGATAGGACAGATTGAACCGATAACGATATTCCCCGAGCTGTGCAGCCTCAAGAATCCTCATATTGATGTCACTGGCATAAACCCTCGCCTTTTCATAAAGACCGAGCTCGGTGAGCAACATCAGATTGGAATAAACCTCCTGCCCCATAGAGCAACCCGCATGCCAGATATTCAGATAGTTTTGAGCCTTAAATCTCGGATAAATACGAGAACGTAACAAGAGCCATACAGAGGGATCTCGAAAGAGCTCACTGGTGTTGACCGTGATCGCCTGTACAATATGCTCTCCGTATGCTGCATCCTGTGCGATACGTGCCAGAAGCTCATCTAGCGTTAGTCGCTCATCTTCGAGCACTTTATAAAGTCGGCGTAGCAACGAACGATCCGAGTAATCACTCAGATCATACGTCGTATGGGCACGAAGAGCCGTCACAAAGCGCGACAAATCATCCGGATTTTCCACCACCAACAATATTTTGTCCTACCTCTCTAGAATCTACGGAAACAAAGTTAAGAAAATATTACCAGCTGGCAGAGTCTTGACTCTTAGACCTGCGGCTACCAGATCTGCATATTATAGAGACGCGCATAAGCCTCTCCACGCTCCAAGAGTTCTTGATGTTTCCCCATCTCGATAATACGTCCCTCTTCCATCACACAGATAAGATCTGCACGCTTTATAGTAGATAATCGATGCGCAATCACAATAGAGGTTCTATTTTCCATAAGATGCTCCAACGCCTCTTGTACCAAGCGTTCCGAGGCAGTATCTAGCGATGAGGTTGCCTCATCCAAGATCATAATCGGCGGATTTTTAAGAATCGCACGCGCAATACTCAAGCGTTGTCGTTGTCCCCCCGAGAGACGCCCTCCCCGATCTCCGATTCTCGTATCATAACCTTGTTCGGTTTCCATGATGAAATCATGCGCATTGGCAATTTTTGCGGCATGCTGCACCTCCTCCATCGTGGCATGTTCTACGCCAAAGGTGATATTGTTGTAAAACGTATCATTGAACAAGATAGGCTCTTGATTAACATTCCCCATCAGGGCTCGTAAATCCTCGACATTGTACTCTCGAATATCAGCTCCATCCAAGAAAATTGCTCCCCCCGTAACATCGTAAAAACGGGGTAATAAGTCTACGAAGGTCGTCTTTCCCGCCCCTGATTGTCCGACGAGTGCGACCGTCATCCCACGCTTTATTTTCAGCGAGACGCCATGCAGAATCTCCCGCTGATCGTAGGAGAAATGGACATCGCGATACTCTATCTCTTGCGAGAAAATCGGAGCAGGAAGAGGCTTTTCTGGCGACTTGATTGGGTTTTGTGCCAATAGCACAGAATCTATTCGCTCGGCAGAAGCAAATCCTTTCAGAAGGCTAAAATACGCAGATGAGAAGGATTTGGCAGGGTTCAAAATCATATAAAAAAGCCCCATGTAACCGATCAAAGCCTCAGGGCTTAATCCACCTTCCTCGGGCGCAAAGACTAAACTACCGCCATACCACAAAACGCCCCCCATAACCGCCGTTCCCAAGAACTCACTCAGGGGGCTCGCAAGGTCTTGTCTACGATTGATAAACAATGCCAGACGGGTATAATAGTTATTCTCCTTCTTAAATCGCTCGTAGGTACGTTTTTCTGCATTAAAGGCCTTTACAATCCGCAACCCTCCTAGAGTTTCTTCAATAATAGTAAACAACATCCCCAGACTTTGCTGTGTCAAGGAGGAGCTTTGCTTTAAGTTTTTACCAATACGTCCGATAATAAAGCCTGAAATGGGAAGCAGTATGAAAACAAAGAGCGTCAGCTTCACACTCACGATAAGCAAACCGATAATGTGCACAAGGATAATAATCGGCTGCTTAAAGAGCATATCCATCGAACGCATAATGGAGTATTCGATCTCTCCCACGTCGTTAGACATCCGACTCATGATATCCCCCTTACGTTCTTCTGAGTAATACCCCAATGGGAGATTCAATATTTTATGAAAAAGCTCGTTTCGAATATCTCGGACAATCCCCAACCGGATCGGCGCTAAATTCCACGAAGCGAGATAGTTGAATAGATTCTTCAACAAGGCGTTGAACGACACAAAGGCAATTACCACAAATAATGCCCAACCTCGACCACTCTCTCGAATAATCTCACTAATGTTATAGTAGATAATCCCCGTAACAGCATCCAAATCAAACTGAAACTCAGGACACTGATCTACGAGCGGCAACGTTCCAAAGAGAACCCCCAGAAAGGGGATCATCAAGGAGAGAGAGAATAGGGAGAAAAACGCCCCGAGGAGATTGCAAACGATATTGGCAATCGCCCGCCATTTGTATGGCAGGACATATCGGAGGAGACGCTTAATATCCTTCATTAATGTTCAAGATCCGAAGAGAGCGAACGCGGCAAGATGCCCGTATAGGTAAATGGAGTCAGGGCTCGCAACTCGTCTTTCACTTTCTGCGACACCTCCAGCGTATCAATAAATGCCGCAATCGTTTCCCGATTGGGTCGTACTTCACGACGCGAGAGATTCTTCAAAAGCTCGTAAGCATCTGGGACTCCCGCCCTGCGCAGAATAACTTGCAAGCCCTCTGCTACGACCTCCCAATGCATTTCAAGATCACGATCGATCACCTCTCTGTGCAACGAGATACGTCCCAATCCCTTTTTAAGCGACAAGAGCGCTATCAATGTATGTCCCAGAGGGACACCGATATTGCGAATCACAGTACTATCGGTCAAATCTCGCTGGAGTCGACTGACAGGGAGCTTTGAAGCCAGATGTTCAAAAACGGCATTCGCCACCCCGAGATTTCCCTCAGCATTCTCAAAATCAATAGGATTGACCTTATGAGGCATTGCCGAGGAACCGACTTCGTTAGCCACAATTGTCTGTCGGAAATAATCCATCGAGATATACATCCACATATCTCGCGCAAAATCAATAAGGATGGTATTGATGCGTCGCAAGGCATCAAATATCGCAGCGAGATTGTCATAATTGTCTATCTGCGTGGTGACCTCGGATCTCGAAAGACCGAGACGTTCGTTGACGAAACGCTCTGCGAAATCCTCCCAATCGATCTCGGGATAGGCAGCATGGTGCGCATTGAAATTCCCTGTAGCACCTCCAAACTTTGCAGAGGCAGGAATCCCACGGAGCTGTTGGAGCTGTACCTTGAGGCGTGATGCAAAGACCCCCATTTCCTTTCCGAGCACCGTCGGCGAGGCTGGTTGTCCATGTGTACGCGCCAACATGGGGACATTACTCCAGGTCTCAACCAAGGTCTCTAGACGTTGCAAGAACTCTGTCAACTGAGGATAATAGACCTGCTGGATAGCCTCCTTGAGCATACATGGGAAAGCCGTATTGTTGATATCTTGACTCGTGAGACCAAAATGTATAAACTCGGCAAAACGTTCCCATCCTTGCTCGGCAAACTTATCCCGCAGGTAATACTCAACGGACTTCACATCGTGGTTGGTCTGTGTCTCGATCGCTTTGATTAAGAGCGCTTGCTTATCATCAAAATCTTGGTATAAGGCTCGTAAGTCATCAAAAGCCGAACTTGGAAAATCCTGCAGCTCAGGCAGTGGCAATTCACAAAGCGCTATGAAATATTCGACTTCCACAATTAGCCGATAGCGGATCAAGGCGTACTCGGAGAAATACTCCCGCAGCGCACTCGTTTTAGACTCATAACGCCCATCTAGTGGAGAGAGGGCATGCAAGGCTACACTATCCATATTTCGTACTCTATTTCCTCGTCCTAGGGCTTTTTGATTTGTCCCCCTCTATACGTCGCGATCCCTCTACAATAGCGGTTCAAAATTAAGCCAACGAGCGTTTTACTTCCGTTTCTCGATATGCCTCGATGAGATCCCCGACCTTGATATCATTGTAATTTTTGACACTCATCCCACACTCCTGTCCGAGAGTGACTTCCTTCGCCTCGTCCTTGTAGTGTTTGAGAGTTAAGAGCTCGCTCGAATAAACGACAATCCCATCGCGAATCACACGCACCTTGCTACCACGAAGGATCTTACCCTCGCGCACCATACATCCAGCAATCGTACCCACTTTGGAGATGTGAAAAATCTCCTTGACTTCGGCAGTACCAAGGATTTCTTCCTTGACTTCTGGCGCTAACATTCCTTCCATGGCCTGCTGCACCTCCTCGATCGCATCGTAGATCACGGAATAAAGATGAATATCAATCCCATTATCACTAGCAGCTCTCTTTGCTTCCATGTTGGGGCGGACTTGGAATCCCACAATCACCGCATCGGAAGATTTTGCCAACGAGACGTCAGTTTCGGTAATCTGTCCCACGCCCTTATAAATAACATTCACGTTAATTTCTGGCGTAGAGAGCTTGAGGAGTGCATCTGCGAGCGCCTCTACCGAGCCATCGACATCTGCCTTGATAATCAGCTTCAACTCCTTGAAGTCTCCCAATGCAATTCGACGCCCTAGCTCGTCTAGCGTTATCGGTTTTTCGGAATTCATCTTTTGTAGACGACGAATACGCCCGATCTTCGTGGCCATATCCCGCGCCTGCTTGTCCGTGTCGACTACCAAGAGATGGTCACCCGCCTGCGGTTTTCCATTCAACCCAATTACCATGACTGGGATAGAGGGTTCGGCCTCCAAAATGCCGCGACTATTGTCAGAATCTGTCGGTAGGTGCAACGAACGCACACGCCCGTAATACTGTCCCGCCACGATACGATCCCCCTTATGCAGGGTACCGTTACGCACGATGACGTTGACACAAGCGCCCAAGCCCAGCTTCTGAGTAACTTCCAATACCACGGCATCTGCGTGACGCTTGGGATTGGCTTTCAATTCCATGAGACTCGCCTCAAGGAGCACCTTCTCCAACAACTTATCGACATTGGTTCCCTGACGCGCCGAGATTTCCTGACACTGATACTTCCCTCCGTACTCCTCGACGAGGTAGTTCATGTTTGCCAATTCGTCCATCACACGGCGTGGATTTGCCTCGGGCATATCGATCTTGTTGATCGCGAAGACCATGTGCACCCCGTTGCTTGCGGCGTGGTTCATTACTTCCACCGTCTGTGGTTGCACCCCTTCGACCGCAGAGATGACAATAATAGCGACGTCCGCAATCTTCGCTCCACGCGAACGCATTGCCGTAAATGCCTCGTGCCCTGGAGTATCGACAAGCACCATACGTTCTCCGCCTGGGAGAGTAACAATATCGGCGGTAATGCTCTGGGTAATCCCCCCTTCTTCCTGCTTTGCACGCTTGGTAATATAGTTACAGAGCGACGTTTTGCCATGATCTACGTGTCCGAAGACCGTAAAAATCGGGACTCTCGGTACGAGATCCGCAGGATCGTCCTCCTCAGCACTCAACTCTTCCTCTAAGGTAGGTCCTACAAACTCAACCTTAAAGCCGAACTCATCCGCCACCAAGACAAGCGCCTCACCGTCGAGACGTTGATTGATGGAGACCATCAAGTCGAGACTCATGCAAGCATCGATGACCTCTGTCACGGGGACTTCCATCATCCCCGCCAATTCGTTTACAGATACGAATTCGCTTACTTGCAATGTCTTACGCGCTTCCTCATTACGCAAGTTTTCTTCCTCTCGACGAACTTCTAACAAGCTTCGCTTCTCTTTACGCAACTTAGCGACTTTCGATCGAGCGTTTTCTCGCGCCGTAATTCTCGCCCTCGTCTCCTTGTAGCGTTCCTCGATCACATCTCTGGTAATCTCCTGCTGCGGCTCAGGCTTTTTCGCCACTTTCTTTTTATTGCGGCGATCATTATCCCGCTGTTGTGGCTGATTATTCTTCGTATTTTGTTGCGAGGTATGCCCTCCGCCTCCTTGCTGCGAGGGCGTAGAAGAGGATGCATAGGGTTCGTCTCCACTCCCGATTTTCTTTCGTCGGCGACGTTTCTGCATCGCGCCCCCTGGGGTTGCACTGGCCTCTGGTTTCCGACGCGTTTTCTCTTCAAATGAAGCGAGGTCGATCTTTCCGACTACGGTCGTTCCCGCCAACTTTGCAACATTCGTTCGGAAAACCTCTGTGGTCTCCGTAGACGGGTTAGCGGGTGTGGCAGTTTCCGCAACAGCTGGGGTCTCTTTCTTCTCTTCCTCGGTAGTAACGGCGACTGGCGTCGCAGGCGGCATTTCCACCTTTGCTTCATATTGCTTGCGCTTCCCGTTGCGGGAGGTTTGTTCTGTCAAGACGACCGTTCCCAAGACTTTGGGCTGTTGCACATGCGGGATCTTAGTCTCGATAAGCTCTGGCTCTTGTTCCTTGGATGTTGCCACCTCGGCGGGTAGAGCCTCAGCCTCCTGCTTTGTAGCGGCGACCTCGCCCTTCTTCTGTTCGGAAGTTTCGATCTTTTCCACCCCCTGCCCGTCAGAGACCTTACCCTCCTGTTGAGACACCTTGGCGGTGGGCACATCAGGAGCTTTTTCCTTCTTTTCCTCCTTTTCTACCTTGGAGGGAAGCGCTTCTTTTTCTTCTAGCGCTTGAGCGTCTTGTGTTTCACTTATATGCAACGACTTCTTTACCGTCGTCTTTGTCTCCAACTTTTCAGGCTTCTGCGCTTCGGCTACCGACTCCTCTACTTTTTTCTTTACCGAGAGCTCCTGCTGCTTCCCCTCCACCTCGGGGAGGTTCGTCTGTTCCTCCGCGGTGGCGGCATTATCGAGATCGACCTTTCCCGTCACGGTCACGGCGATCTTGGGGATCTTGGTTTCAATCACAGACTCTGCAGATGGCTGCTCAGCAGTCTGTGCCGTCGCCGAAGACTTTTTGACCGTCTTAGCGGTCGTCGTCTTAGACGTACGCGGCGCAGGCGTCCCCTTATCCACCTCTGCTCCCTTCTTCTTGTTAGGAATCCCCAATTCCTTAACAATCACTTCATAAGCAGCTTCGTCGATCTTTGCGCTTGGGCTATCTTCCACATGAAACCCATTCTTCTCTAAAATGTCAACCAACGTAGCTCTGCCGACACCAAAATCGCGCATAAGGGAACTAAGCCGCAGACTTTTCTTCTTCTCTGTCATACAACGCTCTAAATAAAGCTCCTACCAAAAAAACTCTTCCGGACAACTTACGTTGGCACTATTCATCAAATTCTCGTTGCAAGATCTGCAAGACCTCGCTAATGGTTTCCTCTTCCAGATCGGTACGCTGGATAAGGAACTCAGGGGTCATCTTCAAAACACTGCGTGCCGTATCGCAACCGACCCCCTTCAGGACATCGATAATCCAAGGTTCGATCTCGTCGGCAAACTCCTCGAGATTGTAATCTTCCTCGGTCTCCTGATCGGAGTCTCGGAAGACGTCGATCTTATACCCCGTAAGCTCGCTCGCTAAACGGATGTTGTAACCATTTTTTCCAATTGCCAAGGAGACCTGATCGGGCTTGAGAAAGACCTCGATCGTATGGTCATCATCCTTAAGCTCGAGACGTGTCAATTTTGCAGGACTGAGTGCACGCGTCACATAAGCGCGTGGATCGGACGAATAACAGATGACGTCGATGTTCTCGTTTCGCAACTCACGTACAATCCCATGAATACGCGAGCCCTTCATCCCGACACATGCCCCTACAGGATCTACGCGGTCGTCATAGGACTCGACGGCCACCTTTGCACGCTCACCAGGGATACGCACCACTTTTTTGATTGTGATCAGTCCGTCGAAGATCTCTGGGACCTCTAGTTCCATAAGACACTCCAAGAAACGCGGTGAGGTTCTCGACACGAAGACCAGCGGTGAGCTTCGTCCGACCTCGACGCGATCTACCACGGCACGTACGGAATCTCCCTTTCGGAAGTGATCTGATGGGATTTGCTCAGTCTTCGGCAGATAGAGCTCGTTATCTTCATCGTCTCGCAAGACGATCTCTCTCTTACGTATCTGGTAGACCTCCGCCGTCACGAGCAATCCTAGACGCTTTTGATAACGTTCGTAGAGATTGCTACGCTCCATCTCCGTAATCCTCGATGCGAGGTTCTGACGGATAGCCAATATATTTCGTCTTGCAAACTGCTCGATCTTAATTTCTTCGGTATACTCCTCGCCGACCTCGTAATCGTCGGCAGCGAGACGCGCCTTGGAGAGGGGGATTTGGCGATTTTCATCGGTGTAGTCCTCGTCTGCCACCACTTCCAAGAGACGATAGATCTCAAAGTCCCCCTTGTCGACATTGATGATCAGTTCGTAGTTCTCATCCGACCCGTAATTCTTAACCAATATCGCACGGAAAACATCTTCGAGGATCGCCTTCATGGTCTCCCGATCGATGTTTTTCTGCTCCTTAAACTCTGCAAACGACTGGATTAAATCCGAGCTCTTCATATCTACCTTTTCCCCAACTTAATAGTCACCTTCTGCGAGCCGCTAAACAAATATTCTTGCGTCTGCTGCACCAAAACTGGACGTTTTTTCCCCTCTTCGTGCACCTTTACCTCATAGGTAAGTATAAAACCCTCTTGGGTCACCGAGGTGATTTTTCCCACCAGCTTTACCCCTTGATCCAGCACCTCGACCGTCTGTCCTATATTTTTTTCGTACTGACGCGGGTGTCTCAGTGGCGAGGTCAAGCCTGGTGAAGAGACCATGATCGCCACGTCCCAACCAGCTGTCTCGCAACACGTACCGAGATAGGAACAGAGCGCCCCGCACTCATCCGAGGAGATTCCCGCCTCGGTATCGGCTTCCACGACGAGCGCTTCGCCTCCCTCTTCGCTTCGCACGTCGACAAAGAAAAGCGTAGCGTCCTTGGACACATATTCTGCCAGCCAAGCCCTCACCTGTGACAAATCGATCCCCATACTCACGAAACAGAAATTCTTCTCTAGGTTTTCTCTACAAAAAAAGGGGCATCCCGCCCCACCCCACACATTCAACAGTACAAAGGTAGTAATTATTTCAACAACCTGCTACGTCATGGGATTATCAGTACGCCCCCCCAAGTAGGGGGTATGCCTGAGCATGGCTTTACAAAAATAAGCCACAAAGCGGTGGCTATAAAAAAAGAGGAACACTTACGCGTTCCTCCCTTTCGTGACTCCGCCAGGATTCAAACCTGGAACCTCCTGATCCGTAGTCAGGTGCACTATTCAGTTATGCTACGGAGCCCCTTTCTTTCACGACACAAAGGTAATACTTTTTCTTAGAAAAATACCCCTTTTATCCTATGTCGTGCTTTTTTTCTTTTACCGTAAGGTTTTACTACTTAGTAAACGAACCTTCCTCCAAAATAGCACTATGCTTCGGGAGCTGCGGCGAGTTGCTGTGCCATCTGTGCAGCAGCAGCCAAGGCCTTCTTTGTAGGACGACGACGGAGGCGTTCGCTCAGACGCTTCTTCCCCTTCATGTTGCGAACGTAGTATACACGTGAACGACGTACGTCCCCAATCCTCAGTACTTCAACACTAGCAATAAATGGGGAATTCATGGGGAAGATACGTTCTACGAAGAACCCTTTACAGCTATTCTTACGAACCGTAAAACGCTTGTTCATCCCCTCGCCACGCACCTGAATCACCACGCCCGCATACTGCTGGATACGCTCCTTGTTACCTTCTTTAATCCTGTAAGAAACATTCACAGTATCACCGCTTGTAAAATAAGGGATCTGTGCCGCGCCCTGTGCGCATGCCTGCTCGGCTATATTAATCAACTGCTCCATCGTTACTGCTCGCACTTCTTTACTGCTAGGCTGCGCAAAACGCGCCCACTCAAATTCGAGGCAAAGATAAGAAGTTTTACCAAACTACACAAAAAAAATGTCTATTGCTCCCTTCAGAGACATCGTCACTGCAGGCGTCCAGCCTCAAAGAAGCGCATATTCAGCCCAGCGCGACGCCCAGCACGGATGTAGGTAGCGCTGATATTGAGCAAAGGCGCATCCAAGAAATGGATATTTCCTTGCTGCGACAAGGAGGCTGGCAAGGAACGCACCTCTGCACGCGGATAGACCAAAATCCGATAATTTTCCAAGATCTCCGTCCCACGATACCAATTCGGTAAGGTTTCCAAGGAATCTCCACCGATTAAGAGTGAAAACTTATGCTCGGGATAGAGGGCTCGCAACCGCTCTAGCGTGAGGATAGTGTAGGAGGGGCGCGGCATCTCTTTTTCTACTTCCGAGAGGCGCAGACGCGCATCGGCATAGTATGCCAGCGAGGCTCGAAGCGCCGCCACACGTTCGGCGTATGGTGTTATCTCGTTATAGTTTTTCAATGGGTTGTGCGGCGATGGGATCAACCAGAGCTCGTCTACCAACCCCGCATTGAGGACGTGCCCCATAATCGCGACATGTCCCACGTGGAGGGGATCAAACGTGCCGAAAAAGAGTGCCACTTCCATTTCGGGAGAAGGTGGACTATGGTCTTGGGAGCAAGGCTAGGAACTCGCCTACGATCTGTTCGAGTTCGTGCTCTGCTCGTTCCAGTTGGTCATTTATTACGATGCGATCAAAGCTCTGACTCTGGGACATTTCGAGATCGTAGCGAGCCAACCGCTTTGCAAGAGACTCCTCGCTCTCTGTTCCACGGGCTACAAGACGCTCCCGCAGGGCTTCTCTGGAGGGCGGAGCAATAAAGATCGTCAAGGCAAACTCTCCTAAAGCGCGTTTGAGATTGAGCGCCCCCTTGACATCCACATCAAAGAGCACCACCTCATGGCGCGCCCAGAGGCGCTGTACCTCGCCACGCAGCGTTCCATAGAAACTTCCCGCATAGACCTCTTCCCATTCGAGGAAATCTCCGCGTTCGATACGCCTGCGGAACTCTGGCTCGGAGAGGAAATAATAATCGACCCCATCACGCTCGTTTTCCCGTGGCGAACGACTACATGCCGAGATGGAGAATCTGAGATTGGGAAAGACCTTACACAAATGAGAGATCAGCGTCGTCTTGCCAGCGCCCGATGGGGCAGAAAAGATGAGCGCCTGCCCGAGAGTAGTTGCTACAGTATCCGACATTTCTACAAGATATTCAAGACCTGTTCCTTAATCTTTTCAAGCGCATCCTTCATTAGCACGACCCAGTGCTGTATCTCCTGATCGCAGGCCTTGGAGCCCAAGGTATTCATTTCTCGCCCCATTTCTTGGGCAATAAAATTGAGTTTTCTCCCTTGTGAGGACTCATGTTCCATCGTTTCTTCAAAGACCACACAGTGCTGTGCGAGGCGTTTCAGTTCCTCGTTCACGTCCAAGCGTTGAATGTGATAAAAGAGTTCTTGCGCCAATCGCCCTTCGTCTACCACTATCGCTTCCTTGGCTTTGAGACGCGCCAATTCCTCTTCGAAACGGAGACGGAAGACCTCGGGACGGGCATCTTTAATCTCATCGACACGAGCCGCCGCCGCGCGGATGACCCGCAACTGTTCTCGGAAATCACGCAAAGTAGCCTCTGCCTCTTTGATACGAAAAGCATTCAGCGCAGCAATAGCCTCGTCGACGGCTTGGGCAAGGAGGAGAAACTCCTGTTCATCAGGTTCTTCCTCCTCTTGATGCCATACCCCATCGGACTGCATGGCGGTAGAAAAGATGACGTCGTCGGAACAGTGGAGTCCCTCTGCCTGGCTAGCACTTTTCAGGAGTCGCACCACGTGCGAGAACTGTGCTGTATTCAATCCCGTTGCGAATGGTTCGCATCCTTCGAGCCAGGAGAGCGTCACCTGCAAGTCGACCTTTCCGCGCTCGAGTCCCTCGGCGAGCTCGTTGCGTACCCATGCTTCCTGACTCCGATAGCGAAAGGGGAGACGAAGTCCTCCGAGATCCAAGACCTTGCTATTCACAGACTTCAGTTCCACCGAGAGGGACAACCGCTCGCCAGAGACCACCGCCTTTCCAAAACCAGTCATCGATCGAAGCATGATGCGAGATAATTTAGAAGATCCATGATAGACCCAAGTTACCAAAGAAAACAGTCTGTGCAAGACCACACACCGTTCTACAAAGTTACAAAAAATCGTAGAACGTAGAAGGAAAAAAGAGGCGAAGCACACCCCACACCCAGCGTCCTGTCCCCAAGAAATAGAGGAAAGAGAGTAAATAGTAAACCATCGTTTCACCCTAAGGGGGGGGCAATACGCCTCTCGGCAATGGAGAGATAGAAAAAGGGAGTCCTCCCGTTTCCGAGAGGACTCCCCCTAAGAGATTCCTAATTAAGGGACTACCCTAATTACTTCACGAGGCGGATAGCCTTGCGTGCGCCTTCGCGCTCGAGTACCAATACGTATACACCAGCGGGCAAGTCTTCAACAGCGATGTTGAGTTCGTTTGCACCAGCGGGCAATACCGTACGTACAACTACACCCTGAGCGTTAACCAAAGCCACCTTAGCTACTTCTGCGGTGTTAGCCACGAAGAGTTGACCTACGAATGGGTTCGGGTATACAGCTACAGCAGCCAATACAGCATCTTCTGCAGGAGTTTTTGCCGTTACAGTCAACACGGTCTTCTTAGTACCCATCTTATGGGTGTACTTGCCATCCTTCAGTTCGAGTGTCTTGGGCTGACCACCTTCTTCGGTTACAGTTACCGTAACAACAGGCTTATTAGCAGGAGCTGTAACAGTGATAGTCAAATCATCACCAGCCTTAATCTTAGAGAAGTCTGTAACTTCCTTACCAGCAACTTCTACCTTTACAGTAACACCCTGATCAGCTTTTACTTCGAGAAGAGCAGCAGCAGGAGGTTCTTCGGTAGTTACCGTAACAACAACCTTCTTACCAGCCTCAACCTTGATAGGCTCGGTGGTATATTTGTTGTCCTTAAGTTCAAGAGGCTTAGCTTCAGCATCGCCAACCTTCACTTCTACCTTGGTAATCTTCTTACCTTCCTTAGCAGTGATCTGGAGTACAAACTCTTCGTTAGCCTTCAAATCTTCGAGTTTCGTTTCCTTCGTGAACTTACCATCATCAGCCTTGGTGAATGCCTTTACTTCAGCATCTTCCTTAGCATTACCAGCGAGGTCTACGATTGAAGCAGCGGGAGCTGCAGGTACAAGAGCTACAGTTACTTCAGCATTACCCTTTACAGTAACTTCGATCGTCTTCTTGGTTGCATCGTAAGCACCAACAGTAACATTAGCTGCATCAGCTTCCTTAGCCTTGATTTGATACATCTTACCCTTTTCAGGAGCAGCCTTGAACGTAAATGTTACCTTAGCATCCTTATCAACCTCAACCTTACCAGTAGCAAGTGCAGGAGTTGTCGTGTAAGCGTCTGCCTTAATAGATTTATCGTTCGTTACAGTCAAGGTAACCTTAGCAGGTGTCTTCATTGTTACAGTTACAACAACTGGCTTGCCTGCTTCCAACTTCAATTCCCTGATGTACTTCTTTTCTGTAGCCGTCAATGCTTCTTCAGCACCTGTACCAACCTTTACAGTTACCTTTTCAATTTCCTTACCAGCTGGAGCTTCTACAGTAACCTTGATCTCGTCGTTAGCTGCCAACTTACTATAATCAGCTTCTGTAACTGTAGTATACTGACCATCAGTACCCTTCTTTTCCACCTTTACTGTAGCCTTACCTTCGTTCTTCAGGGTAAAGAGAGCAGCAGGCTTCAGAGTTACATTGCAAACTGCCTTAATAGTAGAAACTTTCGTGCTAGTCACAGTCACTTTAACTGCTGTTTCTGCTGTGATATCCTTATCTGCAACGAGCTTCAAGACTCCGTTCGCTACACTTACAGTAAGCTTGTCTGCTGGTTCTGCAACAACAGTAGCTTCCTTATCTACATTGGTTTCAGGTACGAACTTAAGAGTGATCTCCTTAGTTTCGCCTTTCTTCAGCTCAACAGTTGCAGGATCAATGGTAATAGCAGTGGGATTCTGCAAAGCAGGAGCAGGCTTCAGAGTTACATTGCAAACTGCCTTAATAGTAGAAACTTTCGTGCTAGTCACAGTCACTTTAACTGCTGTTTCTGCTGTGATATCCTTATCTGCAACGAGCTTCAAGACTCCGTTCGCTACACTTACAGTAAGCTTGTCTGCTGGTTCTGCAACAACAGTAGCTTCCTTATCTACATTGGTTTCAGGTACGAACTTAAGAGTGATCTCCTTAGTTTCGCCTTTCTTCAGCTCAACAGTTGCAGGATCAATGGTAATAGCAGTGGGATCCTGCAATTGCGCCTTGCTCAGCGGCACGAACAGCAACAATGCTCCGAGAAGCATCGCTGCATTCAACAAAATTTTTCTCATTCCTATTTTGTTTTAGTGAGTTAGACCCCGTACACCACGTACGAAGCACTGCAAATGTACAACCTTTTATTTCAACAATGTTCTCCCCCACCTGTTCTTTTTTCTCCATTTTTCGCACAGCCCCGCCTACAACAGCCTTAAAGTCCTATGAGAAAATCCTCGGCATTGCCACCAATGAACCCAAAATTATGCCCTATGACCCCCTAAAAGCATCAATATCTCCCATGAAAAGATCCGATTTGTCAATATCGATTCGGGAAGGAAAGTGAGGGGGGGGGGATCTCCAGATACACCCTCGGTTGTCTGATGCCCCTCCCATTTTTCGATACTGTCCTAGAAGAGTGTGTAAGTGGGTGAGAGCGGGTCGGCGATAGTGAGCTTATAAAACTTTATATATTCATAAATATACTACCCCTCCCCTACGTGGTGAGATAGGGTAGAGCAGGTGTAGCCTACGTGTTCTGGGCGTATTCCGGGCGTGTTCTGGGCGTGTTTCCCCCTGCCTATTCTGCAGAAAAATAGCCATTCGCATAATATATTTCATTATTTCTACACTATATTATTTATAAACACGTATAGAAATATTGGTTTATGAATTTCTAAAGTAGTACTCTGCACTGTGTGTACAAAGAGTGAGCAATAGGCGGAGAAATAGGCAGCCCTATTACACACTTTTACGAACACTACCTTTTTTCAATCATCTTTCTCCTCATTTTTCTCCTCGTCTTTCCTCTCGCATTCCTCTCGCATTCCTGGCGCTCTTCGTATCTTTCTCTGCACTTTAGACGTTACTCTTGCGATAACCATTCAATTAGACATCGTTTTGCGCATCCTTCGCAATATACTGCTGGTGCTCTTGGGCATCGTGGGGCTTCTTTTTGCCCTTCTCTTTTTTCTCGAAAAACGATGGGGCGAATACATCGTGCAACAGAGCTTGAGTACGCTGAACGAATCCCTCTCCGTTCCGGTGTCCACCTCGGGAGTGGAGTTTACCTTTTTTGCCAACTTTCCGCACGCCTCGCTACACCTGCGGGACGTGACGATCCCCTCTGCGCACCCCGAGGTATTTGGAAAGGAGGATACGCTGCTGGTCGCCAAGAGTGTCTTTCTCACCCTAAACCCTTTTGAACTCCTCAGAGGCAAGGGGCGCGTAGAGTCTTTTCGGATAGTTCACGGCTACCTCAATCTACGGCACAGCAAAGAGGGCATCCGTAACTACGACCTGCTACGTCCCCGCCAAGAGGAGACGCCCCCGCAGGGGGAGGAGGCGGCGGTTTCCCCCATCACACTGGACATCCGCGAGATGCGCCTCGACCAGATGGTGACTCAGTTCCGAGATGCTCAGGCCCTTTTCTCGACACGTCTGATCCTCCCCAAGCTCCGAGCTCAGTTTTCTTTGGTTGGTGGCAACTCTTACTTCCGCGTACGCGCCGAGGGGCTCGTGGAACATGCTCGGCAGGGGGATTTCATTTTTGCACAGAAACAACATTTCGAACTGTCGAGCCACCTCCAAATCGAAGATCAACGTTTGGAAACAGTAAGCACGAGCCTGCAGCTCGACCGCAACGAGTTGGAAGTCGCGGGCTTTCTCCACCTTTCCGATCACACGACCGAGTGGGATATTCGTGGGAAAAATCTCGACCTACGTACGCTTCTCGCCTTTGCCTCGCAATACAAATGGCAGCTCCCCCCGAGCGTAGAACTAGAGGGGAAACTGAATGCCGACCTTCAACTGAAGGGGGTTCTTGATCGCCCCCTGAGTATAGAAATGAACTTGTATGGGGAACGTCTCGGCCTTCGGTATGCTGGAGAGCATTACACCCTTCGGGTTCTACAAGGTCATTTTAGTAACGGCGCAGAGGGTTCTCGTGCCGCCACCTCGTTTTCCATTTCCCGTTGCGAGATCGTCCATCGGAACTCGACCCTCACGGGGAAGTTTCGTATGACCAATCTCGATCACCCGCACCTCTATGCACAGGTAGGTTTCGCGTTGGTGAATAATGAGGTTCAACTACCCTTCCTCACTCCCTACCTCGAGCGTTATAGCTTCTTGCGTGGCTCTGGGGAGTGTGTCACCTCTCTACAGGATCTGGGTCACGTGACCCCCGAGACCCTTATCGATCCGAAATTACGCTTCGATCTTGACTTTAGTGTCGATCGCCTCTTGCCCAATCCGTACCAGATTTTTACCAATGTAGAGGGAGCGCTGACCCTCAATAACGAGGATCTCATCAAGGGAGCAATACGAGGGAAGTGGAACGGCTCTCCGTTCGACCTTGGGATCAATGTTCAGAACGTTTTTTCTCTTTTCCGAAAGGGCGCTTTACCCCAGTGGACGATCAATGCACACCTTTCTCAGTGGAAGATCCCGAGCGATGGTTTGCCAGTATGGAATCCTGATGCGTCTCCCTCCAAGCGGGATTCCGTCGCGCCGAGCCCCGTGGAGGATCTCTGGTCTCGTCTCGGTACGTTCCGCGGCGACGTGCGCCTTTCTTCCTGCACCTATCGGGACTCTCCCATCGATTCGGTACAGGCTCGGGTCGTGGCGAACCGCGACCGCATCCAAATCGATTTACAAAAAGCGCAACTATTGGGTGGTCGTCTTCATGGCGACCTTCTTTTCCAGTCGGAGGGTGAGAGGAATTCGCTGTTGCACGCGAACCTATTTCCAGAACGTCTTGACCTTCACGAGCTTTTTCTTCGCTACGATGATTTTGGACTCACCAACTTCGGGCACAAGAATCTGTCGGGTTTACTCTCTGGCTCATTGAGCCTACATCTTCCCTTTTTTCAGGGGAAGCCTTATTTCCCGGATCTACAGCTTCGCTCCCGCGTGACGGTACAGAACGGCGAGCTCAATGAGATTGAAGGGCTTGAGGCTCTGTCGACCTTTATTCGTCTGGAGGAGTTGCGACACATTCGTTTCTCAACCCTGAGCAATGAGATTTCCATCCTCCAAGAGAAGATTACGGTGCCTCAGATGCAGATCAACTCTTCAGCGTTGAGTCTCCGCTTCCAAGGAGAACAATATTTCGACTCTCGTTTTCAGTACCGTCTACAGCTCTCGCTTTCGGATCTGTTATTTCACCGAATGCGGTCAAAATCGCGCGATATAGATGATGAGTCTTACCAAGAGGAGGGTAAGGAGGGAGGCGTGCTTTATTTGCTCTTACAGGGCGATTCTGCGGGTGTTCGTGTTTCCTATGACCGTAAGGCGCTTGCCGATCGTTATCGCGAACGGGTAGCTAGCGAAAAGGCAGCGTTACGTGACCTCTTCAACGATGAGTTTGGTCTTCGTCCGTCGTCAGACTCTATGCGCACGCCTCGCCCGTCGTCGCCCGACGCTCATTACCACATCGAATGGGAAGAGGTTGACAGCACGCATCGCACATCCGCCACTCCGGCACCGAAACGCGCACAATCTCCGTCTCCCGAGCCTAAAAAGGAAAAACCTACCATCACTTGGGAAGACGACTAGGGGGGAGGGGGCGGTCGTCCTTGCGCACCTAGCGTTTCTCCATTATGGCATTTCCCCATTATGGCGTTTCCCCATTATAACGGGGGGCGGAAATTGGAGGGAGCACTGGGGGCGGAAATTGGGGCGGTAATTGAGAGGGAGGGCAATAAGAGCGCCTCTCGCTCGACCCTCCCAGAGAATCACCCTAGGGTGATTTCTCTGGGGTTGATTTCTTTTAGGGTGATTTCTCTGGGGGGGTGATTTTCCTCGTATCCCATCTACTGGTTATCCATGGATGTAAAAAAAGGACGCCCGAGGTTTCCCTCAGGCGTCCGCCTTACATCTAACAAGTAGAAATGAGAGCCTTAGTATACTAGACCGAGGTCGCACATTGCGTTAGCCACCTTCATGAAGCCCGCAATGTTTGCCCCCTTAACGAGGTTGATGTAGCCGTCCTTTTCCTTACCGTATTGTACGGCAGCGTTGAAGATGTCTTGCATGATGGTCTCCAAGCGAGCGATGACTTCGTCACCAGACCAGCTAAGCTTCAATGCATTCTGCGACATTTCCAACCCAGAGGTAGCGACCCCACCAGCGTTCACTGCCTTACCAGGACCGAATGGGATACGTGCGTTAATGAAGGCGTGGATAGCATCTGCTTGGCATCCCATGTTGGATACTTCGGCTACGTACTTCACACCGTTCGCGATCAACGCCTTTGCATCGTCCGCGCTCAACTCGTTCTGGGTAGCGCAAGGCATTGCGATATCCACCTTAACTTCCCACGGTTTCTTTCCAGCGATAAACTTCGAACCTGGGAACTTCTTTTCGTACGGAGCTACTACGTTCTGGTTCGATGCACGCAGTTCGAGCATGTAGTTGACCTTTTCTTGTGTCATACCTGCTTCGTCGAGGATGTATCCGTCAGGCCCCGAGATACATACGACCTTTGCGCCCAACTGTACGAGTTTTTCGCATGCGCCCCAAGCCACGTTACCGAACCCAGAAACAGCTACGCGCTTGCCCTTGATCGTATCGTTGTGTGCAGCGAGCATATGGCAGAGGAAGAATACGGCACCGTATCCTGTAGCTTCGGGACGCATCTTCGATCCACCCCAGTTCATCCCCTTACCGGTGAATACGCCCGTGTGGCACTGCGCGAGCTTTTTGTACATCCCGTACATGTATCCGATTTCACGTCCACCTACGCCCATGTCCCCTGCAGGAACGTCGGTTTCAGCACCGATGTGACGCCAGAGCTCCATGACGAACTTTTCGCAGAAACGGCGGACTTCAGCATCCGAACGTCCTGTCGGGTTGAAATCACTTCCCCCCTTACCACCACCCATAGGGAGGGTCGTAAGAGCATTTTTGAAGGTTTGTTCGAAACCGAGGAACTTCATGGTATCCAATGTCACATTGGGTTGGAAACGAATCCCGCCCTTGTATGGACCGATAGCACCGTTGAACTGTACACGGTAACCGATGTTTACATGGATCTCGCCCTTGTCATCTTCCCAGGGCACCTTGAACATAAATACGCGATCAGGCTCGATGATGCGCTCCATGATCTTGTTCTGTGCGAACTTGGGGTTTTCGTTGTACACGTCTTTCACCGATTCCAAAACCTCTGTGACTGCTTGTAGGAACTGAGGCTCGCCTGGGTGCTTCTTCTGCAAATCAGCCAAAATCTGTTGTACGTCCATGTCCTTCAATGTTTTTTCGTCAAAAGAAAACGCTCCTTTGACCCGTTTTACTGCTACAAAGTTCAAAAAATAAAACCAAATAGACAAACGGGAGCGGTTCTCCAGAGGGCACTGTGAAAAAGAGAAAGCCTCTAAATAGAATCCTTTCAACAAGATGAGTACCTTTCCCCCGTTGTGTAGAAAAACGAGCACGAGCAATGCAGGCAGTCCTAACGACGGATCTTGGTCTTATTTCTTCAATCCTATAGCATGCGAATAGGGCATGCGAATAGCGACGGATCTCGTGCAATTTAGCCACACAATTTAGCCACACAATCTAGCCACACAATCTGCCCACGAAAAAAGGAAGCCCACAAAAAAAGGAGACTTCCCCAGCGTGGGGCAGTCTCCTCTGACGATATCAACTATAAGATCCAGCTATTTTTCAGCGGGCGCAGCCTCTCCTGTGGGTTGTGCAGCGTCTTGTGTAGCTGCAGCTTCACTCCCTTCGGTCGGTGCTGCGGGCAAATTGGTAGGCATCGAACCCGCCGTAGTACGTTGTACCTGTTCTTGAATTCTGGACTGCTGCACCTCTTCCTTGGAATGAGGGATCGCCGCTACCGCGAAAACACTAAAAACGATCAGAGCTATCGCGAGTGTCCAAGTTGATTTTTCCAAGAAATCTGCCGTTTTACGCACCCCCATGACCTGCCCAGCGCCAGAGAAATTAGACGCCAATCCCCCGCCTTTGGAGTTCTGTACCAAGACGATGAGCACAAGTAAGAAGCAGACTATCAGGATGAGTATTGAAAAAAGACTGTACATGATTCTCTAAATGTCAACTGTTAAGACGCGGCGCGTCTAGTGCACGCAACCGCTCTATTTCGGAGGCAAAGTAAGCACTTTTTTTTGGAAAATCATGCACGAGTTGTTCATACACCTCGATCGCCTTGGTAAGCTCGCCCCTTGTTTCATAGAGCTGCGCAATGCGTTCCATTGACGAAGTATTGGTGACGTGGGTCGATGCACTCCCCAAATCCTCTATATTTTTCCCTTCTCTTTGGGCAGCCTCTGCCTTTCGCAGTACGGTAGCTTTAATCCCGTTTTCTCCGTCGAGGTTCTTGAGGAAATTATTGATAAGATCCATCTGCTGCTCGGCAGAGATGGGATGCCACTGGTGTAGTTCTTCCTCATTTTCGTCGGCCGCGACAGGCTCTGGAGGGGTATAGTAGGGGTTGAGCACCGTGACGGTAAAATGATAGAGTTCCTCGATATTGTACTCCTTGTCGTACTCCAGCGTATAGATTGGCGCAATGGGGAAGGGGGCAACTTCTTCTATGGAATTGGGTAATACCCCCGAAAGATTGATTTCTGGGGAGAGCCCCGCCAAGGAGGCCACCGCGGCGGTTACCGAAACACGTGGCGCAAGGGTTGGTAGATGCGTCTGCGTCTCCTCCCCTTGGTTGGCTAAAGAGTCCGTTTGCTGCAGCGGCTCTATCTGGGATTCGCTTTCTATCTCCGACACCTGCGACAATGGGTCTATCGGCTGCACCGCCTCCTCGTGCTGTTGTCGCAATTGGTATAGGCGCAGCGCATCGAGGTAACGGAACAGCGCGAACGAATCTGGGAGGGACAATACCGCCTCGGCTCTTTTTTGTTCCTGCTGCGCAGGATAGATCTCCTCGGCATTTGCGGCTACGAGTAGGTGTACCCCTTGGAAATAAGGGTACTTTTCTTGCAGTTCCGCGAGGAGTTCCACCGCTTCCTGCGAAGGTCGTTGTGGAATACGAAGTAAGGAATAAAAAGTCTGCACGTCATCCATCGCTCCCACAGCTCCTTTTACCAATTAGCCACAGCCGCATTGAAGATATCCTCCACCAATTTTTCTTGGATCGTAGCGACCAAGGCTCCTTCTACATCAGAGAAGGGTCTGTTGGCAGAGTAATCTTCGTATGCAGAGAATGTTCTGTCAAAGTTCGCTTTTTCGTCACGTATATTTACAAACTTGACGTGAATGGCTATCGTGAGCCTATTCAATGCAGCCGTTTCATTTCCCTGAATCGCAACAGGGGCGACGTCGTAGGCAGTAATTTCCCCCGCAAAGTCCAAGTCCCCTCCAAAGTTCTGCAATGCAAGACTCGTCTGCGTGACAAACTTTTCCTTCAATGCCTCGGTAAAGGCGGAGGATAGGGTCGGGTTTACTAACGGGGCGAGGTTTGGGAATTGAGCAATGGTCACAGTGCGCACTTCGGGCGAGATACTCGCTCCTGTAAAGGAGTACTTGATGCTACACCCCCAATAGCACAGCGGGAGGAGGAGGAGAAGGAGGCATATCCCGATCTTTTTTCCCATAGGCTCAATCTTCAATATGATATTCTTGGAGCTTTCGATAGAGAGTTCGCAATGAGATCCCCAATTCGAGCGCCGCCTGTTTACGGAGACCGTTGTTTTTCTTGAGGGCTCTGCGAATCATCTCCTCCTCCATATCAGCAATAGATCGTGGGGTCTCCTCTATGACCGCATGGGGCACTTCGTGTGGTTCTTCGTTTTCTGTTGTCTCTAAGAGAGGCGTGACGATGGTTTCCTGTGCAGCCTCTTCGTGGGTCTTCAACTCGGCAAGCGTCCTCAGGGTGTGGTTATGCTCTTTTCCATTCGTCGTAGGCGTGGGCAGTACACACGCATTTTGTTGCATCAGCTTAACGACCACTTGTCGGAGATCGTCGACCTCTGTACGGAGATCGTGTATCAAGCCCAAGATGACCTTTTTTTCTTGCTCGGGCATGGTATCATTGGCACGATATATCGCTGGTAAGTGACGCTGCGTCTCGGTGTGTATGTAGCGTCCGAGTATTTGTGCCGAGATTTCTCTTTCGGTCTCTATGACCGAAATCCTCTCTGCCATATTTTTGAGTTCACGCACATTCCCTGGCCATCGGTAGGTGAGTAAAACCTCCTCGGCATAGGCGTCCTTTAACTGGATTGGCGGCATGTTATATTTTTCAGCACACTCGGCGGCAAACCAACGGAAGAGTAACAGGACATCGTCTCCGCGTTCCCGCAATGGAGGGATACGAATCGGGATAGTAGAGAGGCGATAGAACAAGTCTTCTCGGAACTTTCCTTCTCGGATAGCCATCTCCAGATTGACGTTGGTGGCGGCCACAATGCGGATATCCGTCTGGATGGGTGTGGAGGAGCCAACTCGATAGAACTCTCCGGTTTCCAAGATACGTAAGAGACGAGCCTGTGTAGTGAGGGGTAGCTCTCCGACCTCGTCGAGGAAGATCGTCCCCTTGTCGGCGACCTCGAAATAGCCCTCTCGATTCTCCAAGGCTCCTGTAAACGATCCCTTGATATGTCCGAAGAGTTCGGAATCGATAGTCCCCTCAGGGATAGCAGCACAGTTTACTGCTACATAGCGTCCATGTTTACGAAGCCCAAACTGGTGGATGATCTGTGGGAAGAATTCTTTTCCCGATCCACTTTCCCCAGTCACCAATACAGCGAGATCGGTATTAGCGACCTGATAGGCAACCTCAACTGCCCGTAGGAGATCGGGATTATTTCCGATAATCTTGAATCGTCGTTTGATAGCATCGATGTCCACGCGCATTCTCTCCGTTCTTCCGTTTAGTTCGCCTTACACTGTTTGCGCTTGATGTATAGGCGTAGCCCCCCCAGTAGCAACAATACGCCCCCAAGTATATAGACCAGCCAGATAGCTCCGCTCCCACGGAGTTGTGTCGTAGGTAGATTTTTCAGAGTAGCAAAATACTCTACTGCTGGCAAACTATGTAGTGACCATTTGTTGAGCACGACGCCATCTCCGATGAGCACAACCCCCGTCGCAGCGCGCACGATCGTCTTCAAGGTGCGTTCGTTGGTGGTATAGAGCGTCGTGGTCAATCCGCGCTGGTTGAAATCTTGTTGTAAGGCTGGCGAGGAGGCTGTTCCATGAAAGAGACGAATCTCCCCCGCCTCGGTCTTTCCTTGCAAAGCATTCAACTTGGCGACGTCCTCTGGCGACAAACTTTCTAGAAAAGGGGTTACTACCAGGAGGGAGAGCCCCTTCCTATCGAGTAGCTCGGGGACATGGTCTACATTCTGGGGATCCTCTAGGGCGAAGTCATGAATCGGTGGTTCGTATCCCTTCTGTATCAATCTATTTTCACTGGAGACGTAGTGCCATGTGGTATCATCCCATGGATAGTCAAATTCGCTGAACGTTTTTTGCACACCCTCCTTCTCGTAAACGAACTCGGTCTGGAACTCGTCCTTTGGGGCATCTTCGGGTATAGCCATCCCTTCGCGCAAATTAGCCCCGATTTTGTAGGGTCGGAAGTCGATCATCGGTAGACTGATGGTTGCCCAAAAGGCGGGAAAGAGCGAAAAAAGCGCTAGGAGGATCGGGAAGAGGGCATGCGAGACGAAACGGCATCCCGTACAGGAGACCTTCTGCGGCGTGTCTTTCTTCCGCAAAACACTCCACAGGCAGTAAATCGCCGCTAGGAGTAATGGGAGGTTTTTCCCAAACGTCTCCCAATTGGTCAGTTTGATGGCATCTCCAAAACAGCCACAGTCGGAGACTGGATTGGCAAGGGCTAAATAGAGCGTCAGGGGCGTAAAGAAGCCCATAAAGGCTGTGACCAGCAGCCCCGCGACCTTTTTCCACTCAGCGAAGAGCAACAAGAGCCCGACATAGAGTTCGAGGGAAACAAGGAAAAATGCCAGCCCATAGGCCAACGGATGTAGCCCCGCAAGTCCGAACGCAGTAAAATAGTCCTGCAGTTTATAGGCAAACCCTTGTGGGTCTACACTCTTGACAAATCCGGAGAACACGAACACCAGCCCCAATAGGAGGCGCGAAAAATGATAAAGAATCTTCCGAGCTGTGGTCATTTTACACTACGAGAGAGAGAGAGGTTGTGATGCACACAAAGATACCATGATCGCACATTATTCCCGCGCCCCTATGATGAGCTCTCGTCCTCCGCCATCAGCAAGCCTCAGCGCGACGTCGAGCGACTCTGGGGGGAGTAGCGACTCGACCAGTGCAGGCCACTCGATAAGACAGAGACCACGGTTGAACAAGAGGTAATCTTCCACGCCGATATCCAAGGCTTCGCGCAAGGAGTTCAATCTATAGAAATCGAAGTGATAGACGGGCGCGCCGTCATCGCAATAATACTCGTTGATCAGGGCGAAGGTCGGGCTGGTCACGACGTCGGTGACCCCAAGATGTTGACATAGGGCACGGATAAAGGTGGTCTTCCCAGCTCCGAGACCTCCCCAAAAACAGACACAGCGCAAGCGTCCCACCGTGTGGAGAAACTCCTCGACGGCTTTTTGTAGATCCTGACTCTCCTCCGAAGGTATCGCGATCACCTGATATTCTTCCATCCTACGTTGCTGCTTTCCTACTTATTCTTCTGTGGAGAGAGGGAGATAAATGGCACGATCATCTCCTCGAGCGAAACGCCCCCGTGTTGGAAGGAATCCTTGAACATGCGAGCATAGGTATTGAAGTTATTGGGATAAATGAGGAAGTCGTTTCCGAGGGCAAAGATATAACGCGCGCTCATACTGGACTGTGGGAGGTGTACCTCAGCGGGGTTCTTACAGGCGAAGACCTCTCTATCGTTATAAGATAGGCTTTTTCCGAGCTTGTAGCGCATATTGTTGGACGTTTCTCGATCTCCGATCACTTTCAGCGCCTTCTTCACCTGAATAGAGCCATGATCTGTGGTAATGAGCAAGCGTACGGGGTAGCGGCTTAGCTTTTCAAGAAAGACGAACAAGTCCGAGTGCTTAAACCAGCTCTGCGTGAGGGAAAGATAGGCGTGTGCGTCATTTGCCAACTGCTTCATAATCTGCATGTCGTGGCGTGCGTGGGAGAGCATATCGATGAAGTTATAGACCACCACGGTGAGGTCTGTTTCCAATAGTTGTTGGAAATCTCCATCCTTCAATGGCGTACCGTCGAGGGTCGCCCCTTTATAGTAGAGTGTAGAACACTTTTTTCCGAGCCTCTGTAGGTTTCTACGCAGCAGTTCGTACTCGTAGATATTCTTGCCCTCCTCGTCCTGTTCTCCGATCCACAAGTCTGGGTGTAGTTGTGAGATCTCCAAGGGCATCAATCCAGCAAAGAGGGAATTACGCGCATAGTGCGTTACGGTGGGTAGGATGGCGTAGTAGGTCTGCTCCTGCTCGACACGCCAAGTTTTCGAGATACTCTCTCGGAGCATGCGCCATTGGTCAAAACGGAGGTTATCGATGACCAATAGGACGACCTTCTCTCCAGCATCTACGTAGGGTAAGACTTGATCTCGGATCACGCGTGGGGAAGTCACGGGACCACTGCCCAAATCGGAGAACCAGCTGGTATAGTTACGACGGATATACTTTCCGAAAGCGACGTTCGCCTGTTGCTGTAGCTGCGCATGGAGTTCCAACATCTCGGGGGCGTTTGCCGAGAGTAGGCTCACGCGCCACTCGGAGAGTTGTAGGTGTATCTTTGTCCAATCCTGCCAAGTCTGTGCAGAATTGATGAGGTCTCCGATCTGGAGATAGTTGTTCTGGTATGCCGAGGTCGTCCCCACGGTTACCAGCTCTCGTTCGTGAACGTGCTTTTTGATGGAGATAAGGATCTGGCTTGGATTTACTGGCTTAATCAAGTAGTCAGCGATCTTCGCTCCCACGGCGCGATCCATGATATCTTCCTCCTCGCTCTTTGTAACCATGACGATGGGTACGGTGGGGGCCAATCGCTTGAAATGGGCAAGCGCCTCGAGTCCCGTAAGTCCAGGCATATTCTCGTCGAGGAAGATAAGATCGAATGGTTCTCGTTCGACCCGATCGAGTGCGTCATCGGCATTCGTGGCGGTCGCAAGCTGATAGCCTTTTTTTTCTAGGAAAAGGATGTGTGGGCGGAGGAGTTCTATCTCGTCGTCGACCCACAGGATTTTAGCAGAGCCCATCGTGTTACGTTCTCCTGTATATCTATTACCCTAAGGTAACGTTTTCCTCCCGTGTTCTGTTGTAGGAACTCCTTCCCCATCGTCGCTTTGGTGAGCATCCGCCAGCGTCTTTACACCTCTAGACGGGGGACTAGGGCGACTGTGTGTGGGGGGGGTATGTTAGAATCCATTTCCCCTAATCGGCGATGTTCTTTACAAGCCTTCCGAAGGTTCGTAGTGTCGTACGCTGCCCCCCACCCTTCGGGAGCTACTATTGCTTGTAGTTCTTCTTGTAGAAATCGACATAGGGGAGGAATGCCTTTTGCTCCTTCAAAATTTCTAGGTTCTCTGGGGAGATGATGATAAAGAAGGGATGCGTATCTCCGAATGGCTCTGCTTCGTCGATCGCCTCTTGGAAGGCAAGTGCCTCGTCATGGGTTTCGAACGACGAGATCACCAGTAGCGTAGCGCTCTCGTTGAGGGGGTAGTCCTCGACCTCTAGATTCAAGTTCACGTCGTAGTCCACCCCGAAACTGATGGTCTGGAACTTTAGTTCTCGGAAATTCTCCTTGGGGTTAAAGACCAACAAGAGGTAATGCTGGCCCTTGGATACCTCGTACTTCTTTTCCGTTTTTTGTACGACGACCTCTTGGTTACCGATGATGAGGGGAGGCACTTCGTCGCCCAAGATGTCTCGTCGGGCGATTGCGGTGAGTACCTCCTCGGCATAGCGACTCTCGGGATATTCTCGGTAGTTTTGAGCAAAGTTCTGAAGAGCAGCGACCTGGATCGTATCCCCAGGTTCATTCCCCGCATTCAAAGCAGCTAGGAGAGCAAAACGAACCTTATACTCATCGGCCGTAGATCCCGCCATGGCAGTTGATGCTTGTCGATATGCCGCGGTTCTGTCTCCGCTTTTCATAGCTTGAAGGATGGCGTCTGCGAGCTGTTCATTCGTTTCCTTTTCTGCCCGCACTTTTTCCATATACTGTGGGTCGGAGAGGATACGCGCATAGGGGGTAGCGGCGAACTGTGACAATAGCCTCTCTCTATACTGCGCACGCTGTGGGACGAGGTTGGCTCGATCTGCGGTCATGTATGCCATAAAACAAGCCTCGGCAGCCCCTTCGTCTCGTGGGTAGCGTTGGAGTATCTGGTCGTAGGTCTCGATGGCACGTTGCGGATCGTTGAAGTCGTTGCGATAGGACTCGGCCATGTCAGCCAGCGCCAAGCGAATGGCATTGTCCGAGGCGGCACGCATGGAGTCGTTCATGGGGAGATCGGCTAGGTAAAAAGCCTCGGAATACTTATCTCCTCCATTTTTAATAGAATCCTGCTTGTTGGGGTCGTTGGCTTCAAAACCGCCCCCCATTTTATTTTTCCGACGCCAGTTGTCTTCCAACTTTCGATTTCCCCACTTTCCTCGGAAGTCTGTACGTCCGAAAGCCAGAGTGGAAGTATTGTAAAAGTACCATCCGCTGCCCGAGCCACTCGCATTGTTCTGGGAGGATGAGCCCTGCCGATACTCGTTTTGTAGGGCAAAGTTGCGATCCATCTGTTCGCGCTCCTCCTCCAATTTGGCGAGCCGTTCCTCTTCTCGTAACTTGGCAATGATGTCTTGTATGAACTTCTTGCGCTCAGCCTCTGGCATGCGGGCCACGCGCTGTAGACTATCCTCTCGCAAGACGATGCCCTGTGCTTGGGCTAAATTTCCCAAGACGGCAGCGCGTTTTGCCACCTCGACGTAACGTGGATAGCTCTCTGGTAGGGCAGCTAGTGCGCTATCGTATGAGGAGGCAGCGTGGAAGTAATCACTCTTTGCAAAGTAATACTCAGCGACCTTGAGGTGGGACGCTCCCTTTTGCTTTGCGTTCGATACGCTACGCTGTGCGGACTCCTTGAAAAGCTCTAGCCCTGCCAAGGTATCTCCTTTTGCAAAAGCGATCTCGCCGAGGGCGTAGTAGATCTGGTCGAGGTAGTCGGCGTTTTTCTCGTCCTTGGCTAAGTTTCGCAGACTCTTTTCCATCCCCTTTCCCTGTACTCGTGCGGAGAGCGAGGCGCTGCGTACGAGCGCGTTGAAGCTCATCTCGTAACTTGGGGCATTGCCTGCGACCTTTTTGTAGAGCTCGAAGGCTTCGGCGTAATTCTTATTTTCCTCATAAAGTTGCGCCAATGCCAATCGGCAGCGTGCACGGTCAATACGGGAGGGGGCACAGTCCAGCGCCAGTTTCCCGTGCAGGATAGCCGCTGGATAGTCCTGTTCCTCGACCAGAAGGTCTGCCCAGATGGACTCCAAGAGGTAGGTATAGAATTTCCCTTTCGGACGGTAGGGCGCGACGGCCAGGCTCGCCAATCGTTCCTTTGCGTCGAGTTTTTCGCCTTCGAGCATCTCGATACGCGCCTTCCACAGTTGCGCTTCCCAACCCTCGGCTTGTCCAGCGAACTGATTCATCGCAAAATCTATCGCCTGTCGTGCTTGTGCAAACTCTCCCGCCCAGAGACGCGACTTCCCGATCAAGAGCCAAGCTCTACGGGCGTAGACATTGAACTCATTTTGCGCGTAAAAGGCTTTTTCTTTCGGCGTAAGGGCATCCTTTCCTCTAGCAGGCTTCACAGTAATGGAATGCGCCTTGATAAGTGTGGCACATTTTGTCTGCACCCTATCCATCTCTCCCCCCGTATTGAGTGCTGCATCTGGCAAGCCCGCAATACAGAAAGGGAGGGGACGCGTATAGTCGTACTGCATGGCCTGGGTCGCCTGCTTGACGCCCGCCTTATAAGCTTCCTCAGCGTTGAAGTAGTAATTGAAATAGGAGGTAAATGCGTGATAAAAACGATAGTAGGCGTTGTTTGTCTTTGTACTACAGCCCGCCACTAGCCCCGCCACCAGTGCGCAGAGCACCAGCACGCCACTTTTCCAGCCCCTCTGGGCACTCTTCGTAGACATCCGCATTGTGTGACAAAGGTATGAAATACCCTAGTAACGCGCCAGAAGCCCCAAGTGTATACTATCGCGCCCCAACTCGTTGTGAAGAGTCATCTTTAGTGCTTTGTGTAACTCCGTTCCCCAAAGATGCGACTCCCAACGCGTATGAGGGTAGAGCCCTCGGCAATTGCAATGGGATAATCCCCCGACATCCCCATGGACAGTATGGAGATATACTCTAGGAGTCCACCAGCGCCCTTGACTTCATCAAAAAGCTTTTTTAGGGAATGAAATTCGCGGCGCACCTGCTCCCGATCGTTAGTATTTGATGCCATTCCCATGAGTCCTGCGATCTCTACGTGGCTGTAGGCTTTCCAATCGGTTGTGGTGAAAAAGGCTCTGACCTCCTCTGGGGTAAATCCGAACTTGGTATCCTCTTGTGCGATGTGTACCTGTAGTAAGACCCGGGTACGACGTCCGAGCTTTGCGCTCTCGCTCTCAATGACTTGTAGGAGCTTTAGGGAATCGACGGAGTGGATTAAGCTGACGAATGGTAATAGGGTTTTGACCTTGTTGGTCTGTAGGTGTCCGATCAGGTGCCACTCGATATCTGCGGGGAGTGTCTGCGCCTTGGTGACGAGCTCCTGGACCTTATTTTCACCAAACGCTCTCTGCCCCGCAGCGTAAGCCTCTCGCACGGCCTCTACAGGGTGCGTCTTGGAAACCGCAAGGAGGGTCACGTTTGCAGGGATCTCCCTACGCAAAATTTCTAAGGCAACAGCTATAGACATCATCGGGGTATATTTTGAAAAACGAAAGTACCAGAACGCAACACAGCGCACTTACATAGTGCATAGCACAGAAATGCGAACAGTTTCCGAGACAAAAGTAGCGTAAAAGCGCCTAAAAACAGAGCGGAGCGGAAAAACTTTCACAGCATTAACTTTTTACAACAAACTTGTAACTAACTGTTTAAGTAATATCCCTTGTACTTTCGGTAATAGGAAAGTGTTCTGCTTTGTGGTTTGTTTCAAAATACCGTCGTACATTTGGGACGTTGTATGATTAACAGTTCTATTTGAGAAATGAACATTTTTGTTGGAAGTCTTCCTTATCGTTACCAAGAAGACGAACTGAGCGCTTTGTTCTCTAACTATGGCGAAGTGCAGAATGCCCGTATCATCAAGGATCGCCTCACGGGTCGTAGCAAGGGTTACGGTTTCGTAGAGATGCCCGATGATCAGGCGGCGCAACGTGCCATCAACGAACTGAACGGTTCGGACGTGATGGGTCGCTCGATAGTAGTGAACGTGGCACAGGAACGCGCACCTCGCGAAGGTGGGCATCGCGGAGGGTACGGCGACCGCTAGGTCTTTGTACTCCATTTTTCCTTGTGCAAGCTCTCTTGATCAAGGAATTTTTCACGGAGTTGGTGCTGCAGCATCAGCTCCGTTTCTTTTTGCCGTGTATGTGGGGGGGGAGGGGAGGAGGAGTCCCTACCACAGATGGGGAGTATACTGCCCTAAACAAGGTGTTACAGGCTGCTTATTTCGCCGCCCAGCGCGCGTTCCTTATACACATAGTGCCTACTGTCACTTTAGGAAATCCTAAAGCGCTATTTTTATACGATGAGCTAAATAATAGAGTGCTAGAATAAAGAAATACGTATAGAGTATGGGCTATTTTGGAGTAGGTAATTTTACCTAATTTGCTACGTGTAGAGTGCGTGTAGAGCACGTGTAGCGTTAGTGTAGCCTTGGTGTACTCCTAGCATACCTTATTTGGGGATAAGGAATTGAGGAAAATATAAAGCGGTATTTCCCCCAATTTTTCCTCCCCCGTTGCTGTGATGCTTACACACTCTTTTAGGACAGTATCCTGTTTGTCAAAGTCCCTGCAAGAGATATTCTTTGATGAATGGGTTCAGCCCTCCGTCTAATACCCCTTGTACATCGGAGGTCTCGTAATTCGTGCGAAGATCCTTTACCAATCGGTAGGGTTGCATGACGTAGTTTCGGATCTGACTTCCCCATTCAATCTTTTTCTTTGAGCCTTCAATTCTACGTTTTTCTTCCTCACGCTTGCGTAATTCTAGTTCGTAGAGGTGGGACTTCAAGAGGCGCATGGCATTTTCTCGGTTCTGGAGTTGGGAGCGCGTCTCGGTATTTTCGACGACGATCCCCGTGGGGATATGGTAGAGTCGTACGCCCGTTTCCACCTTATTGACATTCTGTCCCCCCGCGCCTGAGGATCGGTAGGTATCCCACTTAATCTCGGAAGGGTTGACGATGATCTCGATAGTCTCGTCTATAGCGGGTGCGACAAATACGGAAGCGAAGGAGGTGTGTCGTCTGGCATTGGCATCGAAGGGGGAGATTCGCACGAGACGGTGTACACCGTTTTCCCCCTTGAGGTATCCGTATGCCATTTCCCCCACGATTTCCATGGTGACGGACTTTATCCCCGCTTCTTCTCCCTCCTGTAAGTCTGCGATTTTGTAGGAATATCCGTTGTGCTCTGCCCAGTGTTGATACATCCGCATGAGCATCATGGCCCAGTCCATGCTTTCGGTGCCCCCAGCTCCGGAGTTGATCTTGAGGATCGCGCCTAGGGCGTCCTCTGTTTTTCCGAGCATTTGACGTAGCTCTAGCTCTTCGATAGCTTGCACGGTTTCGTTGTATGCGGCTTCTATTTCCTCTTCGGAGCTATCTCCAGCCTTATAGAAGTCGTATAGGACGTTAAAGTCTTCGGTAGCCTTTGCCACGCGATCGAATTGTTGTATCCAACTATCGATAGCTGCGACCTTTCGGAGCTGTTGTTCAGCGGCCTTGCTATCGTCCCAAAATCCGTCTAGAGTGGTCAGTTCTCGCTCGCGGAGGAGTGCTTCTCGTTTTCCAGGGATGTCAAAGATGCCTCCCCAGCGCAAGGACGCGCTGATCGAGGGCGGCGACCATGTCGGCGGTAATCTGCATCGCTCGATAATTTAGTATGATAGGTTTGGGTTAAACGTACTCGGGGTAACTTTTTTCGACCTCCTTTACCAGCTCTCGGATCTCCTGTTCTCGCTCTACGGGACAGATGAGTATTGCGTTTCCATGGCATGCGACCACGTAGCCCTCGAGCCCGATAGCTGCTAGGAATTTCCCTTTTTCGATATGAAGGATGTTGTGGTGGGCATCGCGGAGGAGAAGGTCTCCCTGTCGTGCATTCTGTGTCTCGTCTTCTGACATATAGTGAGCAATGGAGCTCCATGCCCCGAGATCTGACCAAGGGAAGCTTGCGCGTACGACATAGACCTCTGTCGAACGCTCGAGGACTCCAGTGTCTATCGAGACCTCTTGGCAAGTGGCATAGGCATCGGGGAGCGTTTCCGTCCACAGCGCGCTTTTTCGTAATGGGAGTAATGCCTCGTATACCTGTGGTAGGAAACGCTCTACGGCGTGTAACAGGGCAGCCACGCGCCAGACAAAGATCCCACTATTCCAGAGGTGTTGTCCATCGGCACAATAGGCTTGTGCTGTCGCTAAATTAGGCTTCTCTCTAAAACAGCGTACTTTTTCCACGTTTTCTCCCCCGCCCGTCACCTCTATGTAACCGTAGCCCGTTTCGGGTCTCGTAGGCTGCAATCCAAAGGTAATGAGCGCCTCGGGGTGTATGGTGGTATGCTGGAGTGCGCGCTGGACACTCTGTGTAAAGGCGTCGAGGTCGGGGATATGATGGTCGCTCGAGAGTACAAGCATGGTAGCACTATCGAGGCGTGCTCCGAAGCGCTGCTCGATCCACAAGGCGGCGAGTGCCAGACAGGGGGCAGTATTGCACTTTCGTGGCTCTCCCAAGATATTCGCCTCGGGGAGGTCTGGCAGCTGGTCATGCACCGCAGATACATACTCCGCTGCAGTGACGACCAGCACCTGCGTGGCAGGGGTGAGGCGCACGGCTCGGTCAAAGGTGCTCTGAAGGAGGGTACGCCCTCCGCCCAAGAGATCCAAGAATTGCTTGGGGTGTTGCTTTGTACTTGCTGGCCAGAGACGCAACCCGCCCCCGCCCGCCATGATCACCACGTAGAGTTCCTCTGGCATCGTTTTCGTATCTTAAGAAAAAGGAATTAGCGGACAGTGTCCGTTGGCGACGAGGAGTCTTCGGAAAAAGCTTGTAATTCGGGATCTGGGGATAGGGTGTGCTGCGCCTCGTAGAGCTTTGCGAGTGTAGCGAACTTGTACATTCCCTGCAGTTTGGCGTGGATATAGCCCGCACGTCCTTCGCGGAATCCTCCTTTCATCCAATAGGCTTTGAAGAAGCGAAACCAGGGCGCAAAGAGAAGCTTGAACCAGGAGACGCGTTCCCGCTTTCTTCGCTCCACCTCGTGGTCGGTATAGCGATCCATCTTTTGCAAACGCAAGCTTACCGAGGGATTGATCAGATGGATAAAGGCGAGATCTCTGCGGGCAGCGGGTATGGTGAGGACACGTCCCTTAATCTCGGGTTGCGTATTAACGTAGGGTGGCCAGTAGACACAGTCGCGTCGGAAGAAACGACACGTATAGTCCGGGTAGTCATTGTGCATCCATTGGCCCAAGAAATAGTTTTTGCGAGGGATACGCACCCCTTCCTCTGGATTATCCTTCTGTATATGTGCCCTAAGATAGGCGCTCAGTGCAGGGGGCACCAACTCGTCGGCATCGACCACAAAGACCCACTCGGCGTCGGCACTCTGAATGGCGAAATTGCGCGCTGGCTCAGCGCACCCCGCAGGGGGGTGTGTTAGGATCTTGCACCCGTAACGCTGGGCGATAGCAAGGGTCGCATCGGTGCTCTCCATATCACAGACGACGATTTGTTCAAATCCCTTTACAGAACGTAGCACGCGTTCGAGATACTGTTCTGCATTTAAGGTGTGAATCACCACCGCTATTTTTCCGCGCTCCATCTATCGCCTTTCCTAATATATTTCCCCCCAAAGGTAGCGAATCTGGCAGTATGCCCTAGGCTTCCAAATGCGAAGCAGACCGGAAAGAGAAAAACAAATTCCTTCGGTGTTCGTATACGCTAGAAAGAACTCTCTTGACTTCGTCGCGCCATCTTCGGAGTTAGAGCCAACTCTAACGAAAGATGAAAAAACTAGACCTACCCAACCTCTTGCTCATGGCGAGCTTTAGTATCTTCGTTATCGCCTGCGTATACAATACGGACAACGAGACAAAATATAGGCATCAACTCCCCGGGGTATGGGTTTCGAAACGTCTCCCAGTAGTCGAAGGGATTCCCGTAGAGGAGTACACCAAGAGTATGAAATTTCTCTCCAGCGACGCCGCCACACATACCATCTTTTCCTTCCGAAATGACGGACGGATGAGCTATTACCCCTTCATACGCGAAAAATGGGGGTATATTCCAGGGAATAAGATCGACGGGCGCTGGACCATCCGCGGGAATACCCTCTATATCTCCCAAGGTTGTTTCTCGCTCATACCGATGTACAAAGTAGAGTTCGCAGATACGTTCCTTGTACTCCGACAGACGCGACAAATGCAGGAAGATTACCTCACAACGCTCATTCAAGAATGTGAAGAGCGACTTAATAGCAGCAAGAATCAGATAGAGATTCTCGACTGCTCCAACGTACGCTCGCACGCCAAGGCAGTCCTAGATCACATCCAGCGCATACAAGGGAACTACGTCGTGACCAGAAACTATACCCTACGCGAGATAGAACCCACCGAGATCAATACCGACCTGGAGATGACCGTAGACCTCCCTACCAAAAAGGAGGTCAGACCGCGCTATGCCGAATAAATAGCTAGCGACCTAGCGTCGTGCTAGATACCAGTCTACTGTGGTTCGAATCCCCTCTTCGAACGACGTTTTTGGCATCCACCCGAGGCAATTCCGAATCTTCGATGCATCTATCGCATAGCGGAAGTCATGCCCCAAACGGTCGGCGACGAACTGGATAAGCGAAAGACTCGTACCCACGGGGCGTCCCAGACGCTCATCAACTAGCCCCACAAGCGTGCGTACAATACTCAAATTCGTCGTTTCAAAGCCTCCTCCGATATTGTACACCTCCCCGACCGTTCCGTGCGTATAAATTGCCTTTATGGCGCTTACGTGATCTTCTACAAAGAGCCAATCCCGGATATTCTCCCCCTTTCCATAGACGGGGATAGGTTGCGAGTGAACGATACGATCTATGACCAGCGGAATCAACTTCTCTTGGTACTGCCGTGGTCCATAATTGTTGGAACAGTGGGAGATCAGAATAGGAAGCCCATAGGTGTCGGCATAGGCATGAACGAAGTGGTCGCTACTCGCCTTACTTGCCGAATAAGGAGAATGGGGGTCGTAACGATTGAGCTCGTGGAAGGGGCTACCATCCAACGCGAGTGCCCCGTAGACCTCGTCGGTCGAGATGTGGTAGAACCGATGTCCTTCATAAGCACCTTCCCACGCCTCCTTCGCACATTGCAACAGATTGAGCGTCCCAAAGACATTCGTTTCTACGAAGGCAAACGGAGACGCTATCGAGCGATCGACGTGGCTCTCGGCAGCCAAATGAATCACCCCCTCGGGTTGATAATGTGCAAAGAGACGACGTAGCGCCTCGAGAGCACAGATATCCACCTGTTCGAAGCGGTAGTTTGGTGCATGCTCTACTTCGCGGAGGTTGTCTAGATTTCCCGCATAGGTAAGCTTATCAAGGTTCACAAACAGCGTATCGGGGTAACGAGGCACGAGGTGCAGCAGGAGGTTCGAACCGATGAAACCAGCTCCGCCCGTCACGAAGATCGTAGGCATTACTTTAGCAATTGAAGAAGGTATTTCCCATAGGCGTTGTTCGTCATCTGCGCTGCACGCCGCAGGATATGTTCTCGCTCGATCCATCCCTGTCGGTAGGCGACCTCTTCGAGGCAGGCAACCATCAGCCCCTGTCGTCGCTGGATAGCAGCAATAAAGTCAGCAGCGTCGAGGAGAGAGTCGTGTGTCCCCGTGTCGAGCCATGCAAATCCGCGCCCCAGTTGTGTCAAATGGAGTTCGCCCCGAGCTACGTAGGCTTGGTTTACCGAGGTGATCTCCAATTCTCCACGCGCGGAGGGCGTGACCTCCGCTGCGATGTCGAGTACAGAGTTCGGATAAAAGTAGAGTCCCACGACGGCGTAGTGGCTTTTCGGTACAATGGGTTTTTCCTCAATCCCCAGGACGTTTCCCTTGTCGTCAAACTCTGCAACACCATAACGTTCTGGCTCGTTGACCCAAAAGCCGAAGATGGAGGCGAGCCCCTTATTGGTACGTTCCACCGCTTGGCGGAGTATTGCACTAAAACCTTGTCCGTAAAAGAGATTATCTCCCAAGATGAGGGCGACACTGTCCCGCCCCACAAAGTTCCGTCCTATGATAAAAGCCTGTGCCAACCCCTCTGGACGCGGCTGTTCGGCATAGGAGAGCTGAATACCGTAATCGCTCCCGTCGCCCAAGAGGCGTTGAAAGAGCGGGAGGTCGTTCGGCGTAGAGATGAGCAAAATCTCGCGAATCCCCGCCAGCATAAGCACCGAAAGGGGGTAATAGATCATCGGCTTATCGTAAATCGGTAGGAGTTGCTTGCTCACCGCATATGTCAAGGGATAGAGTCGCGAGCCGCTCCCTCCAGCTAAGATGATACCCTTCATCGCGCCTAGACTTCAAATGAGAGCTTCAATATCTTGTATACTCGTTGCTGCGCATCTTTCATCGGGAGATAGAACTCGAGTACAGAGATCTCCGTATCGCCTATCCTCTGTTTCGTTTCTATTCTACGGGACTTTCCAGAGCGCACCTCGTTCCAGAAGGCTTCGAAACGCTTCCGATCCCATCCGGGAAGTTCACACCCGTCGGAGAAGTGGGTGTGTATCACTTGCGAGCGCGTCATCTGTAGACGTTCGAGATAGTTGTTGCTTGCGTTGATGGCAAAGCCCTCTAGATTATACTCTACATAGTAGAGCGTATTGGAGAGAGCTACAAAAAGACTCTCGTTCTCCTCCCTCTTTCGATCGGCTTCTTCTTGGGTAGCTTTGAGCTCTTCGAGGTTCTGTCGCAACTCCTCGTCCTGCGCCTTCAACTCCTCAGCTTGCTCTTGCGACTGAGCTAAGAGTTGCGATGTATTCATCCCCACCTGTACGGTGAAAAGACTCGCCGCAACATAGACCGAGAGGTTATTCAGAAAGTCAATCACATGGGAGGGGAATGGCTCGAAGGAAGCCAGTTCGAGTACGGCAATCGCTTCCCCTTCATGGAGCATAGGTACGATCAAGACCCCTTTTGGGGCAGCCTGTCCCACCCCAGCCATGATAACAGAGAAGTCCTTCGGGATCTCCGTCAGGTAAATGTGCTTTTTCTCCATAGCACACGAACCGATGAGCCCCTCACCTCGCTTAAACTTTCCTTGCAGATAACGTTTCTCGCCCCAAGCATAGGAGACTTTCAAGAGATATTCGTCCTCCTGCCGTCGCTGATAACGTTCGTCGTCGCGAAGGTAGAGCGCCCCCATCTCGGCATTGACATAGTGTGCGATACGAAAGAGGAAGCTCTCGCACAACATATCGAGGTTGTTGGAATTCTCTCGCAGGAGCTTGCTAAACTCCGCCAACCCTCGGTTCACCCATGCGCGATGACTATTCTCCTGCTCGCGTTTAGCCTCCTCTGCTCGCGCCTCACGAAGACTATTCCTCATGGAGATGAGCGACTTCCCGAGCGAGTCCTTCGGTCCCAAGAGCGAAATATCTCGTGTAAGGTCTCCACTCTCGATACTCTTGGCGAGCTCGTTCATCCGTCGTAAACCATTGAGCAAGCGATTCATCGCAAAGCTCATCAACTCTAGCTCGTCACCCGAGTGGATCTTGATATTCTGCTCCGAATCGAGGTCTCCTTGGGCTAGGATATTGAGCATCTCGGTCATCTGGAGTATAGGACGCGAGATATGCGCCGCTATCCACCACAAGGCGAGGATAAGGAAAATCGTTCCGATCAAGCCTGCCAAGATGGCGACCTTCAGACTTTCATCGGCACTGTGCGTGATAACCCCCAGAGGTACACAAATCCCCATCCCCCAATGCGAGTGTGCCCCAGTCACCGAGATCGGAGCAATATAGACGTAGTAATCGAGCCCCGAGAGAGAGTCTTCGTAGACAAAGGTGGAAGAGAGCCCCTTGCGCTGCCGCTCCTCGAGATTCTCATTCCTCGCTACAATACCAAAGAGGTCGTCGATACTCTTATTCAGCATCGAATCGTTCGGGTACGACGCCACACGCGACTTTCCGGATAAGAGGAAAGGGATACTCCCCTCAAAAGGCTTAATCCCCTTGATAAGATCTTGCAACCAAGAGAGCGAGATATCTAACCCAACCAACCCTGCATAGCGACTATTTTTTTGTATGGGCGCCCCTACGGTGGTCATCATAATCCCGTGTTCGTGCCCTTGGGTTGTCGTGTCAAGATACGGATCCCAGATATCGGCAACATTACGCTGCTTAAATGTCTCATACGGTCCGTAGTCTCCGTCCAAGGAGAGTTCCAAAACCTCAACCACAAACTGCCCGTTCTCATCCACATTCAAGGAACGCGTCGTACGCCCGTAATCCTTGGTATACCCTGGACGATAGGCTGCATACTCGTAACTATCCCAAAAGCCCGTAACCTCTTTGTGTTGTCGATAGACATCCTCCATCATCTTGAGATAAAGAGGTTGCCATACCGCGGTGTCTAGCGTATAGAAGCTGCTAAAGGCGTCCGCCAATGTACGCGAGATGGCTAGATATTCCTCGAACTGACAACGCACCTCAAAGGCCGCCTTCTCGACACTCAGCTTAACCTTGGAGTAAGCCTCATCCTGTAGGGTATGCGAGGTTTTGTTGACAATATACCCGATAGAAGTAATGTAAATCACCAAAGCGACCAAAAGCACCAAGAGGACTATCTTGTCGCGAATGTTAATGTGTAACCGCATAAGGGAGTCTGGTTAAAGCAACAACCTAGGCAAAGGTACTCATAGAAATATTGTCTGAAGCGCACGCGAGATATGAAGGCGTATCGTAGAGAGGTTGTAGAGGTAACGCGCCGCCTCGCCATAGGACTTGATAGCATGTGGGGTCGAAAACAATGTATACTGACAGTTGATTTGCAAGACCGAAGACCCCGCATTGGTCAGATAGAGGCTTTCTTCGTCGGTTCGCCGTTTCCCTATGTAATAGGAAAGTCCCGGGATCACAGGTGCTGCCAAGACAAGGTTCTTCCCAGGCGAAGTATCGAGGAAGGCATTCGTCACTATCTCGCCCCGTAACGTAGTAACCAAGGGGGTATAATGGAAATTGACCTCGGGGAAGGAATCGTGCATATAGTCACGAAAGTTCACATGCAGTGCCAAGTTCTTCTCTCCTGGTAAAACCGACATCTTGTTCACCTTCGTCATCTCCTCAGAGAGAATTGCCGTACACTGCGAGATATTGAAGCTCGCACTTGGGAATTTGAAGTGGGGTTTCTCAAAGTCTGGGACAAAGGGGTTCAAGACATCAAACCACGCCCGAAGGTCGTCGTGTAGGGCGCAATGCATCGCCACCAGACGCTCTGAGTAGAACTCCCCCGTAGAACCATCCACCACGACCGACTCTCGCATGGTCTCTTTCCCACAATCAGCCCCTGCCACCCACCCTATCACAGGGGTAACGGCACGCATGGGGACAGTCGCCGTATACACGCCGTAATTCAGATGGACGGAACTAAAGGCGGGGAGTGCGACAAGAGAAAAACCATTGGAATAGGCGTCGCGCTCAATACTCTCGAAATTGAACGACTGATAGGAATTGATGTGCACACTCCGCACCCACTCCGACAAGTCATTCACTTGGATACTGAGCGGTTCTCCCGCCTTGTTATACTCCATAGGACGGCTATCGGCAATGGCTCCAATCCAATTGCCCGTAGGGAGTAGCGCGAGCACATCGTCGAGGGCAGTCAAAATAAGGACATGGTCGCTACAGATGAGCTCTGTCACCTCGCGAACGGAATAATAAGCGCGCTGCTCCATTCTCTGCTCTTTGGTTGGTAACAAAGATAGGGAATGTTGGAGAAACACGGTAGTAACCGAGAGCCTCGGAGAGTGTCCTAGACACTCTCTATAAAAAGTGTACAACAGCCGTCCTGTATTCCGATACTGTCCTAAAAAAAAGTGTGTAAGCATCACAGCAACGGGGGAGAAAAACGGGGAAATGCAGCTTTATACTTTCCTTAATTCTTTATCCCCAAACAAGGCATGTTCGGAGTACACCAATGCTACACAGACGCTACACAGACACTACACCGACGGAATTAGGTAAAATTACCTACCCCAAAACACCCTATATTCTATACGTATTCGTGTCATTTGTGCACCGTGCTGTTTAGTTTGTCGTATAAAAATAGTGCTTTAGGATTTCCTGAAGTGGCAGTATGATACTGTCCTAAAAAAGTGTGTAAGCTCCACTTTTAGTAACTTGGTGTTG